>NZ_CP016027.1:0-600000 GCF_001663815.1 Halothiobacillus diazotrophicus
AGGTGGCCTTTGGCGCCGGTGGCGACTTCGTGACCGCGCCCGAGCGATCGCCGCTCTTTGCCGACGGCCTCGTCTATGAGTGGCAGCAGGCCCGGGCCGACGGGTTGGGGATGCGGTGCTGGAACTCGGCGCCGGTTCGGGGCAGCTCCTGATCGATTTTCTCACCGAGTGCGCGCGGCGGGACTGTCTGCCGGCCCGTTATCTCGTCCTCGAGATCAGCCCAGCCCTGCGGTCACGCCAGCAGGCGCGCGTTTCGGCCGAGCTGCCGTCCCATCTGGCTGAACGGGTGACCTGGATTGCTGATCGGGCCGAACTGGCGCCGGGCGAGGCTTTGCACTGGTCGGCGCGGTATGGTGATCGCCAACGAGGTACTGGACGCCATGCCGGTCGAGCGATTCCGCTGGGTGCCCGGTGATCCCGGGACGGTGCGCGCCCTGGGTGTTCAGCCCGTCAATGGCCGTTTCGGTTGGTGCGAGATGACGCCTGCGCCGGCACTGGCCGCCGCCGTGAACGATCTTGCGGCCCATCTCCCACTGCCCGAACCGGGCACCGAGGCCGTCGCGGCAGAAATCGACCCGAATCTGCCGGGCTGGCTGGCCGATCTGCGCCGGGATCTGGGCGCCGCCGAAACCCGGCTGTATTTCTTCGACTACGGCGGTCGGAGTGCGGAGGTCTATCGCCCCGACCGCACGGAAGGAACCCTGCGCTGCCATTATCGGCATCGTGCCCACGACGATCCCTTCGTCTATCCCGGTCTGCAGGATCTGACGACCTGGGTGGATTTCGAACGCCTGGGCCGCCTCGCTCAGGCCGCCGGATTCGCAGTGGATGGCGTGCGTACCCAGGCGGCCTGGCTGCTCGGCACCGATGTACCCACGCGATTTGCCGACAAGATGCAGTCCACGACCGACCGGGCTACCGCTGCGCGCCTGTCCCAGGGTTTCAAGGAACTCGTGCTGCCGACGGAGATGGGCGAGCGCTTCCAGGTGATCCGCCTGCGCATCGCCCCCGTTTCCGGTGGCGGGTCCGGGCCGGGGTAGGGCAGCGGCGAGGTGGTTGACCGCCGGGCCGGTGCTTCCCTTGTTATTGACCCCCGATTTTGTCATTCTGCCGCGCTATGAATCTCTTCGATACCCACTGCCATCTCGATCTGCTCGACCTCGCGCCGTTCGACGACTCCTTCGACGTCTTCATGGCGGCGGCCTTCGAGGCCGGCGTCCGACGGATGCTCTGCATTTCCATTCATCCGGATCGCTGGCCGGCCATGGCCGAGCGGGTGGCTCCGTATTTCACGGCAAGGGCGGATCGGCCCCAGGTGTGGCTGTCCTACGGCGTACATCCGACGGAAGAGGCGGAGTACGCGACCGATGCCGAGGCATTGGTCCGCTTCGTGCAGACGAGCGACTACGCGGAACACATTCTCGCCATCGGCGAAACCGGGCTGGACTACTTCCGCAGCGGCGTGGCCGAAGCCTGGCAGCATGAACGCTTCAGCGCCCACATTGCGGCGGCCCGCGCGCTGGACAAACCGCTGATCATCCATACCCGCGCAGCGGCTGCCGATACCATGGCCATGCTGGCTTCCGAAGGTGCCCGGGACTGCGGCGGCGTGATGCACTGTTTCGTCGAGGATTGGGCGACCGCCAAACAGGCGCTCGATCTCGGTTTCTACCTGTCCTTCTCCGGCATCCTGACCTACAAGAATGCCGCCGACTTACGGGAAACGGCACGGAAGGCGCCGCAGGACCGCATCCTCGTCGAGACCGACGCGCCGTATCTCGCGCCGGTGCCCCATCGTGGGAAGCCGAATACGCCGATCTTCGTGGTGCACACGGCTCAGGTGCTGGCGGACGTGCGGGGCGAATCGCTCGCGGCCGTCGCGGACTACACCGATGCCAACGCCCGGCGCTGGCTGCGTCTGCCCTGAGCCTGAGCGCGACACCATGAACGCCCGCGGTATCCGTCTCGGATGAACGAGTTCGCGCTGATCCGCCGGTATTTCGCCCGCGACTGCGCGACGCCGTCCGTGCTGCTCGGAGTGGGCGACGACTGCGCCATCCTCAAGCCCGCCCCCGACGAAGTCCTGCTCGTGAGCACGGATCTGCTGGTCGCCGGGCGTCACTTTCCGCTGAATACGGCGCCCGAGGACATCGGTCACAAGGCGCTGGCGGTCAATCTTTCCGATCTCGCCGCCATGGGCGCGCAACCCCGGGGCGTGACCCTGGGGTTGGCGCTCCCCGAAGCCGATCCCGACTGGCTGGCAGGGTTTGCCGAGGGGTTCCATCGCCTCGCCGCCGAATTCGGCGTGTGCCTGATCGGCGGCGACACGGTTGCCAGTCCGCAGCTGACCCTTGCCGTGACCGTTCTGGGCGGTGCCCAGCCCGACCGTGTCTTGCGCCGCGACGCTGCCCGGCCGGGCGATCTGATCGCCGTGACCGGCACGTTGGGCGACGCGGGCCTTGGCCTGCGGACGGTGCTTTCGCCCGATAGCGTACCGGCCGAACTCCCCCTGGCGGATCGGGATTATTTGCGGGGAAGGCTCGACCGACCCACGCCCCGGCTGGCCGAAGGGCAGGTATTGGCCGGGTTCGCCCATGCCGCGATCGACGTGTCCGACGGGCTTGCTCAGGATCTCGGGCACATCTTGGCGGCCAGCGGCGTCGGTGCGGAAATCGATTTGGCGGCCCTGCCATTGTCGGCGGCGGCCCGCCGCTGGCTGGCGCTCGACCCGTCCGTCGAAACCTTGCCGCTGACGGCCGGCGACGATTACGAGCTGCTGTTCACCCTGGCCCCGGAGGATCGGGACCGGTTGGACTTCCCCGCCACGGTGATCGGGTCGATCCGTGCCGAACCGGGGCTCGTCGTCCGGAACCGCGCAGGTCAGGCAGTGGATCTCGCGCGGGGCGGTTTCGATCATTTCGCCGTCGGCCCCGATTGAGGAATTTCCGGATGTCCGCCAAGAACCCGCCCATCCCGATCTGGCCGCCCGCGTCTGGCGCGACCCCGTGCTCTGGCTCGCCTTCGGCTTCGGTTCGGGGCTTGCGCCGGTCGCGCCGGGCACCTTCGGCACGCTGCCCGGCGTGGTGCTGGCTGCTCTGCTGGGCTTGCTTGCCCCGGCGATCGGGGTTCCCCTGTGGGCGGTGGTGCTGCTGGCCTTGATCGTGCTGACGCCCATCGGCATCGGGTTGTGCGGGGCGGCCAGCCGGCGGTTGGGCGTGCATGACCATGGCGGGATCGTGTTCGACGAGATCGTGGGCGTGCTCATCCCGTTCCTGCTCGTGCCGGTCACGCCCTGGACGCTGTTGCTCGCCTTTCTCTGGTTCCGCCTGTTCGACGTGGTCAAGCCCTGGCCGATCCGCTGGCTGGACCGGCACGTCTCGGGCGGTTGGGGCATCATGGTCGACGATCTCCTGGCCGGGGTGTTCGCCCTGGCGGCCGTCGGCCTTAGCGTGCATTTCTGGCCGGGATGAGGCACATCGGGTCCATCGAGCCTTGTTGGCTAATTCGTTCCATCCATCAAATATTCATATTCGGGGCTTAACTTTTCCTTATCACTCAACCGATAAGGAACTAGCCGATGAAGCCCCGCGACGCCGCGCCTACGACTGAAGACCGGACGACTTCCCTCAACCCGCATCGTCGCCAGTTTCTGAAACTGGTCACGGTCATGGCTGCCACCGCGGGTGTCAGCGCCTGCATCGGCTCGAACGGCAATGGCCAGTCGACGGGACTGCCACCGGCAGCGCCGACGAAGATCACACCCGATACGGCGACTTTCCCTCAGTCCGTAGCTTCCGGCGATCCGCAGCCCAACTCCGTTGTGCTCTGGACCCGGGTGGGGAATGCGGCGGCGGGCAGTGACGCGTCGCTGCGTCTGCAGGTGAGCACGGACAGCGCGTTTGGCACGACCGTGGTCGACATCGACGGCCTGATCGCCGCCGATGCGCACGATCATTGCCTCCGGGTGAAGGTGGCGGGCCTACAGCCGGGCACGCGCTACTACTATCGCTTCCTCGTGCAGACGGGGCCGGGGCAGTTCACGAGCTCGCGCACCGGACGTACCAAGACGGCGCCCGATCCGAAGGCGAACGTCGCCGTGCGTTATGCGGTCACTTCCTGTCAGGATTTCATCGGCCGCTACTACAACGTCTATGCCTATTTGCTCGAGGCGGAGCCGGATCTGGACTTCATCCTGCAGATCGGCGACTACATCTACGAGACCACCGGCGATCCGAGCTTTCAGACGACGGGCAGCACGCGCACGGTGGCCTTCAGCGATACGGCAGGCGCCATCGCGCTGGGTAGCGGGACGAACACCTACTACGCCGCGTCCAGCGTGTCGAACTACCGCGAGCTGTACAAGACCTACCGCAGCGACCCGGTTCTGCAGCGCGTGCACGAGCAGTACCCGATGATCGCGATCTGGGACGATCACGAGTATTCCGACGACTGCTGGGGCGCCACGGCAACCTATTTCGACGAACGGAAGGACGAGTACAACCCGCCGCGTCGGGATCGGGCCGAGCAGGTGTACTACGAATTCATGCCGGTGGACGATCCGGCCATGACGACGACGGGCACGCTCAGCAAGGATCCGAACACCCTGTGGCCGAAAAACGTGCTGTATCGTCGGTTGCGTTTCGGCCAGAACCTCGAGGCCGTGCTGCTCGATTACCGCAGCTATCGTCCGGATCATCTGATTCCCGAAGGGGCCTTTCCCGGCAAGGTGGTGATGAGTGCCCCCGTGCTGATCGGCGTGCTGGGGCAGACCCAGTACGATGCGGTGAAAGCCGGTTTCGGTCCTTACGTCGACACCACGACGGCACCGTGGAATGCCTACTTGCAGGCACTGATTCCCGTGTTGGCCCAGGGGTACGTTCAGGCGGGCTATGCGGCCAGCCTCGCGACGGGCAAGGCGACCACCGACCTGACGGGGCTCGTTTCCGCCTACGTTTTCAATCAGCTGGTGGGCCAGTTCAATCAGGCCGTCGCGGCGGGGCAGATTCCCGGCGCGACCGCGTTGCCACTGATCGACCAGGCGACCTACGATGCGTTGCCACGCGGCATCGCCTACCTGCACATGGGCAAGCAGGCCTTCTTCACCGACATGGGGTCGCGCTACGCGGTGGTTCAGCCGACCTTCGACCTCTATGCCGGCTACATGCAGGCGACCGGCCAGTATCAGCAGGATCCGCTGGGCGCGACGCAGCGTCAGTTCCTCGATAATGCACTGGCCTCCGACGCGACCTTCGTCAATGTCATCAGCACCGTATCCACCGCGCCGCTGCGCTGGAACCTGACCACGGCCACGACCCTGCCGGCCGAGTATCAGACCGTGTTCAAGCCCAACGTCGATCACTGGGACGGCTTCCCCCAAGGCAAGCAGACCCTGCTCGACACCCTGGCCAAGCGGCCGGGTGCCTTCCTCGCGACGGGTGACATCCATGCCTCCTTCGTCACGACGCACAAGACGAGCACGATGGCCATGCCGGTGGCCGATTTCACCGGTCCGGCGCTCAGTTCCGGCACCTTCAACAACTTCGTGGCCGGGGCGATCTCGTCCCTCACGGGGCTGACCGATGCCCAGAAGGCAGCGGCGAACCAGGCGCTGGTGACCGGGCTCGATCAGACCCTGCAGTATTCCGCCCCACGGACGAACCCATCGTCTACGCCGACACGACGCACCACGGGATCATGGTGTTTTCCGTCGATGCAACGCAGACCACCGTGGATTATCTGCTCATCGATCAGGCGGCCGTGTCGACGGACCTCACGGCATCGACCACGCTCGCGCAGCAGTTCTCCCGGCAACGATTCACGCTGGATCCGGCGACCGGCACCGTGACGAAGCTGTAAACGCACCGCTGTCTGTCGGCCCGATCCATCACACCGCGTCGCTTCACCCCTTGCCCGCTCGGAACGATCTTCCGGGCGGGTTTTTTTGCGCGTTCACCCCGATGCTGCCCGGTTGTTCGGTTATGATATTTACCCGCTAAATCCGACCGATCGAGCCCTATGTCGTCATCCTTTTCCCCGCCCTTCAAACCGCACGCCGTGCCCGCCACCCAGAGTGAGACTCGGGATGCGACACAGAGCGATGCCCGGAGTGACGCCCTCAGCAGCTTTGCCAACGTGCGCATGCCCCCGCATTCGCAGGAAGCGGAGCAGGCGGTGCTGGGTGGGTTGATGCTCGATCACCTGGCGCTGGAAAAGGTCAGCGACATCCTGCAGCCGGACGACTTCTACCGGGCCGATCATCGCCATATCTATACCGCGATCACGGGGCTGTCCGAGGGAAACAAGCCCTTCGATGCCGTCATGGTGGCCGAGTGGCTGGCCAAGCGCGAACTGCTGGAAGAGGCCGGGGGCGTCTCGTATCTGGCCGAGCTGGTGGAAGCGGTGCCGACGGCCGCCAACATCGCCGCCTATGCCCTGATGATCCGGGAAAGCGCGGTGCTCCGGAAACTGATCGACGTCGGCACGCAGATCGCCCAGATGGGCTACCGGCCCGAGGGCCGGGCCGCCACCGACGTGCTGGATTACGCCGAACGGGAGATCTTCGCCATCGCCGACGAGGGCGAGCGCGTCAAGCGCGGTTTCCGGCCGATCAAGGATCTGATGACCGGCGCCATGGACCGGATCGCCGAACTCTTCGAGCGCGAGGAAGCCATTACCGGTAATGCGACGGGCTTCAAGGATTTCGACGAGATGACCTCCGGCCTTCAGCCGGGGGATCTCGTGATCGTGGCCGGTCGTCCCTCCATGGGCAAGACCACCTTCGCCATGAACATCGCCGAGAACGTCGCCATCTCCGGGGGCAAGGGCGTGGCCGTGTTTTCCATGGAAATGCCCGGCGAGCAGCTCGCCCTGCGTATGCTGAGCTCCATCGGCCGGGTGGATCAGACCAAGGTGCGGACCGGCCGGCTGGATGATCATGATTGGCACCGGCTCACCTCGGCGGTGGGCATCCTGAGCCAGACCGAAATCCACATCGACGATACGCCGGCGCTCTCGCCCAGCGATCTGCGGTCCCGCGCCCGCCGACTGGCGCGCAACTGCGATCTGGGCGTGATCGTGGTCGACTACCTGCAGCTCATGCAGGTGCCCGGCACCAAGGAAAACCGCACCAACGAAATTTCGGAGATTTCCCGGTCCCTCAAGGCGATCGCCAAGGAACTCAACGTGCCCGTGATTGCGCTGTCCCAGCTCAACCGATCCCTGGAGCAGCGGCCCAACAAGCGCCCGGTGATGTCGGATCTGCGCGAATCGGGCGCGATCGAGCAGGATGCCGACGTGATCGTGTTCATCTACCGCGACGAGGTCTATGACAAGGAGTCGCCGCACAAGGGCATGGCCGAGATCATCATCGGCAAGCAGCGTAACGGCCCGATCGGCACCGTAGTGCTCACCTTCCGGGGTCAGAACACCCGCTTCGAGGATTACATCCCCAACGACGTGATGCCCGAGGGCTACCATTGATGCGGCGAGCGGAGCTGCGGATCGACCGTTCCGCCCTGCGCCATAATGCCGAAATCGCCCGACGGGCCGCCGGAGATCGAAAGATCCTCGCGGCCGTGAAGGCCGACGGCTACGGCCATGGGGCGGCTACGGTGGCGGAAACCCTGCGCGAATCGGTGGATGGCCTGATGGTGGCGAGCCTGGGCGAGGGCGAGGCCCTGCGTCAGGCGGGCGTCACCCTCCGGATCGTCGTGCTGCAGGGCGTGACGAGCCAGGCCGAGGCCCGGCGCGCGGCGAAGCGGTTCCTGGAACCGGTCTTCCACCACGAGAGCCAGATCGCGGCGGTCGGTACCGTGGGCTTCGGCCTGCCGCTCACGGCCTGGGTCAAGCTCGACAGCGGCATGCACCGGGTCGGCTTCACACCGGCGGAGCTGCCCGAGGCTTATGCCCGATTGCGCGGGCTGCGCGGCATCCGCCCCCATCCCGGGGTACTCACGCATTTCGCCCGGGCCGACGAACCGGACCGCAGCCCCACCGACACCCAGATCGCTACCTTCCGTAGCGCGCTGGCATCCCTCGACGATTTTTCGGGCGAAACCAGTCTCTGCAATTCGGCCGGACTGCTCGCGTTCCCGGAGGCGGGTGGCGACTGGGTGCGGCCCGGCATCATGCTCTATGGTGGCAATCCCTTCGTCACCGGTACGGCGACGGATCATGGGCTACGCCCGGTGATGACGCTCACCACGCGCCTGATCGCCGTGCGTACCCTGCGGGCCGGCGAGCCCATCGGCTACGGCGGGCGCTTCGTGGCCCCGGAAACGATGCCCGTCGGCGTGGCGGCGATCGGTTATGGCGACGGTTATCCCCGTCATGCGCCGGACGGCACGCCGATCGTCGTCAACGGTCAGCGCGCCGCCGTGATCGGTCGGGTGTCGATGGACCTTGTCACCATCGACCTGCGCGGCATCCAGGCCCAGGTCGGCGATGAAGTGGAATGCTGGGGTGCGCAGCTGCCGATCGATGCGGTGGCAGGGCGATCCGGCACCATCAGCTACGAGCTGATGTGCCAGATGAGCGGGCGGGTGCAGCGCATCGTCACCGACTGAGTCCGAGGCATCCGGCCACGGTCGTCGCCATGAAAAAGGCCAGGGGAGACCCTGGCCTTTGGTTTATCAACGATCCGTCAGTCGCCCGGAGCAGGGCTCAGTCCTTTCGGGCGGGTACCTGCCCGATCGTCAGTCGTCGTTGCCCTCATGCGGGTGAAACGCGGCTGCCCGCAGATCGTCCCGGTCGTGGCCGAAATTGAACAGGCTCATCAGATCGCCGATGGCCGGCCGGTTGCGCGGCACATAGGGATTGCGCCGGCTCGCGATCGGGTCGGGCAGGTTGTCGCGGCTGCGGGCCGAGAGCGGCTTCAGGCCCCAGTTCTCCTCGATGAACTTGAGGATGGAGGCATGGTCGTTGTAGACGTGGTCCACATGGCCCTTCTTCGCGAACGGCGACACGACGATGAGCGGAATCCGCGTGCCGTCGCCGAAGAAGTCGATGGGCTGGATGTAGCCGGAATCGTAGTAGCCGCCGCCTTCGTCGGTGGTGATGACGATCGCGGTCGAGGCCCAAGCCTTCTTGTCGCTCTTCACGCGCTGGATGATGTCCGCCACGAACTTCTCGAAGTCCGGCACGGTGGCATCGGCCGGGTGACCTGCCTTGCTCTCGAAAGGACGAATGAAGGACACGGCCGGCAGCGTATCGACGTGGGTCACGTCCTTGTAGAACTGCGTGACGTCCTGCAGATTGTCCTTGAGCGAGGTCGTCATGATGCTCTTGAAGCCCGTGAGCGGGTCGCAGATGCTGCAGTACTCGTTGGTCGTGTTGATGCCGTCGTTGCGACCGCCGCTATACCACTTCCAGGAAACCCCTTTCGCGGACAGGGCATCGGCAATGGTCGGCATGGTCTGCGGCGGCAGGGTGTACTGATCGGCGCCCAGCGGCTTGGCGGTGCCGGAGGCCGTGTAGCCCAGGCCGTAGTTGTTCAGCAGGTAGTAGGTATCCGGCGCGCAGTTGCCGTGGTTGAACGCCTTGCCCGGCTGAGAATTGATGTAGTTCATGATCGGCGCCACGCCCGGCTGGTTGATATCCGAGCAGTTCGAGTAGGAACCGCCGTGGTAGCCGTCCTGGGTGTAGAAATTGTTGGTGCCCGGCTGCGGATCGGGGTTTTCGATCTGGTTCGCGGGGGGCATGTCCGGCTGGCCGTCCGTGTTGTGGTAAGCCACGTCACCCGTCACGATGGCGATGAAGTTGGCGCCGGTGCCGCCCATGATCGCCTGGTGATAGTTGTCGCTGATCGCGTAGTGATCCGCCATGGCCTTGAACAGCGGTGCGTCGCCCGTGCTCATGTTGTAGAAACCCATGGCCTCGCTGCCCTGGAAGGTATCGGCCGGCGTGGGGGCCGGGGCGCTGTTTTGCGGGCCGATGCCGACGGTCTTGTCGACCCAGACGTAGAGGTCGTTGCGGCCTTGGTCATACTGCTGCCACATCTGGTAGAA
This sequence comes from Halothiobacillus diazotrophicus, assembly GCF_001663815.1. Taxonomy (NCBI): domain Bacteria; kingdom Pseudomonadati; phylum Pseudomonadota; class Gammaproteobacteria; order Chromatiales; family Halothiobacillaceae; genus Halothiobacillus; species Halothiobacillus diazotrophicus. Next base: position 10,005 of record NZ_CP016027.1, read on the forward strand.
ACGGTGCATCGGATCGCCCGTATGCGAATCGTAGGGCACGTACTTGGTGATCTGGAACGGACCGTTGGGCAGGTCCGCCGGGAAGCGGGCATCGGCCACGCGCGGCGGCTGGCCGATGGCATAGGTCGTGGCCGGCTGCGGCAGCGGGTTGTAGGGGCCGGTCAGGACGGGATCGATCATGTAGATCGCGTTGTCGGATGCCTGCTGTTGCGCGCCCTTGGCGAAATTCGGGCCGGGCGTGCCGTCGGCATTGATGATGCCTTCGGAGAGCAGGTTGTCGATGGTCTGGCCATGGCGGGGCTTGTAGCCGCCGAACAGATTGTCGAAGGTGTGGTTCTCGCCGATGATCACGATCAGGTGCTTGATCGGGGTGCGGGTGTGTTCGGACGCATCGTCCCGGTCACCCTGACCGCCCAGGGCATAGGCCATGTTGTACTGGCCGACCAGGGCCAGGCTCAATGCCAGGACCGATATTTTCGGCCATTTCCGCGTATTCCACTGCCGCATTTTCATGGGGGACTCTCCTTTGGGTTTCGGTTCATTGATCGAGCGATGGGATCGACGAGCCTGCGCATGCCCCGATCGGGGTTCAGGCTCCCTTTGCCGCGTGCAAAGTGCGCGCACGGAATCGTTCCGTGCCCGGCGATCCTCTGTCCGGGGGATGACAGTCTCGTGATGGAACCGTGAATCATTCTTGAACTAATAATTACAATTGCTACAAAAATGGGCGGGAGGGCGCCCTGACGCCGTTTTCTTTTTCGGGTCAGGCAGATGTCGGCAAAGTGGCTCGGGATCGGCTATGAAAGAGGGGCCGCATCAATCACGATGGGGTGGTGGCCGCGCCGACGGGGCGGGCCGGTATAGAGAAATTTTCGGGAGGTGCGCATGCAGGTTCTGGTGTTTCAGCACGAATCGTTCGAAGGTCTGGGGGCGCTGGCGCCGTGGCTCGAAAGCCGATCGGCCGATGTTCGGGTGATTCCCCAGTTCGAACCGCACGATGCGACCCTGCCTGAACCGGACAGTCTGGATCTCGTCATCGTGCTGGGTGGGCCGATGAGCGTGCACGATACCCACCTGCATCCCTGGCTGGCTCCCGAGAAACAGTATCTTCGCCGGGTTCTGGATGCCGGACGCCCGATGCTCGGCATCTGTCTGGGGGCGCAACTCATCGCCGAGCAGCTGGGTGCGGCCGTGCGCCGCAATCCGCATGTCGAAATCGGCTGGTGGCCCGTGCATTGGTCGGAAAATGCCCGGGTCATCTGGCCGGATGCCAAGTCACCACGCCGGGTCTACCACTGGCATGGTGAAACCTTCGATCTGCCCGAGGGCGCCATCCGGCTGGCCAGCAGCGCGGCGTGCGTGAATCAGGGCTTTCTCCACGGCGACCGGGTGGTCGGTCTGCAGTTTCACCTGGAGATGACGGCGGGGACGGTCGAGGATCTGGTCATGCATGGTGGCGACGAACTGGTCGAAGCCCCCTTCGTGGCGAAAGCCGTCACCCAGTTGGACGAGCCGGCCAGCAGCTATCTGCAGAATCAGGCATTGATGGTCCAACTGCTGGATTACCTGGTGCGGCCTTGAGGTACGCGTAGCTGGATTGGCCGTTCACCGGTGATCGGGATCGGCGTTTGGCAATCCGGGATTCGTATTCAAGGCTATTCCTATTGTTTTTTAATATCTTTCCCTATCCAGAAAGGCTTGATACGCTCGGACGGTAAGAACAGGGAAGACGGGGCCGATATACATGCAAGAATCGACCGGTGATGCGTCATTGCTCGCTCGTCTCGCGGAGGGCGTCAAGAACAATGAGCTACGCCTGGTGTACCAACCAAAGGTCAACATGCGGACCGGACGGGTTATCGGCGTCGAGGCGCTGTTGCGCTGGGCGCATCCGGAGCTGGGCATTCTGGCACCCGGTGCCTTTCTGCCGGTCGCGGAGCACGACGACCTGATCGTCGATATCGGTACCTGGGTCATCCGTGAGGCATTGCGGCAGATCCTCATCTGGCAGCAACAGAATCTCGATCTCGTCGTCAGTATCAATATCGCCCCCCGGCAGCTGCTTGACCCCGATTTCCTGCAGGTGCTCAACCAGTGTCTTGCCGATGAGCCGGATGCTTATCCCAGCCGGTTGGAGCTCGAAATTCTGGAATCGGCCGCGTTGGAAAATACGGCGGTCATCCGTGCGCTCATCGATGCCTGTCGGGAGAAGGGCATCACTTTCTCCCTCGATGACTTCGGCACCGGCTATGCCTCGCTTGCCTATCTCCGCCAGATTCCTGCCGACGTCCTGAAAATCGATCAGAGCTTCGTGCGCGATCTGCTGACGGAGGAGGATGACCGCCTGCTCGTCTCCGGCGTGATCGGTTTGGCGCATGCCTTCCGGCGCGTGGTCGTGGCCGAGGGGGTCGAAACTGCCGCGCAGGGGGCTCTGCTGATGCGTCTCGGGTGCAACATCGCCCAGGGATATGGCATCGCCCGCCCCATGCCGGCGGAGGACGTGGCCGATTGGGTGGCCAATTATGAACCGGATGCCGAATGGGCGGCCTGGGACGACATGCCCTGGGACATGGACGATCTGCCGCTGCTGATGGCCCGTTCCGATCAGTGTATCTACGTGGATCAGATTCTCGGTTATCTCGAAGGCAAGGATTTGAATTTCCAGCCCGGCGAGCTGAGCGACCACCATCAGTGCCGCTTCGGTCGCTGGTATTACCACGAGGGGCAGGCACGCTACGGCGACTTGGACGAATTCATCGAACTGGAAGCCGTGCACAAGGCGCTGCACGAACTCGGCACGGAGATCGTGCGACTGAAGGACTGTGGCGAGTTGACGCCGGCTGCCGCGATGGCAAAGAAGCTGTTGAATGTGCGTACCCAGATTCTGTCCCGACTTGACAGCCTGCAGCAGCAGGTGGGCATTCGCGTGGCGCACAACAAGTCCCCGACCCAGATCAACGTTTCCGCATCCACACGGCGTGCCGTCGGCATCAAGGGCGGCAATCCGGTACAGATTCTCGTGGTCGACGATACGCCCACCAATATCGAGGTGCTGGCGGGTGCCCTGTCGCGCGAGTACACCGTCAAGTTCGCCACCAACGGGGAAAAGGCCCTGGAGATGGCGAACCGGCCCGAGAAACCGGATCTGATCCTGCTGGACGTGATGATGCCGGGCATGGATGGCTACGAGGTCTGCCGTCGGCTGAAGGAAAACCCCGATACGCGCAACATTCCGGTCATGTTCATCACCGCCCGTAGCGACATGGAGGATCAGATCCGCGGTTATCAGGTCGGCGGTGTCGATTTCATTTCCAAGCCGTTTCAGATCCCGATCGTGCTGGCGCGGGTGAGCGCGCAACTGCGGCTGAAACTGCACAGCGATCTGCTCGAATCGCGGGCGTTCATCGACGGACTGACGGGCATCGCCAATCGTCGCCACATGGACGAGGTGCTGGAAAACGAATGTCGGCGCGCGCAACGCAACAAGATGGCCCTGTCGCTGTTGATGATCGATGTCGATCATTTCAAGGAATACAACGATCACTACGGGCACGGCGCCGGGGACGAGTGTCTGCGACAGATTGGCGGCGTGCTGGCGATGATGCCCATGCGGCCCGGGGATTTCGTCGCGCGTTACGGGGGCGAGGAGTTCTCCGTCATCCTGCCGGGCTGCAACATTACCGGCGCACAGATCATCGCCGAGCGTATCCGGGTGACGATCGAGGCCCTGAACCTTCCTCATGCGCACTCCACCACCGCACGCCACGTCACCGTGAGCATCGGTTGTGCCACGAGTCGGCAGACCGACGAATTGACGCCGGAGCGTCTGCTGGCGGCGGCGGATCAGGCCCTCTACCAGGCCAAGCAGCAGGGACGGAACCGGGTGGTGTGTCCGCTGCCCGAAGGCACTTGAGTCGCGTCATGGGCGGATGCGTCAGGGTGCGAAAATAGGCCGATGCACAGACAGCGTGGTATTGCAGCGCGAATGATAAAGAAGTCGGCTTCGCAACGAAGTTCGAGGAGTAGGTCATGGATTTGAACGAAGTGCCCTTACCCGATCGGTCGATGCCCCGGGGATCGATTCGTAACCGCATCCTGTGGTCTGCGGCGACACTGATCATCGTGGGGACGATCATCCTGGGATGGTTCTTCTGGAAGACGGTGCGGGAAAATCACCTGCAGACCCAGTCGCTCCGGATCGTGAACCTGTTGCAGAACAAGGAAAAACTGTTCCTTCAGCATCTGCACGACGGCGAGCAGGATATTACGTTTCTCTCCAAGGTGCCGACACTGCACCAACTCGTGAACCTCATGTCGTCCTCGACGGAATCTTCATCCGATGTGTCCGTCGAGGCAGCCCGGCAGCGGCTCGCAAAACTGTTTCTGGCTCTGGCCGCAGCCCACCCGAACTACGTTCAACTGCGTCTGATCGGTCTCGCCGATCAGGGGCGCGAAGTGGTCCGGGTCGAGCGCGCGGGGGGACGACCGCGCATCGTCGATACGAAGGACCTCCAGCGTAAGGGCGATCGGGACTATGTCCAGATAGGAGAGAAGCTGCTGAAGGGACAGGTGTATCTGTCGCCGATCGGACTGAACTACGAGCATGGCAAGGTTCAGGTTCCGCATATTCGGACCCAGCGACTGATCACCCCTGTTTTCGATAGTGAAGGTCGCCGCTTCGGCATGCTGGTCATCAATGTCGATATCGGTCCGTTTCTGGATGGTTTGACGCAGGATGCCACGGATCGTGCGCTGGTGTTCCTGGCCAATGCGCGAGGCGATTTTCTGGTTCATCCCGATGAAACGCGCACCTTCGGTTTCGATCTGGGGCATCGCTATCTGTTGAGCAACGACCTCGCCGATCTCCGTTCCATACAGGGTGGCGCACCCGATACAGCGGGCACTTCGGACAATACCTTCCCCATGCGTTCCCCCGAACTGACCCGGGTCAATCTGGCCTCCGGTGCCGCCTACGCCATGGCCGATCGTCTGTATTTCGATCCTCTGGATCCGTCCCGATATCTGACGCTGGTAGTCGCCATCACCGAAAAACAGATTAATCAGGCTGTGCTCCATCGGGTCGGACCGATGATCGGCGGGCTGATCGCCATTTCCCTTCTGCTCATGGGGCTGGTGATCGTGATGTTGCACCGGATGCTTGCACCGTTGCACAACATGACCCAGTTGGCGCGCCGCATCGGCCGGGGCGAGTACGATTTCGAGTTGCCTGAAGCGCCTGTCGGGGAGTTGTCGGTCCTGCTGTCCGCCTTCTCGGACATGCGCAACGGTATTCAGCACCGGGAGCAGGAAAACGCCGCACTGACCGGTCAATTACAGGCCAGCGAGAATTTCGCCAAGGCCGTCATCGATGCCATGCCCGATGGGGTACTGGTGATCGACGAGGCGGGGCGTATCGTCAAAACCAACGAGAATGCCAGCGAGCTGTTCGGTTACTCGGTCGCCGAGTTGACCCGATTGACGGTGGAGGACCTGATCCCCGAGCGCTATCGCGGTGGCCACGTCGCTCTTCGACAGGGGTTTGCCCGAGATCCGCAGAATCGGGAAATGGGGCGCGGGCTCGAACTGTTTGCGTTACGCAAGGATGGTAGCGAGTTCCCTGTCGACGTGGGGTTGGGGCCCATGCAGCAGCAGGGCCGCCAGTACGTCACCGTGGTCCTGGCGGACGTCTCCGAACGCAAGGCCGATGAAGCCGCGCTGAAGGCCAGTGAGGAACGCTTCCGCCTGATGACGTCCAATATCCGTGACTATGCCATCTTCATGCTGGATCCCTCCGGGAATGTTCTCAACTGGAATCCCGGCTCCGAGCGGCTCTATGGCTATGGCGCGGAGGAAATCGTCGGTCAGAATTTCACGCGACTGAGCGCGCCGGAAGACACCGAGGACGGGACGACCGCCGGTATGCTGGCGCAAGCACGGCAACAGGGTGTGGCGGAAACGGAATCATGGCAGGTACGTCGCGACGGGACGCGCTTCTGCGCCCAGGTGGCCTTGTCGGCCATCGAGGATGAGGCGGGCGAACTCAAGGGCTATGTGCGGATCGATCGGGACCTCACCGAGCACAAGCAGGCGGAGGGAATGCGCATATCGCGCGATGCCGCGGATGCCGCCAATCGGGCCAAGAGCGAGTTCCTGGCCAACATGAGTCATGAAATCCGCACGCCCCTCAATGGGATTCTCGGACTGGCGCGGCTGCTGCAGGACACGCCGCTGAGCAACAGTCAGCGCGACTATCTCAACAAATTGCTGGATTCGTCCAACGCCCTGTTGCGTATCCTCAACGACATCCTCGACTTTGCGAAGATCGAATCCGGACGCGTGGAACTGGAGCCCGTCTCGTTCGATCTGGACGACTTGTTGGATACCTCGATTTCCCTGTTCAGCTTCAATGCCGAGCAGAAGGGGCTCGAACTGTTGCTGGATGTCGCGCCTTGCGTTCCGCTCCATCTTCATGGCGACTCGCTCCGACTGTCGCAGGTGCTGAACAACCTGATCGGCAATGCCGTGAAGTTTACCGATCAGGGCAGCGTGCAGGTCAGCGTTTCCGCGGATATGCCCTCAGAGGCGGATGAGGGCAATTCGGTGTTGCTCCACTTCCGCGTACAGGATACGGGCATCGGCATGACCAGTGCCCAACTCAAAAAGCTGTTTCAGGCTTTCCAGCAGGCCGATGCGTCGATCACCCGCCGCTATGGCGGGAGTGGATTGGGGTTGGTGATTGCGCAGCACCTCATTACTCTGATGGGGGGCGAAATCGATGTCACGAGTACTGCCGGCGAGGGGTCCTCGTTCTGGTTCACGGTGCGCATGGTCCGTGAATCCGAGCGATGCCCCCATCCCAGCCGCGAGCCCGGTCAGTTGCGGCCCATGAAAGTGCTCGTGGTCGACGATAATCCGACTTCGGTTTCGATTTTGACCGAAATGCTGCAGAACTGGGGTCTCGAGGTGGCGGGTGCCTACGATGCGGAAAGCGGCCTGACCATGGCCCGTTCCGCCCAGCAGAAAGGAGTGCCCTTCGAATTGTTTCTCATTGACTGGAAAATGCCGGGCATGGACGGCATCGCCATGGCCGAACAAATTCATGACATGGTCAGCCGCAAGGAGATTGCCCAGATGCCTATGCTGATCTTGGCGACCGCCTTCGGTCACGAATACGTGCATAGAACGTCCAAGCTGGTGCACCTGGATGCCCTATTGGAAAAACCCGTCACGCCCTCGCGCCTCTTCGACTTGATCATCTCGATCCAGAACCAGTTGAAACCCGATCTGGCGGAAATTCCCGAAAACATGGGAGAGTCGCTCTACGAGCAGACGGCAGCAATCCATGGTGCGCGGGTTCTTCTGGTCGAGGACAATCCGACCAACCAATTCATTGCGCGGGCTTTTCTCGAGAAGATGGGGCTGGTCGTCGACCTGGCGGAAAACGGTCAACAGGCCGTCGATCAATTGATGCGTTTCGATTACGACATCGTGCTCATGGACCTCCAGATGCCGGTGATGGACGGGCTCGAGGCCTGCCGGCGCATCCGTCAGATGCCCAAGGGCAAGCAATTACCGATCGTGGCTATGACGGCGGCGGCACAGCGTTCGGATCGAGCGCTCACCGAATCGGTCGGCATGAACGGGCACATCACCAAGCCGATCGACATCGAACTGCTGAGGCAGGCGTTGCTTACCTGGATTCCACCGCGTGAGGATGGCGAGCGTCCCAAAGACCACGCAACCGGCCTGAGTCTTGATCAATCCCCGGATTTCGCCAGCGACGGGCCTGGAATATCGAACGCATTCGACGCGGCCGCTCTGCATTGTGATGCGTCGGGTTCCGATCTGCCGACATCGGCGGCGCGCGCCAATGAGGGGGCGTTCGAGGTGCCCGGTCTTGATCTGCGGGCAGCCGTCGCGGATCTGGGTGGCGATTGGGTGCTGATGCGCCGCGTGTTGAGCGGTTTTCTGCGGGATTTCGGTCAGGTGGCCAGCAAGATGGATATGCTGATCGAACAGGCAGAGTGGGATGAAGCGTGCCGCGTGGCGCATACCGTCAAGGGCCTGTCGCGAACGATCGGTGCGCATCTGTTGTTCGAGGCGGCCCGCGATCTGGAGTCGCTGCTGAAGGAGCCGGACGCGCAACGTGGCAGTCTGGAAGCCGCGCATGCCATCTTCACCCGGCAGGTCGTGACGGTTCTGGACAGGATCACCCAGTCGACCGGTACCGGCGGTCAGTCCGGTGCCGAGTCATCGAAATCGGAAGGCGATCAACGCGTCAGCGATGCTGAGCGGCTGCGCGCGCTCAGGGAGTTGGGCTCTCTGCTGCATCAGTCGGTCATCGTCTCCCACGAGCGCAAGGACGAGCTGCTTCGCCTGCTGAAGAATCGCGTGGACAAAGTCGAGGTTCAGACCTTGTTCCAACTGGTGAGCGAACTGGACTACGAGGCCGCCGAAGCCGTGTTGGCGCGGATTATTCAGACGATCGAGGGTTGAAGTTCGTCCCCGACGACGCGACGGGCGTCGGAACAATCTTCTCCTGCCCCGAATATGAAGACTTGAAACGAAGACCTGAAACGAAGAAGGCCGCCCCACGAGATCGTGCGGGCGATCGTGCGGGCGGCCTTTTTGCATCCGGTCTGCCACGCGGGCAACCGGCATACCGGTTAGGCGGCAGCCATCAGGGCCGTATCGCTGCGCTCCCAGCTGCCGCCAGGCAGACGGCGATACACCTCCCGATCATCGCCGATGCGGAACAGGTGCAGCCAGCCGTTTTCCACCAGTTGCCGCACGAGCTCGTGGCGGGCGATGACGTCGTCGATGGCTTCCTGCGGCGCTTCGAGGAACACCGACAGGCGCAGCGGCTCGTGCACCCAGCGCTTGCCGTCGTGCAGCGACTGCAGGGACAGGCCGACCCGCAGATCCCCGCCGTTGCCTTCCAGCACGCCGATGGCCCCGCCGACCACGTTGTGCAGCACCTTGTTGCCGCTGCCGAAGCGCCGGTTGTCCACGACCGAGCCGTAGTACTGCATGTTGATCCAGTTGGCCACCACCATCGGCGCGGTCATGATCAGTTCCAGGATCTTGAAACCCTCGTCCTTCTGCCAGACGTAGTCGTGCAGGAAGGCGCGGCCGCCCAGATCCATCTCCGCCGTGCGCGTCCGCGGCGCCGCGATGAAGGCGGCGTTGTTGGCCAGCGCCCACTCGGGCCGCACTTCGGACCAGTCGCGGCTGCGCCGTAGCATGTCCTGCGCCACGCCGCGATCGGTCAGGCCTTCGGTGCCGAGCAGGGCGGAACGCTCCATGCGTGCCAAGTCGCCTGCCTGTGCCAGCCACTGTTTCAGCCAGGTGAGGTCGTCTTCGAGATCGGCGGGTACGTCATCCGTATCGAACAGACGCAGCTCGTCCGTGGTGGTGTCGTGCAGACCGGCGAGGAACCAGGTGTCCTCGGGGATCACGATGCCGCGACCGGTCAGTCCACGGCGCACGTCGGGATCGTTCATCAGGGCGGCCACCACCCGCGCGCTGGCCTCGCCGGTCTGGCCGGCGCAGGCGCCGCAGTCCAGGCCCGTGGCATGCGGGTTGTTCACCGTGCTGCTGCCGTGACCCGCGAGCAGGACCAGGCGGGCGAAGTTGCCGGTCATGGCCATGGCCCGCAGGATGCGTTCGGCATGGTCGACCCGATCTTCCGCCGGAATGCCCGCGTCGGCGCCATGGGTACCGCAGGATGCGTGGGGCACGGCTTCCAGCGTCGGGCCGATCCGTGCTACGTCCTCCTTGGCCAGACCCTGGCTATGCGGGTCCGGCACCGGCCGCGTCCAGCCGAAGCTGTCCGTGAGCAGCTTGAGGCCGTAGCTCAGGCCGGTGGCCTCCACGAACGAGAAGCAGGAGGCCGCCGAGAGCTTGAAGCCCTTCCAGGCCTTGTAGGCGCCGATCTTCTTGCGGCGTTCCGCCTGCAGGGTGTCGGCATTGCCGCCCTTCACCCGATCCTGGATGCAGTAGCCGGGGTTGAAGATCACCGGCACGTGGCTGCGGCCCTTGCCGGCGCCGAGCGGTACGTGTTCGATGAAGATGCCGAAGAAGCCGGCAAACCCGACGGTCTGCACGGCCGGCGCCACGGTTTCCAGCGAGCGGCGGAACACCTCGGAGCGCACGTCGATGCAGAAGGCCGCTTGCGCCGCCGGGCGTACGGGCCGGGTCGGCATCGTGGCGCTGGTCAGGCCGGCGATCACGCTGCGCTGGAAGCCGATTTCCATGGCGCTCAGCAGGATGCGGTCGATCTCCGCCGCCGCCCGGCGCTTGGCCGAAGGTGGCCGCATGCTGGCGGCCAGCATCTCCCGCCAGCGGGCGACGAGGGCGGGGGACTGCTTCGCTTCGAACAGCAGCATGTCCCACATCAGGCGGATGGCGAGCAGATCGACGATGGCGTCGTCCTTCCGGCCGGCCAGTTCCGCCTGCCAGCGCAGGTAACGCGCCCAGGCCGCCCAACCGCCGATGCTCATGAGCGAGGCGTGCAGGTAGCGCTCCACGGCCGCATCGGGGATGCCCAGCCGGTCGATGGCCATCGCGATGGCATCGCGCGGATCGGCCGGCAGTTTGGCGACGGCGGCGCGGAAGTCCGTCAGGCCCATCATCGCCGGGCTCAGATCGATGGCCGCCGCCTTGCGCCAGGATTCGTACAGGGGCAGGTTGCGCCACGGCATGGCGACGATGGCCTGACCAAGGTCGAAGTAGGCCGCGCAATGAAGGCTGATCCGCTCGGTCACGAAGCTCGACCACAGGCCGCCCTCCACCCGCTCCAGCACCTCGCTCACCGGCGCCATGCCCAGCTTCGGGCGCGGGGCCGGTAAGTTTAGGGTGCGTTCGACGGTATTCACGTCGAGACGGCTGCCGCAGCGGTCGATGGCCTGACGCAGGTCGTCGCGGGTGATGCGGCCGCTGGCCAGCTGTTCGCGGTAGTAGGTACGCGACATGTACAGGCCGTTGCCGGTGATCCGCGCCAAGGTGTCGGAAGCTTCCTGAAAGCCATGGTCCCGCAGCCCGAAGAACGGGTTGACGGCGACGAAGTGCTTCAGGGGCCACAGGGGCGCGATGCGGCCGCAGGCGGCGTCGATGCGTCGGTTCAGTTCGTCGGCATCCCGCGGGGGCATGTTGCCCGCGACTTGTGTTGAGGGCGTTGCCGGCGTAGTCATTTCCGAAGTGTTCCGATCCGGGGTGTTCATGGGCGTGGCCTCGGTGTTGGGGCGCGTCAGGACAATGGCGTCGTCGTTCGTGTTCATGATCAACCTCCGTGGGAATTGACAGGGGCGAAGGGGGTCGGCTCCGCTTCCGGCTGAAGCCGCGGGCTCGGCCAGACGCGATCCAGCAACCGGCTGATGTACACGTCGATATACAGGCCGTTGTAGAGATGCATGTACAGACCCTCGCCCAGGGCGGCCGGGTTGTGCTTGAGTAGCTGCTGCAGCACGAGCAGGGCGAGGAACACGCCGATCACGGCCAGCGCCAGCGCGTATTCGAAGGTGCCGGGCGCCTGCTGCACCGGCAGCACGCTGCCTTTCAGGAGCAGCTCGAACAGCGCGTGCAGCGTGAAGTAGGCCACCGCGACGACGGCGCTCAGGCCGAGACCGCGCAGCAGCAATGCCCCTCCACTGATGGCACCGGCCGACTGCAACAGCAGTTGGGTGACGGCGATGGCCACGATGGTGCCGGCGGCCAGCAGGGCCGGTTCGCCGGTGACGGTGATGCCGAAGGCGGTACCGACGGCCAGGGTCATAGCCCCGCCGATCACCAGCGCGCCCAGCAGGCGGCCGATCCGGAACTCATTGGCCGCGTAGGGAATGGCCGGTGCCCGGAAGGCATCCACGCCGCTGCCGGAGGCTAGGAACGCATGGGCCTTGTACAGGGAGTGGGCCACGAGGTGCAGCATGGCGAGGCTATACAGGCCCAAACCGCATTCCAGCAGCATGAAACCCATCTGCGCCGTGGTGGACCACGCCAGCGATACCTTGATGCTGGTCTGGGTGAGCATCACCAGCGAGGCCAGGGCCAGGGTGACGAGGCCGATGATCGCCAGGGTGCCCAGGGCCAGTTCGGAATGGGACATCACCGGGCTCATGCGAATCACCAGAAACGCCCCGGCGTTCACGATGCCCGCGTGCAGCAGGGCGGAAACCGGCGTGGGCGCTTCCATCACCTGGATCAGCCAGCCGTGGAACGGGAACTGGGCAGACTTCAGCGCCGCGCTCACCGCGATCAGCATGGCCGCCACGTTCAGGGCCGTGGGCACGGGGCCGTGCATGGCGGCCAGTGCGTGGAACACCTCGTCGAATTCCAGGGTGTGCAGGCTGAAGCCGATCAGGAACACCGCCACGAGCAGGCTCAGGTCGCCGATCCGGCTGGCGATGAACTTCTTGTGCGCGGCGAACACGGCGGCCGGGCGGTTGCCGTAGAACACCAGCAGCTGGTGCAGGCTCAGGCTCGTGGCCATCCACGCCAGGGCGAACATCAGCAGGTTGCCGGAGACGATCAGGGTGAGAATGGCCGTGAGCGTCAGGGCCAGCCACTTGTGGAACCGGCCTTGGTCGGCATCGCCCGCCAGATAGTTGCGGGCATAGCGCGTGACCACCACGCCGACGAAGGAGACCAGCAGCAGCATGATCACCGTGACGCTGTTCACGTAGGTGCTCAGCGAGAACGCACCGATATTGCCGGGCAGCTGAATGCTGAAGAAGCGCCAGGCATGGGCCGTGTCGAAGGGCAGGGCGATGGCGGCCAGAATGGCACTGACAAACGCCAGCCAGGCAACGGTGCCGGACAGGCGGGCCATGGTGCGCGGCCGGGCATTGGCCCAGGCGGCCGGAATCAGGCCGACCAGCAACAGCAGCAGGGGCGCGGCCAGCACGAACGCCGGGGTAAGCGAGGTAGGCATCGGACTCGTCATAACGTTAACCTCCATCTCTGGTTAAACTGCTTTGCGTACGCAGCAAGGGGCGAGCGGCAGCGCTCGATACCGGGTGTGAAATTTGGGGTGAACGGGTTTCATCATCGGACTCCACATTTATTTGAAATTGCTGCGATTGCCGGGGCATTTCGCGGTTGATGTGGAGTCTAGGCAAGAAGATCGATGAATAAAAATGAATAGTCGTTATGAAAACGATATCCTGCGGGCTATGGTTTAACCGGAGAGTTGATCATGATGCATGTCACCCTGCGCCAGTTGCAGGCGTTCGAGGCGGTCGCCCGGCTGCGGAGTTTCTCGCGTGCGGCCGAGGAAATGCACGTGACCCAGCCCACGGTATCCAAGCAGATCCGCGCCCTGCACGAGCAGGTGGGACTGCCCCTGCTGGAACAGGTGGGCAAGAAGGTCTTCCTGACGGAAGCGGGGAAGGAGCTCTACGCCACCTGCGCGGACTGGCTCAATAGCTGGGGCCGGTTCGAACAGGCCGTCGACAACCTCAAGGGCCTGAAGCAGGGCCGCCTGAAAATCACGGCGGTCACCACCACCAAATACTTCATGCCCCGGATTCTCGGGCCGTTCTGCAGCCAGTACCCCGGCATCGACATCTCGCTGGAAGTGGTCAACCGCGACCGGCTGCTGGATCGCCTGTCCCGCAACGAGGACGATCTCTACGTCATGGGCGTCCCGCCCGACGACCGGGACATCGAAAGCGAACCCTTCATGGACAACCCCATCGTCGTGGTCGCGCCCGCCCATCACCCCCTGGCTGGGAAAAAGAACATTCCTTTAACGGCACTGGCCGACGAAAACTTCCTGGTGCGGGAACACGGCTCGGGCACGCGCATGACCATGGAACGCCTGTTCCAGGAACAAGGCATCCCCCTGAAAGTCCGCATGGAACTGGGCAGCAACGAAGCCATCAAGCAGGCCGTGGCGGGGGGGTTGGGTTTGGCGCTGCTATCGCGCAGTACCCTCAACTTCGACCCGATTCAGAATGAACTGGCCGTGCTGGATGTCGAGGGCTTCCCCATGATGCGTGCGTGGTACGTGGTGCGCCCCAAGGGCAAGAACCTGTCAATCGTAGCCGCGACCTTCCTGGAATTCTTGCGGGATCATACTGAGTTGTTTGTGCCGCATGCGTGAGGGTTTGGGCTGTTGGAGCGGTCGGTGTATAGATGCCCAAACTAAACTGATCGAGCAGTCCCAGAGTGAATGGGGTTCGAATCATGTTCAATGGAGCAGGTATGGCCAAGAACTTACCCAATCACGGTGCCGTGCTAGGGGTGATTACGACAGCTATCGGGCTCGTTGATGTGACTGACTGCTTCTCGGCCAAACCGGTCATCAAGAACTTGGGCAACAAAGGCTCGTTTACACAGTTTCCCTGACATACTCAGCTTCGGTCCCGATCTTGGCCCATGCCGACGTTAAGAACGCTAACCTTGGCTGTGCATCTTCTGTTGATAAAAGTGCTCCAGTAGCACATTGAAGGTAGAGTACGTCACGGGAGTGGATAGCCTCGTCCTAACCTCGGTAAGCGATTTTACGCCCTCCAATAAGACGTCGAGCTGGGCCACGCTCGCGGATGCGGCATTGAGCGGATGGGAGTTGATGTTTTGGCCGGCAGCCTCTAGCAGGCGTGTCTCTTCCTGAAACAATCGCAGATGCCTGTTGAAGTCCTTGACTTGCTTTTTTTTCGTATAGCCGGGATCGCAGTTGAATTGGGCCGACAACAACGCGTTATAGACATTCCTAAGCATCCACCGATCCTGAATCGCGCCGTGATCCAACAGGGTCGCGGTGAGACGCGTGATGCGCCTGTCTCGACACTCAAGCCTTGACCCGTCACTGAAATGTATCGAGCCCGCACTCCGCAAAATACGCTCATGCCTGAGCGCCTGAGCTTGAGACGCAAACAACCCCCCCGCAAAATCAAGTAGCGCATCGCCTTGCATGCCAGTCATGGCGCCCCGGGTCAGCGCCTTCGCTTTGCACTCGACAAGGATAATATTTTCCTCATCCTCGAAAACGAGATCGCACTCGCCGGCTCCTTGCTCACGCAGATCATACTTCGCGCTCTCGAAGCTCGGCTGAAACCCGTGCTTGGCGAATAGATATTTCGTCAGCCGCTCTGCCGCATCTCCTCTAAAACTGGCGATTTCCTTATCTGTCTTGATAGTTTTCCAGGCTGCGAATGTGGCTTCGAAAAGGGCTGGGCCCAGTACCGAGGCCGCCGGCAGAACGACGCTGCCTCCCTTGAGCTGAATGAGCGGCTTGAAGATTACGTCAGGCCCCTCTGCCCCGAATGGAGAACGATATTTTTTGTTGGCCTCTCCCTCTCTATATGCAAAGAACGGCAACATGGATGTGAAGACAACCGGGTCTAAGCCAGTTGTAACCAAATTGGAGATTGGGACGACCTGAGTACCTGGGCTGGCATGAGCTTTAAGAACCTGGGCCAGCTGCACCGCATCTGCTACGTTCCAGCCGAACCGCTCCTTCATGTCGGCATCGAAGCTTTCGCCGAAAAAAATAGAGAGAAACTGCGGAGTGAAGCCGAGATGCCACTGACGAAGAGAGAAGCAGTGGTCGTAGTGAGCGACCTCTCGCAGTCCGTCTTCTAAGGCTTGGGTATTCAATCCCAGAAAAGCAAATTGTGAGTAGGGTTCGAGATCGAGCATCGCCACGAAATCGCGCGCCAGGCAGATAGCCTTGTCCCAGAAGAACTCCGCACTGCGCTCGTTGGATCCTTGTGCCGGTACCTTGACGGCTATGTTATAGAGCAGCCCGATCGGTAACTCCGGCGGTCGATCGCCAAGCCCTTGAGCGTATTTTCTGCCGAATAGTATTTGCTCGTATGCGTAGACTTGTGTTTTAAGAGCCGCCCGCATGATATTCGATAGTGCATTGAGACAACCTAGGCGATGGAGGTATTTCCAAATTTGGCCGACGATATTCTCGATACCTTCAGGCCTGATCTGGTATCGGCCTGAGCGGATCGAAAATGCATAGCCGAGTTGTTTGATCCGAGTCGCTGCTTCTGCAACCGCTTTCGTGCGAGCATTCGAGAATTGAAATCGCTTGAGGACTGTGAAGGCGCGGCCTATGAGCATGGCTTCCACCCAAGCTGACTCATGGTCGAGTGCTCTCACGAAGGCAGTGACTTGCGGAGAAGGAGGTACGCCTGGTTGAACGGGCCCGGACGGAATCCTCTTTCCGTCGGGTTTAATGATTCCGGGCAGGCAAGAAGCAATGTTGCTGAGCGCCTCGGCGATCGGCTCGCTCACCCCATCCAGCACATTAGCCAAAAAGAAATGATTGGCGAGAGCGTTCACGGTGCTAACCGTTTGGCCAGTATTCTCCAAGACGATCAATAAATCGAAGAGGCGATCCGATGCGTGTTGAAGGCTCTGATAGCCTTCCAAGGCCTCATTCGCGGTGGCTTCATCTGCCATCGGCGCGGCTGCGACGGAATCCAGAAAAATCGCACTTAGTTTTTGCGCCTGATCGTCCAGGTCCTGCATCCGGGTCTCCTTAAGGCGGGATGTTTCATAATGGGCGCTGCCGTAAATTTAAACGAGCGCCGCACACTGGCTATAGCAGGGTATGTTGAACCAGCTTTTCAAGAAATTGGCTTTCCGGCGGCATACTCTGTATAGCGCTCATCCTGCCACGATGGCGAAATTGACTGCATTGGCCGAGAAGCAGACCAATGGCTTTCATAAGTTTCCGACTGTATGGTGATCCGCTCCAAGTCAACAGAGATCGCCATTGATCTTCCGCTCAACCCCGGATGCAATCGTCGCGCACTAAACCGTCAGATACTTCTGTACCAGTTCCTCATTCAAATCTCCCATGGCACCCGTGGCCTGGATATGCCCGCGTTCCATGATGGCGAATCGGTCGGCGACTTGGCGGGCGAAGGGGAGTTTCTGTTCCACCAGCAGTACGCCGAGGCCCAGTTCCCGATTCAGGCGGCGTAGAACCTGGCCGATTTCGTGGACGATATTGGGTTGGATGCCTTCGGTCGGTTCGTCGAGCAGCAGGATTTTCGGATCGAGGACAAGCGCCCGGCCGATGGCGAGCTGTTGCTGTTGGCCGCCGGAGAGATCCCCGCCGCGCCGGTGTTTCATTTCCAGCAGGACGGGAAACAGGTCGTAGATCTGTGCGGGAATCTTGCGTAGCCCATCGCGGCGGCCGGCCAGCGCGAGTTTGAGGTTTTCCTCCACGGTGAGCAGGGGGAAGATTTCCCGGCCCTGCGGCACGTAACCAATGCCGGCGCGGGCGCGCTGTTCGGTGGCTTGGCGGGTGATTTGCGTGCCGTCGAACTGGATATCGCCGCTACGCACGTTCACCATGCCCATGATGGCGCGCATCAGGGTGGTTTTGCCCACGCCGTTGCGCCCGAGCAGGCAGACGAGTTCGCCTTCGGCGAGGCTCAGGTTCACGTGGTTAAGGATGTGGCTGCCCCCGTAATACTGGTTCAGGCCGGTGATGTCGAGCATGGTGTCTCTCCCAAATAAACCTCGATGACGCGCGGGTTGTTCTGCACGGCGCTCAGGCTGCCTTCGGCCAGCACGCTGCCCTGATGCAGCACGGTGACGGTGCGGGCGATCTTGCGGACGAAGGCCATGTCGTGTTCGACCACGACCACGGTGCGCTTGCCCGCGAGACTGACCAACAGTTCGGCGGTGCGCGCCATTTCTTCGCCGGTCATGCCCGCGACGGGTTCGTCGACCAGCAGGATGCGTGGGTTTTGTGCCAGCAGCATGCCGATTTCCAGCCATTGCTTCTGGCCGTGCGAGAGGGTGCCCGCCAGCTTGTGCCGATGAGTGAGCAGGCCGATGGTGTCGAGGATTTCGTCGATCTGCTCGCGTTCCGCCGCCGTGCGCTTGGCGCGCAATACCGCCCAGGGGGATCGCTTGCCGGCGAGGGTGAGTTCGAGGTTGTCGGCCACGTCGAGCTGTTCGAACACGGTGGGTCGCTGGAATTTGCGCCCGACGAGGCCGCGGGCGATCTCGTGTTCCGGCAGTTCCAGCAGGTTGATGTTCTGGCCGAAGAAGACCTGGCCCTTGTCCGGTTTACGGCGGCCGGTGATGACATCCATCATCGTGGATTTGCCCGCGCCGTTAGGGCCGATGATGCAGCGCAGTTCGCCGTCGTCCAGGGTGAGGTTCAGGCCGTTCAGGGCCTTGAAGCCGTCGAAGCTGAGGGTGACGTCTTCGAGGTACAGGATCGGGCCGTGGCTGACGTCCGGTTCGTTCGGGGCATAGTGCGCGACGCGCTCGCCCGCGCCGGCGTTGGTGCCCACGAGATCGCTGATCGGGTCGCTCATGGCTTGGCCTCCTGTTCCGGATTGCTCGATGGGGTACGGGCCGGATCGTCCGTGCGGGGACTGGCGGCTTCGGGGGCATCCGGCGGGGATTCCTGCGGTGTTTCCTGCGGTGTTTCCTGCGGTATTTTTTGGGAATCGCCCGACGTGTTCTTGCCGCGCCGCATGAGCAGCCCGGCCAGCCCTTTGGGCAGGAACACGGTGACGAGGATGAACAGCCCACCCAGCACGAACGGCCAGAGGTCGGGGGCTAGGGTTGTCAGTTCGGTCTTACTCCAGTTCACGGCAAAGGCGCCGATGATGGCCCCGAACAGGCTACCGCGCCCGCCGATGGCGACCCAGGCCACGGCTTCGATGGAACTGAGCGGCGAGAATTCGCCCGGATTGATGATGCCGACCTGCGGCACGTACAGCGCCCCGGCCACCCCGGCGAGCATGGCCGAGATCACGAAGACGACCAGTTTGTATTGCGCGACCTGATAGCCGCAGGATCGGGTGCGCGGTTCGGCGTCGCGAATGGCCACCAGCACCCGGCCCAGACGGGAATTCACGATCCAGCGGGCGAGCAGGTAGCCGAGCACGAGCGCGATCCCGGCGGCGACGAACAGGCCGACGCGCGTGCCGTTCTCGGCGATCGGCAGGCCGAGGATGTCCTTGAAGTCGGTGAGGCCGTTATTGCCGCCGAAGCCCATTTCGTTGCGGAAGAAGGCCAGCATCAGCGCATAGGTGAGCGCCTGGGTGATGATGGCGAAATACACGCCGGAGACCCGCGAGCGGAAGGCCAGCCAGCCGAACAACCCCGCGAGCAGGCCGGGTACGAGCAGGATCATGAGCAGGGCGAACCAGAAATGGTCGAACCCGTACCAGTACCAGGGCAGCTCGTGCCAGTTCAGAAACACCATGAAATCGGGCAGATCCGGGTTGCCGTACTGGCCGCGCGTGCCGATCTGCCGCATCAGATACATGCCCATGGCATAGCCGCCGAGCGCGAAAAACGCGCCGTGACCGAGCGAGAGAATGCCGGCGAAACCCCAGATGAGGTCGATCGATACGGCCAGCAGGGCATAGCAGAGGAACTTGCCGAGCAGGGTGACGGTGTAGGTGGAGACATGCCAGACGCTATCCGGCGGCGTGAGCAGATTCGAGGCGGCGACGACGATCAGCATCAGCATGATGGCGCCCATGACCATGAGCCCGACGGCCGATCCGTTGCGTGCGTCTGAGGGGAGGAGGGAGCGTAACAGCATGATTTATTCCTCGGCCGCACGGCCCTTTTGCGGAAAGAGTCCGCGCGGCCGTTTTTGAATGACGAGAATGACCAGTACCAGAACCACTACCTTGGCGAGCACGGCGCCGGAATAGGGCTCCAGGAATTTATTCAGCACGCCGATGCCCATGGCCGAAACGAGGGTGCCCCAGAGATTGCCGACACCGCCGAGCACGACGACCATGAACGAATCCACGATATAGCTCTGGCCGAGGTTGGGACCGACGTTGGTGATCTGCGACAGCGCCACCCCGGCGATGCCCGCGATGCCGGAACCCAGCCCGAAGGTGAGGGCGTCGATCCAGCCGGAGCGCACGCCGCAGGCGCGCGCCATGGCTCGGTTCTGCGCCACCGCCCGGATGCGCAGGCCGAAGGTGCTGCGCTTGAGCACCAGCAGCAGGGCGAGAAAGACCGTGAGGGAAAAGATCAGGATATACAGCCGGTTATAGGTGACCGCGAACACGGGATTGAGCACCCAGCTGTTGCTCATGAAATCCGGTAGGGCGACGGCGCGGTTGAGCGGGCTGAAGATGATCCGGGCGGCCTGCTGCAGCATCAGGCTCAGGCCGAAGGTGGCGAGCAGGGTTTCGAGCGGGCGGCCGTACAGAAAGCGGATCAGCCCTCGTTCGATCAGCACGCCGATCCCGCCGGCCACGAGGAAGGCCGTGGGAATCGCCAGGAAAAGCGCCAGCGTGAGGTGATTCGGCAGCACCTGTTGCAGCAGCCAGGTGGTGTAGGCCCCGATCATCATGAGCTCGCCGTGGGCCATATTGATCACGCCCATCACGCCGAAGGTAATGGCGAGCCCGATGGCGGCCAGCAGCAGGACGGAACCGAGGCTCAGGCCGAACACGAGGTTCTGCGCGAAATTCCAGCCGGCGATCTGCGTATCGATCGATTGCAGGGTTTTCTGGGCCAGGGCTTTCACGGTGGGGTCGGGGTCCGATTTCGCGATGCGTTCGAGTTTGTGATGGATTTCGGGGTCCAGCGCCCCCGCCACGTCTTCGACGGCCTGTCGGCGGACGGCCGGATCGGCATCGACCAGTTCATGGCTCGCGATCAGTTGTTTGATTTGTTCGGCCACGGCCGGGTCGGTGAGTTTCGGACGCAGGGCCTTGAGTTCCTTCAGGTAGGCCGAGTTCAGGCGGGCGGAGAACAGATCGTTGGCGGCGGCTCGGCGGGTGTCCACCGAGGGCGAGAGCAGGTCGATCATATCAAGGCGCGGGCGCAGCTTGATTCGGATGGCATTGTTGATCGGCACGGTTTTCCAGCCGGCATCCGTGGTCTTGCCGATGGGCTGTTGGGTGATGGGGTCGAGAATGTCGTTCTGCGCCGTGCCGATGCCCAGGCGGGCGACGGGTTTTGCCTGGAGATAGAGTTGTCCGTCGGCCAGCGCACGCAGCGTCGGGGTGGCATCGGCCGGGGGCTGCGCCATGAGCGCGTCCAGCGCCCGTTTGCGGGTCATGAAGCTGTCGCTGGTCAGGGCCTGAATCGTCGGGCTGCCGGGTGTGATCGAAGGGGTCGTCGCGGTCGAATCCGTCGCCGAGGCGATGGATTGAGTCTCGGTTGGTGCCGCGAGGGGCGACGCGGTTTGGGTCGTCGTCGGGGCGGGGGAGTCGGCCTGTGCCCAGCCCGGCAATGCGGCCAGGGCGGTGATGACCAGGGCCATCACGATCGGGGTCGTATTCGATAAGGCGGGCGGCAGCCCGCTCAGCCCCGGACCGATTCGTCGGTGTCGGGCGGTGGGTGTAATCGGTTCTTTCCGACAGATTGCGTGGCGAGCCGCCGTCGGCCAGACGGTCGTATCCGTCCGCCGTTCGATACGGGGCATTCGACGTCTATCGGATGCCGGTCGTCCGTTCTGTGGGAAAGAAACCCCTTCTGGGGGATGGGTGTGCGTCATTGCATCATCCTCGTCGTGCGCTTGGATGCGTGACCGAACGCCCGTCCGGTCACGGATAGGGCACCCGTTCGGGGTGCCGGGAGCCGGATTAGGCGCCGGAGCCGGTGCACTTCTTGGTCACCGTGTTGTAGGCGCCGCAGTCGATCGGTTTGGTCCAGTCGGCGATCAGATCCTTGCTGCCGGGCAGATAGTTCGACCAGGCATCGCCGGGCACGGGCTTGGGTGTGGACCAGACGACCTGGAACTGGCCGTCGCCCTGAATTTCGCCGATCAGCACCGGTTTGGTGATGTAGTGGTTGGGCAGCATCTTGGCCGTGCTGCCGGTGAGGTTGGGCACTTCCACGCCGATCAGCGCGTCGATGATCTTGTCGGCCTGGGTGGTCTTGGCCTTTTCCAGGGCTTTGATCCACATGTGGAAGGCAATATATTCGGCTTCCATCGGGTCGTTGGTCACACGCTTGTCGTCGCCGGTGAACTTGTGCCATTGCTTGATGAAGGCGGCGTTTTCCGGGGTCTTGACGCTCTCGAAGTAGTTCCAGGCGGCGAGGTGACCCACCAGCGGCTTGGTGTCGATGCCCGAGAGTTCCTGCTCGCCCACCGAGAAGGCCATGACCGGGATGTCCTGGGACTTGATGCCCTGGTTGGCCAGTTCGCGGTAGAACGGGACGTTGGCGTCGCCGTTGATGGTCGAGACCACGGCGGTCGGCTTGCCCGCGCTACCGAACTGCTTGATCTGGGTGACGATCGACTGCCAGTCGGACTGACCGAAGGGCGTGTAGTTGATCATGATGTCTGCTTCGGCCACGCCTTTCTGCTTGAGGTAGGCTTCGAGAATCTTGTTGGTGGTGCGCGGATAGACGTAGTCGGTACCGGCCAGCACCCAACGGGTGATGCCCAGCTCGTTCATCAGGTAGTCCACGGCCGGGATCGCCTGCTGGTTCGGCGCGGCGCCGGTGTAGAAGATGTTGCGCGAGGATTCCTCGCCTTCGAACTGCACGGGATAGAACAGGATGCCGTCAAGTTCCTCGACCACCGGCAGCACCGATTTACGGGAAACGGAGGTCCAGCAGCCGAAGATCGCGGCGACTTTTTCCTTGGCCAGCAGTTCGCGGGCTTTTTCAGCGAACAGCGGCCAGTTGGAGGCCGGGTCGACGACGACCGGTTCGAGCTTGCGACCGAGCACACCGCCCTTGGCATTTTGTTCGGCAATCAGCATGAGCATGTTGTCTTTGAGCGTGCTCTCGGAGATTGCCATGGTGCCGGACAGCGAGTGCAGAATACCCACCTTGATCGGTCCTTCGTCCGCGGCGGCGATATCGATACCGCGCATGCCGAGGCCCAGCGATAAACCCGTGGCGCTCAGCGCCTTCATAAAGTCACGACGTTTCATGAGTTAACCCTCCATTGGGTGTGCTTTGGTGGTCTGACCGGTGTCCGCCGGTCGCGGGTTCGATGATTTCGGGCGTATTTTCGGATTTGAGCCGCGCCTGCTCGCGGGCTTCGTACAGTCGATGCAGGCTGATCTTGCGCACTTCCTGCCGGCTGGTTTCGATGTGGGCCTGCATCAGTCGGCGGGCCTCGGCGGGCTGTTGCTGACCGATGGCCTTGAGGATGGCGCCGTGTTCCTCGTAGGTGGCTGCAATGCGGTGCGGTTCGGTGAAATCGAGCTGGCGCACGATGCGGATGCGTTCGGTCACGCCTTGATGGATGCGGGCCAATTCTTCATTCCCGCTGGCGGCGACAAGTTCGGCATGAAAGGCCTCGTCCAGAGCGAAAACGGATTCGCCATCGTGCCGTCGCGCCGCCGGCGCGACTTGCCAGGTGGCATTGAGCCGATCGAGCGCCGTGAGGGGGGGCCGGGCAGCCAGCCGTTCGACCACGGACAGTTCGATCAGGGTGCGTACCTCGTAGAGTTGATCGAAGACGGCGAAGTCCAGATCGCGAACCCGCCAACCCGCCCGATTCTGCACGGTCACGAATCCTTCCCGCGCCAGCCGGTTGAGCGCCTCGCGCACGGGGGTGCGACTGGCGCCGGTGAGCCGGACGATGTCGTTTTCGCTGAATCGTTCGCCCGGCAGCAGACGAAAGGCGAACAGCTCGCGTTTGATCTGGATGTAGACCTGCTCGGCCAGAGCCGGTGCGGTGGTCGATTTGCGGCGCAGGGGCGAGGTCATGCCGACTCTTCGAGGGTGATGAGGGTCTGCCCCATTTGCACCAGCTGGCCGGGGGCGCAGCAGCATTGGGCGATGATGCCCTCGCGCGGCGCCTCGATGGTGAATTCCATCTTCATGGCCTCGATGATGGCGACGGGCTGGCCCGCCTGGACGGCCTCGCCGGGTTCGACCAGCAGCTTCCAGACGTTGCCGCTGATGGTGGACGGAATCGGCTCGCCGGTGGCTTCCGTGTCGCTGCTGGCGGATTCCCGGGTGGCGAGGCTGCCGTCTTCTTCCTGCCAGAGGCTGACTTCCGTTTCGTAGGCGATCGCCTGCCGGCTGCGGAATTCGGCGATGGATTCGGCATGTTCGGCCAGGAACGCCTCGTGTTCGTCGAGCCGGAAGACGGTTTCGGTGATTTCCGGCAGGAACTGGCCGATGGAGAAGGCATGACGCAGTCGCAGCAGTTCGGGTTCGTCGACCCGGTAGAAGCGGACCTGATCGAAGAAGCGCAGCAGCCAGGGCTGATCGGGTGCGAAGGTGGGATGGGCTGGGCGCCGGTTCCAGATGGGCAGGGTGCGGCCCACGAGCTGGTAGCCGCCCGGCGAGTCCATGCCGTAGATGCACATGTACACGCCGCCGATGCCGACCGTGCCTTCCGCCGTGTAGGTACGGGCCGGGTTGTACTTGGAGGTCAGCAGGCGGTGCCGTGGATCGAGCGGCACGGCGCAGGGCGCGCCGAGGTACACGTCACCCAGGCCGAGCACGAGATAGGAGGCGGCGAAGACGGTGTCCTCGACGGTCTGGATGTCCGGCAGGCCGTTGATGCGGCGGATGAACTCGCTGTTGCGCGGCAGCCAGGGCGCGGTATCCCGCACGGATTGGCGATAGCGGGCGACGGCGTCCAGGGTGGCGCTGTCCTCGAAGGCCATGGGCAGGTGCAGGATGCGTGAGGGCACGGCGAGGGTGCGGATGTCGGGCAGGTGCTCGTTCAGCGCGGTGAGGCGGGCCACGAGGGTGGATTGGGCGATGCGCTTGGGCTCGTAACGAATCTGCAGCGACCGTACGCCCGGTGAGCATTCCAGCACGCCGGGGATGGGGTCGGTTTCCAGTTGCTCCATGAGGGCGTGCACCCGCAGGCGCAGCACCAGATCCAGGACATTCTCGCCGTATTCGAGCAGTACGTAGCCGTCGCCGGCCTGCCGGATCGCCAGACGGGGATCCTCGCCCTTGGCCGGCTGATCCATCAGCACGCATTCGCCGCGTTCGGCCAGCAGATCCGGCGCCGGGGTGGGCACTTCCAGCGACTCGATGTGCTGATCCTGCAGTTCTTCACGCACGCGGGCGGCATCGTAGCTGATGGGCACGAAGCGGATGCGGTCGCCCGGCTTGAGTTGGCCCACTTTCCACAGTTCGGAGCGGATGATGGTGGCCGGGCAGACGAAGCCGCCGAGGCTCGGGCCGTCGCGCGTGAGGATCACGGGCATGTCGCCGGTGAAGTTGACCGAGCCGACCGCGTATTCCGTGTCGTGGATGTTCGACGGATGCAGGCCGGCTTCGCCGCCGTCGCTGCGCGCCCAGGAGAGCTTCGGCCCTTGCAGGCGGATGCCGAGGCGGTTGCTGTTGTAGTGCACCTGCCATTCGATGCTGAAGAACTGCTCGATGGCGTCGTCGGTGAAGAAATCCGGGGCACCGTGCGGACCGTACAGAACGCCGATTTCCCAGACGTCCGGGTAGGTCGGGATCAGCCGTTCGTCGGCCACCTTGGGGGCGTGGATCGGGGCAGGCAGGGCGTTGCCGCCCGCCGCGACGGAAGGTTCGTCACCACCGAAGGGCAGGATGTCGCCCGGCGCCAGGGTGCGTCCGGCATGACCGCCGAAGGCGCCGAGGGCGAAGGTGGAGCGGCTGCCGAGATATTGGGGGACGTCGATACCGCCCCGGATGGCGAGATAGATCCGGGAACCGGCCGTCGCCTGGCCGATGCTGAGGGTCTGGCCGGCCGCCACCTGGATCGGCCGCCAGGCTTCGACCGGCTGGTCGTCCAGCAGGATCGGTGCGGGCGCACCGGTGACGGCGACGAGTACGGGATGGTGGAAACGCAGGGTCGGGCCGACGAGGGTGCATTCCAGCGCGGCGGCGCCGGCATCGTTGCCCACGATGCGGTTGGCGATGCGGAAGGCGTAATCGTCCATCGGGCCGGAGGGCGGCACGCCGATGTGCCACAGGCCGAGCCGGCCGGGGTAGTCCTGGATCAGCGTATAGGTGCCGGGCTTGATCACCTCGATGGCGCGGGGCGTGAAGCCGTTGGCGCCGAGGTAGTGATCGATGGTCGCCGTGCCGTGGCGCGCCGCCACGAAGTCCGGCTGTTCCACCAGGGCGCGCAGCAGCATCCGGTTGGTGGAGATGCCGTCGAAGCGGGCGACGTCGAGGGCTTCGGCCATGCGGGCGAGGGCTTCGGTACGGGTCGCGCCGTGGCAGATGATCTTGGCGAGCATGGGGTCGAACTGGGCGGGTACCACGGTGCTGGTTTCCACCCAGGTATCCACGCGGATGCCGTCGCCGCCCGGCAGGGTGACGTTGCTGAGCTTGCCGGGCGAGGGCTGGAAGTTGCGCAGGGGTTCTTCGGCGTAGATGCGCCCTTCGATCGCGACGCCATTCGGCGCGGGCACCGTCATGTCCACCGGGTCGCCGGCGGCGAGACGCACCATCCATTCGATGAGATCGACACCCGTGACCATCTCCGTGACGGGGTGCTCGACCTGGAGGCGGGTGTTCACTTCGAGGAAATAGAATTCGTCGCGGGCGGCATCGTAGATGTACTCCACGGTACCGGCGGACTGATAGCGGATCGACTCGCCCAGACGAACCGCCGCAGCAGCCATGGCTTCGCGCGTTGCCTGCGGCAGGTTGGGCGCCGGCGTTTCCTCGATCACTTTCTGGTTGCGGCGCTGCAGGCTGCAATCGCGTTCGCCCAGGGCGACGACGCGGCCCTGGCCGTCGCCGAAGATCTGGATTTCGATGTGCCGGGCCTGATCGATGAAGCGCTCGACGAACACGCCGCCATCGCCAAAGAAGCGGCTGCCCATGCCGGCCACCGCCTCGAAGGCTTCGCTCAGGGCATCGGCATCGGCGCAACGGCGCAGGCCAATCCCGCCGCCGCCCGCCGTGCTCTTGAGCATGATGGGGTAGCCGATGCGTTCGGCTTCCGTGAGCGCGCTGTGTCGATCCTTGAGCAGGGCGCTGCCGGGGGCGAGCGGGACGGAGGCCGCCTCGGCCAGTTCACGGGCGCGGTGCTTCAGGCCGAACTCGCGCAGCTGTTCGGGCGTGGGACCGACGAAGGCGATGCCTGCCGCGGCACACAACTCGGCGAAGCTCGCGTTTTCCGAGAGAAATCCGTAGCCGGGGATGATCGCCTCGACGCCGTGATCCTTGGCCAGCTGCAGAATCCGTTCGGCCTGAAGATAGCTTTCCGCCGCTGTCTGACCGCCCAGGGCGATGGCTTCGTCGCAGGCGCGGACGTGGGGGCTGTCCTGGTCCGAATCGCTGTACACGGCGACCGAGGTGACGCCCATCGTTTTCAGGGTGCGGGCGATCCGGACGGCGATCTCGCCCCGGTTGGCGATCAAGACCTTCTTAAACATGCTTGGCTCCTGCGGCAGTCTTCAGGGATTGGATGTAGGCGCGCCAGCCGCCGAAGGACGTGACTTCGGCAGCACCTTCCAGGGCGCGGGGTTCGCAGACGAAACCGGTGACTTCGGTACCGTCTGCCAGGCTGAGGGTGCCGAGGCCGAGCGGGGCCGGGATTTCCTCGAGGAAATCCGCCAGTGCCGGGCGCGGCAGGGCCCAGACCTCGACGATGATGGCGGCGCCCGCCGGATCGAAGACGAGTCCGGGTTTGGGCGGGGTGGTGTTCGCCAGCGCATATAGCCGGTAGCTCGGTGCCGTGGTGGTGGCCTGAAGCAGACGGCCCCCGCGACTGGTGAGCTGGTGGTTCAGGGGCATGCCGCTCAGGTGCGCGCCGACCACGGCGACGGCGATCTCGCCCTTCGACAGGGGTTTGGGTGGGGTATCCGGCGAAACGGTCTCGCCGGTGAGGGCACGGCCGATGTCGGCCAGCAGCGAGTCCGCCCAGGTCTTGCCGATCAGGGTCACGCCGAAAGGCAGGCCGTCGCTGCGTGGATTCGCCGGAATGGCGAGGGCGGAGAGATCGGAGAGGTTGACGAAGTTCGTGTAGTGGCCGAGTTCGGAATTGCGCTGGATCGGCTCGGCCAGCATGGCGGCGACCGTCGGGAAGGTGGGTGAGGTGGGGACGACCAGCGCGTCGAAGGGCGCCAGGGCGTCGTGGATCTGCCGCACCAGGGCCATGCGCTGATATTCGGCCTTGAAGGTGTCCACGGCGGAGTAGTTCTTGCCGGACAGGACGATCTGCCGCACGACGGGGTGGATGGCCTCCGGCTGTTCGGCGGCGAAGGTTTCGAGGGCGGCGAGGCGTTCGGCAACCCAGGGCCCGCCATAGAGCAGCGGCGCGAGGGCGAGGAATGGGGTGGGGTCGATCTCGGCGAGTTCGATGCCCTGTGCGGCCAGACCATCGCGCCAGGTTTGCCAGGCAGCCTGCTGGATCGTATCGCCGAACCATTCGATGGGGGCGAAGGTGGCCAGACGCGGCGTGCCGGTCAGGGTGGGGCGCTGTTCCGGCGCCGGGCGGCCGTAGGGATCGGCGGGATCGAAGCTGCCCGCGACGGCCAGCACGCGTTCGGCATCACCGATGCTGTGGGCGAAGATCGACACGCAGTCGAGGGACCGGCAGGCGGGCAGCACGCCCGAGGTGCTGATCAGGCCGCGCGTGGGCTTGAGGCCGACGAGGCGATTGAAGCCGGCAGGCACCCGGCCGGAACCGGCGGTGTCGGTGCCCAGCGAAAAGGCCGCCGCACCGAGGGACACGGCGACGGCCGAACCCGAGCTGGAGCCGCCAGGCACGTAGTCTTCGTTGAAGGGATTCACCGGGATGCCATAGGGCGTGCGGGTGCCGTTGAGCCCGGTGGCGAACTGGTCGAGGTTGGTCTTGCCCAGGCAGATGGCGCCGGCGGCGCGCAATTTCGCCACCACGAAGGCATCGTCCGTCGGCGTATGCGCGAACTCGGGGCAGGCGGCGGTGGTCGGCATGCCGGCTACGTCGATGTTGTCCTTCACGGCATAGGGCACGCCATACAGGGGGAGGTCGTCAGGGGTGCTGTCCTTCAGGGCATCGATCTGGGCCTGGAGCTCCGGGATCGTCGCCAGATGTATCCATTCGGCGGCGCCGCCCGCTTCCTTGGCGGCAAGAAGTGCCCGCTGGCGGGTCAGCAACTGCTCGATTGCGGCTTCGGGTTGCTGCCAAAGCGCACGCCATTGATCAATGTTGCGATTGTCGT
The DNA here is from genome assembly GCF_001663815.1 of Halothiobacillus diazotrophicus. NCBI lineage: Bacteria > Pseudomonadati > Pseudomonadota > Gammaproteobacteria > Chromatiales > Halothiobacillaceae > Halothiobacillus > Halothiobacillus diazotrophicus. The sequence continues at coordinate 39,029 of NZ_CP016027.1, forward strand.
CGTCCATCATCCGGAGCAATCCTCTTGTATTTCATCTGGTATACAAGTTGATGCGAGAACAGTGCCAATTCGTGATTTTTTATTTAAGTGCTTGTTAATAGGCTGGATTGGTCGGGGATTAAAGGATTTTCATTGCGGGATAATGCACGGAGTTTGTGCGGCCACCTGAAGCCGTGCTCATTAATTGGTGCAATAGCGGGTGTCAATGTCATGGGGATCCGCCTATGGGTTGACACATTCTCGCCATTGACCTGGTCTACATTAAGTGAATGATCTCAGGGCATCCGAGCGAATTTCGGCGGGCACGAATGCTGCACCAAGGTTGAGCCGGAGGCGTGCTTGTTTTGTGTCATCCTGGTGCGCTGTCGGTTATAGGGTGATTATTTTTTTGCGGCGTGCGTTTTTTTCAACGGGTTATCGGCGGGTGCGAAGATGGCTCGGGACTTGCATTTAATTTGGGCAGGTGCGGGAATGCAATGGGCGCCGTGGATTATTTTAGTGAGACATCATGGATAAAATGATCAGTTCCTCCGAAAGACCCAAGCAGTTCGACGAAATGCGCGGGTTCGATGGCGCATTGCGGACGCAGTACGCGGATATCGACGCGCAACTCCTATCCCAGCCCCTGGAGACGCTGATCCAGAAGCAGCGGGACGCGGAGCTGCTGTTCCGACGCATGGGCATCACCTTTGCGGTTTATGGGGCGAATTCCAGCGAGGAGCGCCTGATCCCCTTCGACATCGTGCCGCGGATTTTCGGGGCGGACGAGTGGCGTCGTCTCGAACTGGGCCTGAAGCAGCGCGTTCGTGCCCTGAACATGTTTCTCCACGACATCTATCACGATCAGGAAATCATCAAGGCGGGTGTGATTCCCGCGGAACAGGTACTGGGCAACAGCATGTACCAGGCCGCCATGCAGGGCGTGGATCTGCCCAATCAGGTCTATGCCCAGATCGCGGGCATCGACCTCGTGCGCGTTTCCGAGAACGACTTCTACGTGCTGGAAGACAACCTGCGTACTCCGTCCGGCGTGTCCTACATGCTGGAAAACCGCAACACCATGATGCGGCTCTTTCCCAATCTCTTCGCCGCCCATACGGTGGCACCCGTCGAGCACTATCCGCAACTGCTGCTGGAAACCCTGCGCGAATCGGCGCCGGAGCACATCGAGGATCCCGTGATCGTCGTGCTCACGCCGGGAACATTCAACAGCGCCTATTTCGAGCATGCATTCCTGGCGAGCCAGATGGGCGTCGAGCTGGTCGAAGGGAAGGATCTGTTCGTGAGCGCGAACAAGGTGTACATGCGCACCACGCAGGGACCGCAGCAGGTCCACGTGATCTATCGCCGCGTCGACGACGACTATCTCGACCCCATGGCGTTCCGCCCCGATTCCATGCTCGGCGTGCCGGGCCTGTTCGAGGCCTATCGGGCGGGCGGGGTCGCCCTCACCAACGGCGTGGGTACGGGCATTGCCGACGACAAATCCACCTACCTGTTCGTGCCGGAGATGATCGAGTTCTATCTCGGCGAGCAGCCGCTGCTGTCGAACGTGCCGACCTGGCGACTCGATCGGCCGGATGAACTGAAGTATGTGCTCGAGCATCTGCCGGAACTGGTCGTGAAGGAGGTTCAGGGTTCCGGGGGATACGGGATGCTGGTCGGCCCGACCAGTACCCAGGCGGAAATTGCTGCGTATCGGGAGCGGATCCTAACCGATCCCGCGAAATTCATCGCGCAACCCACACTCGCGCTCTCCACCTGCCCAACGCTGGTGGAGGCCGGTGTGGCGCCGCGCCATGTGGACCTGCGGCCGTTCGTGCTGTCCGGCAAGGAAATCCGGCTGGCGCCGGGCGGATTGACGCGCGTCGCCCTGACCGAAGGGTCGCTGGTGGTCAATTCCTCCCAGGGCGGGGGAACGAAGGACACCTGGGTTTTGGAGAGATAGAGCATGCTGTCACGTACTGCCGATCATCTGTTCTGGATGGCCCGCTACATCGAGCGTGCCGAAAATACCGCCCGCGTCCTGGACGTGGCCCACCGTTCGGCGTTGCTGCCCGATGACAGCGTCGGCGTGGATGCGCGACTGTGGTACGCCCCGCTCAACATTTGCGGGTCCGCGCCGGGCTACGAGGAAAAGTACGGTCTGGTCGAAGCCGCGAAGGTGACGCATTACATGGCGCTGGACCCGGAGAACCCGTCCAGCATTTATACCAGCCTGATGCTTGCCCGGGAGAACGCCCGGGCCGTGCGCGGCGCCATCACCTCGGAGATGTGGGAGATCATCAACAGCATGTGGCTCGATCTCAAGCGCATGCTGCCCAACCTCGATCAGTTCCGCCTCGAGGGGTTCTTCGACTGGGTGAAGGAGCGTTCGCACCTGTTCCGGGGCGTGACGCTCGGTACCATCCTCAAGGATGATGCGCTGTATTTCATTCGTCTCGGCACGTTTCTGGAGCGGGCGGACAACACGGCCCGGATTCTGGACGTGAAGTACCACATTCTCCTGCCGAGCGTGGACGACGTGGGCGGCGCGGCGGATTACTACCAGTGGGGGGCGCTGCTCAATTCCGTGAGTGCGCTCGAGGCCTACCGCAAGATCTATCGGGACAGCATCAGCCCGATGCGCGTCGCCGAACTGATGATTCTACGGGCAGACATGCCCCGCTCCCTGCATGCCTGCCTGAACGAGGTGGATGCCACGCTGGAGGCCATCAACGGCACGACGGGGCTGGAAGCCCGACGGCTGGCCGGCGAGTTGCACGCCGCACTGCATTTCACCCGCATTGAGGATGTGTTCAGTCGTGGTCTGCATGAATATCTGACGGACTTTCTGGACCGGACCCAGGCGTTGAGCGATGAGATTCACCACGCGTATCTCTCTCTGAAAGACGACTCTTCCAGCACAATTCGACCCGATCGCTTCCAATTGCAAATACAATAAGCACCTTTCATATTTAGTGTAGGAAGTGACGATGACTTATTGTGTGGCACTGAAACTGAATGCGGGCCTGGTGTTTGCTTCGGATTCCCGCACGAATGCCGGCGTCGACCAGATCGCCAGCTTCAAGAAAATGCGTACCTTCAGCAATGCTGGGGACCGGGTGATCGTCATTCTGAGTTCAGGCAACCTGTCCGTCACCCAGAATGCAACGAACCTGCTGGAGCAGCAGGGGCGGCAAAATGACGTTCCGAATATCTGGAACGTACCGTCCATGTTCGACGTGGCGGGGCTGCTGGGTACCTGTCTGCGCGAAATCACCCATCGGGATCGGCCGCATCTGATGGCCAGCAACATCGACGTGGGTGCCACCTTCATCGTGGGCGGCCAGATCGCCGGCGAGGCGCCCCGATTGTTCATGGTGTACACCGAGGGCAACTTCATCGAGGCGACGGAAAGCACGCCGTTCTTCCAGATCGGGGAAACCAAGTACGGCAAGCCGATCATCGATCGCGTGATTCGCCCGGAAACCCCGTTGAACGAGGCGGTCAAGTGCGTGCTGGTCTCGTTCGATTCCACCATGCGCAGCAACGTGTCGGTCGGCATGCCCATCGACATCGTGTGCTACGAGGCCAACAAACTGGTCATGGGACCGGAGCAGAATCTCCCCGAAGGCGATCCGTACTTTACCCAGATCAGCGCCCAATGGAGCGAGGGCTTGCGCGGCGTATTCGCGAGTCTGCCCGAACCGACCTGGATCTGCGGTCCGGAGAACGATCTGTTCGCCGATATTTCCCCACCCCTCACAGAGCCACCCCTATCATGACTATTCGTGTCGCGCTGCATCACAAGACGCTCTACCGATTCGACCGCACGGTGACCCTGTCACCGCATGAGATCCGGCTCAAACCCGCCGCTCATGCCCGAACCCCGATCCTGAGCTACTCCCTTCAGATCCAGCCGGCACAACACTTCATCAACTGGCAGCAGGATGCCCAGGGCAACTTCATCGCCCGGCTCACGTTCCCCGAACCGACGCGCTCCCTGGAGGTCACGGTCGATCTGATTGCGGACATGACCGTCATCAATCCCTTCGATTTCTTCCTCGAAAGCTACGCCGAGCAGTTTCCCTTCTTCTATCCCAAGCCCCTGGCGATCGAGCTTGCCCCTTACCTCGTCCCGGTCCCGGGTGGCCGGAAATTCGATGCCTGGTTGCGCGATTTCCGCAAGAATCTGCCGCCCAAGATCAATACGAACGATTTCCTGGTCCGGATCAACCAGCAGGTGCAATCCGCTGTCGGCTACCTGATCCGCATGGAGCCGGGCGTGCAGACGCCGGAGGAGACCTTGGCCAAAGGGTCGGGTTCCTGCCGGGACAGCGCCTGGTTGCTGGTGCAGCTGTTGCGGCGCATGGGTATCGCTGCCCGATTCGTTTCCGGATACCTCATCCAGCTGGCGCCCGACGAAAAGCCGCTGGACGGTCCCGCCGGTCCTTCGGCCGATTTCACCGACCTGCATGCCTGGTGCGAGGCCTACATACCCGGTGCCGGGTGGATCGGCCTGGATGCCACCTCGGGTCTGCTGGCAGGCGAGGGCCATATTCCGCTGGTGGCGGCCCCGCAGCCGGCCTCGGCATCGCCCATCTCCGGGATGACCGACGTGTGCGAGACGGAGTTCTCGGTGGAAATGACCGTAACCCGGGTGCACGAGGATCCCCGCGTCACGAAACCCTATACCGATCTCCAGTGGGAAGCGGTGCAGGCGCTGGGCGCCCAGGTGGATACCGAGCTCGAAGCGGGTAACGTGCGTTTGACACAAGGTGGGGAGCCGACCTTCGTCTCCATCGACGACATGGAAAGCCCCCAATGGAACACGGCCGCGCTGGGCGAGCACAAATGGCGGTTGGCGAACGACCTGATGCAGCGCCTGCAGTCCCGGTTCGCGCCGGGTGGGCTGATGCACTTCGGACAGGGCAAGTGGTATCCCGGGGAGCCACTGCCCCGTTGGGCATTGACGGCCTACTGGCGCGCGGATGGCGTGCCGATCTGGTCGGAAACGGCGCTGATGATCGGCGATCCGGGGCCCGGTACGTCGCGAATTTCAGCCAAGACGCTCGCCACCTTCGGGCATCAGCTGGCCGAAGCCCTCCATCTGGACCCCGCATTCCTCATCACCGCGTACGAGGACCCCTGGCTGGCGATTCATGGCGAAAGCCTGCAGCCGATCAATCTCGATTCCCTGGATGCGGATCTGAATGTGGCCGACGAACGCCGTACCCTGGCCAAGACGCTCCGTGCCGGGTTGGGGGCGGTGGGCGGATACGTATTGCCGTTGAAGAGTTTCCTGGACGATGCCAGTGGCGCCGTGCGATGGCAGTCCAGCGTCTGGCCGCTGCGTACCGACCGGCTCTACCTGCTGCCCGGCGATTCCCCCATGGGCTTCCGCCTGCCACTGAACAGCCTGCCCTGGGTCGCGCCGGAATTGCGCGATCCCGAAGTGCCTGTCGACCCGTTCGCCGAGCGGCTTCCGCTCAGCGAACGCGAACGGCGGGCGGCCCAGCCGCAACCGCGGGTGGTCCAGACGCGGGATGAAACGGCGCCCCACGAAGTCATTCATACGGCCCTGGCGCTGGAGGTCCGCGAAGGCATGCTGCAGGTATTCCTGCCGCCGGTGCCGACCCTGGAGGCCTGGCTCGATCTGATCTCGGCCATCGAGCGGTGCGCGAAGGCCATGAAGCAGCCGGTCCGCATCGAGGGGTATCCGCCGCCGCGAGACGACCGGTTGAAGTCGTTGTCCGTGACGCCGGACCCCGGCGTGATCGAGGTGAATATCCATCCCTCGCCGAACTGGCCCACCCTCGAGCAGCGCATGCGCGACCTGTACGAGGATGCGCGTCAGTCCCGTCTGGGCGCCGAGAAATTCATGCTGGACGGCCGCCATACGGGCACAGGCGGCGGCAATCACGTCACCCTGGGCGGTGCGACGGCGGCAGATAGCCCGTTCCTGCGGCGTCCCGACCTGCTGAAAAGCCTGCTCATCTACTGGCAGCAGCACCCGGCACTGTCCTATCTCTTCTCCGGTCAGTTCATCGGTCCCACCAGTCAGGCGCCGCGCGTGGACGAGGCGCGGGACGATGCCCTGGGCGAGTTGGAAATCGCCTTGCAGCAGCTGGGTCGCGCGTTCTCGCCCGGCGTCGAGTCGAGCCAGCCCTGGCTGATCGATCGGTTGCTGCGGCATCTGCTGGTGGACCTGACCGGGAACACCCACCGCGCCGAGTTCTGCATCGACAAGCTCTATTCTCCCGACTCCGCGTCGGGGCGCCTCGGCCTGATCGAGTTCCGGGCCTTCGAGATGCCGCCGCACTACCGGATGAATCTCGTCCAGTCCCTGCTGTTGCGTGCCCTGGTGGCGCGGTTCTGGCAGACGCCCTATCGCGGCAAGCTGGTCGACTGGGGGACCGCGCTGCACGACCGGTTCATGCTGCCCCATTTCATCGAACAGGACATGCAGGACATCTGCCGCGACCTGCGCAGTGCCGGATACGCCTTCGACGATGCCTGGTTCGCGCCCTTCCTGGCGTTCCGGTTCCCGCGCTACGGCACCGTGGCGTACGAAGGCGTATCTCTGGAGGTGAGACAGGCCATCGAACCCTGGCACGTGCTGGGCGAGGAAATGGGGGGCGGCGGAACGGCACGTTACGTCGATTCGTCCGTCGAGCGGGTACAGATCAAGGTGACGGGCATGACCGGCAACCGCCATCAGGTAGCCTGCAACGGGCGGCTGGTTCCGCTGCATCCGACGGGCGTGCCGGGCGAGTACGTGGCCGGCGTCCGGTTCAAGGCCTGGGCACCATACTCGGCGCTGCATCCGACCATCGGTGTTCAGGCACCGCTGACCTTCGATCTGCTGGACAGCTGGAACGGTCGGGCCATCGGCGGCTGCACCTATCACGTCAGTCATCCGGGTGGCCGGAGTTACGACACGTTCCCGGTCAATGCGAACGAGGCCGAAGCACGTCGCCGTTCGCGGTTCTGGGATCACGGGCATACGCCGGGACCGTTCTTCGTGCCGCTGGAACCGACCAATCCGCGTTTTCCCTTGACGCTGGATCTGCGCTGGCAGCCGGAGTAGGTCGCAGCGGGGCGCGGCGGATGCCGTGGCCTCGACACTGGTTTGTTTGATGGGTTTTACCGCTATCCGAGAGGTTGTCATGTTGGATTCAAACAGCCACCCCCGCTTCGGGGACAAGCAAAACTCCGCGTTCTTCGAGGAGTTCCTGCCGAGGGTTCTGGCCGAGCGTGACCGCTGCGGCCTGACGGAGATGATCGGCGGCATCGAGGCGATCATGATCTCGGTGGAGCCGGGCAAATCCATCGAATACATCGCCGAATTGTCCCTGATGACGCCGTACCACTATCTCGTCACGCTCGACAGTCTCAAGCACCTCACTCATGTCCTGCGGATCGACATGGATTCGCCGGACCTGCTGTTGCGGGAGGTGAAGAATCCCGAATACAGCGACATTTTCCGCAGTCTCAACGATCTGTCCCCGGTCGGCGCGCAGCGACCGCACAGTCGTTATCTGGGCGAGATCCTGCGGGCCACGAACCGCCATGAGGTGGTGGCCCAGCAGCAGGCGCGGGAGTTCCGCTTCTTCCCGGTCGGTCAGTTGGCCGATCTGGACCTGCCCCTCAACGTGAGCATGTCCCAGCCGTCGCCCTATACCCACAACATGGTGGGCTACATGGAGCGACCCGACGACGGCATTCGCGTTTATCAGCATGGGGATTGCGTGATCCTGCCGGAGGCCCAGGCCGCCTACGAACGGGGCAAGGACATGCAGGAAAATCTGGGCATCAAGGACCTGATTCTGCCGATCGATCATCTGGCGACCCGCGTGTACAGCCAGAACCGGGAGGTGGCGCTGCTCGAATACCTGGCCCTGTCGAGCTACTACTACTGGGGCAGCTACGACATCAAGGATCAGAATTCGTCCACCAACGTCACCAAGAACGTGCGCGGCGAGCCGGAGTCGCGGACGCCGGCGAAGGTGTTCACCGCCAACAATCTGCCCTATTGCGTGAATCATCTGGATCACCAGCCCAGTCCGACCGAGACCTTCGTGCGCAATTACGGCCCACGTCTGCATCACATGGCGCTGGCCGTCCAGGATGGACAGACCCGGGACAAGGAGAACATCGATTTCGTCGTGGATGCGATCAGTTCCCAGGGCATGGGGTTCCTGCTCGATACGGTGGGTTCACGGGAAGAGGGCCTGAAGCAGATCTTCTCGTCGGCGTCGACGTTTTCGTCGCTGATCGTTGAATATGTCCAGCGGTTCGGCGATTTTCAGGGGTTTTTCGCCAAGGATAATGTGGCGCACCTGACGTATGCTGCTGGGCTGGAAGAGGGTGTTCAGGCGCGAATGGCGCAATGACGCTCGCTGGCGGTCGAGGGGGAATCCGCGGCGCTAGCCACGTTTGATGAATGGAGGCGGCCGTAGGGCACAACGGGGATCGTCGGGGAGCGCGGCCAGATCTTCCGGCGTGTTGATGTTGGCGAAACACGCGCGATCCGCCGACAGATCGCAGAGCGCATAACGGCCAGCCATCAGCAGTTCGCGAAGTCGTTGGCCCGGTTTGGTTTTTTGTGGCCGATCGCGCCGTTTGTCCGGTTGCAGATCGGGGCGCTGCACGAGGCAGGGTCGATGAATCAGGGCCACGCTTGGCTGCAGGCGCTCGCCGTCGTGCGCGATGACGACGGCGGCATGACTGGATTGCTGGACCTCCCAGAGGCGCCCCGGCCAATGGGGCCGGAAGCCCGGCATGTCGCAGGGCGCCAGCAGTAGCCAGTCGTGCGTGGCCTCGCTGCTGCAATGGCGCAAAGCCGCGACCGGGCCGGCATATTCCGGTTCCTGACCGGCTTCCACGTGCGGATCGCTGACCACGGGGTATCCGAACGCGCGGTAGTCGCTCAGGTGGCGGTTTGCGCTGATGATCAATTGGTCGACCTGCGGCGCCAGCGCCGCCAGAACCGGTTCGATGAGATAACCGTCCCGAAAGGGAATCAGCCCCTTGTCCTTGCCGCCCATGCGCCGACCCGCGCCACCGGCCAGCACGATAGCGGTCGTGGGCGGATGGGGTTGCGGGTTGGCGGGGCGGGTGGTCATCCGCGATCGACTGGCGTTTCCGCCAGTTTCTCCGCCAGGGCGTCCACCAGCGGGCGCATGAAATAGCGATCCTCGGGCATGACGTCGACCCGGATGTCCATGGCCCGCAGCGTATCCGCCATGACCGGGCCGATGGCCGCGATGATCGTCCTGTCGAGCCCTCGGGACAATTCCTCGGTCATGCCCGTTTTCTCGGCCACGGTTTTCAGTCGCTTGATCTGCGGTTGGCTGGTAAAGGTCATGGCATCGATTTCCCCGGCGGCCATCGCGCTGATCAGTTGGGTCACGGCTTCGGTTTCCGATTCGGTGGCGTAGATGTACGGCGCGACAGCAACCGGCACGCGCCCCAGTGCCGTGATGGCGTCGATCAGGGGACGGTTGGGTTCGGTCCCGTACAGCACGACCCCGACTTCCGGGGCCAGGTCATCCATCTGCCGCAAGGTGGCGATGATACCCTCACTCGTCGGAATTTCCGCCTGGATGGCCGGCGTGATGTTCCATTGCTTGAGCGTCCGCCCCGGTTTGGGGCCGCGGGCAATCAGGCGGGTGTGGGCCAGGCGGTCGAGGAAGGCCTCGGCCAATCCGAAGCGTTCCGCCGCCGCGTGCAGACGTTTCACGCCTTCGCCGGTCAGCAGGATCAGGTCGCCGATGGCCGGGTCCGTGAGGAAACGGTCGAGCCAGAGGCGGATGGGCGCTTGGTCCGGGGCGTCGTGGATGCTCACGAGGGGGCAGCGCAGAACCTCGGCGCCCCGACGCTCGAACAGGCCGGCCAGTACGTCGAGCTGGCGGGTCTCGGGCAGGGCGATCCGCCGGCCCGTGTAGTTTTGCGGCAGCTCGGGGGTACTCATGCGGCACTCCGGATTTTCTGATGGAGTTCGGCCGCCACCGGTTGTGGCGTGAACAGCGGTTCCGCGTCCGGCGATCCCTGGAACCAGGCCAGCTGCTCATGCAGGTTGACGACGTCGCCGACGATGAGCAGGGAGGGCGACTCCGCGCCGACGATGAGATCAGGCAGCGTGGCGAGCGTACCCGTGTAGACCTGCTGGCGGGGCGTGGTGCCGTGCTCGACCAGCCCGGCCGCGCGCGACGCCGGCATGCCGTGGGCGATCAGCTGGGCACAGATTTCCGCCGAGGCGCTGAGACCCATGTAGAAGACGAGGGTGTCCTTGCAGCTGGCGAGATTGCCCCAGTCGAGATCGAGCTTGCCGTTGCGGGTGTGGCCGGTGATGAACCGCACCGATTGGGCATAATCGCGATGGGTCAGGGGAATGCCGGCATAGGCGGCGCAGCCCGTGGCGGCGGTGATGCCCGGTACGACCTCGAAGGGCAGGTTGGCTGAGGCCAGCGCCTCGATTTCCTCGCCGCCCCGACCGAATACGAAGGGATCGCCACCCTTGAGGCGGGCGACGATTTTGCCTTCGCGCGCGAGATCCACCAGTCGCTGAGAGATTTCTTCCTGCGGGACGCTGTGGGCATCGCGGCATTTGCCCACGTACATCCGTTCGGCATCGCGCCGAGCCAGATCGACCACGGCCGGGGAGACCAGGCGGTCGTAGACGACGACGTCCGCCTGCTGCAGGCGTTGCAGGGCGCGGAAGGTCAGCAAGTCGGGGTCGCCGGGACCGGCGCCGATCAGATAGACGCGACCGGCGTTCAGGGCATCCTGTTCCGTGGCGGAAACCAGATTGTTATGGAACAGGGTATCGGCTTCGTCGGTACGCCCCTGGGCGATCAGTTCCGGAAGGCGTGTTTCCAGCTGCGCTTCCCAGAAGCGACGGCGCTGACCGATTTCCGGCAGGCGATTCTGGACGGCGGTGCGCTTCATGCCGAAGAACGCGGCGATGCGGCCGATGGCATCGGGAATGAGCGATTCGATACGCGACCGGACCCAGCGGGCCAGCACCGGACTGGTACCGCTGGATGACACGGCGATCGTCATCGGCTCGCGATCGATGACGGCCGGCACGATGAAGCTGCAGTTGGCCGGATCGTCGACCACGTTCACCGGCAGATTGCGGGCTCGTGCCGCGTCGGCGACCGCCGCGTTGACCGCAGCATCGTCCGTCGCCGAGACGACCAGTTCGCAGCCGTCGAGATGCGCCGGTGCGAACCGGGCCTGAAGGTGCGTTACCGCCGCAGGGCTGCCGCTATCAAGGGCCGAACGGATCTCCGCATGGAGTTCGGCGGTCGCCTCCGGCGCAATGATGCGGACCTGCGCCCCCGCGCTCCGCAGCCAGGCCAGCTTTCGGGCGGCTACTTCACCGCCGCCCACGAGGGCGCAGCGCTTGTTCAGGACGTCCAGAAAAATGGGTAGGTAGCGCATGGTGATCTCCTTTACGCCGGTTCCTTGGAACCTGCGGTCGTACCTGCCGTCTGCAGCAGGAGTTTGAGTTCCGGGATGCAGGATCCGCAGTTGGTGCCGGCCTGGGTGCACTCGCCCAGCGTCTTGACGTCGGTGATGCCTTCGTCGGCAATCGCCTTGAGCAGGCTGTTGCGGCCAATGCTGAAGCAGGCGCAGATGATCGGGCCGCGATCGTCCTGGACGCCGGCCGGCTTGCCGGCCATGAGGTCGGCAAGCATGGCGGGACTGAGCTCGTCCTCCGCGAACAGGCCGGCGAGCCAATCCGTGTCCACGGCACGGCTGTCCGGGGTGACGTGCAGTACCCAGTCCAGTCGACCCTGACGGATCTGGGCGATGCGGAATCGGCCGGAGCCCGGATCGGCGAATTCGATCCATTGCGGTGTCGCGTCGCCCTCTGTCTGCGGTGTGCTCAGTTGCTGCTTGGCCCAGTCGAGCCAATCATCGGGGGAGTCGACTCCAGCCAGTTCGATGCGGTGATGGTTCGCGCCGGGAATGGTGACGGCGTAATCCCCCGGCCAGTCCGTCGGGGTCCGGTCGGCGAATTCCGGTGCCAGAAGGGCAAAACCGAACCACCGGGCCGGATAGGGCTCGGCCCAGACGGCCATGGTCTTGAATTCCGGTTGCCCGGAAACCGGGTCCACAACGCCGTTGACGAGGGCATTCACGAGACCGTGCCGTGCGTAGGCGTGGTTCCAGTGCAGGGGCATGAACAGGGAGCCGGGGCGCTGGTTGTCGTCGAGCAGGACGCGGGCATAAGCGATGCCGTGCGCGTTGCCGAGCCGGGCGATCTGGTGGCCGCGCAGCTTGAAGCGGGCCGCATCGCTCGGATGCACGCTCACGGTCGGCTCGCTGAAATGGGTCATCAGTCGCGGCACGATGCCGGTACGGGTCATGCCGTGCCACTGGTCGCGCAGGCGGCCGGTATTCAGGCGCAGCGGATGTGCCGGGTTCAGGGGCGAGGCCGGACCCTTGGCGTGAATCGGGATCATCCGTGCCCGGCCGTTGGGCGTGAAGAAGCGCCCATCGCTGAAGGGCTCGACGGCCGGACGGTCGGCGGGCTGCGGCCAGCGCGACGGCTCGAGGGCGTCATAGGCTGCCTTGTCGAGCTGGGCGAAGGCGGAGATGTCCAGATCCCGGCTTCCGGCGTTCTCGAAGCCGGTCATGGCCGCGTATTCACGGAAAATCGCCGCGGAATCCGGATAATCGAAGGCCTGGGCAAAGCCGAGCCGGCGCCCCAGCTCGCAGATCATCTGCCAGTCGTGCCGTGCCTGGGTCGGCGGTGCGATGAAGGGCAGTTGGCGGGTGATGCGCCGTTCGGAGTTGGTGACCGTGCCGTCCCGTTCCCCCCAGGTCGTCGCCGGAAGCAATATGTCGGCGAATGCGGCCGTGTCGGTGTTTTCGACGCACTCGGACAGCACGACCAGCGGGCAGGCAGCGAGGGCGGCACGCACCTGATTCGCATTGGGCAGGCTGAAGGCCGGGTTGGTGGCGACGATCCAGATGGCCTTGATATGGCCGTCCTGCAGACCCTTGAACATGTCGACGGCCTTCAGGCCGGGCGCGCGGGCCACGCGGTCGCTCTGCCAGAAGCGCGCCACGCGGTCGATGTCCGCCGGCGTGAAGCCCTGGTGGGCGGCCAGCTGGTTGGCGAGCCCGCCCACTTCGCGGCCGCCCATGGCGTTGGGCTGGCCGGTGATGGAAAAGGGACCCATGGCGGGCTTTCCGATCCGCCCCGTTGCGAGATGACAGTTGATCAGGGCATTGCCCTTGTCCGTACCGCTGGCGGACTGGTTCAGGCCCTGGGACCAGAGTGTGACGGTCCGTTCGGTCTTCGCGAACAGATCGAAGAACCGTTCCAGGTCCGCCTGGGGCAGGCCGCAGCGCTGGGCGACGGTTTCGATGTCCGGCGCATCGTGCCGGGCCGCAGCGAGCGTTTCGTCGAAACCGTCCACATGGTGGTGGACGAAGTCCATGTCCAGCTTGCCCGCCTGTGCCAGGGCGACGAGCAGACCGTTGAACAGCAGGGCATCGGTGCCCGGCGCCAGCGGCAGGTGCAGGTCGGCGATGTCGCAGGTGGCGGTACGACGGGGATCGATGACGACGAAGGTCATCTCCGGGCGACGTTCCTTGGCCGCAACCAGGCGCTGGAAGACGACCGGGTGTGCCCAGGCGGTATTCGAACCGGTCAGGACGACGAGGTCGGCCTGTTCCAGATCGTCATAGGACACGGGAACGGTGTCGGCACCGAACGCCCGGTTGTGGGCCGCCACGGCCGAGGACATGCACAGGCGGGAATTGGTGTCGATGTTGGCGGTGCCGATGAAGCCCTTCATCAGCTTGTTCGCCACGTAATAGTCTTCAGTCAGGATCTGGCCGGAGACGTACATGGCCACCGAGTTCGGTCCATATTCCTCGATGGTGCGCCGGAAACCCTCCGCGATGCGATCCATCGCCGTGTTCCAGTCGGTTTCCTGCAATGCACCGTCGGGCTGGCGGATCTTGGGCGCCGTCAGCCGATGGGGCAGATCGAGGGTTTCGGCGAGCGCCGAACCCTTCGAGCACAGCCGACCGTAGTTGGCCGGGTGTTCCTTGTCGCCCGCGACCGACCATTGCCCGCTGGCGTCATCCTGTCGGGCGATGACCCCGCAGCCGACGCCGCAATACGGACAGGTGGTGCGGAATTCGTTCATGCCGCGGAACCGCCGAGTTCGATGGAGACGATACCGTCCACGATCCGGGTCTGGAAGGTATGCGTGCAACCGTGGTCGGGTGCCACCGCCTCGCCGCTGTCGAGTTCGATGACCCAACCGTGCAGCGGGCAGGTCACGCTCTCGCCATGAACGATGCCCTGCGAGAGCGGCCCCTGCTTGTGCGGGCATTGGTCGCGAACCGCGAACACGGTGTCCTTGGCGGTGCGGAAGATGGCGATCGGCAGGCCGTTATGCTGCACGACGCGCGATCCCAGGCGCGGGATATCGGCCAGCGGGCCGACCGTGTACCAGTGGTTTGTTTCCGGGTTCTGACTCATGACAACTCCAATACGGGGGCAAATTCGTGGCGGGCGACGCCGTCGGCGCGCTCTTTCCAGGGATCGGTCTGGCTGAATTTCTGGCTGTGCATGAAGCGGGCCGCCAGTTCGGCACGGCCGACCGGATCCTCGATCAGGCGGCGCTGGACGTAAGGCAGGCCGACGCGCTCGATCCAGGGGGCCGTGCGGTCCAGATAGTGCGCTTCCTCGCGGTACAGCTGGATGAAGGCCGTGGTGTACTCGATCACTTCCTCTTCGGTTGCCACCTTGCAGAGGAAGTCCGTGACGCGCACCTTGATGCCGGCGTTGCCGCCGACGTGGAGTTCATAGCCCGAATCCACGCAGACGACGCCCAGATCCTTGACCGTGGCTTCCGCGCAGTTGCGCGGGCAGCCGGAGACGGCGATCTTGAACTTGTGCGGCATCCAGGAGCCCCAGGTGATCTGCTCCAGCTTGATGCCGAGGCCGGTCGAGTCCTGGGTGCCGAAGCGGCACCATTCCTTGCCCACGCAGGTCTTCACCGTGCGCAGGGCCTTGCCGTAACCATGACCGGAGACGAAACCGGCGGCGCTCAGGTCGCGCCAGACGTCCGGCAACTGGTCCTTCTTCACGCCCAGCAGATCGATGCGCTGACCGCCGGTGATCTTCACGGTCGGGATCTCATACTTGTCCGCGACGTCGGCAATGGCGCGCAGTTCGTTGGGCTTGGTCACGCCGCCCCAGATCCGCGGAATCACCGAGTAGGTGCCGTCCTTCTGGATATTGGCGTGTACGCGTTCGTTGATGAAGCGGGATTGCGGGTCGTCCTGATAGGTTTCCGGCCAGGCGCAGAGCAGATAGAAGTTCAAGGCGGGGCGGCACTTGGCGCAACCGTCGGGCGTCTTCCACTTCATCTCGGCAAAGATGGCCGGGATGGTGGTGAGTTCGTGTCGATAGATGGCCGTGCGCACCTCGTCGTGGGTGGCATCGGTGCAGCCGCACATCGGCTTGACGGAGGGGGCGGCCGAGTAGTCGCCGCCCAGGGTCGAAGCCAGCAGGTCTTCCACGAGGCCGGTACAGGAGCCGCAGGAAGCCGCCGCCTTGGTGTGCGCGCGAACCTCGTCCAGCGTGAAGAGCTTGTGTTCCTTGATGGCCTTGGTGATGTCGCCCTTGCACACGCCGTTACAGCCGCAGATTTCCGCATCGTCGGGCAGGTTGGCGATGCGTGCCTTGGCGCCGTGACCGGAGTCGCCGACGTGGGCCTGACCGAAGAGCAGCTGCTCGCGCTGGGCCGTGACATCGGTGCCGTCGCGCATCAGCTGGAAATACCAGGCGCCGTCCATGGTGTCGCCGATCATCACCGCGCCTTCGATGCGGTTTTCCTTGAGGATGAGTTTCTTGTAGACGCCGCGGGCCGCATCGGCCAGCACGATTTCCTCATGCTCCGGACCGGCATGGATCTCGCCGGCGGAAAATACGTCGATGCCGGTGACCTTCAGCTTGGTGGAGGTCATGGAACCGGTGTACTTGCCAATCCCGTAGCGCGCCAGGTGGTTGGCGCAGACCTTGGCCTGTTCGAACAGCGGCGCAACGAGGCCGTAGCATTGCTTGCGGTGCTGTACGCACTCGCCCACGGAGTAGATCTTCGGGTCGTAGGTGAGCATGGTGTCGTCGACCACGATGCCCTGCTCGCAATGAATGCGGCTGGCGAGGGCGACGTCGATGTTCGGGCGGATACCGGCGGCCATGACCACGAGATCGGCGGGCAGGGTCGTGCCGTCGGCCAATTCGACGCTGCTCACGCGATCCGTGCCATGCAGGGTTTTGGTGTTGGCGTTCAGGCGGATCTTGATGCCGCGATCGGTCAGGGACTGTTCCAGCAGGCGGCCGGCAGCCGGGTCGAGCTGGCGATCCATGAGATTGCCGTTGCGGTGCAGGACGGTCACGTTCATACCGTGCGTGACGAGGCCGGCAGCGGCTTCGAGCCCCAGCAGACCGCCACCGATGACGATGGCATGGCCGCCCGGCTTGCAGGCCGCCAGCATGGTGTCGACGTCGGCGATGCTGCGGAAACCGACGACGCCGGGCAGCTCGGCGCCGGGAATGGGCGGAATGAAGGCGCGCGAGCCGGTGGCGATGATGGCGCGGTCATAGGGGAATTTCTGCCCGTCCGCCGTGATGATCTCGCAACGCAGGCGGTCGATCCGTTCGACACGGATACCCTTGTGCAGGGTGATGCCGTTCTTCGCATACCAGTCGTCGTCATTGAGCATGATGTCGGGAATGGTCTGCTCCCCGGCCAGTACCGGCGAGAGCATGATGCGGTTGTAGTTGGCCCAGGGTTCGTCGCCGATGACGGTGATGTCGTACATGTCCGGCGCGAGCTTCAGCAGCTCCTCCAGCGTACGGACGCCCGCCATGCCGTTGCCGATGAGGACGAGGCGCGGTTTGGTCTCAGGGGTTTGTGCGGTCATGGCAGATACTCCAGTTCGGTCATGTTCGAATCGATGGTGCTGTTCAGCAGTGTCAGGTGTTCCAGCGTGGGAATCAGGTGGTTGATGCCCGTCGCGGGGGAATTGGTCCGGTCGCCTTCGACGAAGGACGACAGATAGCCGGTGATGTCGAAGGGGTTGAACGTGCTCTGATCGAAGAATACGTCCGGTCCCTGGATCAGCGGCCCCGGCGTGGCCGGCGAAAGGGTCCAGTGATGCTGGTGCAGTCCTTCGGGGAGATAGTCGATGGTCGGTGTCCCCATATCGAGGGTCTGCGCGGCATGGCGGAACAGGGCCGGACGGTAGCTGCGCTCCGCGATGACGCGCAGATCGATGGCCCGGTTGATATGCCCCCAACGCAGCATCTGTGCCAGGTAGAACACGGCGTGGGAGCGCCAGGGGAATTGGGCGTTGTCCCGGGAGAAACGCAGCCACGGAATGCCGTTGGCATTCTCGTCCCCGGATAGGCCAGGCAGGAGCAGGTTCATCGGTTGGCCGATCCAGCGAGGGTCCGCCAGCCAGATGGCTGCGGTTCGGCGGTTTTCCTCCGAGGCATCGAGCCACATGCCCGCTTCCATGAGTGCCGTGATCAGGGCCAGATGCTGATCGGGATTGCATTCGGCCCACTGTTCGCTGACGGCCAGCATCTTTTCGGACTTGTTGGCCCAGAGCATCGGCCCTGTGGCAATCAGGACGCCCGGCGGCTGGTCACCCTCAACGACGGGCTGGCAGGCAATGGTGCCCCAAGGCTCGCCGACGCAGAAGCCATCGATGACGCCGTCGCGCAGGCGTTGCGGCATCAATTGCGGGGGGTAGTAGACGACTTCGACGTCCTTGATCGGATCGATGCCGCCCGCTGCCAACCAGCTGCAGAGTTCGTAGTAATGCGTGGAGTAGGGGTGGACGGCCGCGAAGCGAAGTTTCCGGCGCCGATTCGTTTGTTCGCTCGGGTCGCGCAGCAGTTCGCCAAGCCGGTGGGCGGATTCCAGCGGGGCTGGACTTTCGGAGGAAGCATCGAGCTGTTTCGCAAGCGGTCGAGCCATTACGATGGCGTTGCCACCCAGCCCGAGGCTGAGCGAACTGCACAAGGGCTCCGAAAGTCTGTCGAGTCGGAGGTTTGCCGCCAGCAGCATGGGGGCGAGCAGATGGGCACCGTCCAGCAGGCCGAGTGCCAGCTTGTCGCGGACGTTCGCCCAGGATGGCTCCCGACTGATCTCCACATTCAGACCATGCCGCGCGAACAGATCGAGATGTTCGGCAACGGCCAGCGGGGCGCAGTCGGTGAGACCGACGAATCCCAGCCGAATCGGCTGGCCCGTTCCAGAATCAGTCGCTGTGTTGTTGGACATTTCCCGGTGAAACCCCATCTTGGATTACAAAACGAAAAAGCGCCTTTGTGGCCGTCGGACCTGAGTCCGAGTGCTCACAAAGACGCCATTGTCTTTACATTACTCATTGGTGCCGCCGTCAAGGCCGCCATTGGCCTACGCTGACACTTTACCAGGTATAAGCATTTTCTGTGCCATTTTCGAACTTAAGCGAATTCATGCGGTTATCTTCAGCGTCAACTCGTTTTTGCACCAATAGCGTGCAAACGAGTTTGGCGGCGTATGAAGATGGGGCGTTGATGACGCGACTACGCGAGAGATCACGCGTGTGTTAACCCCCACAGCGAAAGCATCAGGCAGATGAACAGAAATAGGGAGACTAATTGCCAGAATCGGACAGGATTCCGCTGTAATAGGGGTCTGGCTGGGGGAAGCCCTTGAGCTTGACCACTTAGGCCCTGTTCGAGTTCGAAGGCGAATTCCATGCTGTCTTGCGGTCGCTCGGCAGGATCCGTGCTCAGCGCCTTGTCGAGCAGATGATCCAGCCATAGCGGGAGATCTGGTCGTAAGGTGCATAGGGACTTACGCTTGGCAAATCGCGGATGGCTGAAGGGTTCAATCTCGCCGTACGGGTAACTTCGGGTGAAAAGGTAGAATAGGGTGACGGCGAGGGCGTACACGTCCGTTGCCGTGTTTCCGCGCTCGCCATCGAACTGCTCGGGAGCCATGAAGCTGGGGGTTCCAGGTATGGCGTTCACAAGTGCGGGATCGTTGCGATCTTCCCAGCCAGGAAGTCGCGCGACACCGAGGTCGAGCAGCTTGAGTTCTCGATTTTCGAGTAGCAGGACGTTTTCGGGTTTGATGTCGCGATGGATGATCCGCTGGCGGTGGAGCGCATACAGTGCCTTGGCCAATTGAACGCCGATTCGCCCTCCCGTCGTCAGGCCGATGGGGTGCTGTTGCTCGATGAATGCACTCAATGTCTGGCCCGTGTAGTAGGGCATGACGGAATAGAGACAACTTTGCCGAGCCCTTGGGAGGGTGATGATTTCGGCGATCCAGGGGCTATGCACCCTACTGCCGATCAGTGCTTCTCGGACGAAAGCGGCACGATATTCTCGGTCGCTGGCAACGCGGGGTTGCGGAAACTTGAGGACGACCGGACGGGGTTGCTTCTCCGCGGCATCCGTCTCCTGGGCAAGCATTAACCGACTATAGCGGCCATTGGAGATCGTGCGAATCAGCTGAAACCCATCGATGATTTCCCCTGCTGCGGGTGGCTCCTTGATGGGGAGAAGACCAAAAGTCGTTTCGAGGTGATGGCGGTCCGTTGCCGGCAGACCGCGAATATGCACAACGAGCGCGGTGACGTTGTCCTGACTGCCCTGCCGTAGTGCCTCTGCCACGATTCGCTCACTAAGTACCTGAGGTTCCGTGCCGCTTGCCAACAGGTCGCGAAGCGTTTCGGTGCTCAAGGCGCCATGGACACCGTCGCTACAGAGCAGAAGGCGGTCGTTGACCTGAAGTTCGCGGGTTTGGTGGTCGACGCGAATCTGCTCCTCGAGTCCGACGGCCCGATAGAGTACATGCTGAAGATCCGGTTGTTTGAGGGTATGGTCCTCGGTCAGAATTTCACAGTGCCCCGCCTGAAGGAGATAGGCTCGGGAATCCCCAATATGGACGACATGGAGATTCCGGCCGCGCAGAATCAATGCCGTAAATGTCGTAGCCATGCCTGAAAGATTCGGATCCTGTCGTCCCTGCGCATGGATCCAGCTGTTGATTGCCCCGAGGGAGCGAGCCGCCAGCGCCTCGATGCCAAGTGTATCGGCAAGCGCATAAAAGCCTTCTAGAAAATTTCCGACGGTGAGCTCGGCGGCGATACGACCGCCTGCGTGACCACCCACGCCGTCCGCCACGCAGAAGGTGGCCCCGCGAAGGCTGAGCGCCGGTTCGTTCGGTATGACTGCACCAACGAAATCCTGATTCTCTCCCCGTCGACCGGGATCGGTCGCGAAACCGAAGTCGACTTGCAGCCCAGGCGTTTCGATGTCGGTCATCTTCGAGGGTGCGTCATACTCGAGCGCCGGAGGTGGCGCCCCAGGTCGTGCGCCAGCGGTGGCGGACACGCACCAGGCCGATAATGCCGATCACGGGCAGGGCGGCAAATACCAGGAAACCGAGCATGAAGCTGTGGGTGTTGCCGTAGGAGATGCCAAGCGCCTTCGCGAGCAGAAAGCCCCCGATGCCGCCTGCCGCACCGATCAGCCCGGTCATCACGCCGATTTCGCCACGGAAGCGGAGTGGGACGAGTTGGAACACGGAACCGTTACCCATACCAAGGCCGATGGCGCCGATGAAGAACACCAGGGTCGAGATCCAGGCGATCGCCGGCATGGTGGACAGGCTCCATCCGGCGACCTTCGCGTTCGTGAGGTCGGCGGCAGGCGGCATGGCCGCGCTTGGCATGAAGGCGACCGTGAGATAGCTGAGTGCGACGATGCCGAACAGAATCGTCAGGGCGCGAATTCCGCCCATGCGATCGGCCACGTAACCCCCGACCGGACGGAATAGGGAGCCTGCCGCCACTACGATGGCCACCATCAGGCCGGCGGTGATGCCGGACACGTGGTGCCAGATGGTGAAGTACAGAGGCAGCGCGTTACCGAGGCCGACAAAACCGCCAAAGGTGATCGAATAGAAGAACATGAACCACCAGCTGTCCGGGTCGCGCAGGAGCAGACCGTAGTTTTTCAACGTCACGGGTTTGCGCGCCTCGGGGGCGTCTTTGGCCATCAGGCTGTAGGCGATAAAGATGATGACCAAGGGGATCAGCAGGAATCCGAACACCTGTTGCCAGCCGTAGACCTCCGCCAGCCATGGCACGATCATCGAATCCAGGACGACGCCCAGGTTGCCTGCCCCGGCGATGCCGAGCACGATGCCCTGGAATTTCGGCGGATACCAGCGGCTCGCCTGGGGCAGCGCCACGGCGAAACTGGCGCCCGCCAGACCGAGGAATACGCCCAGGATTTCCACGGCGAGTTTGGAGTGCAGGCCGAACAGGAACACATAGGCCATGGCGGCCATGACCAGGATCTGGGCAAACTGTCCCGCCCGCTTTGGCCCGATTTGATCGGCCAACATCCCGAGAGGAATGCGCAGCAGGGCACCGAAGAGGATGGGGATGGCCACCAGGGTGAATTTCTCGCTGAGCGGGATGTTCAGATCCTGGGTGATGTACAGGGAGAGCGGGCCGAGGACCACCCAGACCATGAAGGAGACGTCGAAGTAGAGAAAGGCCGCGAGTAACGTGGGCCAGTGGCCGGCCTGCTTGAATTCCTTGAGATTCATGGGGCTCCCTGCGGGATCGGGCCCGCGCAATGCTGTCGGTGGATGGGTTCTTTGACTTAGGTAAAGACAAAAGGTGCCCGGCTGCGCGAGAGAACTCGGCGGCTCTGGACACCTTTGTCGACTTTTCGGCTGAACCCACATTGGTTCAACGGCGGGCATTAGAGCATTTTTTTTCCTGGGGCGTAAGCCCCGGTGATCGCATCGTCCGGGGCGGCCAAGGACGGTGTGTTCGCGTCGTGTCTCGCGGCTATGGATCAGCGACGGCCTGGCTTCATGCGGCTCAGCGCAGCAGTTCCTCGGCAGTAATCAGCATGCGGGCGATCTCGATAAGTCGGGCGTTCCGGTCCATGGCCATCTTGCGAAGGGCGGCGTAGGCGGCTGGTTCGTCCATATTTTTGGCCCGCATGAGGATGCCTTTCGCACGTTCGATGTCCTTGCGTTCCGCGAGTTGGTTGCGGGTGGTTTCCAGCTCGGATTTCAGCGCCTGGTGCTCCTTGAAGCGGGCGATGGCGACATCCATGATCGGGCGGAGCCGACGGGGGTCGAGCCCATCGACGACATAGGCGCTGACCCCGCTGGCGATCGCTTCGTTGATGGTCTGACTGTCGCTTTGTTCCGCGAACATGACGATCGGACGGGGGATTTCGTTCGTGATCAGCCGCATGGCTTCGAGCGTGTCCCGGTCGGGAAGCGCCATGTCGATCAGGATGACGTCCGGCTTGTTTTGATGGACGGCCGTCAGGATGTCGTCATTGGCCCCGAGCAGTGCCACGACCTTGTGGCCGAGGTCGAGCATGGCCTGCTCCAGGACGGCGGTACGATCCGGGTTCTGGTCGATGATGATGACTTTCAGTGCCATGTTGGACGTATTTCGGTTTCCTTTGCAACGGCGCCAATGCAAAGCACTGCAACCACTGGATCGGTGAGGTGGGCTGGCAGGGTTCTATCGCGCAGAACGTGAAGCATGCCAGCGCCCGCAATTTTTCAATGTCGTTTGCCATAAAGCAAGCATAAGCCAAGCCAGATCGGTCGAGACGGTTTTATCCCGATTTTCCTGCTCCCTCCAAGAATATCGCGCCAATCGAGTGCAGGCCGTGTCTGATTCTGGTGCGTGGGCAGGGGGGGGTCTCGTGTGAATATTGGTAACCATATGTATTTTATATGGAAAAATAATTGGCACCCGTCTTGCATAGTTGTTTGTCGTTGATGGGCCAACGGTGGTCTGTCTGCTAATCGAAGGGTGATGAGCAATGGCGCTCACGCGGGATAGTCCTGCGTGGGCGTTTTTTTTTGCAAATTTTGATGAGGTACAGAAGATCATGACGGATTCAAAGGCTTTTAACGCACAGCGACGCAACTTCCTGAAAATGACGGCGACCGCCGCAGCAGTCGGCACCGCCCTCGGCAGCGGTCTGGCAGCGATGCCCGTGTGGGCGGATGAAAAGCTCGGCTATCCCGAGAAGCCGCAACTGACCTTCGGCTTCATCAAACTCACCGACATGGCGCCGTTGGCCATTGCCTACGAAAAGGGCTTCTTCGAGGACGAAGGACTCTACGTTTCCCTGCAGGCTCAGGCGAACTGGAAAGTACTGCTCGACGGCGTTGTGAGCGGCACGCTCGACGGCGCACACATGCTGGCGGGGCAACCGCTGGCGGCGACGATCGGCTACGGTACCAAGGCCCACATCATCACGCCGTACTCCATGGATCTGAATGGCAACGGCATCACGGTTTCCAACCAGGTGTGGGCCGATATGCTGCCCAATCTGCCCAAGCAGCCGGATGGCAAGCCGGTGCACCCGATTTCGGCGAAATACCTCAAGCCGGTGGTCGACGAGTACAAGAAGGAAGGCAAGCCGTTCAAGATGGGCATGGTGTTCCCGGTATCCACGCATAACTACTATCTGCGCTACTGGCTTGCCGCGGGCGGTCTGAATCCGGGCTTCTACAATCCCCTCAAGGGCGATACATCCGGTCAGCTTAATGCCGACGTGCTGCTGTCCGTCACGCCGCCGCCGCAGATGCCGGCGACGCTGCAGGCGGGCACCATCGACGGCTACTGTGTGGGCGAGCCGTGGAACGAGCAGGCGATCGTCAAGGGCATCGGCGTGCCGGTGATCACCGACTACGAAATCTGGCAGAACAATCCGGAGAAGGTCTTCGGCATGACGGCGGATTTCGTCAAGAAATATCCGAACACGGCCGTTCGGGTGGTCAAGGCATTGATCCGTGCCGGTTACTGGCTGGATGCGAACAACAACGCCAATCGGGAAGAGGCGGTGAAGATCCTGTCCAAGCCGCAGTACGTGGGTGCCGATCCATCCGTGATCGCCAAGTCCATGACCGGTACCTTCGAATACGAGAAGGGGGACATCCGCAAGGTGCCGGACTTCAACGTGTTCTTCCGTTACAACGCGACCTATCCGTTCTATTCGGATGCCGTCTGGTTCCTGACCCAGATGCGCCGCTGGGGTCAGATTCCGACCGAAAAGACCGATGCCTGGTACGCGGAAACCGCCAAGTCGGTCTACCGTCCGGACATCTATCAACGTGCGGCAATGGCCCTGATTGCCGAAGGCAAGTTCAAGCCGTCCGACTTCCCGGACTTCGCCAAGGAGACGGGTTACAAGCCGGCTACCGCGAACTTCATCGACGGCGTGACCTACGACGGTACCAAGCCCAACGCGTACCTGAAGAGTTTCACCCTGGGTCTGAAGGGTGATCAGACCATCTAACGCGTCGGTCGTCCGGTCAGGGTGGCCGGGCGCCTTCCAGTCACATTCGGGAGTTTTCCATGACTAAGAACATGTCTCTACCGGCCTTTCTCATGCCGGTCGTCAAGTTGCTGCGGGGCGAAAATCCGCGCGATCAGCTGGCGATCATGGGACGAACCTTGGGTTTGCCCTTGATCGGGATCGCCGTATTCCTGGTGATCTGGTCGGTGGTGGCCGAACAGATTCATACCTCGCTGGGTACCTTTCCGGGCCCGGTGCAGGTTGCGACGCAGGCCGACAACCTGTATCAGGAGTACGAACAGGCTCAGAAAAAAGAGGCGGCTTTCTATGCGCGCCAGAAAGAGCGCGATGCCGAGCGGATGGCCAAGGATCCGAGCTACAAGCCGGTCATCATTCCCTACACCGGCCAGCCGACCTTTTTCAGCCAGATCGGGACCAGTCTCTTCACGGTGCTTTCGGGCTTCATCGTCGCGTCGTTGATCGCGATTCCGATCGGCATTGCCATCGGGCTTTCGTCGGGGCTGTATGCGGCGATCAATCCATTGATCCAGTTGTTCCGACCCGTGTCGCCGCTGGCCTGGCTGCCGCTGGTGACCATCGTCGTCAGTGCGGTGTACGTCAGCAGCGATCCGATGTTCTCGAAGTCCTATCTCGTGTCCATGATTACGGTGCTGCTGTGCTGTCTGTGGCCGACGATCATCAATACGGCCGTGGGCGTGGCCCAAGTCAGCCAGGACCTGAAGAACGTATCCCGCGTCCTGCGTCTGGGCTGGCTGACCCATGTGCGCCGCATCGTGCTGCCGTCCGCCGTGCCGATGATGTTCACCGGTCTTCGCCTCTCCCTGTCCATCGCCTGGATGGTGCTGATTGCGGCCGAGATGCTGGCGCAGAACCCGGGTCTGGGCAAATTCGTGTGGGATCAGTTCCAGAACGGCTCTTCCGATTCGCTCAGCCGCATCATGGTGGCGGTCATCGTGATCGGCCTGATCGGCTTCATCCTCGATCGCATCATGCTCATGCTGCAACGCTGGGTTTCCTGGGACAAGGGCGCAGTACTGCGTTGAACGAATAAGAATTGAGGAGTAAATCAAGATGAGTACGGCCCACTTGGAATTAAGTCAGGTTTCGATCGACTTCCCCACGTCGAACGGTATGTTCCGGGCGTTGGACAAGGTCGATCTCAAGATCGATCGGGGCGAGTTCGTTTCGCTGATCGGCCACTCGGGCTGCGGCAAGTCGACGGTGCTGAACATCGTCGCCGGCTTGTATCAGGCCACGGAAGGCGGCGTCCTGCTGGAAAACCGGGAGGTGACCGAACCGGGTCCCGAGCGTGCCGTCGTGTTCCAGAACCACTCGCTGCTGCCCTGGCTGACGGCCTACGAGAACGTCGAACTGGCGGTGCAGCAGGTGTTCAAGGGAAAGAAGACCAAGGCCGAGATGAAGGATTGGATCGAGCACAACCTGAAACTGGTGCATATGGACCATGCCATGCACAAGCGGCCTGATCAGATCTCCGGCGGGATGAAGCAGCGGGTGGGGATTGCCCGTGCGTTGGCGATGCAGCCCTCGGTGATGCTGATGGACGAACCGTTCGGTGCGCTGGACGCCCTGACGCGGGCGCATCTGCAGGATTCGCTGATGGAGATCCAGGCGGATCTCAAGAACACCGTGATCATGATCACCCACGACGTGGACGAGGCGGTGCTGCTCTCCGACCGTATCGTGATGATGACCAATGGTCCGGCGGCGACGATCGGCGAGATTCTCTCGGTCGAGCTGCCGCGTCCGCGCGACCGGCTGGCCCTGGCGGACGATCCCCAGTACAACCACTATCGGCACGAGGTGTTGAAGTTCCTGTACGAGAAGCAGCGCAAGCCGGCATAGCGTGGCCGCATCGCCCTCAAGGCATGGCGCGTTCGGACGGATTCAACGGGGTGGCGGGCATGAGAATGTCCGCCACCCTTTTTTGCAGCGCGGGAATCACGTCGCGCTCGAACCAGTCATGCTGTTTCAGCCAGCGGTTGTTGCGCGGGCTGGGGTGCGGCAGGGGGATGATGTCCGGCCAGTGTTTCTGCCAATCCGCCACCACTGTCGACACGCCGGGATTCCGCCCATAGTCGGGCAGATGATAGGCGATGGCGTAGCGGCCGATGACGACGGTCAATCGAATGTTGGGCAGCCGCGCCAGCAGGGGCGCACGCCAAGTGTCGGCACATTCCGGCCTCGGGGGCAGGTCGCCGGATTTTCCTGTCCCCGGATAGCAGAACCCCATGGGAACGATGGCCATGGCAGTCGGGTCATAGAACTGGCTGCGATCGATGCCCAGCCAGGTCCGAAGGCGGTCTCCGCTGGGATCGTTGAAAGGCAGGCCGGTCTTGTGCACCCGCGTGCCGGGCGCCTGTCCCACGATCAGGATTTTCGCGAGTTCGGCTGCCTGCAGAACGGGACGCGGACCCAGCGGGAGGTGGGGCGCACAGAGGCGGCAATCCCGGATTTCGGTCAGAAGCTCCTCAAGGTTTTGCATGATCGGCGCCTTTTTTCATCGAATCGGGCTAGAGTACAAGCAGTGTCGCAGGTGTGCGAGCCTGAGGGCGGGGCGTCAATGAAGGGCAGGGGGGCAAGATGTCGGACTTGAACGATCCACGGGTATTCTTCGCGGCGGAGCGTACGCTCATGGCCTGGAATCGGACCGGGCTGACCCTGATGGCCTTCGGTTTTGTGATCGAACGGTTCGATCTCTTCGTCAACATGCTCGCCAAGATGCCCCCGGCCCAGATGTCCCGGGGGGTAT
Source organism: Halothiobacillus diazotrophicus (assembly GCF_001663815.1). Classification (NCBI taxonomy): domain Bacteria; kingdom Pseudomonadati; phylum Pseudomonadota; class Gammaproteobacteria; order Chromatiales; family Halothiobacillaceae; genus Halothiobacillus; species Halothiobacillus diazotrophicus. Next base: position 66,208 of record NZ_CP016027.1, read on the forward strand.
CGTTCTGGATCGGTCTTTCCTTCATCCTGCTGGGCGCGGTCGTGTGTGCGGTGGCGATCAAGCAGTACCGGACGACGCTCGATACCTTGCGACCCGTCGAGATTCCGCCCGGGTACTGGGTGCACATGGGGGTGCTGACCAATGCCCTGGTGGCTTTGCTCGGGTTGGCACTGACCGGCTATCTGTTCACGCACCAGGCCTGATCACCGGCCCCCGTGCGTTGTGGGATTTGCAGGGGGCAAAAAAAGAAAAGGCGCGGAAGTCCGCGCCTTTGCGTCGTCTGAAAGCGGTGCCGTCGGGGCGGGGCTCAGAATGGTATGTAGGAGTGATCCTTGGTGAACTGCATGTAGCCGACGGAGGCGCCCAGTCGCATGCCGACACCCACGCGGATCGGGGCGACGACGATATCCTGTGAACGCAGGTAGTTCATGCCCAGGCCACCGACGAAATACAGCGAGCCGTTGACACCGGCGAAGCGCTGATAGATCAGGTCCGGTTGCGGCAGGTTGTAGACCAGGATGAATACCTTGCCGGCATCGGCGCCGAAATCCCAGCCCACGGAGGGGCCTTGCCAGTAGACGGTGGTCTTGAAGCCCGATTTCGTCACGAGTTCGCCCTTGCCGTAGCGGACGCCGAACACGAATGCACCGCCGCCTTCCTCCCCCTTGATGTAGGCGTTGGGCCGGCCATATTCGGCAAAGGCCTTGTCCATGAGTTTGGCGACCGCTTCAGCCGATCCCCCCAGGAAATTGACTGCTTCGTTGGTGGTTTCGTACTTGTCGTAGCCGCTGCTATCCGCCGCCGCCGAGTTGCTCGCATTCGGCGCGCTCGTCGCGGGGGCGGCGTTGGCTGAGTCGCTGGCGGGGGGATTGCTTGCGCAGCCGCCGATGCCCAGTGCCAGTACGGCGGCCAGCAGGGCGGCGCCCAGTTTGCGATGGGTGCCGTTGAACGGGGGATGGGTGCGATGGTGAACGCTGCGCATGGAATAACCCTCAGGTAATGGTTGAGAAGGCTGTGCCCGGTGGATTCGGTGCCTCGGTGACATTTTAGCATTGTCTGGCGTTGGCCGACGCCGCCAGCTGTCTGGGTCTGCTCAATAATAGTGCCCCGGTGTTTTTCGAGGTTCAAGTTGGTGCGACGGCCCGTCTTGCTCCATCGGAGAATTACCGGGTTCTTATGGAAAAAGAGGGGGTTGGATCGATGGCGCGTTATTTGCATCTCGATAGGGCAATCAAGCTCACCTGAGATCAAGGGGTAAATGATGGATCCTGAATTAATGCAGTTGGTTGCACGATTCAAACTCAAACTGCTCCGTGCCCTGAACGTCAAAGTCGATACCTACCGGTTCATTGCCGAGAAGGATTATGCGATGAAGATTCTCCAGATCGCGGACCAATCGGAGGAAGAGGATCTGATTCTCCTGGCATTGCAGTTGGCCGAGCATCAGGGACTGCTCGGCGATGGTGAAAAGGCCCCGCCCGCGAAGAAGTCCGCGCCAAAACCGAGTGCCCGGGACGATGCGGATGGCGACGCGGAGGACAAAAAGCGCTATATGTTCGGTGCAAGAGGCTGATCGCACCGCAATTCCTGCTGGACATCGGTTGCCCGCGTCACCAAAATGCGGACGCAATCAACCGGTTTACTGTAGGAGTGGGGTATGAGTATCAAATCGGATCGCTGGATCCGCGAAATGGCGGAGAAGCACGGCATGATCGAACCGTTTGCACCGCAGCAGGTGCGGGGCGGCTCGGGTGATCAGCGGCTGATTTCCTATGGAACGTCGAGCTACGGCTACGATGTGCGTTGCGCCAACGAATTCAAGATATTCACCAACATCAACTCCACCATCGTCGACCCGAAAGCCTTCGACGAGCGCAGTTTCGTGGATGTCGAGTCCGACGTCTGCATCATTCCGCCCAACTCCTTCGCCCTGGCGCGGACCATCGAGTATTTCCGCATCCCGCGCAACGTGCTCACGATCTGTCTGGGCAAGTCCACCTATGCCCGTTGCGGCATTATCGTGAACGTGACGCCCCTCGAGCCCGAGTGGGAAGGCCATGTGACCCTGGAGTTCTCGAACACCACGCCGTTGCCGGCGCGTATCTACGCGAACGAGGGTGTGGCGCAGATGCTGTTCCTGGAATCCGATGAGGTCTGCGAGACCTCCTACAAGGATCGGGGCGGGAAGTATCAGGGTCAGCGGGGCGTAACCCTGCCGACGACCTGATCCACGCGGGGCGTATGCTCGTTACCGATCGGGTCCAACCCGATCACACGCGTCCCGATCAGGAACGCAGGGAAATGATCGACCAGCCTTCGTTTTCGGCGTGCTGCTTCAGGACCGTGTCCGGGTCGACGGCGACCGGGTGATCCACGGTGGCCAGGAGCGGGATGTCGTTGCGCGAGTCCGAGTAGAACCAGGTCTTGGTCGGCTGCACGCCACGTTCGTTCAACCATTCGTCGAGGGCGACCCGTTTGCCCGCCTGGAAGGTGGGCGTACCCACATAGTTGCCGGTGTACCGATCATCCTTGATTTCCGGACGGGTGGAGAGCAGATGCTCGATCCCGAACAGGGCGGCGATCGGTTCCGTGACGAAGGCGTTGGTCGCGGAAATGATCATCAGTTCGTCGCCTTTCTCGCGGTGGTGGGCGACCAGATCCCGGGCCGGTTCGCGGATCATCGGCACGATGATGTCGTTCACGAACTGCGATCGCCAGGCGTAGAGCTGTTCCCTCGGGTACCGAGTCAGCGGCGCCAGCGAGAACTTCAGGAAGGCTTGGATATCCAGTGTGCCGCGCTGATATTCCTCGTAGAACATCTGGTTGCGTTGGGCATACTCCGTGCCGTCGACGGCGCCGATGTCCGCGAGATATTGTCCCCAGGCATGGTCGGAATCCCCTTCGATCAGGGTGTAGTCCAAATCGAAAATCGCTAACTGCATGATGTGCTCGACGTCTTGTGGTGAATGAGCCGAGGGCGGTCCGGCAGGACTGGCCCGGCGTGAAACGGGCCGAAAGTATACGCACAGCCCGGCGTCGAAACCAAGATCAACGGACAAATTCAACTCGCCACTCGTCGGGCGGAATGGTTTGCCTGGACGATCCAGCGTCTGTTTGATCGATTTTCCGGACTTGGCCGAATTTTCGACCGTGGTTCTGCTTATTGCAAAGTGTCATGGAATATTCATAAATTTTATGGGTTCTGCGTGATAGATTCCCGGCCTAATTTTTTGCAGGGGACCTTCAACGATGCAATTCAAGTCAGTCGCCCAGGCCGTGGCCTGGAGCATGGCCGCGATGATCTTCGGCTTAGCCGTGACCAAGGTATCCACGGTGCAGGCCGGAGAAATCACGGTCTACACCGCACTGGAAGAGCCGGAAATCGCCGATTACCTGGCTGCAGCGCGCAAGGACATGCCGGATCTCACGGTCCACGTCCTGCGTTTGTCCACGGGTGATCTTGGTGCGCGCATCCTGAGCGAGGGCAATCATCCGCGCTACGACGTGATCTGGGGTTGGGCACTGACCAACATGATGGATCCCCGCGTGCAGGCGTTGCTGCAGCCCTACACGCCCAAGGGTATCGACCGGGTGCCGGCCCAGTTCAAGGACCCCAACGGCAAATGGTTCGCGCCGACGGGTTACATGGCTGCACTGTGCGTCAACACCGATCGCCTGAAGCGCAAGCATCTGCCCATGCCGACAGGCTGGCACGATCTGCTGAATCCGGTCTACAAGGGCGAAATCGTCATGCCGAACCCGGCCTCCTCCGGTACGGGCTATCTGCAGATCGTCTCCATCCTGCAGGGGCTTGGCGACCAGCAGGGCTGGGATTTTCTCCAGAAGCTGAACGGCAACGTCGCGCAGTACGCCAAGTCCGGATCGCGGCCCTGCAGCATGGCCAGTACCGGTGAGTACGCCATCGGGGCATCTTCGGCCATCGTGGCCATGCAGGCCGTGCGCCAGGGTTATCCCGTGAAGATGGTGATTCCTAAGGAGGGTGCGGGCTACGAGCTGGAAGCCGATGCTCTCGTCGCCGGCGCCGCGCATCCGGCAGACGCGAAGCGTTTTCTCGACTGGACGCTGTCCGATTCCGCCGCAAAGCTCTACCACAAGTACAAGGAGATCGTGAGCATCGAGTCGCCCGCCGTCGCGGCGGAGGCTGATGCCGGAATGCCCACGGACGTGAAGAAGCTGCTGTTCCCGATGGACTTCACGAAGTCGATGGAAACCCGTCCGGCCACGCTGGCGCGCTGGCAGAAAGACATCGAGAAACACTGATCCCGCTCTTCGGCAGAGTGGCCCCAGTTCCGCGCTGCCAATCCATTGGTTTGATTGCCCATGACTCAGCCCAACAACGCCGCCTTCCTGCGCCTGTCCGGAATCGGCAAGACCTTCCAGAACCGAACGGTGCTCCAGTCGATCGATCTCGATATCGCACCGGGGGAGTCCCTCTGCTTCCTCGGCCCCTCGGGCTGTGGGAAGACCACCCTGTTGCGCATGATCGCCGGACTGGAAACGCCCGACGCCGGGCAGATCCTGCTGGCGGATACGGATATCACCCTGCTGCCACCGCGCAGCCGGAATTTCGGCATGGTGTTCCAGTCCTATTCGCTGTTCCCGCATCTCACGGCGGGTCAGAACGTGGCCTATGGTCTGCGCTGCCGGAAATGGGATCGCGCGACCACACGTCGCCGCGTACGGGAAATGCTGGATCTCGTGCAGTTGGCCGATCACGTGGACAAGTTGCCGAGTCAGTTGTCCGGCGGGCAGCAGCAGCGCGTCGCCATTGCGCGGGCGCTCGCGGTGGAGCCGCGCGTTCTGCTGCTGGATGAGCCCTTCTCGGCGCTCGATGCCAAGGTGCGCGGGCAGTTGCGCGCCGACATGCGTGCGCTGCAGCGGCAACTGGGGTTGACGACCATCCTCGTCACCCACGATCAGGAAGAAGCAATGGCTGTGGCCGATCGGATCGTCGTGATGAACGGCGGTCGGATCGAGCAGGTCGGTACCGGGCCGGAGATCTATCACCAGCCCGTATCGACATTCGTCGGCCATTTCGTTGGCGAGATGAATATCCTGCGGGTGCGTGCGGATGATCAGGGGCGCGTGTTGCTCGGCGATCGCGCCCTGGTTCTGGGCGAACCGCAGGCGGCAGGCGTAGCGCAGATTGCGATCCGTCCGGAATCGATCCGGATCGACCCGGAAGCCGGCTGTGTGAATCACTTCCCCGCGACGGTGGTGCAAAGCCGCTTCCTCGGCAAACAGACCCGCCTGGATCTGTCGCTGGATGGTCAGTCGCTGCTGGTGGATGTATATGGTCAGCGCGATCGGGTATTCAAGCCCGGTCAGGTGATCCCGGTGCATCTGCCGCCCGAAGAAATCCGTTTCATCGGTGCGGTGTGAGCATGCAGCGTGAATGGATGATGCCGCCGGCGATTGGGGCGGGCGGGGCGGGCTTCCGGGCGCGCGTCCTGGGGCGTCGGCAAATCGAGATTGGCATTGCACTGCTGGCATTGCTGCCGCTTGCCCTGTTTGTCCTCTATCCCCTGTGGACGATCCTGCGGGAAAGCCTGTTGCATCCGGACGGTCATTGGGGGCTGGATTACTACGATCTGTACATCCGCGATCCCCATTTCCGCCAGGCATTGCTCAACACGCTGTCGGTCTCCTTCTGGGCGACGCTGGCGACCGTGGTGATCGCATTCGGTTACGCCTTTGCCCTGAAGCGCACCCAGGCTCCGCTCAAGTGGCTGTGGCATTCGGTGATCCTGTTGCCCCTGTTCGCGCCGTCTCTGATCCAGGCGCTCGGTGTGCAGTTCCTGCTGGGGCGGAACGGGATCGTCAACCGCACTCTGGGTACCGACTTCGACATCTACGGATTCTGGGGGATTCTCATCTCCAACGTGCTGTACGGATTGCCGCATGCGTATCTCGTGCTGATGGTCGCCCTGACCGGCGCGGATGCCCGTCTCTACGACGCGGCCAAGATGCTGGGAGCGGGGGGATTGCGTCAGTTCCTGAGCGTGACTCTGCCGGGTGCCCGTTACGGGATTCTTTCCGCCGTATTCCTTGGTTTTGCCATCAATATCAGCGAGTTCGGTAATCCGATGGTGCTGGGTGGGGACTACAACGTTCTGGCCACCGAAATCTACAACCAGGTCGCAGGGCAGGCGAATTTCCACCTCGGCGCCGTCATCGGCGTGCTGCTGCTGGTCCCGGTACTGGTATCCGTCGTTGCCGAAAAATGGATCGCCCGACGCCAGCCGCCGATTTCGGCCCAGGCGACGCCGTACCGTCCGGCGCGCAGCTGGCGTCTGGACGGGGTCATGCTGGTCTTCCTGGGCGTCGTCGCCATGGCCATCGTTGCGGTGATGGGGGTCGTGATCGTCGCCAGTTTCATGCGGCTGTGGCCCTACAACCTCAGTTTCACCCTGCAGCACTATCGGCTCGATGTGCCGGGCGGTTACGGTGCCTTGTGGGTGAGCCTGAAGATGTCCCTGATCGCTGCCGCCATCGGGGTCGTCGTCGCCACGGTGGGGGCGATGATCGTGCAACGGTTGTCCAGCCGGTTGCGACAGGTGCTCTATCTCGCCTCGGTGGTGCCGGCCGCCGTGCCGGGCATGGTGCTGGGCCTCGGCTACGTGCTGGCGTTCAACCAGCCGTCGATCCCGGTGTACTGGCTATATGGCAGCATTCTGCTGCTGTCGCTCTGCACCGTGTACCACTACCACGCCCAAGCGTTCCTGATTGCCACCACCGGCCTGAAGCAGATCGATCACGGTTTGCAGGAGGCTTCTCAAGTGCTGGGTGCCGGCGTGCTGCATACCGCCCGGCATGTCACCCTGCCGTTGATCAGCCCGGCGATGGCCAGTATCGGGATGTTCTACTTCATGCACAGCATGGTGACGATTTCCGCACTCATCTTCCTGGTTTCGCCCGGCACCACGCCGGCGGCCGTTTCCGTACTTTTGCTGAACGATGCAGGTAATTGGCCCCAGGCAGCGGCCTTCGCCACCATCATCATGGTGACGATTGTCGCGGTCATCGGCGTGGCAAAGGCGCTGGTCTGGATCCTGGGAAAAGCGCGTCGCAGCGCGGTCGTCCCTTCGAGTTCATCGCATGTGAACCATTCGTAAACAAAACGTAATCAAACATTCACAATTAGGTCATAAACCATATTTATAGTTACCTAATTAATTGATTGGTTGATCAGGCGTCAGTCGCGCCGCCCCATCGGAGCGGCAGGAAGCAACCCGACAAACCCCCGAAAACTTTCGATGCGCCCCTTGGGGTGCAGGGGTTTCTCATGTCTGAAAAAGCCAATTACCCGCTCCCGAGCGCGTTCGCAGCCGGGGGATCCGGGGTCTGGATGACCCTGATGCGGCCCTCAGCCGTGAATCGCCGGCACGATCCGGAAGCGGTACCCCGTCCAGGAAGGGCGTTACGGTACCGGGAATAATTATTCAGGAGTTTTCAGATGTTTATTTGGGATAACGCACCACGCAAGAAGGGCCGAATCGAGATCATTCCCATGATCGACGTGATGATGTTCCTGCTGGTGTTCTTCGTGCTGATCAGCATGAACGTGATTCCGGCGACGGGCATCAAGACGCAACTGCCGGGTTCGGCCCAGCCTGATCGTCTTACGCGCTCGTTCCATGTGGTCATCATCATCGGTGCCCAGGGTCAGATTCAGATGGAAGGCAAGGATTACGACCTGACCACGCTGGGCCCGGCACTTAAGGCGCTGCGGCAGGAACACAAGGATATCGACCTCGTGATCGACGGCGACAAGGCGAGCGCGCTGCAGAATCTGGTGGATGTCATGGACGTGGTGAAGACTTCGGGAATCACCGCCGTTTCCATCGCAGCCAAGAAGAAGTGACGGGGAACGGATCGACTCTCATGCCGCAACGTCATCATCTCTTCACCAATCGCGAGTGGGTTGCCCGGGGCGTGGTCGTCCTGGCAATGGGTGCCCTGATCGCCTCCGACCAGATGCTGCATCTGAAGGAGCCCGTGCTGGTCAAGCCACCGGCCAAGCCTTTGAAGATTACCCTGGCCGCTCCGGAGCCGGAGCCCGTCCCGGTACCACCGGCGCCGCCGCAGCCGGTCGAGCCGCCGCCTCCGCCACCACCACCACCACCACCACCACCACCGCCGCCACCGCCGCCGCCTGAGCCAACGCCGGTCGAGCCACCGCCGCCACCGCCGCCGCCCGTGCCGACGCCGGCCCCCAAGCCGGTCGAGCCGCCGCCACCGCCGCCGAAGCCCGTGGAGAAGCCGAAAAAGCCAGTGGAAAAGCCGAAGCCCGTGAAGCATGTGCATCACGAGAAGAAGCAGCCGCCCAAGCAGCCGCCCAAGCAGCCGCCCAAGCAGCCACCAAAGCCCGTGGCCAAGCCAGCGCCGGTCAAGGAACCTGCGCCGCAGAAGCCGGTGGCTCCGGCACCTGCACCGGCGAAGCCGGTCGCGCCCCCGGCGCCGGCCAGCAATCCGAGTCATGAGGCGGCCTACGTCAGCGAAGTTCGCCGGCAGATCGAACATCACAAGATTTACCCGGCGCTTGCCCGTCGGCTCGATATGAGCGGCACCGTCGAGGTGGCCTATGTGCTCGATCGCCACGGCAAGTTGCTGAGCGTAAAGATCGTCAAGTCTTCCGGCAGCGACATTCTGGACAAGGCGGCATTGCAGGCGGTTCGTTCCGCGCTGTTCCCGCCGATTCCCGAAGATGCCTGGCGGGGGGATGGACAGAAACAGTTCCGAACCAGTCTTGTTTATTCACTTTCCGATAATTAATTAGGGAGAAAACGATGCGAGCGACTTTTAAACCGACGCCGGTATTCCTGGCGATCATGACCGCCCTGGCAGTCAATGCCCCGGCCCATGCGGACACCACCGACAGCGCTTCTGTCGACACCGGTTCCGTTTCCGTGATCGGCGAGGGCCAGGTCCGTGCCGCCAACGCGGTGGATCGCAAGGAATTCCAGGAACAGCAGCCGGGCAAGAACCCCGTCATGGCGCTGGAACGCGTGCCGGGCGTCAACGTCAACACGGCTGACCCGTACGGTATCTATGAGTACGGTACGAACATCGAAATGCGCGGTTTCAACTCCAGCCAGATCGGCGTGACCGTCGATGGCGTGCCGATGTCCAACAACGCGGCGGCGGGCGGCAACCCGGCCAGCCGTTTCATGGATAGCGAAAACCTGGAGTCCGCGAAGGTATCGCAGGGTTCCGGCGATCTGGCCACCCCGTCCTACAGCGCGCTGGGCGGCTCCATCGCCTACCAGACCATCGATCCGCGCAACAAGGCCGGCATCCAGGGTGAAGTTTCCGGCGGCAGCTTCAGCTCCCACCGCGAGTTCCTGCGTCTGGACACCGGCAAGTTCGCCGACAATACCAAGGCGTTCATCAGTGCGTCGCGGACCGACACCGAAAAGTGGCGCGCCAAGGGCAAGAACACCCGTGATCATTTCGCCACCAAGATCCAGAAGATCTTCGGCGAGAACAAGATCGGCCTGTCCTACACCTACAACAAGCGCCGTGACCACGATTACCTGGACATGAGCCTGGCGGATTACGAAAAGTACGGTCGCTACTATGGCCTGAACACCACCTGGACCGGCGATCCCCTGCAGGACCAGAACAACTACACCGGCTGGACCAACGGCCGTACCGACCAGCTGCTGAGCCTGCAGGGCGACTTCAAGCTGACCGATCGTGCACGTCTGTCCCTGGTTCCCTACTACCAGCGCGAGCATGGCTACGGTACTTACAACCCGGGCCACAACCCGATCACGGGTGCGGTTCAGCTGATGTACCGCGAATCCCGCTACTACACCGATCGCTACGGCGTAACCAGCAAGCTCACCTACGATCTGGGTCAGCATCAGCTGGCAGCCGGTGTCTGGCTGGAAAACTACAAGTACCGCAACGATCGCAACTGGTACACCACCATCGATCAGTCCGTCAGCGGCGCGCCGACGCATGACGTGGTCCAGACCGACTTCAACCGTCGCTTCGTGACCAAGTCCGCGACCTTCTACGTTCAGGACACCATCACGATGATGAACGACCGTCTGAAGCTGGACGTCGGTGCGAAGGCCATTCACGTGACCCGCGACTACACCAACCTGCTCGACGGCACCAACGATCGCAGCGCGACCTATTCCAAGTCGTTCCTGCCGCAGATCGGTGCGACCTATCAGCTGACCGCCAACGAGCAGATCTTCGGCAACATCGCCAAGAACTTCAGTGCCCCGTCCACCAGCGTGCTGACCGTCGGTACCTACAACCCGGATCTGAAGCCGGAGTCGTCCACGAACATCGACCTGGGTATCCGTACCAAGCGCGAGACCTTCGATGCGTCCCTGGCGCTGTATCACGTCAAGTACGACAACCGCATCCTGCAGATCAAGGATTCCACCAACCGCTACCTGCTGAATGCCGACATCTACTCGAACGTGGGCAGCATCACGAGCAAGGGTGTGGAACTGGCGTCCAACTGGCATCCGGTCCAGCAGTTCAACCTGTACACCTCGCTCACGCTGAACCAGTCCAAGTTCGACCAGAACTACCAGGCTTCGTCCACGACCGTGGTGCAGAGCGGTGGCAAGACCGTACCGGATTCGCCGAAAGCCATGCTGTTCGCCGATGCCAGCTACCACGTCGGTCCGTACTTCGCGGGCATCAACGGCAAGTATGTCGGCAAGCGTTACTCCACGGTGGACAACACCGAAAGCGCCCCGTCCTACACCGTGTTCGGTCTGCGGGCCGGCTACAAGGTCAAGAAGTTCTACGGTCTGAAGGACTTCCGCGTACAGGTGAACGTCGACAACCTCTTTGACAAGAGCTATCTGGCGTCCATGTACACCGGTACCACGGCGGGCAACCCGACCTACTTCACCGGTACCCCGCGTGCGGTCTACCTGACCATCGGCGGCTCGCTCTAAGGCGTCACCCTACGCGCTTGGATTCTTAAGCGCCTGGCGGGGTCTGGTACCCCGCCGCATTCGTTATACAAGAAGAGGAAATGACCATGTCTTTTAACCTGCTGCACGACGTGATCATGTACGCCATGATCGGCATGATCCTGCTCGCGACGTTCGTGATCGTCGAGCGATTGATCTTTTTCGGCTACGCGATGCGCGAAGGCAAACGCATTGCTGCTTTCGTCAACAGCCACCTGCACGACGCTAACTTGCACGAAGAACTGCGTGCCGAATTCACGGGCAGTCATAGCCCGCAGGCCCAGGCCCTGTGCGAAATCGTCGATGCGCCGGCCATGTCCCATGCGGCCTCGGAGTTCTTCGTTCAATCCGTCTATGTCGCCAAGCAGCCGCAGCTCAGCAAGCGCCTGTGGCTTCTGGATACCGTCGTGACCCTGTCGCCGCTGATGGGTCTGCTCGGCACCATCATGGGCATCATCGATGCATTCCACAGCCTGTCGACCAACGGCACCTCCGACCCGGCCGCCGTCAGCCACGGGATCGGTACCGCCCTGTTCGCGACCGGTCTCGGTATTGCGATCGCCCTCTACAGCCTGGCGTTCTTCAACTACTTCGGTGAGAAGGTCGAGCAGGTGAACAACCAGATGAAGCTGATCTCGCTGAAGTACCTGGCGACGAAATAACCGCGTTCGCCGGTTCCGTCGTCGTAACCGACCCGGTTCCTGCAGATTCCGGAGGCCTCAGATGTTGACGAAAATCGGTTCTGGTCACTGGGCATTCCATCCCGTCCGTCGTCTGGGAACGACTAAGACGTTGGTCGGGGCGATGTTCACGCTGGCGGTTCTCCTGCCCTTCGGTGCTGCCGATGCGCAAGGGGGTTCAGCCCAACTGGCGAGCACGCCACTGCCGACCGGGGCGCGCATTACGCCGACAGCCGCCCCGGGCGCCTTGTTTCAGCGGATGAATCCGAACCTGCCGACGTTGCCGGACTTTCAGGCAGGGCAGGCAGTCTCCACGGCGCTCAGCCCGGACGGCAAGACCCTGCTCGTGCTGACCAGCGGCTACAACCGGAACTGGAATCCGCAGGGCAAGATCGATCAGGCCACGTCCGAGGAATACATCTTCATCTACGACGTCGGTTCCGGTGCCCCCGTGAAGCGGCAGGTGCTCCGGGTGCCGGACAGCTTCTCCGGCATCGCCTGGCATCCGGATGGGCGACAGTTCTACGTGGCGGGTGGGGTCGATGATGACATCCACCGCTATATCCTCGACGTAAGCCAGTGGCATGAGGTTCTTCCGGCCATGCCCTTGGGGCACCACGATCAGGGGTTGGGCCTCAGGGTGCGACCCATGGCTGCGGGTGTTGCCGTCAGCCCCGATGGCAAGCGTCTGTTGGTCACCAACTTCGAGAACGACAGCGTCTCCGAGATCGATCTCGCCACGTCCAGGGTCATTCATGAGCTGGATCTGCGCCCCGGCAAGATCAATCCGGCTCGTGCCGGCGTACCGGGCGGCGAGTTCCCGTTCTGGGTGGCCTACCAGAGCGACGGGAAGGCCTATGTCACGAGCATGCGCGACCGGGAGGTCGTGGTGCTGCGCATCCGCGACGGCGCACTGTCGGTCATCAAGCGCATTCCCGTGGGCGGTCAACCGACCCGGATGGTTCTCAACCGCGCGAAAAGCCGACTGTACGTCGCCAACTCGAACAGCGACACCGTGACCGTGATCGATGCCAAGCGGGATCTGGTGCTGGATACGCTCGGCACGACCGCCCCGACGAAGACCTACGCCAACGCCAGCCAGCTGAAGGGCAGCAACCCCAACAGTCTTGCGCTGTCACCCGATGAAAAGACCCTGTACGTTACCAATGGCGGCACCAATGCCGTGGCCGTCATCGGGTTGTCGGCGCGCAAGGGCGACTCGGCTGTTCGCGGGCTGATCCCGACGGGCTGGTATCCCAACTCCGTCAGCGTGAGCCGGGACGGCAAAACCCTGTACGTCGTCAACGGCAAGAGCATGCCGGGCCCGAACGGCGGCAATTGTCGCGATTCCCTGTCGACGGAAAAGGCGGCGACCGTGCGCTGTCGTGCCCACAACCAGTACATCTGGCAATTGACCAAGGCCGGCTTTCTGACGCTGCCCGTACCGAGTGGCGTCGAACTGGCCAAGCTGACCCGACAAGTCGCTGTCAATAACAACTGGGCCGACGTGCGTGGCCGGGCGGCGGCAGCGCAGGATATGGCCTTCCTCCGGTCGCGCATCAAGCACGTGATCTATGTCGTGAAGGAAAACCGGACCTACGATCAGGTGCTGGGCGACCTGCGCCCCGGCAACGGCGATGAACATCTGGTGCTGCTGCCCGAACCGATCACCCCGAATCACCATGCTCTCGCCCGTCAGTTCGTGACGCTCGACAATTTCCTGGTGAGCGGCGCGGCCAGTAACGATGGCTGGATCTGGAGCACGGCAGCCCGTTCCACCGAATATTCCGAAAAGAACATCGCCATTAACTATGCCGGTCGGGGGCTGAGCTACGACAACGAAGGCCAGAATCGGAACATCAATCTGGGGCTGGCCGACCCGGAGGCCCGTCATGAGGAAGATGCGCGCGTGCCCGATGATCCCGACCTGCTGCCGGGGGATCGCGACGTGGCTGCACCGGATGGACCTGGCGGGGAAGAGGGCGCCGGGTACCTGTGGGATAGTGCCCTGCGCGCCGGTATCACAATCCGCAACTATGGTTTTTATGCGGACGAGGCACGCTACGACTTGCCGCACGACGATCCGGCCTACGTGCCGCCATCGCGTCACCCCTATGCCGACAAGATGGTTCAGGCCTACGCCAACAAGTCTGCCCTGAGACCGATTACCGATGTCTATTTCCGCGGCTTCGATCAGAACTACGCCGATTACTGGCGCTACACGGAATGGGCGCGGGAATTCGACAACTACGCCAAGTCCGGTACGCTGCCCGCTCTCGAACTGGTGCGTCTGCCGCACGACCACTTCGGCGATTTTGCGACTGCCGCCGATGGCGTGAACACCGTCGAAACCCAGATGGCCGACAACGATTACGCGCTGGGTCTCCTGGTACAGAAAATCGGCAACAGCCCGTTCCGCGACAATACCCTCATCTTCGTGGTGGAGGACGATGCCCAGGATGGCGGCGACCATGTCGATGCGCATCGCAGTCTCGCCTATGTAATCGGGCCCTACGTGAAACGCCATGCCGTGGTTTCCACCCGCTACACCACCGTCAACCTTCTGCGGACCATCGAGGACGTGTTGGGCTTGCGGCCCATGGGTCTGACGGACGGCAATGCCCTGCCGATGGCGGCCGTGTTCGACCGACAGTTGCAACCCATGGATTACACCGCAATCGTTCCCGAAGTGTTGCGGACGACCCAACTGCCTTTGCCGCCACGCACCGCACGGAACAGTCTGCCGGCCTCGGCCGAAACGGCCCGGTATGCCCACTCCCGACGGACGGCCGCCTATTGGTCCACCGTGATGGCCGGACAGGATTTCTCCTCGGAGGACCGGCTCGACACGCAGCGATTCAATCGTGCGCTGTGGATGGGGCTGCGCGGGGTCGATTACTCCGTTCCGTAATCCGCGCGGCATAAATCCCTTCTGCCAATCTCCGGTGGGGTCTCCCGCCCAGATGGACCCAGGCTGCCCCGGCAGCCTTTTCTTTGCCGCCCCGGAAAACCCTGATGCGACGGGTTTCAACCGGCCCATCGCCGAGGGATCCGAGTCGTTGCGTGAACCGTAGCCAAGGGCCTTTTGGTCCTCTTGTCGCGGTTGTCGCGCCTGTGCCTGCGCCATCCGGTGAAACAGATGTTTTGCTAAACCTCATCAACCTGTGGAAAATGAGGTGAACGACTCAAGGCACCGTTCGATCGTTGGGCGGAGCCTTGAGGGATCTGGGGACGATTCGTCGACGGTGCCCGTACGGGGTTATCGGTCACGGCGCCCCGTTTTATTGGCGCCTGACCTTTCTGTTCGAGTACAAACGTGATTGACCGTGATGGATTCCGCCCGAATGTCGGCATCATACTGATTAACCAGGCCGGCGAGGTATTCTGGGGCAAGCGTGCCGGGCATCGTTCCTGGCAGTTTCCGCAGGGGGGAATCAATGAGGACGAGCGGCCGCTGACCGCGATGTTCCGAGAACTCCACGAGGAAACCGGGTTGCTGCCCAGCGATGTCGAGGTGATCGGCTGGACCTGCGGCTGGCTGCGCTATCGATTGCCCAAGAACATGATCCGTCGGCATCTTCATCCGACCTGTATCGGCCAGAAGCAGAAATGGTTCCTGCTGCGTCTGCGTTCGTCAGACAGCGCCTTCAACCTGAATGCCACGTCCAAGCCGGAATTCGATGGTTGGGAATGGCGACCGTACTGGTCGATTCTGTCGGAAGTCATCTATTTCAAACGCGCCGTCTACCGGACGGCCATGAGCGTTCTTGCGCCGACCGCCGGCGCCGGCGAACCGCCGGCCGAGACGGACGAGCACTGGGATGGCCGCGAGGACAAGGAGTCCGCCCATGTTGGATGAACTGCGCCGGATCGTGACCGAAGTCACGCTGTCCGTCGACTTGCGGGCAGCGCTGGATCTGATCGCCCGTCGCGTACGCGATGCCCTTCAGGTCGAAGTCTGCTCCGTCTATGTGCTCGATCACCCGGAGGACGCCGAGGATACCGTCCTCGTCCTCCAGGCGACCGAAGGTCTGAACAAGAACATGATCGGCACGGTTGCCCTGCATCTGAACGAGGGCCTGGTCGGTCTCGTGGCGCGACGGGCCGAACTCGTCAACCTGGAAAATGCCCCGGATCACCCGGCGTTCAAGTTCGTGTCCAATATCGGCGAAGAGCGCTATCACGGCTTTCTGGGCGTGCCCATCATCTACCGGGGCGATGTGCTCGGCGTTCTGGTCGTGCAGACGCACGATCAGCGGCGTTTTTCCTCCGATCAGGAATCCTTCCTCGTCACGCTGGCTTCCCAGCTCGCCTCCGGTATCCGTCAGGCTCAGGTCAGCGGCGAGTTGTCGAGCACGACGATCGCCAAGCCAAAACTCGAATCCGCCGTCACGGCGCGTGGTCTGCCGGGCTCGCCCGGCGTGGTGTTCGGCACGGCGGTCAGCGTGCTCGATGTCGTCGATCTGGAAACCGTGGTGGATCGCGCCGTCAGCGACCCCGAGGAAGAGTGGCGCGTGCTCCAGGCGGCCATCGAGGCCGTCCGGGCAGAATTCGCCCAGTTGAAGCAGGACTTTGCCGAAGCGGCGGGCAATACCGACGAGAACATGCTCTTTGACGCCTTCATCCTGATGCTGGGGGGCGGTTCGCTCGTCGACAGCATGGAGCAGCGGGTGCGCAAGGGGCAATCGGCTTCCGCTGCCCTGCGGGATGCGGTGCGCGAACACACGGCCGTCTTCGAGAAGATGAGCGATCCCTATCTGCGCGAGCGGGCTCAGGACATTCGCGACCTCGGCTCGCGGATTCTCGCCAAGCTGCAGGCGCGCACCCAGGGCGAGCGCGAATGGCCGGAGCGGATCGTCCTCGTCGGCCGGGATCTGTCCGCCTCCCATCTCGCCGAAATCCCGACGAACCGGCTGGTGGGCATCGTGTCCAGCACCGGCTCGGGATCGTCGCATCTGGCGATTCTCGCCCGCGCGCTGGGCATTCCCGCCGCCATGGGCGTGCCGGACCTGCCTATCGCCCAGCTGAACGACCAGGAAGTGGTCGTCGATGGCTATCGCGGTCTGCTGATCGTCCGCCCGGTGGGATCGCTCCGCCAGGAATTGATGCGGCTGGCCCAGGAAGAAGCGCAACTCACGGCCGAGCTGAGCGGCCTGCGCGATCTGCCGGCGACTACGCCGGATGGTGTGCGTGTCGGCCTGCACGTGAACATCGGCCTGTTATCGGACATGGCACCGTCGATGACCGTGGGGGCCGAGGGCATCGGTCTGTACCGGACCGAAGTGCCGTTCCAGATCCGCAAGCAGTTTCCCGGCGAGGTCGAACAGGCCGGCATCTACCGCGAGGCACTGGAAACCTTCAAGGGCAAACCGGTCGTGCTGCGCACCCTGGATGTCGGCGGCGACAAGCCCTTGTCCTATTTCCCGATCAAGGAAGACAACCCCTTCCTGGGCTGGCGGGGCATCCGGTTGGTGCTCGATCACCCGGAAATCTTCCTGACGCAGATCCGGGCCATGCTCCGGGCTTCGGTCGGGCTGGACAACCTCGGCATCCTGCTGCCCATGGTGGGATCGGTGGACGAACTTGAAACGGCCAAAGTCTATATCCATCAGGCCCTCACCGAACTGCGGGAAGAGGGCGAGGCGGTCGCGACGCCACGAATCGGCGTGATGATTGAGGTGCCGTCCGCTGTCTACCAGATCGACATCATCGTCGGCATGGTGGATTTCCTGTCCATCGGCACCAACGACCTGACCCAGTACATCCTGGCCATCGACCGCAACAACGAACGCGTCGCCCCGCGCTATGACGCCCTCCATCCGGCCGTATTGCGCGCCATCGTCCAGGTGGTCTCCGCCTGCCAGGGCTCGGGGCGTGAAGTGGCCGTCTGCGGCGAACTGGCGGGCGACCCCATGGGGGCCGTGCTCCTGCTGGGCATGGGGATCGACGTCCTGTCGATGAGTGCCGGTTCCGTCCCGCGTATCAAGTGGGTCATGCGCACCATGTCCCATGCGGACGCCCGGAATCTGCTCGCCGAGGCCCTCAATTGCCATCGTCCGAGCGAGATCCGCCAGATGCTGTATCAGGCACTCCATGAGCGGGGGTTGGGCGGTCTCGTCCGGGCCGGTCGCTAGGGGATTGGCCCGCGGTGGAAAGCGCGATCATTTCCCGGGCCAAACCGCCCGAAAAGCCGTCAGACGAAGGTTGACATCCGAGGGTGAGATGCCTAATATGCGCGCTTCGCGTGGTTCGGGCTAGCGCCCGCATTTCACGAAGGCGCGGTCTCAAAGCCAAGCCGATCGGAGTGTAGCGCAGTCTGGTAGCGCACCTGGTTTGGGACCAGGTGGTCGTAGGTTCAAATCCTATCACTCCGACCAAACTGCATATTACTTGCGCCCGTAGCTCATCTGGATAGAGCATCGGCCTTCTAAGCCGAGGGTAGCGGGTTCGAGTCCTGCCGGGCGCACCAAGCGCTCATATACCAAACAATGGTGGCCGTAGCTCAGTTGGTAGAGTCCCGGATTGTGATTCCGGTTGTCGTGGGTTCGAGCCCCATCGGTCACCCCATATTCAGAAACGAAATTGCCCGGTTCCGACCGGGCTTTTTCGTTTCCGCCTTCCGTATGTCGTCCAGCAAGGCGACCGTTCTCATCCTTTGTGATGAGATGGACCTGTGGCCCTCAGTCGCGATTGATCAGACCCTGAGCAACCCTTTACAGGGTCGTCATTTCCATCGATTCACAAGCGCATCCACCGCCCGGAAACGGGGATTGATGTTGCACGCTTGCACCGTTCATGGATTGCCTCGGCCAAGGTGTCTCCCTTGTTGCCAACCGATCGTGCAGTTCCGCCGCCAGCTTCAGCACAAAGGACGGATCTGCCGCCTATTTTGTCGGTTAGTGCGAGCCGAGCAGTCGAGTGGCACTAAGTATTACTTCGCAGAACCGCAAAAATTGCCGTCATGTAATTGTCATATTTAAGTTTTTTTGGCGCACTGTTTGTCCTGAGTCTCTGGCGTGAAAAGTGGCGAGAACCAAGTGTTAATGCGGGATTTAAAGATTTGTTGCCATAAGCTCATGATAAAAAAGAAATATATAAATAGTCTAACGATTTTATTGTGTTTGAACCGTTGAAAAAGACTGGTTAGGGTGAGCAGCACATAAAGGACTGAACAGCATCCAAGGAGTGAGGATGACCAAGTCACAAAGTTTGTCAGAACAATCACAGCAAAGCGCAGTATCGGTTTGTGCAAAACACGGGCCGTGGGGTTTCGTTCAGCTCATTGCCATTATTCTCCATGATTGAAAAAAACAGCGGTCTGTCCCCTATAGTTCAGTTTTTTTATTGGGTAGGTGTCATGGGCTTCATTAATCAGAAAATCTCAAAACACTCCCTGAAGCATTTGAAATGGCTTTTGTTACCAATTGGTGCCGCAGCTTTCTATTACTATTTGTGGGTATGGAATCCACTGCCGAGCGACGAAGAAATGATCAGAAACTTCAAGGATCACAGGGCGGATTTCGTCGAAGTCGTGCGTCGCTACCGTGAATATCCACGTCCGCCGGGAACGAGCTCGGCATTTTGGTACAAGGAGGGCGATACGCTGGAACTCTTCAAGCGGGCGGGGATAGATAGCGTTGCTCGCTCAGCGCCATTGTGGTTACCCAATCCCTATACGCTTGAGACAGCTCGTCGGGAGTTAAGTCTCTTGAGCTCACCTCAAGAGCTCCATGCTGCCCTCTATCGGTATAGTCCCCTGCGTATTAAGCCTGCCACGACCCCGCGAATCGATCATCCTGATCAATCGGACGATCGTAGTTATCGCCGGAATACCCTGCTCTTTGGCATGATCTGGAAGGACTACATTTTCTTTCCTGAAATACCCAGAATCGAAAACGGAAAATTGTTAGAGCCACTACAGATAGTTGGCAAAGGCTTCGATGATGCCAAATTTCATGAGACGGAGGGTGTCTTCACACGCCAGACAACTAACCGCGCACTTCCCTCACTTAATTACCTGCCCAGTCACTGGAAAGGATTTGAATGTGTGTATCGGCAAATCGAGCCGCAGTGGTTCATCCGCATGTGCAATGGTCATTAATCGTTTTATGGAGGACTCTTCCCATGACAAAGGTCATCTATCTGAACAGAGCAACCAATGAATAATTGGGGTCAGAGTAAAATTACCAGCCTCTGAGTTTTGAAACCTCTCCAGGGAAGGCGGTTCGACGATGGCAAGATTGCCAAGACTATGCGTGCCGGATGTGCCGCAGCACATCATCCAGCGTGGCAATAATCGTCAGGTCTGCTTCGCGGGCACGGAAGATTTTGCCGCCTACGCGGGGTGGTTGGGTGAGTACGCGCGCAAATACGAGGTAGCGATTCATGCTGAACGGAACTGAGATAAATACACAGGGACGATTGAGATAAATGTGGGATATCCAGGGATGAACAGGGCTGTGATGGGATGGGCGATGAAAATATATTTCGCATCACGCAAGACCTAATCGCTCAGCAGATACCCTTGAACTATATCAATGATCGCTTTCTGATCAGCCGGTGAAATGGTACCAGCAACCGGGTCATCAAAAATCATTTGGCGGCCCGGCATGTAGCGCGTGCTGAATTCATGAAAGACCGCAACGGGATCACCAAACCCGATCTTCGAACTGTCACTGTCAGCCTGGAAATTCAGGCTATCGAGCATATCCCCGTAGCGATCGAGAATGCGGCCGTTTCCGTCCTCCGGGTAGCTTTTTTTCGTTGACTCGGCCCATTGTGCCCAGGGGTGCCCCATCGGATCGGTTTGGGTTTCAAATCGATTCGATATGCGGGTGACAAGCTCTTGTCCGATGCTGGCCATCGCCGGTTGCATGTCAGTGACGTGCTGCATCAGATGACTGAGCGCATCGACTACGAACCGGTCATTGACATTGATGGTGAGCATGATACGTTCTTCTCCAAGAAGTGGCGGCAAAGTCTCCCGGCAGCCGCTGAGGGCATACCTGAGGCCCAAAGGTTCCGTCGATGGTCAGGGGAGCCCATCGCGCCATTTCCACGGGGCAGTTCAGGTGCTGCCTCATTTTTTTTGCTTGTTCAGCAGGCGTGCAATCTCTCTGTCCCGCGCTGCTTCTTTGCGCGACAAACGCCGATAACTCGTCACGAATAGCCCTTTGCCCGTTTGGGTCGCCTTCACCACCAGCACGTACCCGCCCAGATCCGGCGTATCCTTGATTTGCACATAAATCAGGCTGTTTTGTTCCTGAGCCTTGATTTGCGCCTGATCGATCACCGATTGCGCCTGCAAATACTCGGCATCGGTCATTTCGACGTGCTTTCTATCCTGTTTCGCGATCGTTTCCGGTGACAGGCTGGCCACAGGATTTTTCCCCTGAATCAGCGATAGGTCATCAAGCGCCAAGAACGCCAGTGGCCAATTGCCTTGAGGGTTGGCCCGCCATGCGGAAAAGGCCTGCTCAGCATCTGCCCCGCTATTGATGGCTTCAAGGGCGGCCCTGCCAAGCGGAGGAGAAAGCCCGGCCAGTTTGTCGGCCGTCATCTTGAGCTGGTTGGCAAGGAATGCAGCTCCCGGGTTGTAGCCGAATCCCGGAGTAATGCCGACCGGAACACGGGTGACTTCACCGGTGCGCTTGTTGATGAATTCCTGCGTACCCAGATTGGGTGCGGCTGGTTTCAACGGGGTGCCGTCAGGTGCCTGGCCGGCCTCGAAATCGCCTTTGCTCATGGCCACCAGGCGACAACGGCAACGGTAACCCAGTGGGGGTGTATGGCTATGCCAAAAGGGATCATCGATCGGCAGGGTCACATTGTCGAAAACCCGGTGGCTGACCCGGACGCGCTCGTCGCGTTTGGTCACGTAACGCAGATAGGGATGACTGGCTCGTGTCGATTCAAACCGCTGCCAGCGTCCTGCAGCCTGGGCCGTACGGATGTTGGTGTCGTAGATCAGCTTCAGACGCGATGCATCGAAAGTGGTCGACAGCATTTTTCCCGTTTGAGGATCGAGCACCTGGTTCTCGCCCCACCAGCCCGCCTTTTGCAACTCGGATTTCATATCGCGCATGAAGTCGCGTCGCGACAGATCGCCTTTGACGGAAGCGGTGATTTTGTCCCGGAAGGTTTGCAGCAAATCGGCATGAGCCAGACGGCTTACCGTGAACGAGCGGGTATGTTCTTCCGCCCACAAGTCCTGCCAGTTGAAGGTTTTCTCGATGCGGCCGCGGGCTACCATGTACGCCACCGCCTCGGCCGGCGGTAGCTTCATCATGTTGGCGAAATCCGTGGCGTCGCTCATTGCGGCACATCGATTTGCAGTCCGCTTGCTGCGGCGAGTCGGGCGATGAAATTCTGACGGGTCAACTGAGCCTGCAATGCGGCCGAAGCCTGTGGCGTCAGCAGATCGGGCAATCGGGAAAGCAGTTGATCCGCCGTTTCGCCATTTTGAATTGCTTCATCGATCAGCTTTTGCAAGGGATCGACCATCGGCGCCAACACGGCCTGCCATTGATCCATTTCCGCAGTCACGGCCTGGTCGAGCGCATCCGTGGCGGATGGGTTCTGCCCATCGGAAAACTCGACCCCACTGCAGCAAGGGCACCCGGATCGAGTTCCCGACTCGGAAAATGCCGCCCCATTCGCCGCTCCGCCCTGCGGACTGGTGGGCGATGACGGCGGCGCTACGACCTCCAGATCGTCATCGCGCAGATCGTAGCTGCGCATATAGTAGGACTTGGTGAACTTCACACCCGTGCGGGACAGAATATCGTCGCGTTTGGCCTGGGTATCGTCGATTTCAGCCTGCTCGAATAGCTTGAAGGTCGGCGCTTCCCCGTCGCTGTTGATCTCGACGATCCAACGAATCAGTTCGTTCATCGCCTGTTCGATCATGGTCACGTCGGAATCGCGGATCTCGCGCGTCACTTCCAGGCCAGCCGTGGCGCTGGCGCGGTTGGCATTCGCCTCCGTCGTCTGGTTCTGACCCAGCAGCGCGATGCTGATCTCGCTGCGGCAGTACATCAACAGATCCTGGTAAATGCTCGACGAGCTCGTGCGCGCGGCATCGCCGACGATATCGACGCTCGAATCGTCCGGGATCACCGCCACCGCGTCCTGAACCATCGCCTCTAGTTGATCGAGCAGACGATCGGTTTCAGTCTTCGGTGTACCGCGCGGCGTTTTGCCGACGAGCCACGGCGTGCCGTACTTCTCGGTAAACACCACCCAGAACTTCAGCCCGCCGCGCTTGAAGGTCGCCGGCCAGAAGCACATCGACAGGTCGGCGATGCCGTAGGGATTGACATAACTGGCATCCTGACGCGGCAATAGGAATTTTCGTTCCGGCAGCAGTTCGCCATCGAACAGACGATCTTTCGAGCGGAAGCGCAAGCGCGACTCGGGATCGAACAGAAACCATTCCGGCGGCTTGGCGACGACCCGCTCGGGCACATTCCATCCATCGGCAAACCCGGCCGCCTTCGTCCACATCACTTCCAGCGGCTGATAACCGTACAGCGCCGCCTCCATCGCCTCGGCGCGCAGATGGTCCAGGTCAAGCCGTTGAAAAATGGCGTCGATGCGCTTGGTCACCCGTGCCGTGGCATTGCCTTGTTCAATGCGCCATTCCAGCGCCTTCACCGCGGCCTTGCGTCGACGAATGCAGCCGCCCACATGGGCATCGGCGCGCAGATCCCGATAGACCGCAATGTCCCGACCCATCTTCTTCAATACCGGATCCGGATTCGGCAGGTACTGACCCAGTGCATTAAAGTCCGGGCTGTGATCACGGCTGGCGATCTCGGCCGTCAGGTTCTGCCTGGCATTGTCCGCGAACTCGACGAACTGGTTGGGGGATACCCAGATGCCTTTGCGATTCATCAATACCCCTCCATCAACGCGGCAGACTGGCGACGGCGACGGGACGCCACTTCGATCGGGCCGCTATCCAGCATGCTGGCGAAATAAGCCAGGAACAGGGCGACCGCACTGTCCCCATGTCGTTTCCGGCCATCGCTGCCGATGTATTCGGCCTCCTTGTCCAGTTTGGGAACGCCCCGGACGACGGCAATCGATCGAAGATCGCGCCGAACGTCCGCATGGCGCGGGGTGCGGATCAAACCGTCTTCGAACGCCGCTTTGAAAATCGGCATGTTGGCACCGTAGAAGGCATCGTTGAACTTGATGGGGTGGATGCGGGAACCGAACTTGTCCCGGGTGTATTCGGCCATGGTTTCGCCGTTTCCGGTGCCATCCATGGCGCCAGCCTGGAAGCGCGGCAACCGTTCAACCACATACCAGAGGATCTGTTCCTGCTGACGGGTCGGCACGTTGCGCATTTCGATCATGAAGGGCACCGAGCGGACCAGATCAGGGGTGATCGCCATCGGCGCGATCACCGACAAGTGCCCGGATCGGGCAAAATCCTGGCCATACACATGCAGCAGATTCCCGTCGAGTTCGCGCAGTAACGGGTCCAGCTGTTGGGCGATCCAATCGGCAACGTCGGCGCGGCGGGTCGGCTCCGGCAACGCCCCGAAGGCATCATCGAACGCCAGGCGGAGAATCGGCACATCGACCATGGCCTTTTCGATCAGGATGGCCGGCAAATAACTGCCGCTGCCGGCCTTGGGGATGACGTCCAGTTCCTCGGTGGCATCATCGCCATAGAACGCATACACGCTGTCGATCCATGCCGCTTCGCCCTCGGGCTTCCATGCCTTACCCAGGCGCAAGCAAACGCGCTGATAGAGCCCCTGCGCCACGGCTTCGCGGAAGGTCGTGCGCTGCACGCTGCCGGCGCGCGCACCGGTTTTGATATCGTTGACGAGTTCGTTGAACGGGTTGTCTTCGCCGTCATGCGTGGAAATGACGCGTACCTTGCCGCCCCAGATCAGCAGCGCCAATGCAGCCTTGAGCAGTTCATCCAGTTTCTGGTGGAATGCCGCTTCGTCGATCACGATCACGCCCTGTTTGCCCCTGAGGTTGGCCGGGCGCGAGCTTAAGGCAACAATCCGGTGACCGGAGGCCGGAAAGCGGATCGTATAGGTTTTGATGTGCTTGTCTTCCGCATCCTCTTCCCAGATGCCTTCCTCGATCTCGCCGGCCACGTAGTTGAACGCCTTGGCCCACATGGCGCAGGCTTCGATGTATTCCAGGCCCATGTCCTGGTTGTAGCCGATGTAGTACACGTTCATCCCGCCGGAGGGTTTGCCCGAAGACGCAATCAAAACGTCGTCGGCGGCTTCCGCCCAGGTCAGGCCGATGCGGCGTGATTTCGGGCCCACCTTGAGCTGAGCCTGGTCGGCGATCCACGCCTGCTGATAGGGCAAGAGCACCGCCGGGACTTCGGCGTTGCTGGTATTCGGCAGAACGACCGGTACCGCGCTCACGAGGCGATCCCGAGGATTTCGCGGCGGATCGTCTCCACCGCATCGGCGGATAGGCCGCCCTTGCGGGCGATGGTTTCAACCGACGTGGCGGTCGCTTCGATACGGGCGCGAACTTCCTGTTCAAACCGCTTCTGCCCCTGACTGGCACGGCTCGCCTCCGCGATGGCCCGGGCGGCATTGGCCAACAGCTTCACCCGATCGGCGGGGTCGGCTTCCTCATCCGCTTCCTCCAGTGCCAACATCGCATCGAACAGGCTGGATTGAACCAGGGAAATAACGGCGGCCGAGCGGTGATCCGCGTCATCGGGCGCGGCTTCGGCAATGGCGCGGGCGGCTTCGGTACTGGCACGGATCGCACTCAAACGGCGTTCGAGCTTCTGGCCGTAGCGGTGCAGGCTGCTTTTGCCGATGCTGACGCCATGGGCATCCAGGATCATCTGTTCGAGCATGTCGTAACCGGAGAAACCGGCATCGATCAGCATGCGGTCGATGGTGGCGCGCAGATCCGGCGGCAACTGACTGATCTTGTCACGGGGTGGCATCATTTCCACCTTCAACATCGTATTCAGCTGCGATTTCGTCTATCAGGTCATACACATCACGACCCGACTCATAGTCCTCTCGGACTGCATCCTCATCGTGAAAGCGAACGCCACGATCCATCAGGTGCAAGGTCAATGTGTCGAACCAGACCTCAAAATCAAATTCTTGGTTTGTCATGGACGCGGCCTCGCAATCCCGTCGACCAGGGTATGGCCATTGGCCACGTCGACGCCGCGCACGGTGATGCGGGCAGCCTGGACGTCATCGTGGTACTCGATATCGATCAGACCCCGGTCGGCCAACCAGCGGAACTCCGCCCGCAAATCATCATGGCCGATCGCTAGACGCTCGCCCTCCAGCAGTCGCACCAGCACGGTTTCGCGCAGGGCGTAATCCGGTGAGACAGCCAGCGCCTGGAGCAGCACCAATCGACGATCCTGCGCTACCAGGTCTTTGTAATTCGCCGTGAACCCGCTCATCGTGATCCCTCGTTGATCAGTTTGGTTTCCACCCGATCCAGGCTGCGTTGCACGCCGCTCATCACGCCGACGAGTTCGCGCACGGCACCGGAGAGATCGTTGATACGTTCATGCAGATCGCCCAGATCCTGATGGGTGGGAGAATTGAAAATGCGCTGCTCCAGCAGCGCGATGGTCTGTTTTGCGTTGGCCAGTTCCGTTTGCAGTTCGCGCAGAACTTGCGCGTCCGCCATTTCCTTTTTCATCACCCAGCCGTACCAGCCCAACACGATCATGCCGAGGGTCTGCAGACCATCCATCAGCCAGGTGTAACCCTGTGAAGAAATCACGATCCGTATCCTCCCTGGTGCCTGTCGACGTTATCCGCGCAATCGCTCATGGGGCCTCCTGCTGGGTTTGTTCTCGGTGTTCACGGCGAATCACCCATGCCTGCAAGTCGACAAAACGCCGGGTGAACGCGTGGTACTGATCCGCCGCCTCGATGTAGGCCTGCCACAGTTGCCCCACCGTCAACTCAGTGGCGCTGCCCGGCACGGGTAGCGGTGGCGGGGGCACCATCAGATCCGCAGGCGCAGGCTGACGGATCGGTACCGGCGGCGGCAGAGCGGGCGAGGCACACCCCGCAAGCATCGAGACGACGGGCATAAAGATCAGGATTTTCGGCAACATGGCGGGCAGCCTCCTTAACACGGATAATCGTCCGGGTCTGTTCGATCACCCGTACCTGTTCGCTGGCGCGCAGAATCTCGGCATCTTCCGCCGCCCGTTCATTGGCCTGGCGTATCGCCCGATTCACGTTCTCCATTTGGGATTTCTGCGCGGTCAGCTGAGCTTTTTGGGCAACCAACTCGGCATCGTGATGGCCCCAGCGATACCCGGCCCCCGTCGCGATGCCAATCGAGATCGTGGCCACCAGGGCACCGATGGCGAGGGCATTCATGACGCGTCTCCGATGCATTGCGCATACTCGCGTTCACGACGCTTGACGAGGCCGGGAATGACCTTGCCGTTATCCTTGTTCCAGCGAAGGATCTGGCGACAGGCTTCGGCGTAATCCGGTGGGGACTGGCGCAGGCGCTTCACCAGCGTGGAACCGCAAAATGCCCCGCTGCCAATGTTGTAAGCCAGGCGAACGTAGGCATCCCACTCGTACTGATACAGCGGCACATTGCCGATACAGGCATGCATGGCTTTTTCCGTCTTGTCGACGTGCGCCCGCAGCGCGATCAATGCCCGCACCGGCGTGGTTTTCTCACCGGCTTTGACGGGCGTGCCGTCCAGGTGCGTGGTGGTACCGAAGCCGACGGTTTGCACGCCGCCGCCATCGGGGTAGCTGTTGCCACGATAGCCTTCATCGGAAGCGAGATAAGTCAGGCCGACGGCTGAAAGCGCCGCAAGCCCGGCAATAATCCCGCGACCGCCTCCTGTCCTTTTCATGCCACCCCCAAACGTACAAAAGCACACACCCCGCATTGTGCGGGGTGTGGTATGGATGGTCTTTTAAAGGGGTTTAGAGATGCGCGCCTATCAATGTGGTTCGTGCCTACTTGATAAATTTTCAACTACCAAATAGAACCACCACCCGCCGACAATAAAGAGACAAATTGCTACTGTAAGAAGCCACATTGACAGCATTCCTATCCATGGGTCGGATAAAGATGGCATCATCAGGAAAAGTAGTGAGATGATCAAAGAAGCTAGGAAGAAAACACCTGAATGGAAAAATCCAAGTACCATCTGCCTCAAATGACCTGTTCGCCTCATATTCTCAATCAGTCTATGTCCGGTTAAAGTCATTAAGATCGACAGCGCCGTCACCAAAAAACCGAGCATGGTTGCTGACACGCTTGCAATAACAGGAACCAAATTCACAAGCGTTTCTGGATGCCCCTTGATGGCAAACCAGACGAGCGGCAGGGCCACTACAGGACAGACTAAATTATACCCACGCATTTTCGCCATGGCCTATGCTTTCAAGGACGATTTCTTGGTTTTCATTCCAGCTTGCAATCAACGCATGGAGAATATCCGTTTCCGCCGGGTAGCGCCCGCTAAGCTCAACTACGACACTATCTGTAATCCGATCGGTTAACAGATCTATTGGATGGGTATCACCATCCTCGGAGACGTGAAACCTTGCAACAGAAACAACTCCGTGATCCATTAGTTCCGCAACAGTGTCCTTAAAACCGGAAGACAATCTTTGGAGTCTGGTATGTCGACCTCGCCCGAGCGAGAATCTCATGTACATCTGCATCCCCTCAGAGCTATTCATCAACGATACTATTTCCCTGGTAATAGCGGATTCACCCAAAAAATTAGCTGCAGGTTTTGCGATGCTTAACTCCACCATCTTAGGTTCAACATTTCCCCTCATCAAACGCCGCAAAGCATCTGGTTGAATAATTGGGTTAACACTAACCGTATCACCGATGGCCTCGGTCAAATAGTTGCCAAACTGAAGATAAGTTGACCCATACCCTTGATGCTGGTAAATCAAAGCGTTGTGAGTAATTGAATAGATAAAGAAGTTCTTTTCAATCAATCCCTCATCATCATCAAGGTTAAGCTCCCGCTCCTGGCCGCCAGGTCTGCTGGCATGAGGCAGATCATCAAAGCGAAGCTTACCTATGAATCCACGGATAAAATTTCCGCGCCTAGAAAGTCGGCGTAACTCAAATTTTGTACTTCTGCTCTCAACAGTTGGGGCTTGGCCTGCATCAATCCAACTTTGGAAGTAATCTGTGATGCTCCCCTCGAAATCGTTAGAGGTTCCAAAAGTATAGAAACCAATCTTGTATGTTTTGGATTCTGGCATTAGAACTTCCTTTCCATCATAAAGTAATAAAATGTATTGAAAACTTACTGCGCATACTGCGGGATTTAACGTAGTTACTATCGCCGGATTGAAGTTTTCGTTCTGGATCAAACATCTTGGGGAAAAATATTGACAGTTGGTGACTCATCAGGTGGATTTATTGCTTCCAGTCTTCTGCGCAGAGCAGCGATGATCTCCATTTTTGAATAACCTTTCTCAAGCAAATCTCGTACGAAATTGATCGTGTCTCCATCGGGCATGAAGAATTTGCCATACACTTCACCGATTATTTCAAGTATCAGCGGCCACAAATCGTCGAATTCAGTACCGTCCATTACGCGCAGCTCCATAGTGGTGATGAAACCAATTTAGAGTTTCTTGGGAATCAAGCCTTTTCCCCTTCGGCTCAATGCGGTGATCAATCAGCATACTGCTCCTTCAACATCCGATTGCTCAGGAGCGCGCCGAGCAGAACCAGAATCCCGCCGAGATACATCACACCCCACCCCCATTCGAGCGACACGCTATTGCTCACCGCAAGCGCCAGCCCGGCAAATGGATTGCCCTGTACATCGTGCGCGACCTTGTCCTGCATCTCGCTGATCTTTTGCGTGGCCATATACAGATCGAAGCTGATCAAACCAAGGCAGATAAACCCGAGGAACCCGGCGATTGGTCTTGATTTCCCCAGGGCGCCGAGCAGGATCAACCCCGCCAGAATCAACACATACAGGCCATCGCCGTGGCCGTTCTTGTAATAGCTGAACTTGAGCACGCCAATGCTGACAATCGGCATGAAACAGCCGGCGGCCAGCACGGCGGCTCCAATGAAGATCAGACCCAAATTCAACACGCTGAACGAACGGGATTTCGGCTGATCGTCTGCCACGTCGGGTTGCGGATCGCGCGGATAGCGGGCGTGCTGCGGGGCCGATGCCGCCTTTGCATAAACTACCCCGCAGTGGGGGCAAATGATCGCCGAATCGTCCGGGTTGCCTGTGCCGCATTTCTTGCATGTGATTGACATATTCGCTCCTTGTCGATTCCTTGAAGGCAGACGGATTCAAATCAGGTGGCCGGAATATTCCTGTCGCAATTATCCAGCGCCCGCTGCACGCGCTGCGCCGTACGGAAGGGATGAATGAACGCACTCACGGAAAGCCAGAGCGAATAGATGAATACAGGAAGTCCCGCCCAAAACACCAGCAGCGTTTTCAGGTTCGAAACGTGACCCAGCGACATGCCGATCGACGAGATCATGATGACCGCCGCTGACAGCCAGAACATGCCCCAGCCCAAGACGATATAGGTGAACCAGTTGAGCTTGGCTTTCAGCTGCTGTTCAGGCTCGGACCAGAAAATGGTGTCGCTTTTCCAAGCGCTGCGCAATTCCCGATGGGTAAAACCGCAGTGCGTCATCAGCCATTCCAGGGTCTCGCGGGTCGGCCGGTTGCAATGGATTTTGGTATCGCGGGCGAACTCTGCCTGGCGGCGTGATTCGGGTGTCTGTTCGCCCATATTGAAGGTTACGGGGGCATGGTTGTTGATGTCGCCACTGGCATGAAGACCATGAAAATCGCCGTTGACCCGTGCTGTTCGCTGTTCTTGTTTGGCAGTTGCCTGCTGAGATATTGCTTCTTCTTTTAGGGTCACTTCTTCCGCTCCTTGTCGCTGCTGATATTGAAGGTGACAGGCGCCGTATTGGTCGCGCCACCCTCGAAAACCTGTGCATTCATATTGCCGCCGACGCTGAACTTTGATGCCGCTGCCGACGGGGCATCGGCGCCCAGCAGCACGCGCAATGCCGCATCCCGTAGAGCCTGTGGGCTGGTTCGATACCGCTCCAGCAGCATGGTCTCGTCCGGTTGCATGGCTGTCGGCGATCGCTGACCGGTGAGGATGTAGAGCACATCGACACCAGCCTTAGCGACGCCAGACAAATACAGCGCATCTGGATATCGATCACCGGCCTCGTAGTTTGCCTGGGATCTACGCTGCACCTTTCCCAGCTCTGCGAATCCGGCCTGGCTTAAACCCAGCCGCTCGCGCTCTTCGCGTAGTCTGTCTGAAATTGTGTCCAAAAAGACGCACTCACCAGTTGACATGTGCACGTACGTGCATCATTATTAACTCACACCGTCCCACCAAGAACGGCAACTTAATCGACACGCGCCAACGTGTCGCGGCCCCTGACAAGGAGACCAACATGAAACTACGCACCGCCGACGAGGCCCGCGCCGAACTTCAGGCCAAGGGGATCTCGATCACCCAGTGGGCGCTGGCCAACAATTTTTCGCCCAATCTCGTGTTCGAAGTCTTGGGCGGCCGCAAGAAGTGCGTGCGCGGCCAGACCCACGAGATCGCGGTGAAGCTCGGCCTCAAGCGAGGCGAGATCTGCACCGATCCCGCCAAGGCGCTCGACAACGCCGCCGCCTGAGTCCAGCCGGAGCACGACGCCATGAACATCACCCGAAACCCTTATGGATTTCCCCAGGCGTTGCCCGTGATCGGCGCGTCGCGCGGGCCGCATCAAGATTGCCCGCCAATTCCTGCAGCCGATCCCGCGCCACAAACAAATGCCCACTTGCAACCGGTGATGGCCGCAGCGATTCGCGCAAGCCAGCCGAAAACTGGGGGCCGTCGATAATGCCGCGCTCTTCAAGCTCCACGGCCATGTGCAACATCACGCGCGTCACGGCCTCGATCCGTCCCGCCAATTCAGTGAAATCATTAGGCTGCATGCGCTGGTCTCCCCGTTGTTTTATCACGAAACCAGCCTACGGTGCGCAAGCAATTTTCACCAGATGCAAGCGCGGTTTCATTTTGGCGGGTGCGGCATGAGCAGAAATCGCTTATCGCCAAACCGCGCGCGCTTTTGGAAGCGGCATGTGCCGACCAGCCTCCGCGCCGCCGTGGACGACTCCCTGGCCTACGCGCTTGAAGCGCACAACCTCAGCGTGGAACAGATCGCCGAACTCATGAGCTACGGCAGTTTTTGGACGCTGTACAAACACCTGGCGGATCTCAATCTGAAACTCACCCAGGTGCGAGCCTTCGAGCATGCCTGCGGCATCGATCTGCTTTCGCGCTACTTCGCAGCCGGCGCCGGTCGGCTGGTGATCGACATTCCCACAGGTCGCGCCGCCAATGCCGAGGACATGCAGGCGCTGCAACTCAACATCAATCAGGCCGTAGGCGCGCTGCTGGCGTTCTATTCGGGCAAGGAAGGGGCGGATGCGACGCTCGCCGCCCTGACGACCAGCATGACCGAATTGGCTTGGCATCGGGAAAACGTGCGCAAGAGCGCCAGCCCGGAACTGCAACTGGAGGTGACCCCGTGAAAGAAGATTCGAAAGCCACGGGCGTCAATGCCAGCGCTCTGCAGGTGTTCAAGGTGTTGGATGTGCTGATGCGCCACTTCGCCCATGGCCTGACTCCGGGCGATCTCATTAAGGCGACCGGCATTTCCGGACCGAACATCACCCGTTATGTCGCGACTCTGGAGGCGGCCGGCTATGCCGAGCGCATTCCGGAGACGGGCCGCATCCGGCCAAGCATCCGGCTGGCCCAGAGCGCGATCGCCATTCTGGCGGACATGGACCGCCTGAGCGCCCGAGTCGATGAAATCAAATCCCGCTTAACCACCCGCTAACCGAAAAGGAGCCGACCATGGCACGTACGCCCCGTCAAACCGTTCTCGATCCCGTTGCCGTTCCGGATATCACCGAACAGGCCACCGAACTCGTGCGCGCCGCCGATGCGGCCGAACTGATGGTGAATGATGAAACCAAGGCGCTGGCGACCCGGCTGCGCTACAGCGGCAGCCTGAACCCGGCGGCGTTGGAAGATGGCATTGCCGAAGCCAAGGCGATGATCAACCACGGCCTGTTCACCCTGGGTGCCCGCCTGCTGCTGCTCAAGGAACAATGCGGTCACGGCGAGTTCATTGCCTGCCTGGAACGGCAAGGTATTGAGTTGCGACTGGCTCAGCGCACCATGAAAGTGACCGAGCGATTTTCAAAAACGGGAACGTTCCCGCTTTTGGAAAAACTGAGCAAAACAGCTTTGCTGGAGTTGGCTGTACTGGACGAGGAAGAAGCCGAGGATCTGGCTAATGGCATGGCGGTGCGTGGCATTGAGCCGGATGAAATGGATACGCTTTCATTCAAAGAATTGCGCAAACGCCTGCGCGAGGCCAAGGCCGATGCCGCCGCAAAGGATCGTCTGATCGCCAGCAAGAACGAGCGGCTGGATACCCTGGAAACGGAACTGGGCAGAAAGCGCGCGGCACCGCCGAAACCCGACGAACGCCTCGTCGAACTGCACGAGGAATTATCCCGGCAGGCGCTGCAAGCGGTGGCGAACCTCGATGCCGGGATCCGCGCGGTATTCACCCAGCTGGCAGACCACCATGCGGCGCATGGAGGCGACAGCAGCGCGCTCATGGCCGGGGCTCTGGAGCAGATCGACCGGGCGGCGCGTATGCTCAGGGAGGATTTCACCCTGACCGACGCCGGCGACGTGCAGGATTTCCTGGCCAGTCTGCAGTCCACGCCCGGGGCCAGCCGCCTGGTCGAGGGCGTGTGATGATGGCCGCCCTGTCGCCGGCACAGATCGATGCCTTGCTCGCGGCGCATCGCGCGGCCGAGGGTGCGGGTCACGGCCAGAAGGCGGCCATCTACCGCCGTACGGCAGAGTCCCTGGGCATGAGCCTATCCACGTTGCATCGCCACCTCGGCAGCATTGCCTTGCGCAATCCGCGCAAACGCCGCATCGACGCGGGTGGCTGCACGCTGGATCGGGCGGAGGCCGAGTTGATTGCGGCGACCATCGCCGAGTCGGCCCGGAAAAACGGCAAGCGGCTGTATTCCGTGGCCGATGCCGTCGACGTGCTGCGCGCCAACGGCATGTTGCGGGCCGAGTTCGTCGATACGGCGACCGGTGAAGTCCGCCCCCTGTCGCTGTCCGCCATCCGTACCGGGATGCGGCGGCATGGTTTGCACCCGGATCAGATCAATGCACCGGCACCGGCGGTGCAACTTGCCAGCCTGCATCCCAATCACGTCTGGCAGATCGATGCCTCGCTGTGCGTGTTGTACTACTTGAACAATGGCATGCACAGGGGCAAGGGCCAGCGGGAATCCGGCCTGCAGGTGATGGCGCAGGAGGTGTTCTACAAGAACAAGCCGAAGAACCTCGCGCGCATCGCCGCCGATCGGGTCTGGAGTTACGAGATCACCGACCATGCGACGGGCTGGATCTACGTGGAATACGTGCTCGGCGCGGAATCCGGCCAGAACCTGCAATCGGTACTGATCAACGCCATGCAGGAACGCAGCGCCGGGCAGGATGGCGTGTCCGGGGACGTGCTGCACGGCGTACCCGACATTTTGTTCATGGACCCGGGTTCGGCCAACACGGCCTCGAGCACGCGCAACCTGTGCCGCGCCCTGGGCATCCGGATGATCGCCCACGCGCCGGGCAATGCCCGGGCCACCGGGCAGGTGGAGAACGCGCGCAACATCATCGAGCGCAAGTTCGAGGCAGCGCTTAAGTTCCAGACGGTGGACAGCCTGGAGGAAATCAACCGGCTGGCCGCCAAATGGCGGGCGCATTTCAACGCCACGGCCGTGCATAGCCGTCACGGCAAAACGCGTACGGCCTACTGGCTCGGCATTACCGCGGCGCAATTGATCAAGGCACCATCGGTGGACGTATGCCGGGAACTGGCGGTGGCCGATCCGGAGAAGCGCAAGGTCAATCCGTTCCTGCGGATCTCGTTCCGGGGCGCGGAATACGACGTTTCCAGCGTACCCGGCGTTCAGGTCGGCGAAAACCTGCTCGTAACCCGCAACCCCTGGCGGGCGGATGCCGCGCAGATCGTGCTGATCGATGAAGCGGGGCGCGATGTGTTCCACGTCGTGCCGCGCGTCGAGAAGACGGATGCCGGCTTTGCCGTGAATGCCCCGGTGATCGGCGAAAGCTACCGTCGTCATGCCGATACCCCGGCGCAGCAGACCGCCGCGCGCCTGGAACAGATCATCACCGGTACCGAAAATGTCGAGGATGCGGCAGAGGCGCGCAAGGCAATCGCGAAGGGCAGAACGCTGCCCTTCGGCGGGCGGCTCGATCCCTTCAAGCATATCGACGATGCGGATATGCCCACCTTCCTGCCCAAGCGCGGCACCGCGCACGGTCTGAACAAGCCGCGCGTCACCGAGCCGCCGCTCAGCCATACCGAAGCGGCCTTGACGCTCAAGGCGCGTTTGCCGGGTTGGTCCGCTGCCCATTACCAGCACATCGTCCAGCTTTACCCCGAAGGCGTACCGGCCGAGGACGTCGATCACCTGCATGCCGATCTGCTGGCCCGTTTCCACGGGGCACCCGGCGAACTCAAGTTGGTGGGAGGCAGAGCATGAACGCCTCGCACAACGCCAACGACTCCCCCATTCAGCTGAAAGCCGTGCTCGTTGCACATGGCCTGTCGCAACAGGCGTTGGCCGTCGATCTCGGCATCAGCCGCAGTGCCATCACGGCGCTGTGCAGCAAAGGCCTCTGGCCGAAAAAAAACCGTGAGGCACTTCGCGAGCGCATCACGGCTTTCCTGGTTTCCCACGGAGTCGGCGCGGCAACGCTGACCACCGTATTCAATCCGGCCGCCTCATCCACAGAAGCAACAGCCGAATTCACCCATCCCAAAGAGGACAGAGACATGCTACTACGCAAACAGCCCTTGTTTCCAGCCACCAAAAAGCACTTTCAGATTTTCGCCGATCCCTTCGGCGAACTGCAGACCAGTGAAGAGGTATTCACCAGCCCCGACGTACGCTACGTGCGAGCCGCCCTGGCGCAGACGCTGACGAGCGAACGATTCATCGCCATCGTCGGCGAGAGCGGCGCGGGCAAATCCACCCTGCGACGGGATTTCATCGATCGCATCAGCCGCGAATCGCTGCCGGTGGTCGTGATCGAACCCTATGTGCTCGGGCTGGAAGAAAACGACCAGAAAGGCAAGAGCCTCAAGTCCACGGATATCGCCGCTGCCATCATCCGCACCCTCGATCCCAAGGCAGGCATCCGCATCAGCGCCGAGGCCCGGTTCGCCCAATTGCACCGCCTGCTGCGCGACAGCCGCCGCGCGGGGATGCGCCATGTGCTGATCATCGAAGAAGCCCACGGCCTATCGATCCCCACGCTCAAGCACCTGAAACGGTTCTACGAACTGGAGGACGGATTTTCCCGCCTGCTGTCGATCGTGCTGATCGGCCAGCCGGAACTGGCGCAAAAGCTGGCCGAGAACCGTCCGGATGTGCGCGAGGTGGTGCAGCGCATCGAGACCATCACGCTCGATCCGCTCGACGGTCATCTGGACGAGTACCTGAGCCATCGCCTGGAGCGTGCCGGGAAAGCCATCGACGATGTGATCGATCCCACCGGCATCGAGGCCTTGCGGTCGAAACTCACCGTGCCGGGACGGACGCGCGGCAGCACGGCCACCTCGCTCCTCTACCCACTGGCGGTGGGCAACCAGCTGACCGCCGCGATGAATCTGGCTGCCGAACTCGGTGCGCCGATCATCACGGCCGACATCGTCAGATCGGTATGAGGTACCCACCCATGAAAACCATCAGCACGCAACCGATTCCCTCCAGCATGCCGGGGCTGCCCGAACTCAAGGCCATGGGCGAACGGCGCGCCCGGCTGCCGCAACACGAAGCATACGCGGTGCGACTGGCCCGGGTACGGGATGCCCTGTTCATCCTGCAACGGCATGGCATCGACGTGATCGATATCGACATCAATCGGCCGAAGCCCGTGATCAGCATTCCCTATCTCAAGCGCAATGCCGTACTGGGCACGGCCGTGCCCTACCAGTTCGGGCGGGATACACGCGGACGTATCCGCCGTTTGCAGATCCAGCTCGAAGGCTGCCGCGTCGAGTGGGACGAGGCCGTGAATTAACGCCCGAACGAATCCATCAGGAGAAACCCATCATGTCGAATGAAACGAATATCCCCGAAGGCTACATGCGCAATGCCACAGGCCACCTCGTCCCGACGGACAAGGTCCGAGAACAGGACAGGCTGCGCGATGAAGTCACCAGGCGTTTGGTTTTGCGCGCCCTGCAAATCAGCAAGGAATTGGCGGATTTCAAGAAGCAGGCATTGGCAGAGATCGAGGATCTGATCCAGATCGCCGCCGATCGCTATGAAGTCACGATCGGCGGGAAGAAAGGCAACGTCTCACTGGCCAGCTACGACGGCCGGTACAAGATCGTGCGCAGCATCGCCGATCGGATCACCTTTGGGGAGGAACTGGAAGCCGCTAAGACGCTGATCAACCGCTGTATCGACCGGTGGAGCGAGGGGGCAAACGACAACATCCGTGCCCTGGTCGACCGCGCATTCCGCACAGACACCAAGGGCCAGATCAAGACAGCCGCTGTGCTCGAACTCTTGCGCTTGGATATCGATGACGCCGAGTGGCGGCGTGCCATGGAGGCGATCAAGGACAGCATCCAAACCACGGGCAGCGCTGTATACGTTCGGGTGTACGAGCGTGTGGGCGAGTCCGAGCAATACCGGGCCATCAGCCTGGATCTGGCATCAGTGTGAGGAATGCAACATGCAATGCGAATGCATCGAAAACATCGAAAAAATGCTGAAAGAAAGGCTGTCTGTACCCGGCAAGTTCAAAAAGCCATTGGCAGATGTGAAGCTGAAAGGCACGACGATCGTCATGCGTGGGCTGGATCTGGATTTGGTGACTTGCAATCCAATTGAAATCACGCTCGTCGGCCAGAAGAAGGCTGTTGAAAGCACGATGGCGCATACGTTTTGCCCATTTTGCGGGGTGCGTATCAATCCTGAAAAGGAGTCTTCGAATGAAACCCCAAATCAATAATCCCAGCGCCATGGGCAATTCGATCAATGCACAGGCGTCAGTCAAAAAGGCTGAGGCCGCCGTCATGCTCTACGTCTATCCGGATCGTCGCCTCGGTCGCGGCATCGAGCTACCTGTTAACGTTATCGTCATGGCCCACGGTCGCATGGGCTGTATCAACGAACTGGTCCGTCGCACGGCCACCCGGGACATCCAGCGGCAGTGCTATCGGCTGCCGCCGCAACCCCAGGTGATCGAAGGTCATCCCAATACGCTCCTGGATGATGCCGTTCAGTATATCGAGTGGGTGCGCGGTCTGCCGTTCGGCAAATCGATCGAATTCGCGAGGTTGAGATCATGACGCAGCACAACGATTCCCGCCAGGCGAGACTCGCCAAAATCCACATCGCCAAAAAGCAATTGGGCCTGGATGACGAAAGCTACCGTGCCGTGCTGATCCGTCATGGCGCGAAGAGGGAAACGCCATCCAGCCGCGATCTGACGATTACGCAGATGGATGGGGTATTGCGCGAGTTCACCGGCAAGGGCTGGATTCCCAAACCGCCGAAGACGACATCCGATGCTGCGGCGCAACCCAAACGCAAGCTGGCCCAACGCAAGCTGGCAATGGATGACGAGGTTCGCAAGATCCGCGCCTTGTGGCTGTTCCTGCATTCTGCCGGTGTGGTGCTGAATCCCGAGGAATCGGCCCTCGCGCGTTATGCCAAGCGGATCGCGGGCATCGACGATCTGCACTGGGCCGATGGCCGTCAGTGCAACCGGCTGATCGAGACCCTCAAGGCCTGGGGCGTTCGCACGCTGCCGGGTGTGTTGATTGCCCGGATCGGGGCATTGCAGTCCCTGGGCCTGATCGATGCCGGAATACCGGCGGCCGACGTGCTGGCCAAACTGCTCGCGCATCCCACCCGGCGGCCCGATACCTTCGATGCCCTGCGGGGAGCGTTTGCCTATCTGGACGATCTGGAATCGAAGCGACTGCCGAATCGCCCGGCATGACCGGGAACAGGGGAGGAAAATCATGGCACAGCAAGAACTACCGCCGTCCCGTCTGATGCGCGATGCGCCGGACCTGTTGCGTGATCTGTTCGATCAGGCCGCCCATCTGGCGCGCCAACAGGGTCTTGCGCCGGAACCCGCCGATCAGCTGGCACTGGAACTCGTCGATGTGATGGCCGCGAACTGGGGCGGACGGCACATCAATTTCCCTAAGGGCGTCACTCTGCGGATGATCCAGCGCGACCTGGCCATCTGGCGGGAATTCGACGGCAGCAATCACAACGAATTGGCGACGCGCCATGGCGTGACCACGGTTTGGGTCTATGCCGTGATCCGCAAGATTCGCAAGATGATTCGTCAGGATCGCCAGCCGGGCCTGTTCGATCCGGTCGACCGACTGGAGCATGATCGATAGTCCGCCCGCGCCCATCGGCGTAGAATCCCCTCTCGGCGTTTCCTTCGGAAAAACCGACCCATTGCTCATCTCGGCGCGACAAATCGTTTTTGACGCCTTTTGACCACGTCAAAAAACCGATTTGCCCTTCATGCCGCCATCGGATCGCACATCGCGGCTCATTTCACTCTATAAACGCCATTAAAAGACGCCGACCGCGCGTATCCCGATACTGGGCTCATTCAATCAGAACGAGCGCCGGTCATGCCCAAGCAAGTACTGCCCATTCATATCTTCAAGGCCGGTCGCCAGATCACGGCGGCGGGTGAAGTCATCCAGTTTACCGAGGGTGATCTCGCGGCCAGTGCCAAGGCCTACGACCCGAAACGGCATGAAGCGCCGTTCGTGATCGGTCATCCCAAGACGGACGATCCGGCAAAGGGCTGGGTGCACGCGCTCAGCCATACCGATCGCGGTCTGTTTGCGCTGCCGGACCGGATCGATCCCGCATTTGCCGAGCAGGTCAACCGCCGTGATTACGGCAAGGTATCCGCCAAGTTCTATCGCCCGGACTCGCCACGCAACCCTGTGCCGGGCGTTTGGTACTTGCGCCACGTCGGTCTGCTCGGTGCCGAGCCGCCGGCCGTGAAGGGGCTGGACGATCCGGCGTTCTCCGAGGTTGAGGACGATTGCGTCCTGTTCACCGAAGGCCTCGATCTCCCCAACGATGCCATGCCCGCTGAAGTCGCGATGACCGATGTCGTGCCCGCTGATCATTCAACCCCGACCGATCCTGCTGCCCTAAATCCGGCAGCTCCCTCGCCAACCCAAGCCGACCCGAACCCGGAGGAAACCGCCGTGACCCCTCAAGAAGCCGACCGTCTGAAGTCCGAGAATGCCACGCTGACCCAGCGCCTGGCCGATATGGAGGCCGCACAGCAGAAAGAAGCGGCGGACCGCCGTCATGCCGACAACGTGGCCTTTGCCGAAACCCTCAGCCAGGAAGGGCGCATCAAGGCCGATCATGTTCCGCTTATGGCCGCTGTTCTGGATACGGTGCAGGCCCCCGACGCCGAGGGCCATTCGGTCGCCTTCGGCGAGGGCGACGATGCCCAACCGATGCACAAGGTTCTGCGGGTATTTCTCTCGGCCTTGCCGACCGCCGTCGAATTCGGCGAGGTCGCGACCAAGGATCGGGCTGCGCCGGATGCCGAGGACGACAGCGTGCAATACGCCGAGGGTACCGACCCGGGCCGCATCGAAGCCGACAAGAAAATCCGCGCATACATGAAAACCCACAACGTCGATTACCGCACCGCCGCCCAAGCGGTCATGAAGTAATCGCCACCGTCATCAGCCGATCAGGAGAACCCCATGAGCCGTCTTTCCAAACTGCGTATCGTCGATCCGGTACTGACCCAACTGGCCATCGGCTACAGCAACGATGCCCTCGTGGCCGAAACGTTGTTCCCCATCGCCCCCGTCGATAAGGAAGGCGGGAAAATCCCGAAATTCGGCAAGGAAAGTTTCCGCCTCTACAACACCGAACGCGCGTTGCGGGCCAAGAGCAATCGCATTCAACCCGAGGACATCGGCGGCATCGACGTGGTGCTCGACGAACACGATCTGGAGTATCCGATCGACTATCGCGAGGATGCCGAGGCGGCATTCCCGCTCCAGGCGCATGGCACCAACGTGGTGACGGAAGCCATCCAGCTGCGTCGCGAGAAAATGTGCGCCGACCTGGCCCAGAATCCGGCCAATTATCCCGCCGGTAACAAGATCACCCTGTCGGGCACCAGCCAGTTCACCCATGCCGATTCGGATCCGGAAGGCGTGATCGACGATGCCAAGTCCGCCATCCGCGGCAAGATCGCCAAGAACCCGAACACGATGGTGATCGGCGATGCCGCCTGGCGTGCCCTCAAGCGCAATCCGCAGCTCAAGGCCATTCTGGCCGACACCCGGCCGCGACTGGTGCAGCTGGCAGACCTGAAACAGATTTTCGAAATCGAGAACATCGTCATCGGTCGGAGCGTGTACGTAGCCGACAACGCCGATACGTTCTCCGACATCTGGGCGGACAACATCGTTCTGGCCTACGTACCGATGACCGCAGGCGGCAGCCGCACGCCCTATGAGCCGAGCTATGGCTACACCCTGCGCAAGCGGGGAAATCCCACGGTCGATACGCGCACCGAAGACGGCAAGCTGGAGCTGATCCGGGCCACCGACACCTATCGACCGTATCTGCTGGGTGCGGAAGCCGGCTACCTGATCAGCGATACCAACGTTTGATCCGGTTTGCCTGAAGCCAAATCCGTCACGTAAGGAGTCATCACCATGGCGAACAAACGCACTGCCGATACCGCCGCTGCCTCCACCCCGGTCGAAGATACCCCGGTCGAAACACCCCAAGCCGGACAAACCCCGGAGGCATCAACCGAAACCGGCAGCCCGGCACAGCAGTCCACACCGCCCGGCGATTTCGTCGCCGTCGAACCGCTGCTGCATGACGGCGACCGATACGCCCCGGGCGATTCTTTGCCCGAGCTGACGGAACGACAGGCGACTGATCTGCTGAAGGCCGGCGTCATCATCCAGGGCGTATCCAAGACCTGATCTGCCGAATGAACGAGCCCAGTACCCGGTCCAGATGGCCGGGACCATGACCTCAGAGGAGCCAACCGATGAAAACCTATCAACCGATTCTGACCACCTCGATCACCGCTGCGGCGGATCTCACCATCAACCGCTTCATCGGTTTCGATGGCAACCCGTGTGCCGCGGGCGCCAAGGCCATCGGCGTCGCCGAACTGGATGCGGCGGCCGGAGAACAGGCCACGGCGAACAGTCTGGGCGTGATTCTGGTGGAAGCCGGCGCGGCGATCACCGTGGGCGATCCGGTGGAAGCCGATGCCAATGCCTGTGCGATCCCCCTGTCCGCCGGAGCGAACAATGGCCATGCCCTGGATGCCGCCGCAGCTGCCGGTGACGTCATCCGCATTCTGCGCGGCATCTGAACGGATTAAGGCTCGATCCCATGACCGGTTACGCCACCATCGACGACATCGCCCGCGCCGCCACCGGCGGTTGGGATGAATTGGCCGAGCGCGCCATCCCGGATCCGCGCGTCGATGGCACGTTGCTGCAATTGACGGTGACGGGCGGCGATCGCAGCGGCTATGCCGCCGAGGTGATCGCCCTGGCCGACGATGCCCTAGTCTGGCTGAGCGAGGTGCTGGCCGGTGCCGGTCGTCATGCCGACACCTACCTGGCGCCCCGATATCAGGCCGTGATGCCGCTGTCGGATGAATTGATCGGCAGTTCGGACCTGCCGGCCGCCGTAGCTGCCATTGCCCTGCGCCGACTGTATGGCGCCCAGTTGCCGGACGCCATTCGCAAGGGCACCGATTGGGCGGATACCTATCTGCGCGATCTGTCCGCCGGTCGGGCCAGCCTGGGTGTGGCCGATACCCAGACGGCGCAGGTACCGGGCCGCATGTCGGTGCAGACCGCCAAAAAATCCTTTGATTGGGAGCGTTACTGATGCAACTCGACCATGGACAAAGCCAGCTCGTCGCCGACGGGTCGACGCAGCGCATCGACATGCCGGGCGCACCCTGGACGGCATGTCTTTTCCCCGCGGCCGGCGCCACGGCGACGGTACAGATCAGTGCCACGCCCTTGCACATCGGCGGTGTACCCGTGCCGGAAGGCAACATGCGCTGGGTCGATCTGCAGACGAGTATCGCCGAACCGACGTCCGTCACTTTTCCCGGGCCGGTAATGGCCGTTCGGGTACTGGCCACCGGCGGTGACGTGACGCTGGATTTCATCGACAGTGAGACCTGCTGATGCCTGTCATCGTGTATCCGCAAACGAATCTCACGCCGGTACTGAACGCCATTGCCCAAGGCGGCGGCGGAGCAGCGGCCCTGCCGCCGGGTTACATGGCCGCCTATCTGCCCGATGCGATCCCCGCAGGCTGGATTCCGCTCGACAACAGCCAGTCTCCCGTTATTGCGGATAACCCCGTGCTGTATGCCCTGTTCGGCGATCGCTACAACAACCCGGTCGACGAGTTGACCACCCGGGCCCAGGCGGCCAGCCTGATTCCGGCCATGACCGCCGACAATGCACCGGCGGGTTATGTGTCCAGCGCATCGACGGTCTATGCCGCGGGTTATGAAGCATATCGGGCATTCGATGGGACAACGGGCTCGGATTCGGCATCAAACTGGATCACGGCCAGTGGCGTGATGACCGGTCAGTTGAAGATCGTACTGCCTGCTGCCCAAGGACTGACGAAATACGCCATCGTCAGCCGGGCGGGCACGGGGGCCGAACCGAAGGACTTCACGCTGGAGGGCTCTACCGATGGGGGTTCAACCTGGATGGTGCTGGACAAGCGCACCGGAGAGGTCGGCTGGGGCGATGCCGGATCCAGCCGAACCTACGAACTCGATGCGAGCAAGCTCGATGGCGAATACAACGCCTTTCGGCTCAATGTCACCGCCTCGGACGGTTCGACTTATCTCGCCATCAGCCAGCTGATCCTGTATGGCGGCCATCCAGTCATTTCGCAAACGCCGTCTGGGGCCTTCGGTTTACCCAATCTCAAATCCTCACCTGCCGGATTCACGGGCGGCGTGTGGTGCGTGAAGGCCGGTTGATATGGCATTCATGGGAATTGAGGCCGAACTCGTCGCGCGGCTGGAAGGAATCATGCCGGAGGAAGTCAAGGTACTCACGGCGCAGGATCTGGCGAATGTCAAGGAACAGACCCAGCCAGCCCCGGCCGTGCATGTGATCTACCTGGGATACAAGCCCATCGAAACCCACCCGATCGTGGTGTTGGGCGAAACCTGGATGACGGTGATCGTGGTACGCAATGCCCGAACCCTGAAAACCGGTGAAGCCCTGCGTTTGAACGCCGCGCCGCTGATGGATACCGCCTTCGATGCCCTGAACCGCTGGCGCCCGGCATCGGGCTACAAACCATTGCAGATTGCCTCGGCACCCCTGCCGACCTACCAGAACGGCTACGGATATTTCCCGCTTGTCTGGAGCACTTCGTTCAACCACATCAGCGCCTGCGAGGAGGCATCATGAAAAAAGTCAAACTGCTCAAACCCCACACCCATGAAGGCGTGGAATATCCCAAGGATACGGTTCTCCTCCTATCGAACAGCGATGCCGCCTGGTGTATCCCCATGGAGATCG
The DNA here is from genome assembly GCF_001663815.1 of Halothiobacillus diazotrophicus. Classification (NCBI taxonomy): domain Bacteria; kingdom Pseudomonadati; phylum Pseudomonadota; class Gammaproteobacteria; order Chromatiales; family Halothiobacillaceae; genus Halothiobacillus; species Halothiobacillus diazotrophicus. Next base: position 110,624 of record NZ_CP016027.1, read on the forward strand.
CCGAAGAGGAGAAATCCGCCGCACCGGCGGCCAATGAGAAACCAGCCGACGATCCGGCCCCTGTACCGACCCCATCATCCACCGCCAATGCGAAAAGCCAGGCAAGCAATCAGGAGACTAAAGCATGATCACCAAGAAAATGATCTGGGACGGACAGGGCCCGGTGTACTTCGGCAAATACGACCCGATCAACGGCACGCCGGAAATGGGTTACCTCACCAACCTCTTGCCGATCGGCTGTGGTACCAGCAGCTTCGTCACGTCGCCGAAAATCGAATACGACACACTTAAGGAAACCTGTTCCGGGCAACGACTGGATCTTTCCCGCCGGATCAAGGGCAAGTCGCTGGATGTGAAACTGACGATGCTGCAGTTTGATGCACAGGCATTCGCCCGGGCATTTTTCAGTGAGTTGCTGATCGTGGATCCCGGCAGTCAAACCGGGGAAAAGCTGCCGGCGAATCTGAGTGCCGGCGAATACTTCTTCCTCAAAAACACGAAAGCCAGCGCCGTCGTGTTGACCGACAGCAATGGCACGCCGGTGACCTTGGTTGCGGGCACTCATTACAAGCTGATCGACGCGGACCAAGGCATTTATCAGGTGCTGGATTTCAGTACGCTGACCACGCCCATCAACGTCGCCTACAGCAACGACACCCATGTGAACGTGGCCGCAATGACCAGCACGAAGGTCAGTACCGGCGTGCTTTTCACCGGAAAGAACCAGGATGGCGACAAGGGCCGAGTCATCATCCCGCAAGCCGATCTCAATCTCGATGGGGATTTCGGCTGGATCTCCGACACCGCAACGCCGCTGACGATGTCCGGCCCTGCCGTATATAGCCAGGAACTGGACGTTCCCGGTTCCCTGTTCGGGCCGTACATGCAGGTCAAGTGGATGCCGGCCGCCTGATGACGGCACGTCGATCGTCCGCAGACGGTCGACGATCTATTTGAACAATGCGCGGCCGAAATACCAGGCCAGATAGCCGCCGCCGATGCCCAGCACCAGCAAGGGCGCGGCGATGATCAGAAAGCCGAAGGCGCGGTCGTGATCGGCACCGATGAACACGAACAGCGGAACGATCACGAGCCAGGTAATCAGCTGGGCAACCGGCTGATTTTTAACTTTGCGATTTTCATTCATGGGGTGCCTCCGTGTCCGGGCAGAATCTCGAACTCTCGCTCAAGCTCAAAATAGCGCAAACCGGGCTGGAAAACATCCAGAACCTGATTGGCGAAATCAAGGCTGCCGGCGGGGAAACGACGGAATTCGAGGCCCAGGCCGCTGCCCTGAATGCAGAGATAAGCAAGCTCAATCAGCAGCAGGCGTTGATTGATCAGTTCAAGCAAATAAAGGCGGCAGTTGGTGATTCCGCCACTGCGCTAAAACAGGCCAAGTCCAATACCGCGGAAATGGCTATTGCCCTTAAGTCAGCCGAACAAAACAGTGCGGGCTGGCGCAAGGCTCTGAAGGATGCGGCAACAGACGAACAGGCAACATCCCAGCAAATAACGGAGCTAAGTCGAGCCCTCACACAGTCAGAGAAAGACGTAAAACAGCAAACCGCTGCGTTCGAACGCGCAAGAACCGTCACCCGCAATACTGAAAAAATCTATCAGGACCAGCGGCTGGCATTGCAGTCCCTAAGGCAGCAAATGGCTGAATCCGGGGTGGCAACGACGTCTTTGTCGGAGAAACAGACTCGGATCAATCAAAGCACTCGCGCTTTGAGCCAGGCGCAGGAAGCGCTGATCGACTCGCTGAAAACGGAATACGTTGCGCTGACGAATACTGCCGAGGCTGCCAAACAAGCGGCAGATGCCAACGAAAATTCTACCAAAAGTTATACCAAGACGGCTCAGGGTGTGCGTTCGATCTCGGATCAGCTTGCCGAGGCACGAAGGGGGTTACTGGCTTTCCTCGGGGCACAGTCGGCCATCACCGCGGCGGGTAATCTGGCCAAACTGGCCGATGATTACAAGAGTCTCGAAGCCAGGATCAAACTGGCCATCGGCGATCACGGCAATCTCGACGATGCCATGGCGGCCGTCAGCGAAACGGCACTGACGACCGGCCAGAATATTCAGACCGTCGGCGAACTCTATGCCTCGTTGGGGCGCTCCACCCAATCCGAGCTGTCGGAAATCACGGCGCTGACCGATACCATCGCCAAGGCGACCGTCCTGTCCGGCGGTTCAGCGGCATCGGCTGATGCCGCCATCATCCAGCTCAACCAGTCACTGGCCAGCGGCGTGTTCCGGGGGGATGAATTCAATAGCGTGATGGAGCAGGCGCCGGTGATTGGCGATGCCATCGCGAAATCGCTGGGCGTTACTCGCGGCGAATTGCGGGCAATGGCCGCCGACGGCAAGCTGACCGCCGACGTGGTGACCAAGGCGCTGCTCGATCAGAAGCAGGCCATCGACGACAGTTTCGCCAAACTGCCGCTGACCATCGCCCGCGCGACGGAAAACGTGAAAACCCATTTCACGCTGATGCTGGGCGAGTTCGACAAAACCCATCAGGCATCGGCCTCGGTGGCCAATGCCATCGAAGGCATCGCCAACAATCTCGATGCCATTGCCAGTATCGCCACGACGGCCGGGGTGGCCATGGCGGCCGGATTCGCCGCGAAGACGGTGCCTGCGGTCATGAAAGTCGCCACGGAACTGGTTTCGGCAACGGTCAAGGCGGGCGGTCTGCGGGCGGCGCTTGCCGCCATGCCGACAAGCCTGGTGGTGACGATCGCCGTGGCGGGCGCCGACCTCGCCATCAATCAGGTGCTTAAGTTCGCTGAGGCCAACAGCGAGGCGCAGAAAAACCTGGATGCGCTGAATCAAAGACAGCACAGCGCGCAACTTCAGCACCGTGCCGATCTGCAGGCGACCCTGGCGGCACTGGCGCAGTACAAAGACACGACGCAAGCAACGGCAGCCGAATTCGCGGCCATGAGCGACGCGGAAAAGCAGGATTATCAGTACAAGATCGATGCTGCCCGCCGCTATAACGTCACGCTGCTGAATCTCGCCTATGCCCAACAGCAGCTTGGCGAGCAGGTTACCGCGAATGCCAAGGATGCCCACCAGGCCCTGGATGATCTGAAAACCGGCCAGGATGCCCTGAACAACCGGATCAGCATCGGCGCGCAGAAGCTGATCGACCAGTTCAATGCCGCGAAAACGCAAGGCGCTGAAACCAAGAAAACCCTGGAAGACATGGCCAAGGCGGTGGACATCGGTTCCGGCGGCAGCATCCAGGCATTCGGCGAAACACTGCGCAAGCTGGGTGAAGAAGGGAAAATATCCGCCGCCGACGTGCGTGGAAGCTGGGCGGCGGTGGTGCACGATCTCAACAATGCCGATCTGGCCCGATTCAACGAGAACAGCGCCATCGCGTTCAACGGGTTTGCCCGGGATGCCAAAGCGGCTGGCGATGCGGCTCAGGCTGCCCTGGATGAAGCGGCGAACCGCGCGGGTGTGGATGTCAAAACGGCCATGGGCCAGGTAACCCAGGGCATCACGGATGCCATGGGCAATATCGACAACCTGAAAACCGGGTTATTGGCGACCGGCAACACGGCCAGGGACATCGCACCCGTGATGGAACAGGCCCTCGGCAAAGCCATCGATACGGCGAAAACTCAGAGCGACATCGACGCCTTGAAGCGAAAACTGGCTGCGCTGCAGCAGCAACAGGTGCTGAATGCCGATGCCGCCGGTCGGCTCAGCGACCAGATGGATGCCCAGCGTCTGAAGATCGAGCAGACGATCCCCGGCATCCAGTCCCTGGATGAAGCCTTCGCCAATCTGGGCATCACCAGTGAAAAGGTATTGCAGAAACAGGCGAGCGATGCCAAGGCTGCTTACGATGCGATTCGCGGCGGTAACAGCACTCTCAGCGAGCAACAAGCCGCATTCGAGGCCTATGCGCAAATCGCCGTCAAGGCCAATGGCGGCGTCGCCGACGCTGCGCTCTATGCCCAGGCAGCTCAGGTCAGCATGGCCGATGCGCTCAAGCAAAGTCAGGTTGCCGCCATCAATGCCCAGCCGGCCGTTAAGGCACTGGCCGACGAATACAAGCGTGCGGCCGACAGCGCCAGCGCCAATACCCAGGCGGTGCAGGACTATGGCAATGCCCAGATCACCGCCGCGCAGACAGCCCTTGACCTGGCCAGATCGCAAAATGACGAAGTGGCAGCCGCCCGAGCCGGCTTGCAACTGGCCGATGCAAAAATCGCGGCATCTCAAAATATGGCCGCCGCGAAGCAGCAGGAAGCGGACGCCGCCAGTGCCTACGTGGCCGAACTCAGGGCACAACTGGCGGCGGATGGCGAACTGACCGCCGCAGATGAAGCGGTGATTGCCCAGGCACAGAAGGTCGCCCGGGCCAAACAGCTTGAGGCAGACACGGCCAGCCAGGCAGCAGACGCCGAACAGAAAAAGGCCGAGGCAACGCAGCAATCCAGCAAGGCCACGCTGGCCGGCATTCCGGCACTATCCGGTTATCAGGAAGCAGTCACCGGGCAAATTGCAGCCGTCGGAAAATACAATCAGAGCCTGGCTGAAAACATCAATCTCGCCATCCGCCAGGGGCAGTCCTGGTATGGACTGACCCGTGCCATCAAGGAGCTGGATGCAGCGGCTGGCAACGGCCCGATCGACAAGCTCAAAGCGGATCTACAGTCGGCCAATGCCGATGTTCTCCAGGCAGAAAAGGACATGCGCCAGCTGGGCAGCGCCGCTCAAATCACCGCCTACGAGGGATTCGGCGCGGTGTTGAATGCGATCGCCAGTCAGAAGAAGGCCGCTGCCGAGGCGGCCGCAGAGAACTTGCGTTATCAGTTGGCGTTGGCAGGCATCAAGGCTGCGAGCGATGCCGGCACGCTGTCGCTTGCGGAGCAGCGGGATCAACTGGTCGCGCTCAGCCACAAGTATCGGGATCTCGATGCCGCGACGCTCAGTCAGCTCCAGGCTCAGATCGATGCGGTCAACAACAAGCTGAAGGACATGCAGGATCAGGCCGATGCCACCCTGCGTTCGTTGCAGGAAGAATTGGCCAACCAGCAGGGCAATTATGCCGATGCCGCGCGGATCGAAGGCCAACAGAAACTCTTGAACCTGCAGCAGCAGCTCGACACGGCCAAAGCCGCCGGCAATGCTGCGGCCGTAGCCTCTTTGAAGGAATCCCTGGCCATCCAGACCAAACTCAACGATGCCGCACTGGCCGAGGCGAAGGCCAAGGAGCAACAGGCCAAGGTCGATGCGGCTGCGGCGCAGCAAGCCTCGGCCTTGGCCAACCCCGTGCAGAACACGACTGCCGCGGCGCCATCACCAACCGATACGCAACCTCAAACGGCCCCCGTACCCGCTGCTTCGACCATGCAAACGACAACGCTCGCCCCGAATATCTACATCCAGGGATTACTGGACGTGAACGACAACGCCACGCTCGATAGCCTGGCCCGCAAACTGCAACCGGTCTTCTCCGACCTGACACGGCGGGGGGTCAAGTAATGGACAGCATTTCGGTCAACCGGATCATTGGCAACGTCGACAATGCCCTGCGCACGGCGACGATTTCGGCCAGTACCCAGCGGGGCAGCACCGATATCCGACAGACGTCCGTCAGCCGACAGGGACGGGGGCGAATGAACCTGACGGGGAGTTATACCGGCGCCAGCGATACCACGGTGGATGTTCAGGTGCTTGGGGGTTCGGGATCCGCAATGCGTGCATCTGCCCCGGTCGTGCGTGGCGTGGGCAACGGCAAGATGACCATCTCGGCCATCGCACCGGGCGCCGTGGCCGAGACGCTGACGTTCACTCTGCTCGATGCCGGGGAGCCGGCCGTGGCGGCGACGCTGGATTTTTATGGTGTCACGCTCGCCGCTCAAATACCCGGGCTGCCTGGCAACAGCCTGAGTCTCACCGTGACACGCAATCTCTCGGAAGCACCCCTCTCTTTTGCGACGCTGGAGGCCATCAACAAAGGAACGGTCGATTTCGACGGTACGCAATTTGATTGGGGCGGTCCGCCCACGTCGGACGGCAATATCCCGGCCAATGCTCCGCGCATCCGCTTCGAGGGCTTTCCGCAGGTTTTCCGGCAGTGGAAGGCCTGGACCGGCAGTGTCTGGTCCTATCACATCGATCCAATGCCAGAGTACGAGATTCCGCCGGAAACCCGGATTCTCGGCGTGACGGGGGGCTATACGCTTTCGCTGACGGATGGCAACACGCTCGAAACCTATTCCGCCGTCACCCTGTATGACTTCCTCACCCAGATCAGTGCCCGCTCGGCATTGATCACGGTGCAGGGTGTCATTGCTGCCGATCGGGCTCCGGGCGGTATGGCCATCACCGACATTCCGTTGCGTACCGATGCCCATGCGCTGCCGGCGACGAGCGCGATTCGCAGCATCTACGCCGAGCCCATCGCCAACGTGGCGGCCGCGGCCAATGCACCCACCGAACTCATCACGATCCGCTGTCAGGGCGGTGCGGCCAATAGCGAGACATGGACGGTCTCCGGCTCGGTCTCTGGCCTACTCAATGGCGCAACCACAGGCACGGCCTACAGCAACGGTCCGATTGCATTCGAGATTCCGAGAATCGTCGCGCCGCGCAGCGCACAGGCACGAATCAGCGGCAAGGCCACATTGGCGGCGCGGACATCATCCGGGGCGATCCTGCCGGCGATCTGCTGGTCGCCCCTGGTGCTCGGCAGCCAGGCTAGCGACAAAACCATCACGTTCACCTACAAGGCACGACCGTCATCGACCTGCGATTGCAGCACGATGACGGTCGGTTCGATCTCTTCAAAATGTCTTGGCCTGGAGGGGGTAACCATGACGAACATCAACCCGGACTATCTCGCCCGGCTCACGGCCGTCTACACCTGGCGGGACGAGCTGGTGCAGGCCAACACGAATTCGGGAAACAACGGTTGGCAGGTAAACGTCAAAATCATCGGCGTCAACGATACGCCGTGCGTTCAGTGGGCCATCGGCGACACATACGGCTCTTCCGCCATGGCGCAGGCATTTGCCGATACGCTGGCAGGGACCAAGGTAGCGATTTCCGGCAGCATGCCCAATCTGTCCGCGACGTTTACCGACAGCAACGGCAATACGGTGTTCATCCAATCATCGCTGAATGTCTCCGCGCAGAACTGGCCGGAGTGCCTACCGATCGATGCGCCGAATTCGGTACTCGCCGTTGGCAGCGCGATCGTGGAACCGATCAATTCCGGCAAGGTATTCAATGCGGATACCTCCGATATCGACCTCGTCGATGCCGCCATCGGCATCATCCTGCCCTGTTTGCTGGATGTGATCGACAATGCCGATGCCGTGACGCAATGGGATACGCTTTGGTCCTCGGTCCGTGCCGACATGGGGACGATGGCGGGCGGCCCGTACCAGGCATCGAGCGTGAAGTATTTTGCCCGCTATCGCAGCCAATGCGACCTGATCCGCCTGACGGCGGGCATTCTCCCAAAGTCTGATGCCAGCACCGCGGCCGGGGACGGCTGCTGGCATGACGATCCGACCACCGCATTCTGGTGGGTTCCGGACGACACCGATTATCCCCCGGCATTTTCCAATCAGATTTACGTGGCCGCGAAAAAGGATGGCGATGGCGTTTGGCAGAGCACCCAGGAATTCGGATTCGGCCTGGCCATCGACTGCGTCGATAAGCTGGTCGACGGCGATCAGTTCCAGATCAAGATCTCCGGCACGGGCGGTGGCGCCAGTTATGTCGCCGGAGACCAGTTCGTCATTCCCCTGGTTGCCGCACAGGCTGCTGCATTTTCTCAAGGAACCGACGGTTCGTCGGTGCAGACCTGGACCGTGCGCGGCAGTATTTCCGGCGCATTGCCCGACTGGGCATGGGATCCAGCGAACCCAAACGATTACGTCAACGGTCCCGCGCGCACCCAGCTTGCTGCCGGCGGCATCCCGTTCGAGGTCGGCGACGTCATCAGCTATCAGATCGAGGGAGGACAACTGCAATGGCGCCGTGATGGCGGCACCTGGCAGACCGCCGATCTGTATGGCGCTGCGATCGACCTTGGGGATGGCCTTGTACTGAGTGCAGTACCCGGTGCAGCGCCATCCTTTCTCCCGGGCGATGCCTGGACATTCGATGCCCTGGCCACCCATGGTCCGGATCGACTGCGACTGCCGCGCATCGGCAAAGGGTTTTCCTGGGATGGCGACACGGTCGTGCTGGATATCGATCTGGGGTCGGTGACGGCATGTCCGATCCTGCTGATCGCCCTGCATAGTCTGCCTGTCACAGCCGGGGTCACGATTAGCGGTGGGGATGTGGCGATTGGGGAATGGTCATCCAACCCGGCCATCAGCAACGGCCCGATTGTATCCTTCAGTGCCGGGCGCACCGGCCGGTATCTGCGCGTTCTGGTGACCGGTGCCGGTACCGGCGCGCAAATCGGTTGGCTGTATGCCGGTAGCGGCTGGCAACCGACCGTGGGTGCCTCCAGTCTGGAACTGGTCCGTCAATACGGGCTCGCGCGCGGACAAGGCCTGAACCCCGCCGCGCTGTACCGCGGGCGCGGAATGGGCGGAAACTGGCGCTGGTCGATCGATCAAGGCAGCGCGCTCGAAAGCGATAACGCCGATGCGCTGATTGCACTCGTCGACCACGTCGCCGCCGAGGGAATCGAACCCGTCTGCATGGTGCCCGACGTGCGCGAGCCTGGTCGTGCCGCACTGGTCTTGATCGATACGGATTTGCTGACGTTGTCGGATCGCGTCAACTGGCAGTATCAGTCCAACCGGCTGATTTCGGTCGACCTGCCGCTCAAGGCCGTTCTGGCATGAAGACGCTGTCGATCAACCGTGTACCACCGATCATCCTGACCGAACCCGAGATCATCGGTGTTTCCGGTTACCGGCGCGCCCTTGGCGGTGAATCGCCGACCTTGACCGTCACCCTCGACAATGCCCGGGGTCTTCTGACCGGGCAGTTCGCCAATCCACCCTTGCGCGCCCGCGCCATCGTGACCGACCACGGTCAGACGATGACCGGCATCGTTCAGTCCGTTCGCTTGGGCGCCACCATTTCCATCGATATCGAGACCTGAATCAACCATGGGAGCATCGTCATGACCATTGGCCTTTCCGAATCCATCCGCAATGCCCGCCTGGATCTGATCACCGCTGCACTGGATGCCGGCACTACCGCCGGCCTGCTGCAATTCTTCACTGGACCTCGTCCCGCCACGGGCGCGGCAATCACGAGCCAAACCCTCTTGGGCACGGTGACCTTTGCGAGCCCCGCGGCGCCGGCCGCTGCATCCGGTGTTCTAACCTTTTCACCGATCACCCAGGACAGTAGCGCCGATGCCGACGGTACTGCCGTGTGGGCACGGGCAACCGATTCGGCGGGCAATTTCGTGGCGGACTTCAGTGTGGGTGGCAACGGTTCCGGTGAAGATATCGAATTGAATATCACCACGATCGTTACCGGCGGATCGATCAGCGTCACCTCGGGAACCATCACGGCGGGTAATGCCTGATCTTATGGCCGCACATCGCTACTGGCGTGTTTCGGTTACGGCTACTGGGGGTACGACTTGGTGCACCGTTGGTGAGATCGCCTTTCTCGATGCCCAGGGCAATGCGATATCGACGGCGAACGGCACACCGATTGCCAGTTCCTCCGTGGATTGGTTCACGCCTGACAAGGCTTTCGATGGTTCGCTCGTATACGATACGGGCAGCTGGTCATCGGCGGGTGACATTCCCCAGTGGTGCGGCTTCGATTTTGGTGCCGGCAATGCCCAAGACGTGCTGGCGGTGGTCATCACCAACACCGATGCCAGTTATACGCCTTCCGAGCATCCTGTAGCCGGCTCGATCGATTACAGCGACGATGGTGCGAGCTGGACCACGGTAGCCACCTTCAGCGGTCGGGATACCGCGGCAAACCTGGCAACGACCTATCCTACCGTTCCCAGCCTCATATCGTCGGTGCTGGCCGACGATCAGGTGACGATTTCGGCCCATCATGTCCCGCCGATATCCGCTCACCTGCAGATTGTCCTCGAAGATGATGCGGCGCACCTGGTTGGGCATCAAATCCCGTCGATTTCCGCATCTTTGGCGACTGGGCTAGATACGGATCATGCCAAGCTTGTGGGGCAGTTCATCCCCTTGCGCCAGGTTAATCTGAGCGCCATCCTCTCCGATGACGTGAGCTGCATTCGAGCCGGTACCTTCGCTCCAGCAATTTCGAGCGAAGAACCGGTCACCATCACTTTTCCCCGGCTTCTCTCCGATCCGCTGCCGTTGCGGCGTACCACCGAGTTGGCTCAGTTTCGCGACGATGCACTGATTCCCTGGATCTATGGCCGCTTATCGATCAAGCCGATCGCCCTCGATGCCGATGGACTGGAATGGCTGATCGCAGACCATGCAATCGCATCGATCGATGCTGTCACCCTCGGTGGGGTGGCCACCTCCGGCTGGCAACTGATCAATCGCCTCGATGACACGGGCCATGCCATTGCAACCCTGCGTTTGACGCAACCACCAAAAAACGGTGCCGCTGTCGTCGTGCGCCTGGCTGGGAAACGCCATCCGCAGACCGGCATATTGTTGGAGCATCCGGCCGATATCGTTCGCGATCTTTTGGCGGAATGTGGTTGGACACTTAGTCCGGCGGATCTCGATATCCTGCGGGATGACTACCCCGATCTGGCGATCGCCGGCCTGGTCGGTGAAGCGCGCCCCTTGCGCGATGCGATCGGCGAGATCATGCAGAGCATCGGGGCAATCTGGTCTGGATCACCGCTCAAGGCACGTAAGCGCGGGATCGTGTCTAATCCGATCGCGGTACTGAGCGCGTACGAGATGGAGAAACCGAGTGCCACCGCAAAATCCACGAATCTCGCCACCTTGCTGCGGGTGACCTACGATCAGAATCCCGCAACGGGCATGCCGGCTTCGGCGCTGACACTCCATGCGCCAGATCTCATCAATGAGATCGGGTCGATTGCCGTCGACCTGGCCTTACCCTGGCTGCGTACCTCACGGGATGCCTTGGCCGTGGCCACCGAAGCCTTGCAGCGACTGTCGCGGCCGCAATGGTCCATATCCGATTCCATCGATGCCCAGTATGGGCAAGATTGTGAGCCCGGCGATGTGTTCACGATCGATCATCCGTGGCTGCCAGGCGGCCAGGCGGAACTTCAAAGCACGGATTACGACCCGGATCGCGGCCGACTCGTCATCACCCTGAACTTGGCGGCAGGGGAAATTCCGCACGTCGAATTATTGAATCGATCCGTCGCGATCAATGCAGCCGCAACCGATCCGTTGAAAATCACATATACCAACGGTGTGGCGACCTTCAATATCACGGATGACAGCGGCGTACCGATCGCAGGCGCTGCCGTCACCCTTGATGGCCAAACGACGCATCAAACCGATCGATTCGGCCAGGTGCAGTTCAAAACAGCGCGCGGCGCACATACGCTGGAAGTCTCAGCCAGTGGCTACGCGCCTTTCGAACTCACCTTGACTGTTTGAGACTGATCCGGGAGGAATCCGTATGGCCAATAAGGTGATTCAAACCACGCCGAATCTTGGTCTCAATATCAAGCTGCAGAAGGTAGCCGCCGCTCCGGTTGAACTCGTTCCGGCTCTCGTGCTCGATATCAATGGAAATGTCCTGGCCAGCCTTGGACCTGGTGATGAATATACGTGCCAAGGCGCGCCGTCTGATTTGACCGGGATCAAGCTCATGAATTTCCCGGATAAGTGGGGCCAATATCCCACTCCAACCTTCGTCAATAACTCTTCGTTTGGCTCTAGCTATACGGTGTACCTGCTTCCGATCGGAACATTCCTGAGCACGGATATTTCCTGGTCTTCGGTGTGGCAAGGTGTCGATGTGAGCCAATGGTGTTCAGTTGCGATGAATGTTCAAACCCCCGGTCTCTTAGTTCTTGACGTCTATCTATGCTGCAACAATGGCGGGAATCCTGATGCTACTGCTACCTTGACACTGACGGCGACTACTTCCGATGGTGCGACGGCAAGCATCGATATCGACTTCTTGGTACAAGGCTTCTAAACCCTGCTGATGTGATCGTGTTTCAAAGAAACAGGGGGCATAATGCCCCCTTTACGAAATTCTCTTTCATCATGTTGAATACTGATGATGCCCATTTATGTCACTCGTGGCGCGAAATTTATCGCGCGCCGCTTCATCATGCGTGGGTGTTCATGACCAATCACGTGCATCTGCTGGCAACGCCAAGAACAGTCGATGGTATCTCATCCTTGATGCAGTCGCTTGGACGCCAATATGTGCGTTATTTCAACCATACCTACCAACGGACCGGGACACTGTGGGAAGGTAGATTCCGATCCTGCGTGATTGACGCTGAGGATTATCTGCTCATCTGCCAACGCTACATTGAACTGAACCCCGTCCGTGCCGGAATGGTCAGTCAGCCGGAAGATTACACCTGGTCGAGTTTTCGTTCTAACGGGTTGGGACACCCGGCTTCTTTCTGGTCACCGCATGAGGTATATCTTCGATTGGGTGCAACGCAGGAAGAAATATTGGGTGTTTACCGTAGCTTGTTCCGGGGGCATCTTGATCACAAGCAAACAGACGCCATACGTTCGGCAACCAACCAGAACATGGCCTTGGGCAACGACCGCTTCAAGGAAGAAGTGGCACGATTGACAGGGCGACGGACTGAAACAAAGCGGCGAGGGCGGAAGCCCAGGGAGATGAAGTTATGATTAATTTTACGCTGACTCCAATTGTCCCATTGCAAAGGGCATTCGATCGGGCTGATGACATAAAGATACTTGAAGAGGGGCAGCAACCCTGCTTCGCGGCGGCTACTTTGGTGCATACCAAGAAAGGCTTGAGACCCATTGAGGAAATCTGTGTTGGGGACTGGGTGTTGTCGTACCCTGATGACCAGCAACCCCCCGATAAATTCAGGGAAGGGCATGAATACACTTACCGCCAGGTCACGCAGACCTTTGTGACCGAAAATCAACCTATATCCAAATTGATTGTTGCAGAAATAGTAAACAACAGGAGAGAGACGATATATGTGACGCCCAATCACCCGATTTATCGCAAATATAGTGGATGGGTGCCGGTGTCTGAATTTGAGCCCGGTGACGTAGTGGAGAACTATCAATTTCGTAATCTGATGGTTGCGCGAGTATTCCATGCCGTAGATTTTGCTACGGTATATAACCTTGAAGTTGATGAATTCCATACTTATTACGTTGGCGAGGAAGGTATATGGGTTCACAACAAATGCGAGGTCGAATCGAGTAATTGGGCCAGAAGTAATTGGGGTCAGAATTACCGACCTCTGAGTTTTGAAATATCTTCAGGGAAGCAGGTTCGACTATGTCAAGATTGACCGTATTCCGGATGGAGGAAAACCGTTAGGGCGGAAGCTCAGGGAGATGAATTTATGATTAATTTTACTCTGACCCCAATTGTCTCAATTGTCTCAACGCAGAAATAGATGTAGCCGAATTGCAGGAAGGCGATCCTGTGCAGTTTGTACCGGAACCCAATAATTCTTATGACTCGAAAGCTATCCGCATCGAGCGGGCAGGCAAGCTGCTTGGTTATGTTCCAAGGGGACATCTCGAAATGCTGCACCGAATGCAGGAACAAGGGGCTCATTTGAGTGGAGAAATTTTTCGCAAAAATGGTAGTGCAGAACGTCCCTTAATCTATGTGCTGACGCAGATTTTGCTAGATCACGCAAACAACAACGTAGACACACAGCTGACCACGTCAGCTTAGATCGCAGGATATTTGCCCTCCATCCAGATGATGCAGAGCCCTTGCCCTGCAAAATCCTAAGATAGACCCCCATTTTACAACGCCTGGTTCCCAACCCTGTTCTGAGACGGATTTCCGATCGGTCAAAGGGTGGAGCGCACGGAGGTTACTTGGGTATGATTGTTCCCGGCGGACGGTAGTGCGTTATGTGCCTCGCCTGTTCTTCGAGCAAATGTGTGAAAGCGTCTGCCTGGGCGTAGTGGGCTTGCTGTACGGGATTTGAGAGGGTCGGTTGGGATGACGGTGAAAATCACGCGCAGACGGGTGGATCTGCGTTTTGCCAAGATGGATTCGGATTCGCGTCCGGGCGGCGTTCGGGGTTCCGAATTCCTGTACTACTCGATCTCCTTCTTCTTTCCGGCTGGGGAGAAATTTTTCATCGATTCCGTCCAGAATTACCGGAAGAAAATCACCGATCCGGTGCTGCAGGCCGAGGTCAAGGACTTCATCTACCAGGAAGCGATGCACACCACGATGCATCAGCGCTTCAATGACGCGGTGCTTTCACGCTACCCGGAGATGGTGGCTGTGGGGCAGGCCGGTGATTATCTGCTCGGATTGAACCGCCGTTTCGCGCCCAAGTTGTGGCAACTCGCGGTGACTTGTGCTCTTGAGCATTTCACGGCCCTGTTCGCCAACGAACTGCTCCAGGTTCAGGAATCTTTCGAGAAGAACAACGAACCCAATTTCGCCTATCTCTGGCTCTGGCATTCCGTGGAGGAACTGGAGCACAAGGCCGTCTGTTTCGACGTGTTTGAGACGGTGGCCGGCAAGGGGGTCTTCGCTTACCTGATTCGTTGCGCCTCCATGCTCGGAACCACGCTGCTATTCATGCTGGCCATCCAGATCGGCATGTGGACGCTGAAGCGGAAGGTGGATGCCAAGAACCCCGGAAAGGACGCACTGCCCGCCGAGGCGAAGCGCAAGCCGCCGAAGTCCGTGTTCAAGCTGGTGCCGTTCCGCCTGTATTTCGATTACTACCGCCCGAGCTTCCATCCCTGGAACCACGACAACCGGCACCTGCTCGATGAATGGTATCGCCGTCACCCCGATTCGGCGCCGCCGGCCGATCCGGAACACGTTCCCGCGCCGACCTGAACGGTAAATCAGGGTTTGCGGAACGCCAGCAGGTAGTAGTTCAACAGCCGCAATTTGCCCAGGGTCGTCAACAGGGCGACCAGGGCGTCGGATTTCCCATCGTTTTTTTCATGCGCCTGCTTTCCCTGGGCCGCGCCCAGCAGGCGTTGCAGGTACCGGTAGGTAGGCAGGATGTTCGGGGTGATGTTGTGCGCGACTTCGAGTTCGAATCCCGTGGCCTTTGCCAGCTTCCGGTAATGCCCGAGGGTATGGCTGACATTGCAATGACCGAAGTAATTGAATTTCTGGAATCTTTCTGAACTTGCGCCACGCGTGAAGGGCAGGAAGAGCCGGGATGGCACGAAGTCGGACAGTGCCAGTCGACCGCCCGGTTTCAGGGTGCGAAAGGCTTCCTTGAAAAACTGTTCCCGGCTCGGGAAATGAAAGATGCATTCCACCGCCAATACCGTATCGAACTGTTCGTCCGGGAAGGGCAGGTCACAGGCATCGGCCTGACAGAAGCGCACCGCGTTGGCATGTAACGGCTGGACGAGGGCTTGGGCCCGGGCCAGCTGACGGCCGTCGATGTTCAGCCCGGTCAGATCGAGGGACTGATGCGTCTCGTTCAGGCTGGCAATCGTGCCGCCGAAACCGCAGCCGACATCCAGAATGCGGCTGTTCTCGGTGATATGCGCCAGGGCGCACAATTCCTTGGTCAGCTGTTCCGCGGCCTGGGCGTAATCCGCGTCCTCGGTCGTCGCCGTACGGGGATCGGCCCAGTAGCCCCAGTGCACATGCCGGCCAAAACTGGTTTCAACCGACGGATTGTGTCGTTCGAGCTGCGTGAGCAGGTAGTTGAAGTAGGGCATGTTGCCTTGAGACATGGGGCTCCTTCGGGGCGTCGACGGTTGGGATGTTCCGGCTTGGGACGGTTGGGCGCTCTCGGGCCAGAACGGGCGCCCAACCTAGGATAAAGGAAAATCGGCGGGTGCGGGGTCAGGTGCCGGAAAAGGTGTCGTCCACGTGGCTCCGTTCCCAGAGGCGCCAGAGTCCCAGTGCCGTCAGTACGATGACCGGGCCTAGGATCAGGCCGATCAGCCCGAAGACTTCGATACCGCCGAGAATGCTCATGAGTGTCAGCAGTAGCGGCGTGTGGGTTCGGGCACCAATCAGATAGGGTCGAACCCAGAAATCGGCAATCCAGACGACGCCGTGACCAAGGCCGAACAGAAGGACTGCCGGTACGAAACCGTGCGTGGCCAGCAGCATGACTGAGGCGATCACCAGCACGATGCTGGTGCCCATGGGAATCAGCGAGGCCATCGCGACGGCGACGGCCCAGCCCACGGCATACGGCAGGCCCACGCCCAGCATGATCAGCCCCACGCCCACGCCGCAGAAGAGGGCTACGCCGATCATGCCGCCCAGCACGGACTGGATGGATTGGGCACAGAGGTTGAGTGCGGCACCGACGAATGCCGCATCGCCCGTCAGCCGGGTCAACCCACGTTCCAGGGCGGATGACAGCGCGCCGGCATGGTAGGAAATGCCGTCCATGACCAGCAGAGCGACGGCGATGTGCAGAATCAGGATCCACAGGTGCTTGGCGGAATCCTTGAGCACGCCGCTATGTTCCGTGAGCCATTGCTTGAGCCATTCGGCCGGGCTGTTGGACCCCAGCAGATGCGCGACGGCCTGAGCCGCGGAGTCGCCGACGAAGGGTATCACCCGAAACCAACCGGCGATCTCGTCCGCCTGGGGCGGATTGTGCAGGACGTGGGCAAGGGCGGGTGCCGCGCCACCCACGATCAGCCAGGCAGGCAGGGCCAGCAGCACGAACCAGAGCAGGGTGTTGAGCAGAACCGCAATGCGCAGGGATATGCCCAGGCGAAGGGCCTTCTGCAGATAGGGCTGCGATACGACGGCCATGCAGGCGCCGGCAATGATCGGCGTGGCGAAGGGTGACAGCACCCAGGCAGTGAGCAGGGCGACGGCGCCGAGGGTCAGCGGTTTGCCGACGTTGGCCTGCAGGGCGGTGGGCATCATGGGGGGCGTGTCCTGTGTTGCGAGTCTTGGGTGGCGTGTTTGGGATGGGTTCTACAAGGCAATCAAGTTACCGGAGTGATGCGACACGCGTCTGACACGGTGATGCCGAATGCCCGAGTCGCGTTACAGGCCGGGGCCGTCCGCACTGCCGTCGCATTTTTTCTGCTTCGGGTGCTGCGCGCAGTCCGTGGCTAGATCGATGTCCTGATTCAGATAATAGCCGTAGTAATCCATGGCCGTTCCCTGAATGGAGGTGATGCGCGAACCGTCTGGCGCCAGGAACAGGATGTACGGTACGCCGCGCACGTGGAGCTTGTTCGCGAGATAGGGATAGTCGTGCTTCTTGCCGTCGATGCCGATGTATTTCGTGTCAGCGTCCACCTGAACACGGCGGATCAGCAGGCGGTTCTTGTATTTGGGGTCCAGCCGCATGGGAATGATGAATTCGTTGTCCACGGCCACGCAGTAACCGCAGTAGCTGGCGTGGAAGAAGATCATCATCGGGATCTTGTGCGCCTGCATGTAGGCGAGGTCGGTCGGTACGTCCGTCAGGTGATCAACGAAGGAGACCGCCGCATTGGGGCCCATCGGGTCGACCGGTTGTTCCGCGTGGGCCGGCGTCGTGCCCAGCAGTGCGGCGACCAGGGCGATGGCGCCCAGATGCCAGAACGGCCGCCTGGCCGATAGCGTTGCATGATTCATCGGACTTCCTCTTGTACCGTGCGCCGAGGCGGCGCCGGGATTGTCTGCCGACTTTTCGCGTCGGTCGATGTTGTCGTTGCTTTCCAGCCGGGTCTTCCAAGCCGATTCGCGCGGAAGCGCCCTCGGCATTGGGCCAAGCCGGGGATCATTGTGCGCTTATGGCCCGTTGCGTGCCACTTTATATGTGACGAAAGGGAAAGCGGATCGTTGCGATCCAATCAGTAACGGACGGGACCGTATTGGGATCCTGACCGGGTGCTTGGGAGAATCCGGCGTGGGGCCGGTACGTGGGTATTCTGCCGGACATTGACAACGTCGATCGGGTCACTTCGCCCGTTTTTCGTTCGAGATCGGCGCCGCCTGCGTCATCTGGCGGCGCTGGGATAGACCTAGGGCGAACAGAATCAGCAACGTTGCCACCGCGAATGTGATCGTCATGCCCGTGGCAAGCTGCGGGGCACGGGCCGTCTGGAGGTCGTTCGTTCCGGCACCGAGAGTGAACACCGCGCCCATGACCGATGCGCCTGAAATCAGTCCGAGGTTTCTGGACAGGCTGAGCACGCCGGACAGGGCGCCGCGATGGGCGGCGGGCGCCGCCATCATCACGGCCGTGTTGTTGGCCGCCTGGAACAGCTGATAGCCAGAGGTCAGCAGGGCGATCGCCGCAATGTAGCCCGGAACGCCGATCAGATTCGGCAGCAGGGAAAGCCCCAGTGACCCGAGTGCCATGGCACCCAGACCCATCCTCATGATCCGCGCTGTGCCCATACGGTCCACTAGGCGCCCGGCCGGTACGCCGCTCAGGGCAGAGATGACCGGGCCAATGCTCATGACGAGGCCGACTTCCGCCAAGCCGAGCGCCAGGAAATGCGCCAGATAGAAGGGACCGACCACCAGCGTGGTCATCATCACCGTAGCAATGAACAGGTTCATGAGGAGACCGGCACGACGTGCTCCGTCCTGCAATAGCGACAGTTGGATCAGGGGCATCTTGGCGCGGCGTTCGATACGGAGAAAGAGACCGATGGCCAGCGCGGCGGCCGTCAGCAGGCCGAACACGTCCAGCCCCGAGCTGCCGCTTCCCGTCGTGACGGCCAGTGCATAGGCGGCCAGTGCGAGGGCGAGTAATAACGTACCAGCAAAGTCGAAACCGGAAAGATCCAATCGGGGAAGAGCGAGGCCGTGTTGATCGACATGGCTCCGTGCGTTGCCCGCGCCGGTATTTTCCTGTGATCGTTCATGGGTTTGATCATGGGGTTGATCACGGGTTCGATCTGGGGGCAGGTAACGCCAGGCCAGCAATCCGTTCAGCAGTCCCAAGGGGACGATGACGAGAAAGATGGCGCGCCACCCCGGTCCCGCGAGCAGGAGGCCACCCAGGGAGGGACCCAGTGCGGTGCCGATCGCCGACATGGTACCGAGCAGTCCCATGGCGCTGCCGGTCTGCGCCTTCGGCACGCTGTCCCGGACCAGGGCGATGGTCAGCGCCATCAGCACTGCCGCCCCCACACCCTGAACGGCCCGCGCGGCGACGAGCAGTCCGAATGTCGGTGACAGCCCGCAGACGAGGGAGGCGGCCGTAAAAAGGAGGATGCCGAGCAGCAACAGCCGTCGATGGCCGATCATGTCGCCGAGACGGCCCATGCTGACGATCAGGGTGGTAATCGCGAGCAGATACGCCAGCACGATCCATTGCACCGCGTGAAACGGAACCTGGAACGTCGCTGCGAACGTGGGTAGTGCCACGTTGGCGATGCTCGTGCCGAGGGAGGGCAACAGCATTGCCAGGGAAAGTGCCGCCAGAACCCCTCGGGGTGCTGCGGGCAGGTTCGGATTGGGGGGCATCATGGGCACCTCAGGGAAGGGGGATTGATGCCGTGATTCTAGGTTTGCGCTTCACCTATCGAAAAGTGCACTATTTGCATTGAATACCTGCATGAAACGCAATGATTGTTTCGTTATCCTGCGCGGATCGTGGCCCCGGTCTTTGGGAGGTTCTCGTGTCCAGACCCGATTTCAATCTGCTCGTGACGCTGGATGTGCTACTGACGGAAGGCAGCGTGGCGCGTGCGGCGCGTCGTTTGCACCTGAGCCCCTCGGCCATGAGTCGCGCATTGGCGCGACTGCGCGAAACCACCGGAGACCCCTTGCTGGTGCGTGCCGGCAGGGGGTTGGTCCCCACGCCGCGGGCACTGGCATTGCGCAGCGAGGTCGCCCGACTCGTCCAGGACGCCGAAGCCGTGCTGCGTCCCGCCGCCGCTCTGGATCTCGCCCGGCTGACGCGGACCTTCACGATACGCAGCAGCGAGGGCTTCGTCGAAAATTTCGGCCCGCCGCTGATCGCCCATCTCGCCGATGCGGCGCCGGGGGTTCGATTGCACTTTTTACCGAAATGCGCCAAGGACAATGCGCCGCTGCGCGAAGGTGCGGTCGATCTGGAAACGGGCGTGATCGGGGCGACTTCGGGGCCGGAACTGTGTGTGCAGGCCTTGTTTCGAGATCGCTTCGTCGGAGTGGTCCGGGTGGGACATCCGGTGATTTCGGGCGAGCCGACCGTCGCGAGCTTCGCGGCTGGGCGCCATGTGGCGGTTTCACGTCGCGGTCGTGCCCGAGGACCGATCGACGAGGCGTTGAGGGCACAGGGGCTGGAACGCTCGATTGCGACGGTCGTCGGCGGATTTTCGACCGCCCTGGCCCTGGTTCGCAGCACGGATCTGATCGCGACGGTGCCGGAGCGTCACACGGGCAATCTCCGATCCGGGTTGCATACCTTCCGGTTGCCGATGCCTCTTGAGGGGATCACTATTTCCCAGTTCTGGCACCCCCGTCTGGATGCCGATCCGGCACATCGCTGGCTCCGCGGTTGCGTGCGCGATCTCTGCGCGCCGTTGCGTGACTCGTCCGATTCGACCCGTTGAACCTCTACCGCCTGGGACTTATCGGTGTTGCTATGATTCTTCGAATCAATACCTGATTGGAGGTGCGTCATGACTGGAGGAAGAAACGGGTTCGGTCGGTGGTTGGCGGCAGGCATGGTCATGTTTGCGTTTTCCGCATTTGTCAGTCCGGGCGCGGCCGCTTCGGATGTGGTGACGGTGAAGCGTCTGGCCATGCCGCTGGCGGCAAAGATCGCTGAAAAAGCCGTGATGACCTGCCAAGCTCAGGGCTATGCGGTGACGGCGGTGGTCGTCGATCGCAATGGTGACCCTCAGGTCATGATGCGCGGGACGCAGGCCAACCGGTTCACCATCCAGATCGCGACGGACAAGGCCCGGGCGGTGATTCTCTCGGGCGTCGATTCGAGCGTGTTTCGTCACAATCGCGAGGATATCCGCATGGAAATGGATCACGTGGATGGCGTGCTGATGCTGGATGGCGGTGTCCGCATCGATTCGGTCGGCACCCTCGTCGGCGCTTTGGGTGTCAGCGGTGCGCCCGGCGGCGAGAAGGACGAGGCCTGCGCCAAGGCGGCTGTGGCGGCCTTCGTCGGTCAATTGGATCTGCCTTAATCTCCGCGGGCGACTAAGATAGTTGCACAGGCTATGTATTTGCCCGACCGAGAGGATTCAATTGAGGTGCGATCATGAAGAAAACACTGCTACTCCTGATGCTTTCCGCCACCTTTGCCATTGGCGGCTGCACTGCAAGGCCCTACGGGGTGTTCGACGAAAGTTACGACTATGGCTATCGGAACTACCCGGATCACGGATATCACCACGATCACGATCGTCGGGACGAAGGTCGCTACGGGGGTGATCGCGGCGGGTACGACGATCGGGATGACGGTCGCGACGACGATTGACGAATCGTCGTTCCCCTTCGACAGCTGCCCATGGCTTTGATCAGGGATTTGGCGGAACGGATCAAGGGGATCGTATGTGCAGGGCGGTTCGTATCGCCGCCCCTGTAATCCACCGGGGGCGTTCGCTGCGACGAACGGAACGCCCCCGGTTTTCTATTCAACGACTGATCCGGCAGCGTGCCGCCGGTCAGGTCCTGCTCAGGGATGAATGTTTAGGGATGAATACTCAGGGATGAATACTCAGGGATGAATACTCAGGGATGAATACGTGAAATCTTCGTGCCTTCCAGGCTCAGACTGGCCATCAGCCCCTGCTGGTCGAAGATGAATGCATAGGCGTCGTCCTGCAGGGTCGACGAGGAGAGATTCTTCGCCACGCCGGCATTGACCACCACGACGGACGGGCCGACGCCCACTTCCCAGCCATGGGATTCATGCAGGTATTTCAAGGCCTTGTCGCTCATGAGGAAAAGGGCATAGCCATAGGTTTGCGCACCTGCCTGCAAACCCCACGAGGCTGAAACGGTATTGTAATAGCCGCTTTCCTTGCCGCCCTCGAACAGGACACCCTCACCGTAACTGCCCCCAAAGACCAATCCGGCCTTGATGACCTTAGGGAAGACCAGTACGGCTTTGGCGTGTTTGGACAGCATGGCCGCGGTCGGGTTTGCCTTGTAAAGCCTGTTCAAGGCCTGTGTCGCATCCTGAGTCAGTTCGGCGGCCGTTTCCGCCTGGGCTACCGGGACGGTGCTCAGCCCGAAGGCAGTCATCGTCAGGCTACTCATTGCCAAAAAAAGAAGGTTCAGCATGGTGCGTCGTATTCTTGTCATGATGTCTCTCCTGCTTTGAAAAACAACGTCATTGAATCGGCATGCCATGGATCCCCATCGGTGGCTATTGCCCGGGGATCGATGGGAGGTTCTGGTCGGGGTTTGCGTTGAACGTGACCATGGCCTCCGACCTGAGCATAGACGGTAAAACCGGCGACGAAAGGAAAATTTCACTGTGTAATGAATGGAATAACGGCTGGGGTTTCGTCCGATCCGCCCATTGGATTTCCGAGAGGGCGCAAGCAGACGCGGTGTGGGCGCAGTCGTTCGCATTGCCGACGATTCTGGTCTATCTATGTGATCCCTACAGACCGGGAGAAATTGGATGATTACCTTTCATACGCAGGCTTCGGCAAATATCAGCATGTTCCAGGCGGATGCCCTGAGGATGCTCAGGATGATGGGGGTGGGGGATTCGGTTCCAGGGGCGATTCGGGCAGCGGATGTACCCGATGCCCTTCGACGGTTGCAGGCTTCCGTGACGGAGGCGCAGCGGAATTTTGTGCCCGCACAGGACGCGGCCGATGATGAAGAGGTGGCGCCTGAGACGCGGGCGCAACCCTTGATCAGACTTCTCAACGATGCGGCAAGCGCCGGGAAGGACGTCCTCTGGTCTGACGCTTCCTTGTTCGACTGATCACCGGTCAGTCCCGCCCTGCACGGGGCTGGTCGCGCAGTGCTCAGGGCTTGTCGACGAAATAACCCGCCACGGCCAGATCATGCACGCGTACGATTCCGGCGGGGACGATACGTGCCGCGGGCACCAGCGCCGGTTCGTGGCCCAGCACCTTGGCCATGTGCTTCAGCGCATTGTGACAGGCTGAGAAACGAACGCCTTCCGCAGCCAGTTTGGCGATCAGCTTGGTGTTGGGGTTGTCATGTGCGAACAGCAGTTTGATGCCGGGGCCAAACGCGACGATCTCGATATCGACCTTGTCCTTGCCGTAGTTCTTGAGCAGATGCTCGGCGACATGCAGCACCATGCTGCGTTTGGCTGGATCCGCATCGCTGATTTGCAGCGCATAGCGGGCAACGGCATCGGAATGGGCGGCCTTGACGGCCTCGACGCTCTCGGCGGCCGGGTTGGCGAGTGCGGTTCCGCCCATCATCAGGGTGGCAGCAAGGCCAACGGCGACCAGGGCGGTACGGCGTCGCAGGACAGCGGACATTAAGCGGTTATTCATGACGGTTCTCCTGTTTCTTGTATGTGACTTGTCACGGGCAGGACAAGCCCGACAAGATTAGTTCCTGTGCTCATACTTTGCCAAGCAATCTATATGCGCTGGCCCGGTGCTGCGATTGCCATCGGTCGTGTCAAATCGCGCGACGGATTGGCGGTATCTGTGTGAAATGCCGCGCCATGCGCACTTTATGCTTAATTAAATCAAGATGTTGATGTTGGCACGCCCCGTGCTCCAGAGAGGCCGACCTATCGGGCTCGGGGCGCGTAGGGTCGGCACGCATGCCGACATCCGTTTCATGTGCCGAGTTTGATTGGTCATTGTTCTTCAATAGCCAGGAAGCCCTTCACATGTATTTCGACACGCCGATTAGCCCGAGTGGCCGTTTCTCTCCCCGCCCCAGCGGACAGATAGTGCATGATCGACGCCATCAGCAGCTGCGGCCGCTGATCCAGGCCCGTCCAACCCTGATCGCCAGCCTGGTTTCCAGTTGGATCGTCCTTTGGGCCTGGGCCCCCGCGACGGTGGCCGCAGCAGAAGTGGACGGGGCGCCGGTTCAGATCGGCGAGGTGGTCGTGCAGGGGCAGTCGGATAGCCATTCTGCGACCGTGGCGGAGCAGGGGGCCATCCCCCGCGATACGCCGGGTGTCGTGGTACGGGTGCCGCGCAAGGATCTCAAGGCGATCAATCAGGTGACGACGTCGGAGGCGCTGCGCTATCAACCGGATCTCGACGTGCGGGAACGCTTCATCGGCGATACCAATGCGCTGATCGGCGGGCGGGATTTTTCCGTGCTGCAACCGGCGCGAGCGCTGGTGTACGTCGATGGCCTGCTGATCTCGAACTTGCTCGGCAACAACTATTCCTATCCGCCGAAATGGGGCGTGATCAGCCCGGACGACATTGGTCGGGTCGATATCCTCTACGGCCCGTTTTCCGCGCTGTATCCGGGTAATTCGATGGGCACCACGGTGGCGATCCAGACGCGCAAGCCGGATCGGCTGGCGGCTTCCGTGCAATCCCAGTGGCTGTCGCAGCGCTATAACGATCCCTATGGTCATGGCGACGATTTCTCAGGGAATCAGCAGTCCGTGCACTTGGCCGATCGACGGGGCAGTTTCTGGTACAGCCTGAATGCCAGCCGGCTGAGCAATGCCGGTCAGCCGATGATGTACGCCGTACCGTCCGCATCGAACAAGACCGGGACGCCGGTCACCGGCCTGGTTCAGGATACGGGCACGGATGGCCAGCCCCGGATGATCGCCGGACAGACGAGTCAGAGTCAGGTGCTGCAGCAGCAACAGAGTCTGCGCATGGGTTATGCCTTCACGCCGGACATCGAAGCCACGGCCACGCTGGGGCACTGGACGAATCACGCCGACACCACCGGTTATACCTTTCTCCGCGATGCCAACGGCAATCCCTTTTACAGTGGCACGTTCACTGAAAACGGCCGCAATTACAGCCTGCGCTCCTCGATGTTCTCGCCCAGTCGCAACACGGAGGAGGATTGGCTCTACGGCCTGGGTTTGACGGCGAAGCTGGCGGGCGGCTGGACGCTCAGTGCCAATGCCTCGAAATACGATATCGCGGAAAACACCACCCAGTCCGCGAGTACGGCGCAACCGGCCGCCAATACGGGCGGTGCCGGCAAATACGCCGACGGCAGCGGAACGGGCTGGCAGAATCTCGACCTGAAGCTCGTCTCGCCGAAGCTGGGTGCGCATCAACTGACGGCCGGCGTGCATGAGGATCAATATCATCTGAGCAGTCTCGTCTACGGCACGACGAACTGGCTCGCGGCCACGGATCTGTCGTTGAATTCCGTCTATGCCGGAAAGACGCGGACCGATGCCGCCTATCTGCAGGACGTCTGGACATTCCTGCCCAAGTGGACGCTGACGGTGGGGGCCCGCTACGAACGCTGGAAAGCCTACGATGGCCAACTGGGCAACGGTTCGACCACCCTCGACTACGCCGCCGTTCGGCACAATGCCTTCTCGCCGAAGGCGGCTCTGGCCTGGACCGTGACCGACAACTGGCTGCTGCGGTTGTCCTACGGCGCGGCAACGCGCTTCCCGACGGTGGGCGAACTGTTCCAGGGCACCATCGCGCAGGACAGTATCGTCAACAACAATCCGAACCTGCAGCCGGAGCGGGCGCAGGATCTGGATCTCACATCCGAGTATTTCCACGGCAATGGCCGCTACCGCGTCAGCCTGTTCCAGAGCCGCATCCGCAACGCGATCTACCAGCAGACGAGTCTCGATACGCCGCCGGTCACCAACTACCAGAACATTGGGCTCGTGCGCACGCGCGGCATCGAACTGGCCTATTCGGGACATGACGTGGGGATTCGCGGGCTGAAGGTGAACGCTAACGTTTCCTACGCGCAGGCACGGATTCTCGCCAACCCGTTCAACCCGACCTATGTGGGCAACACGGCCCCGGGCATCCCCCATGTGCGGGCCAACCTGCTGCTCGACTATGCCGTGACCCCGGCGTTGTCGGCGAGCGTCGGCGTGCGTTACGCCAGCAGCCAGTACGGCAGCCTCGACAACTCGGACACCTATGCCGACACCTATCAGGGCCGCAGCGCCTATACGGTGGTGGACACCAAGCTCAACTATGCCGTCAACCGACATGTCTCGGTGCAGGCAGGCATCGACAACCTGACCAACCAACGGTACTACGCCTACCACCCCTTCCCGAGCCGAACCTTCTTTGCGGGTGTGAAATGGCAGCTGTAATCGATTTAGATCAGATGGTCAGGAGGGGATGGTCATGACGGAAGCTCAGTTTGAAGGTTCGCGGTCGACGCGTGCGGTGGGTGATCCGGCCCAACCGACGGTCGGCAAGACCTATCGCCGGCTCTGGCGCTGGCACTTTTATGCGGCGCTGCTGGTGATTCCGTTCGTCCTCTGGCAGTCGGGCACCGGCTTGCTGTATCTCTGGGCGAACCAGTGGACGGCGTATCAGTATCCGGATCTCGTCCATGTCCACCCGGACGGGGCGAAGCATGGCCTGTCCGATCAGGTGCGCACGGCGTTGGCCACGGCGCCGGATCGGCCGGTGATCTCGATCGAGGTGCCGCCGGAGCCGGATCGCAGCACGATCGTGATGCTCAAGGGGGCCGATGGATTGCCGCAGCCGGTGTTCGTCGATCCGTACCGGGATCAGGTTCTGGGCACGTTGACGCCGACCCACTGGCTGCTGGGACTCAGTCGTCAGCTGCACGGCGGTTGGCCGCTCGGCGCACCGGGCAGCTGGCTGCTGGAGCTCGGCAACTGCTGGGCCATCGTGATGATCCTCACCGGTCTCTACCTGTGGTGGCCCCGGGGGCGCCGTCATTGGCTCAGCGGTCTTGTGCCCCGACTGGGGGGCGGGTCGCGGGTGTTCTGGCGTGATCTCCATGGTTGCGTCGCGGCCTGGTTCTCGATCGTTGTCCTGGCGTTCCTGATCTCAGCGCTGCCCTGGACGAAATTCTGGGGCGGTCAGATCCTCAAGCCGATCCAGCGCGCCACGCACCAGACGAGTCCGGCAGGCTTTTCACCCGGCGGCGCCCGCCCGGATCAGGTGCTCAAAGCCCTGCCGGCGCTGGATCAGGCGATGGTCCGGATCCAGGCTGAGGGTCTCGGCAATGGGTTGAGCGCACGTCTGTCCGCCCGACCTGGGTCGCCCTGGCGCATCCAGACGAAGGCCGTCGATCCGTTGGCCGAGCATGTGCTGCTGGTGTCGCCCACCACCGGGGCGGTGCTGCGGGACGTCACCCGGGACCAGTTGCCGCTGATCGCCGGTTTGGTCGCCCTTGGCATCAACCTGCATCAGGGGGATTTCGGCTGGGTCAATCGCTGGGGCAATACGCTCGTCGCCGTGGCCCTGATCTGGGTGGTGATCAGCGGATTCATGAGCTGGTTGCGTCGCCGGCCGGGGCAGGGCGTGACGGCACCCGCCGCTCCGGCCGCTCGTTGGCCGCGTTGGCTGGTGGCGACCGCTGTCGTCATGAGCGTGTTGCTGCCTCTGTTCGGTCTATCGGTGGTGCTGGTGCTGCTGACCGATTGGTTGTGGCGCAAGTGGCGACCCCCGGTCGGTCTGTCTGGCCGGCCCGCGTGACGATCGCCCATCCGCTGGTATCCCAACCGGGGGTGCCCCAATCCGCTGAATGCGGATCGGCGGGCACTCATCCGACTGCCCGGGGCTCGCCCCGGGTCGACGAATTGATCGCTCCACGGCGAGTCGTGATACCCATAGGGGATATCCGGGCCGGGGAGGGGCGGCGTTGGCTGATGGCGACGATGTTGGCCATTCTGCTCGAAAGCAGCCTGATCGCCGGGCTGGCCTGGTATGCGCAACATCCGTCTGCCCCTTTGCCGAAACCCCATCCGCTCGTGCAGCCCATCCAGGTATTCATGGCTGCGGTGGTGCCTGCATCCACGCCGCCCACCGCGGCCTCCGCCGTATTGCCGAAACCCATCCCCGCACCGGTCCTGAATCCGACACCGGTCCAACCTGAGTTCGACACGGGGATCAAGCCGGTGGTGGAATCGGACGAGCAGGCCGAACCGCAGTCGCTGCCGAAGCTGCCGATCCGTAAACCGGCGCCACCGACGCCGATGCAAGCGGCGCACAGCAAACCACGGCTGGAATCCGAATCGAAGCCTCAATCCACGCCCAAGTCCCTACGGAAGGCAGGTGATCGGCAGGAAGTCCCCAAGGCGCACCGACACGAACCGCAAGCCGCGCATTCGCCGCGTAAACCCGTGCATGGTCCGGTGCGGCAAGCACGGCCATCCCCGGTGAGCGCAGCAGCGTCAAGCGCCTCGGTGGCGCCACCCTCATCTCTGAAAGCCGAGGAAAACCCATCTGCCATACCGTCCCGTGCCATGCCGTCCAATCCACCGGCAGCCATCCCACCGGCACCCATCCCACCGGCACCCATCCCACCGGCACCCATTCCTCCGGCCGATCTCGGTGATCTGATTCGGACCTTTGGTGGCCGGCTTAGCCGGGCGGTGCAGGACAATCTGCGTTATCCCCCCGCGGCTCAGGCCATGGGGCAGGCGGGACGTACGCTCGTGGCATTCACGATCGAGGCGGGCCAGATACGCGATGTGCGCGTGAAGCGCTCCAGCGGGTCTGCCCTGTTGGACGCGGCGGCCATCCGGGCCGTGCAAACGCTGGCGTGTCCGCCGTTGCCGGGGCCGCTGGCGGATCGGACGCTGCCGTTTACCCTCTGGGTTCGTTTCGATTCGGATTGAGCGATTGGACAGAACGGGGGGTGCCGACCACCGGCCTTGAGATCAGGAAAAGGTCCGGACGTCCAATTGGCCTTCGTCGTTCAGCTCGATCAGGGCGCGCTTGCCCCAGGCAGGGTGCTTGGCGAGTTGTTCCCCATCCAGATAGATGCCGTTGATGGCGATGATTTCGGGTTCGAAGGATTCGCAGAAGATGCGGGTATGGGGCATGCCCGAAATGCCGGCTGCCGCCGTGCCCTTCAGGGCGCCGTGGATGTAGATCGAACCGTCTGCCACGATTCGGGCGCCGGCACTCACGACGTTCATGATCACGAGATCGCACTGACGTGCGTAGAGCTCTGCCCCGGATCGAACGGGGTGTCGCACGATCATGGGCGGCAGAAGGCCGACAGGCTGGGGTTCTGCCGGGTTGGCGGCGGGCGCATCGACCGGGGCTGCGGTCGTCGGCTCGGGCGGTGCAGCTTGTTCGACCGTCTCGGCTGCCGACGATGGGGTCTGGGTTGCCTCAATGGCTTCGCCGGGGCGCTGTTCGATGACCATCAGGCGGGCCAGCGCAGCTTGCTCACGCTGCTTTGCGTTGCCGCCAAGCACGGCGATCGGTTCGAGCTGGTAGTTGCGCAGCAGGCTGACCAGCGCCGGGAAATCCACCCATTTGCCGCTGTTTTCGATGCCGCTGAGATCGATGAGGACCGGCTCCGGTGCGGCAAAGATGCCCTGGCCTCCGAAACTGTCCTTGAATGCGCGGGTCAGTTTGAGCAGATGGGTTTCGCGGAGCGTGAGGCTGGTGATCGGGATGGGCGTGCGCTGGAGAGAGAAGGCACTGTGGTCGAAGGCGATGGCTTTGCTCATGATTTTTCTTATTGTACGGGCTGATTAGTCGGCGCGATGGATCGGTGCGCCCGGCGCGGGATCGTATCTCGTGTTCGGGGAATTATATTTGGCAGATGGCGATCTGGAAGGGGACATCGTGGTTTACCTGAGCCGGGTGACCGGACAGACGATCCAGTTTCATGAAGCGCACGATGACGCGATGCTTGCCCGCGCTGATTTCCGGATACACGTTGGCCTCGTCGGGCAGGAGTACCCGGGCGAGCTGGTAGGGCAGTCCGGAATCGATATTCTGCTGAAAGAACCCATCTTCTGCCAGGCAATCGGTGGGCGTGACGCTGGTCCGGATCAGGTCGATCACAAGCTCATTGGCCGCCCGAATGGTGGCCAGCGGTTCCATCCACTCCTTCAGGTCCGCACAGCGCTCGCTGTGCGGCAGGGCAAGCCAGTGGTGAAATGCGGGCAGATCGAATTCGCAGAGGGCGCCGGGAATGGAGGCCCGCTGCCGGACGGCATTGAGCAATTCGTGCTGTTTGAGATGTGCCCCGGGTTGGCCGAGGAAGCGGTGCAGCTGATCGAGCAATTGGGCCTGCCGATCGAGCAGACTCGTCAGTTTCTCGGCGTCGATGTCCGGGGTGTTCGCCAGTTGCAGCAGTTTGGCCTGCTGCCGCTCCAGTTCCTTGATGAGTTCGCGCTTGACGTCGATGCGACCGACCACGTCGGTGGCCTCGATCAACAGCAATACCGCGCACAAGGGGCCCTCCGCCGTTTCGTCCTCCAGGTGATGGTCGATGCGACCGAAGAGGTAATCGAGGCGAAGGCAGGCGCGGATTCGCTCATTCAGGGGTTGTTCGAAAATGTTCAGAGCAGTAATCCTATACCGTGTCGTCCATTTCCCTGTTCGTCTGTTTTCTCGGCTCGGATCAGATGCAGTCGGACACGGTAAAACGATAGACAGAACCTACATAAGGCAAGCGCTTAAACTAACACTAGTGCTTCGGTAGGTGCAATGCCCTCCATGTTCGAGGGATTGCCTGCTGCCACTCGGCTCGACGCGGCCGAATCACTCGGGTTCGTAGCCCAGGATCGGTGCCAGCCAGCGTTCGGTTTCCTTGATCGACCAGCCCTTGCGCTCGGCATAGTCGTGCACCTGGTCGCGGCCGATTTTGCCCGTGCCGAAGTAGCGCGAGTCCGGATGGGCAAAGTACCAACCGGAGACGGCGGCGCCGGGATACATGGCGAAACTCTCCGTGAGCGAGATGCCCGCGCGCTCCTCGGGTTCCAGCAGTTGCCAGAGCAAGCCCTTTTCCGTGTGGTCCGGGCAGGCCGGGTAACCAGGTGCGGGGCGGATGCCCTGGTATTTCTCTGCGATCAGGGCCTCGTTGTCGAGATTCTCGTCCGGTGCATAGCCCCAAAATTCCTTGCGTACGCGCAGGTGCAGGTGTTCGGCGAATGCCTCGGCGAGCCGGTCGGCCAGGGACTTGAGCAGGATGGCGTGATAGTCGTCGTTGTCCTTTTCGAAGGCCTCGATATGCGGTTCGATGCCGTGGCCAGTGGTTACGGCAAATCCGCCGATCCAGTCGCGGGTGCCGCTGCCCGTCGGCGCGATGAAGTCGGACAGACATTGGTTCGGCTTCCCGGCCGGTCGGGGGATCTGCTGGCGGATATGGTGCAGGGTGGTGTGCACCGCCTGGCGGGATTCGTCGGTGAAGATCCGGATGTCGTCGTCCACCGAGGCCGCCGGCCAGAACCCGATCACGGCACTAGCCTTGACCCAGCGTTCCGCCACGATGGTCTCGAGCATTTTCTGGGCGTCCGCGAAGAGCTTGGTGGCTTCCGCACCGACTTTCTCGTCGTCGAGAATGGCCGGATAGTGACCGAAGAGCTGCCAACTCTGGAAAAACGGGGTCCAGTCGATGCAGGGCAGGATGTCCGCGAGCGGATAGTCGTCGAATACCGTGATGCCGGGCTTGTTCGGCATCTTCGGCGTGTACTGCTCGTAGGACATGACCTGCCGATTCTGTCGGGCCTCGCTCAGGGTCACGCGCTTGGCGTCCTGCTGGTTGGCCTGGCGGCGTGCCACCAGGGCCGCGTAGTCGGCGCGGATCTCGGTCATGTAGTCGTCCCTGCGGTCACCAAGCAGGTTGGCGGCGACGCCGACGGCACGAGATGCATCGGACACGTGCACGACGGGTTGGTCGTAGGCCGGGGCGATCTTCAGGGCCGTGTGCAGCTTCGAGGTGGTCGCGCCGCCGATCAGCAGAGGCTGGGTGAAGCCGAGGCGCTGCATTTCGCTCGCTACGTTGACCATTTCGTCGAGGGACGGGGTGATCAGACCGGAAAGCCCGATGATGTCGACGTTCTCCGCCCGCGCGGTGTCGAGAATTTTCTGGGCGGGTACCATCACGCCGAGATCGATGATCTCGAAGCCGTTGCACTGCAGCACCACGCCGACGATGTTCTTGCCGATGTCGTGCACGTCGCCCTTGACCGTGGCCATCAGGATCTTGCCGGCGGATTCCACGGCACAGCCCTGGTTTTCCTCGGCCATGAAGGGGAGAAGGTGGGCCACGGCCTTCTTCATGACGCGGGCGGACTTCACGACCTGGGGCAGGAACATCTTGCCGGCGCCGAAGAGGTCGCCGACCACGTTCATGCCGTCCATCAGCGGCCCCTCAATCACGTGCAGGGGGCGCTCGGCGGCCAGACGGGCCTCTTCGGTATCCTCGATGACGAATTCGTCGATCCCCTTGACCAGCGAATGCTCCAGTCGCTTGTTGACTGGCCACTGGCGCCATTCGAGATCGGTGCGCTCCCTGGCTTCGCCGCCGCTGCCGCGGTATTTCTCGGCAATTTCCAGCATCCGGTCGGTGCCGTCCGGACGGCGATTGAGCACGATGTCCTCGACGGCTTCACGCAGTTCGGCCGGAATCTCGTCGATCACGACGAGCTGGCCGGCGTTGACGATGCCCATGTCCATGCCCGCCCCGACCGCGTGGTACAGGAACACGCTGTGGATCGCCTCGCGGACCGGTTCGTTGCCGCGGAAGCTGAAGGAGACGTTGGAAACGCCGCCGGACACGAGCGCGTGCGGCAGGTTCTGCTTGATCCAGCGGGTGCCCTCGATGAAATCGACGGCGTAGTTGTTGTGCTCCTCGATCCCCGTGGCGATGGCGAAGATGTTCGGGTCGAAGATGATGTCCTCAGCCGGGAAGCCGACTTCCTCGGTCAGCAGTTTGTAGGCGCGCGAGCAGATCTCTATCCGGCGTTCCAGGGTGTCCGCCTGGCCGTTCTCGTCGAAGGCCATGACCACGGCGGCAGCACCGTAGCGGCGCACGATGCGTGCGTGCTCCAGGAAGATGTCCTCGCCTTCCTTGAGGGAGATGGAGTTCACGATCGCCTTGCCCTGAACGCATTTGAGACCGGCTTCGATCACCGCGAATTTCGAACTGTCGATCATGATCGGCACGCGGGAGATGTCCGGCTCGGCGGCGATCAGCTTGAGGAAGCGCTCCATGGCGGCGGCGCCGTCGATCAGGCCCTCGTCCATGTTGATGTCGATGACCTGGGCGCCTGCCTCGACCTGCTGGCGCGCCACGTCCAGCGCCGTGCTGTAGTCGCCTTCCTTGATCAGGCGGCGGAACCGGGCCGAACCGGTGACGTTGGTCCGCTCGCCCACGTTCACGAACAGGGAGTCGGGCGTGATGTTGAAGGGCTCGAGGCCCGACAGGCGGCAGGCCGGTTCAGGTTTGGCCGGTACTCGGGGTGGGTGGGCGCTCGCCTTGCGGGCGATTTCGGCGATGTGCTGCGGGGTGGTGCCGCAGCAGCCGCCGACGATGTTGATCAGGCCGGAGGCGGCCCATTCGTCGATTTGCGCGGCCATCGTCTCGGCATCGAGATCGTATTCGCCCAGTTCGTTCGGCAGGCCGGCGTTCGGGTGCACCGATACGGGAAATTCGCTGACGCGGGACAGCTCCTGCACGTATTGGCGCAGCAGATCGGGACCGAGGGCGCAGTTCAGGCCGATCGACAGGGGCTTGGCGTGCCGCAGGCTGTTGTAGAACGATTCGGTTGTCTGGCCGGACAGCGTGCGTCCGGAGGCGTCGGTGATCGTGCCGGAGATCATCACCGGCCAGCGCTGGCCCAGTTCCGAGAACAGGGTTTCCAGTGCGAAGACCGCCGCCTTGGCGTTCAGGGTGTCGAAGATGGTCTCGATCATCAGGATGTCGGTACCGCCCTCGATGAGCCCCTGGGCCGATTCGCGGTAGGCAGCCACGAGCTCTTCGAAAGTGACGTTCCGGAAGCCGGGGTCGTTCACGTCCGGCGAGATGGAGGCGGTGCGGCTGGTCGGGCCGATGATGCCGGCGACGAAGCGCGGCTTGTCCGGGGTCTCGGCAGTCTTGGCGTCCGCGGCGGCCCGGGCCAGACGGGCGGCGGCTACGTTGATCTCGTAGGCGAGATCCTCCATCGCGTAGTCCGCCATCGAGATGCGGGTGGCATTGAAGGTGTTGGCCTCGATGATGTCGGCACCCGCATCGAGATAGGCCTGATGGATGCCGCGGATGACCTCGGGCTGGGTCAGCACGAGCAGGTCGTTGTTGCCCTTGAGATCCACCGGCCAGTCCGCGAAACGGCTACCGGAGATGGGCTCGCCGCTTGGCGTTGCCACCCCGCGGTAGGCGGCCTCGTCCAGCCGGTGCTTCTGGATCATCGTGCCCATCGCGCCATCCAGAATCAGGATGCGTTGTGCCATCAGGGCACGCAGGGTTTGGAAAAGCGGATGTTCGACGGGTTGGGATTGGGTCATGGGTAATTCGAAGATGTATCTGAAATTAGGGAAGCGGGTTCCGGTCCTGGTTCGCGGGCGCCTCGCGTTCGTCTCGGACTGACGTCGGCACCGCCGGTTCGCGGCGTGCCGCACGCTTGCGCTGTTTGTGCCGGATGATATGCCATCGCCACAGGAGTTGAATCAGTCCGTAGCTGACGAGGGCACTGAGGATGGAAAAGGTCAGCAGCCCCAGGAGGAGCGGCAGCCAGATCACCTGAACCTGATCGATGAGCCAGGGGACGGTCATGCCTTCGGCCGGCACGCGGATCGATTGCCCAGTGTACCAAGTCCCGAGCATGAATGCGGCCCAGGCAATGGGCAGCATGGTCAGGGGATTGGTGAGCAGTACCATGGCAACGGCCAGCGCCACGTTCACGCGGAGCAGGATGGCGGCCAGGGCGGCCCAGACCATCTGGAACGGCGTGGGGATGAAGGCGATGAAGAGCCCCACGGCGACGCCCCCGGAGACGGAGCGGCGATTGAGATGCCAGAGATTCGGGTGGGCGAGCCATTTGGCGAACGGGCGCATGAACGAAGGTGCCAGCACCGCTTCCCGGCTGGGGGCCCATTTTCGAAAAAATCTGCGCGGCATATGACTTTCGATCCTCGTGTATGCGTCCGAGTATAACCGATGGCACAGGCTCGGATGTGAGGTGATGGCGGTGGCGGCGGATTCTGATGGCGATCACCGGTCATGGCCGGTCGCGATGAGGATCATTCGCTGGCCGCTGCGGGCCTGGGGGTGCTTCTGGCCTTGCTTTCGGCGCGGAATGCGAGCACCACGGGCACCATGACGACGAAGCTCGCGAAAATCAGGACATAGGCGTCATGGTAGGCGAGCATGTCCGATTGGCTCATGAGGGTCTGACTCAGGATTGCCGCGCCGGTTGGCGAGTTCGGGGCCAGGTGTAGCGGGGCGAGATATTGCCAGGTCAACGGGTTGTCGAGGGTGATGCCGCCACCCAGCTGATTCCAGGCCGCTTGTGCGTGTCGACTGACCAGCGTGGCGACGATGGAAATGCCGATGGATGAACCGACAGTGCGGATCAGGCTGTATAGCCCGGCAGCCTCCGCGGCGAACTGGGGCGCCAGCGTCGAGAAGGCGATGGTCGACAGCGGGACGAAAATCATGCCGATGCCCGCGCCCTGGAACAGCAGGGGCCAGATTACCTGCCAGGTGTCGATGTCGAGGTTGTATTGCATCATCCCCCAGCTGCCCACGAGACTCAGGAAGATCCCGAAGCCGATGATCAGGCGAATATCGACGAAATTGATGATGCGGCCAATGATCATCATGGCGATCATGCTGGCAATGCCGCGTGGCGCGAGGACGAGGCCGGTCGTCAGGATGGGATAGCCCATCTCGCGCTCGAGCATGAGGGGCTGGACGTAGATCGCCCCGAACATGCCGAGCCCCATCAGCATCATGATGCCGTTGGCCAGGGTAAAATTGCGATCACGGAAGATCGCCAGCGAAAACACGGGTCTACGGTTGGGCACGAAACTCAGCCAGAGGAAGAACAGCCCGGAAACCACCGCGATGATGGCCGCCGAAACGATGACGGGCGAATCGAACCAGTTGTCCTGATTGCCGCGGTCCAGCACATACTGCGTGCCGCCGATCGCCAGGGCGAGCAGCGTAAATCCCAGCCAATCCATCGTCCGACCCGCCTTACGGGGCAGGCGGGGGGCAAATCTACCGATGGCGGCGAGTGCGAACAGCCCGACGGGCAGGTTGATATAGAAGGTCCAGCGCCACTCGATGGCCTGGGTGAGCCAGCCGCCGATGGTGGGTCCGAGGATCGGGCCAACCATCACGCCGATGCCCCAGATCGCCATGGCCTTACCCCGTTGATCCGGGGGAAATACCTGAACCATGATGGCCTGGGACAAGGGTACCAGTGCCGCACCGGCTATTCCCTGCAATAGTCGAAAACCGATGATTTCCAGCAGATTCTGCGAGATGCCACAGAGTGCCGAGGCCACCACGAAGAGCGCCACGCTGAACATCAGATATTCCCGCTGACCGAACTTGTCCGTGAAATAACCCGTCAGGGGCATGATGATGGCCGAGGCGACGAGGTAGCTGGTCAGTACCCAGGAAATCTGGTCAGGCGAAGCCCCCAGATCACCGGCCATGTAGGGGAGGGCGACGGAGGTGATGGTGGTGTCCAGTACCTGCATCACCGTCGCGGCCATGACGGCCACGGTGATCATGAATCGCTCGAACGACGTCAGTTGGGTGTAGTCGAAGCCCTGGCTCATGGGTGATGCCCCGGTCCTGCGTCAGGTCGTGGGTGCGTGCGCGGATCGGTTCGTTCCCGCGACCGGCAGGCCCAGAACGGCGAGCAAGGATTGCCAGTAACCGATCGGGTGATCCACCCGCTGAATGCGGGTGGTGGTACTGGTTCCGATGGGCAGGCGCGGGGCATCGGGGGCCTGATCCAAGACGATGCGGACCGGGACCCGTTGCGTCACCTTCACCCAGTTGCCGGTCGCATTCTGGGGGGGGAGCAGGGAGAAGGCCGTGCCGGCGCCGGCAGCGATGGACAGGACCTTGCCCTTGATGACCCGGCCGGGGTAGATGTCCGAGGTGATTTCCGCAGGCGCGCCGACATGGATGCCGGCCAGATCCGTCTCCTTGAAGTTGGCGTCGACCCAGACGCCCTGTGCAGCGACGATCACGAATTGCGGCTGGTCCGCGGCAATCGGTTGTCCGGGCATGATGGCGTAGTTGGCGAGGATTCCGGACATCGGCGCACGAACCTCGGTCTGCCCGAGGGCGTACTCGGCCTGAGCCAGTTGCGCCCGCGCCGCCTGGATCCGATCGTTTTCCTCGCCGGGTTTGCCTGCTGTCACCTTGGCTTGCGCCAATGCGGCAGATGCCTGATTGACGGCCGCTTCTGCCACGGCATAGGCCGCGCGTGCATCGTCAAGTTCCTGAGCCGACACGAATTGTCGCGTGCGCATCTGCAGCAAACGGTTCAGGTGGTCATGCGTGGATCGGGCGTTTGCCTGCTGCTGTTGCAACGCTGCCTGTGCAGTCACGATGGCCGCCTCGGCAGCGTGTTGTTGGCGTTCGGCCGTGGCTACGCCCGCGCGTGCGGCGGCGACTGCCGCACGAAAGGGCGTGGCGTCGAGGGTGAAAAGGACCTCGCCCTTGTGGACGAAGCTGTTGTTTTTCAGGGGGGCAGTCAGAATCTGACCGGAAACCTGGGCACCGATCTGGACCTGGTTGCCGCCGATAAAGGCATCGTCGGTGGAAAGAAATTGCTTGGTGTCGTACCAGTAGCCTGCGCCCAGCCAGGCGGCGAGCAGAAGAAGCAGGATCAGAACGATCAGTCGGCGTCGGGAAGCGGCGGTTTTCTTGTCGGAAGCCGGGGCAGAGCCCGGCCCGTTGGCGCTTGGCGGTGCGCTATTCGTCGTCTCCTTCGTCGTCTGATTCGGTGCCATGACACATCTGCTCCAGTTTGTGGCGTACCAGCGAGAGCAATCGGATGAATTCGTCCCGATCTTTCTCTTCCAGAACCGACACGATCTCGTGGCGAATGGTGCCCAGTTTCAGGTCCGCTTCCTTGATTTGGGCCATGGCATCCGGAATCAACCAGATGGTCTTGGCGCGACGATCGGTCGGTGCGACGCGACGTTCGATCCAGCCGAGTCGTTCCAGACTGTCCAGCAGCTTGACCAGAGTGGGGCCTTCAATGCCCAACTCGCTGGCGAGTTCCTTTTGTGTTTTCCCTTGACCCTCGTCCCGGAGAACGCGAATGACCGACCAAGCGGAAGCGGTCAATTCGTATTCGGCCAGAACGGTATTCAATTGCGCACGCCACATGCGTGTTCCGTCGAAGAACAGTCGAGCGATCTGTTCGTCACTGATGGTGGCGGGTTCCTTATTCATAATAGTAGTTACCTAATGATTTTTCAAATTAATAATTAATGACGCGATACTATTGTTGGCTCGACGCTATCCCTTCATCACGGGACTGTCAACTAAAATAATTAAGCCAATCTATGAGTCTAATCAAAAAACAGATGAAATAACATTAATCGGTCTAACGGATAGTAAGGCCATGTGATCGCCTTGTGCCGACGGCGTCAAATTGTTCTCGCGTGCCGAATGTTTTATGATGCCGCCCCATCTGCCGGGGTTCGACCGAAGTGGCGATCGCAGCGAATCGTCTGTCGGCCGTCCCCGTTCAAAGGTCCGGGGCGGGGTGTTTTCGTTGCCCGTTTCATGCGTGCTGATCGGCCGCTGCGGTTCCTGTCCGCTCTGCGGATGAAGGTTACTTGGGTCGCGGCCTTGGGTTATTCTTTCAGCGGTACCGGGCGGCCCTGGGGCTGGCTGCGTGATCACGATGAAATGCGCCGATTTTGCAGGACCTTTCGTTTTGTCTCTCTCTATTTGATGGTTCGGTCATGACCAAATTTGTATTCGTCACGGGTGGTGTGGTTTCGTCGTTGGGCAAGGGAATCGCTGCCGCATCCCTGGGTGCCTTGCTCGAATCCCGTGGGCTTCGTGTCACCCTGATGAAGCTTGATCCATACATCAACGTTGACCCGGGCACCATGAGCCCGTTCCAGCACGGCGAAGTGTTCGTGACGGATGACGGCGCGGAAACCGACCTCGACCTGGGCCACTACGAGCGCTTCGTGCGCAGCCCGGTGAGCCAGCGCAACAATTTCACCACCGGGCGTGTTTACGAGTCCGTGATTCGTCGCGAGCGTCGCGGCGATTACCTGGGCGGCACGGTTCAGGTCATTCCGCACATCACCGACGAAATCAAGCGTCGCGTGCTCGAGGGCAGCAAGGGCTATGACGTCGCCCTGATCGAGATCGGCGGCACGGTGGGCGACATCGAGTCCCTGCCGTTTCTTGAGGCGATCCGTCAACTGGGGGTCGAACTCGGTCGGGAGCGTGCCATTTATATGCATCTGACGCTGGTGCCCTACATCCGGGCGGCTGGCGAGGTGAAGACCAAGCCTACCCAGCACTCGGTCAAGGAGCTGCGTTCCATCGGCATCCAGCCGGACATCCTGCTCTGCCGTTCGGAAGTAACCTTGCCCGATGACGAGCGGCGCAAGATCGCCCTGTTCACGAACGTGGATTTCGATGCCGTCATCTCCGCCATTGACGCGGACACCATCTACCGAATCCCGCGGATGCTGCACGCCCAGAAGCTGGACGAAATCGTGCTGCGCAAGCTGCATCTGTCTGCCGGTGCCGCTGACCTTTCCGAGTGGGATCGCGTCGTCGAGGCGCAGACCAAGCCGGATCGCATCGTGGATATCGCCATGGTTGGCAAGTACGTCGATCTGATCGATGCGTACAAAAGCCTCAACGAGGCATTGCTGCATGCCGGTATCCAGACGCGTACCCGCGTCAATATTCATTATTTCGATTCCGAGCGGTTCGAGCGGGAAGGTACGACACCCCTTGAGCACATGGATGCCATTCTCGTCCCGGGCGGATTCGGGGAGCGCGGCGTCGAAGGCAAGATTGCCGCCGTGCAGTTCGCGCGCGAATCCGGCAAGCCCTATCTCGGGATCTGTCTTGGCATGCAGGTGGCGGTTATCGAGTTTGCGCGCCATGTCGCCGGTCTATCCGAGGCGCACTCCACCGAATTCCGCAAGGAAACGAGCCAGCCGGTTATCGCGCTCATCACCGAGTGGCGCGACGAGTCCGGTGAGTTGATTCAACGGGACGAGCAAGCGGATCTGGGCGGAACCATGCGCCTGGGCGCCCAGCGTTGCCATTTGACCCCGGGCACGCGGGCGGCTGAAGCCTACGGCAGCACGGAGATCAACGAGCGCCATCGCCATCGCTACGAGTTCAACAACGGCTACGAGAAGACCCTGTCCGATGCGGGGCTGGTGTTTTCAGGCTGGTCGGCGGAGAACCACCTGGTTGAGATGATCGAGTTGCCGACGCATCCCTTCTTCATTGCCTGCCAGTTCCATCCGGAATTCCATTCGACGCCGCGCGATGGCCATCCGCTGTTTACTGCCTTCATTCAGGCGGCGCTGGCACAACGCTCCGGTAACGCGGAAGTCGAGGTGAGCGCATGAAACTCCTGAATTTTACGGTTGGGCTGGATCAACCGATTTTCCTGATTGCCGGACCCTGCGTCATCGAATCCGAAACCCTGGCCCAGGAGACCGCTGGCCGGTTGAAGGAACTGACGACGGCGCTGGGGATCCCCTTCATCTATAAAAGCTCGTTCGACAAGGCAAACCGCTCTTCGGGTGCGAGTTTTCGCGGGCCGGGGCTGGAGCAGGGGTTGGCGATTCTGGAGCGCGTCCGCGCGCAGATCGGCGTTCCGGTGCTGACCGACGTGCATGAGGACACGCCGCTGGATGAAGTGGCTTCGGTCGTCGACGTCCTGCAGACGCCCGCCTTCCTGTGTCGCCAGACCAATTTCATCCAGAACGTCGCCCGGCAGGGCAAACCCGTGAATATCAAGAAAGGGCAGTTCCTGTCCCCCTGGGATATGGGGAATGTCGTGGACAAGGCCCGTGCAGTCGGCAACGAGCAGATCATGGTCTGCGAGCGGGGCGCCAGTTTCGGTTACAACAATCTCGTTTCCGACATGCGGAGTCTGGCGGTCATGCGTCAAACTGGTGCGCCCGTGGTCTTTGACGCCACCCATTCGGTGCAGTTGCCGGGCGGGCAGGGCAGCAGTTCGGGCGGGCAACGGGAATTCGTGCCCGTGCTGGCGCGTGCCGCCGTGGCGGCCGGCGTGTCCGGATTGTTCATGGAAACCCATCCGGACCCGGCCAAGGCGTTGTCCGACGGACCGAATGCCTGGCCGTTGGCGGATATGGCCGAACTCTTGCAAACCTTGATCAGCCTGGATGCGGTGGTCAAGCAGGCTGGGTTTCCCGAGCAGGCGTTATTGGCCGCCAAATGAATTCTGTCGTCCGCATGTCATGCGGAACTGACACCCTATAAACATCTTAAACGCTTTAATTTTTGGAGACCGGACACTATGACAGCCATCGAAGGCGTACGCGCAAGACAAGTGATTGATTCCCGTGGCAACCCGACCGTCGAGGCCGAGGTGACCGTTACCGGCGGTTTCATGGGGCGGGCCATCGTTCCTTCCGGGGCATCCACGGGGATCCGTGAGGCGATCGAACTGCGCGACGGCGACAAGACCCGCTTCGGTGGCAAGGGCGTGAGCAAGGCGGTTGCCAACGTGAACGGCGAGATCGCCGCCGCGATCATGGGTATGGACGTCAACGATCTCGCGGCAATCGATGACGTGATGATCAAGCTCGACGGTACCGAAAACAAGTCCCGCCTGGGTGCGAATGCCCTGCTGGCGGTATCTCTGGCGGCGGCGCATGCGGGTGCGGCGGCGGCCGGCAAGCCCCTGTTCGCCTATCTGGGCGGCGACGAGGCGGTGACCCTGCCGGTGCCCATGATGAACATCATCAATGGTGGTGCCCATGCCGACAATTCCGTGGACATGCAGGAATTCATGATCATTCCGGCGGGGGCCCCGAGTTTCTCCGAAGCCCTGCGTTACGGCACCGAGATTTTCCATACGCTGAAGAAGGTGCTGTCCGATCGCGGTCTGAGCACGACGGTAGGCGACGAGGGCGGTTTCGCACCGGATCTCGAGTCGAACGAGGCGGCGATTCAGGTGATCATCGAGGCCATCAAGCAGGCAGGTTACGTCCCCGGCAAGGATGTCTTCATCGGTCTGGATGCCGCGAGTTCCGAGTTTTACAAGGATGGCAAGTATCATCTTGAAGCCGAAGGTCGCTCCTTCACCGCCGCAGAGATGGTCGATCTGCTGGCTGGCTGGGTCGATAAGTACCCGATCCTCTCGATCGAGGACGGCATGGCCGAGCAGGACTGGGCGGGCTGGGCACTGCTCACCGAGCGTCTGGGCAAGAAGACGCAACTGGTGGGCGACGACCTGTTCGTCACCAACGTGAAGATCCTGCGTGAAGGAATCGACAAGGGGATCGCCAACTCGATCCTCATCAAGGTCAACCAGATCGGTACGCTTTCCGAAACGCTGGCGACAATGAAGCTGGCCGATGAGCGGAGCTACACCAACGTGGTTTCCCACCGTTCCGGCGAAACCGAGGACACCACCATCGCCGATCTGGCGGTGGCCACCAATGCCGGTCAGATCAAGACGGGCTCCCTGTCCCGCTCCGACCGGATGGCCAAGTACAACCAGCTGTTGCGCATCGAAGAGGCGCTTGGCTCGCGTGCCCGTTTCCCCGGTCTGTCGGTGTTCGGACGCTGATCACGCCAGGCTAGGCTGATTCGCGATCCCATGCGCATTCTGCTCCTGGTTCTGTTTGTCCTGCTCGGTGCCTTGCAGTGGCGTCTCTGGTTTAGTGACGCCTCGCTGCCGAATATCTGGAAAAAGGAGCAGCGCCTGAACGATCTGACGATGTCCCAGGATTATCTGGTTGAGCGCAACCGAAAACTGGCGGCTGAAGTGGATGATCTCAAGACGGGCCTGGGAGCTGTCGAAGCGCGGGCCCGGTTGGATCTCGGCTTGATCGGCCCCCACGAAACCTTTTATCAGGTAATCGAGGATACCCGGCCCGATCAGATTACGCCGAGTCTGGCGCCCGGGGACGCTGACTTGTCCGGAGGTGACGGCTCGGCGGCGAAGGCGCCGGATCCGTCGACGGCTCGCGGTGCGGGCCAGACGCCTCCGGTGGCGAGTGCCCGTGCCCGCTAACCCATTGTCTCCCGTGTTTCCCTGGTGGTTGGTGATCCCTGCGGCAGGGCAGGGGACTCGGATGCAGTCGCCGGTCGCCAAGCAGTACCTGTTGCTTGGCGAGCGCGCGATGCTCGTTGTGACATTGTCCCGATTTGCCGATCTGCCCGGTTTGCAGGGGGCTGTGCTGGCCCTGGGGCCGGGCGATGAGATCGCTACGGACCTGTTGTCCGGGTTTTCCGATTTTCCCCTGCACTTCGTTCAGGGCGGCGAAACGCGCGCCTGCAGCGTCCGCGCCGCCCTGGAATATTTATCGGCGCTGCCGGACTGTTCCCAGGATGCCTGGGTTGCCGTGCATGATGCGGCGCGCCCCTGTGTCCACCCCGCCGATGTGGGGCGCTTGCTGATGCGGGTGGCGGCAGCGGGCGATCGGG
Organism: Halothiobacillus diazotrophicus; assembly: GCF_001663815.1. NCBI lineage: Bacteria > Pseudomonadati > Pseudomonadota > Gammaproteobacteria > Chromatiales > Halothiobacillaceae > Halothiobacillus > Halothiobacillus diazotrophicus. The sequence continues at coordinate 154,166 of NZ_CP016027.1, forward strand.
CCGGTGGACTGCTGGCAGCGCCGGTTCGGGATACCCTGAAACGGTCGACGGATCTGGGGCGAGTTGCTGCGACTGTTCCCCGCGAGCAGGTTTTCCATGCCCTGACGCCCCAGGTCTTCCCCCTTGATCGATTGATGTCCGCGATGGATCTGGCCAGGATGGCCGGCGCGAATCTGACGGACGAGGCTTCAGCGCTTGAGTTCATCGGCGCTGCCCCGCTACTGGTTGAAGGGCGTGCCGACAACATCAAGGTGACGCATCCCGAAGATCTTCCTCTGGCTCGGCTGATTCTACGTTCGCAGGGCGTGCTGGCTGATGAGAATGCAGCCATCGATCATGGTGGCGATCAATCCGGAGAAACGTGCTATGTCTGATTCAGGCGCCGCTTCAGCTATTCCATTTCGTATCGGTCAGGGTTTCGATGTGCACGCATTCAAGCCCGGCGACCATCTCATGATCGGCGGCGTCCGAATTCCTTTCGATCAGGCGTTTCGCGCCCACTCAGACGGCGACGTTCTGCTTCATGCGCTTTGCGATGCCCTGCTGGGTGCGGCTGCACTCGGCGATATCGGTCGTCTCTATCCCGACAACGATCCGGCCTTTGCGGGGATCGATAGCACGCTGCTGCTCGCCGATGTGTACCGTCGGGTCGAGGCGCTGGGATGGCGGGTCGGCAATCTGGACATGACCATCATTGCTCAGGCGCCGCGTATGGCCCCCCATGTTCCTGCGATGCGTGCACGCATCGCCGAGGTTTTGGGTGTTTCCGTCGACGTTATCAACATCAAGGCCACCACCACGGAACGCCTGGGTTTCACCGGTCGCGGCGAAGGGATTGCCGCAGAATCGATCGCCTTGCTCTGTCGCTAGGCGTCGGTTGGTCGGGGTGTCGTCGACGGCGGCCACGGAATGGTTGCCTGGAATCTTCCCCTTCCTGGTGAAATTGCGTATCATATGCGCGCTTCGCGAATTCGATCGCGGGGCAATTCACACGCCCGGTGTTAAAGCAGCGCGGGGTGCCGAAGGGCAGAGGCCTGACGGTTGCGTTGCTTGGCCGGGCGGAGGCTCAACCCAAAGTTAATTAAAGGCAGAAATTTCATGGCATCAATTAGCATGCGTCAAATGATCGAGGCTGGCGTGCATTTCGGTCACCAGACTCGTTACTGGAACCCGGGCATGGCGCCCTTCATTTTCGGTCAGCGCAACCGTATCCACATCATCAACCTGGAAAAGACCGTACCGATGTTCAACGACGCGTTGAACTTCATCGGCAAGGTCGTGAGCGGCGGCGGTACCGTCATGTTCGTCGGCACGAAGCGCTCCGCACGTGAGTCCGTAGCCGAGCAGGCAGCTCGTTGCGGCATGCCGTACGTCAACTATCGCTGGTTGGGCGGTATGATGACCAACTATGCGACCGTGCGTCAGTCCGTGCGTCGTCTGAAGTCGCTCCAGACGATGGAGCAGGACGGTTCGTTCGGCAAACTGAACAAGAAAGAAGCCCTGATGCTGAGCCGCGAGCGCGAGAAGCTCGAGCGTTCTCTGGGCGGTATCCAGGATATGGAACGGCTGCCGAGCGCCCTGTTCGTGATCGACGTCGGTCATGAAGACATCGCGGTCATCGAAGCGAACAAGCTGGGTATCCCGGTGATTGGTATCGTTGATACCAACAGCAGCGCCAAGGGCATCGACTATGTGATCCCGGGCAACGACGACGCGATCCGCGCCATTCAACTGTACACCACCGCCGTGGCCGATGCCGTGCTGGAAGCCAAGGGCGCCTCCGCGATTGCGCCTTCGGACTTCGTTGAAGAGGCTGCGGCCGATCAGGCCTGATCAGCGGATTTTCGACGTTCGGTCATGATCCGGACGTCCTAGGTACGACAACGTGAATGACGGGTCCCTGGTGACCCGTTATTGTTATCCACCCTATTCATTTGAACCTTATTGAAGAGGAAAGAATTATGACGACGATTAGTGCAGGTCTGGTCAAGGAACTGCGGGAGCGTACCGGTTCCGGCATGATGGAATGCAAGCGCGCGCTCGTTGAAACCCAGGGCGATATCGAAGCGGCCATCGAATACATGCGCAAGAACGGTATGGCCAAGGCCGACAAGAAGGCCGGTCGCGTCGCGGCTGAAGGGCAGATTGGCGTGGCCGTGTCTGCGGATGGCCGCAGCGCAGCGTTGATCGAAGTCAACTCTGAAACCGATTTCGTTGCGAAGAACCCGGACTTTGCCGGTTTCGTACAACTGCTCGCCGATCAGGTGCTGCAGAACGATCCGTCCGACATGGATGCGCTGCTGGCCATGACGGTCAATGGACAGTCCATCGAAGACATGCGCAAGGCGCTGGTAGCCAAGCTGGGCGAGAACATCCAGATTCGTCGTTTCGAGCGTTACAGCACCGAGGGTGTCGTCGGCGCCTACCGTCATGGCGAGCGCATCGGCGTTCTGGTTGAACTGGTCAGCGGCGGCGACGTCGATCTGGCGCGCGATATCGCCATGCACGTGGCTGCCAGCCGTCCGCTGTGCGTCAACGAGTCCGATGTGGATGCGGATCTGGTTGCGAAAGAGCGCGAGATCTTCATTGCTCAGGCGGCGGACAGCGGCAAGCCGGCCGACATCATCGAGAAGATGGTTGAAGGCCGGATTCGCAAGTTCCTGGCGGAGTCCGCGCTGGTTGGTCAGCCGTTCGTCAAGGATCCGGACCAGACCGTTGGCAAACTGTTGAAGAGCAAGGGCGCCACCTGCGTTCGTTTTGCCCGTCTGGAAGTAGGCGAGGGCATCGAAAAGGAAACTGGCGACTTTGCTGCCGAGGTCATGGCCCAAGTCAAAGGGGCCTGATGGTTCCTGAAACGGGCCGGAGGCGACTCCGGCCTTTTTTTGAGCACGAATTTATGCCGACTCTGATTGCTTGAGGATAGTTATGACAGACCAACCCGCTCCTCGTTACCAACGTGTATTGCTGAAGCTCAGCGGCGAGGCATTGATGGGCGATCAGGCCTTTGGCATCGATCCCGCGATCATTTTCCGCCTGGCCGATGACATCCTCGCCTTGCGCGCGATGGGGGTCGAAGTGGCGATTGTGGTGGGCGGCGGCAATATCTTCCGGGGCGAAGGGTTGGCCAAGGCCGGCATGGATCGGGTGACCGGGGATCAGATGGGTATGCTGGCCACTGTCATGAATGGCCTGGCCATGCAGGATGTGCTTGAGCAGCGCGGCCTGGAGGTACGTGTCATGTCCGCGCTGTCGATTCCCGCCGTGTGCGAGTCGTTCATTCGCCGCCGTGCCATTCGGCACCTCGAGAAGGGCCGGATCGTCATTCTGGTCGGTGGCACCGGTAACCCCTTCTTTACCACGGATTCGGGTGCCAGTCTGCGCGCGATCGAGATCCAGGCGAACATCATGATCAAGGCGACGAAGGTCGACGGGATTTACAATGCCGATCCCGTCAAGGACCCGGCCGCACGCCGTTACGACCAGCTGACATATAATGCGGCGCTGGACCAGCGGCTGGGCGTGATGGATGCCACCGCGATCGTATTGTGCCGGGATCAGGGCATGCCGATGATGGTCATCGACATTCATGCCCCGAACAATCTGGTGCGCGCCGTGATGGGCGAGCCCGTCGGCACGCTGGTGACGGCTTAGGAGTACTCAGAATGATTGAAGACATTAAAAAAGACTGTGATATCCGGATGCACAAGAGCATCGATACCCTGAAGACCGAACTGGCGAAGATTCGTACGGGCCGTGCCCACGTCAGTATCCTGGACCACGTGACCGTCGAGTATTACGGGGGCATGGTGCCGCTCTCCCAGGTGGCGAAACTGTCTGCCGATGACGCGCGCACGCTCTCGGTGGTGCCCTGGGAAAAGGATATGGTTGCCAAGGTCGAGAAGGCGATCATGACGTCCGACCTCGGGCTCAATCCATCGACGTCCGGCATGACGATTCGCGTGCCGATGCCGGCATTGACCGAGGATCGTCGTCGGGAGCTCGGCAAGATCGTGCGCCACGAGGGCGAAAATGCGAAGGTCGCGGTGCGGAATATCCGTCGCGATGCCAACAACGATCTCAAGTCGTTGCTCAAGGAGAAGGATATCTCCGAAGATGAAGAACGCCGGGGCCAGGATCTGATCCAGAAGCTGACCGATAGCTGCGTTGCCGAAATCGATCGGATTGTTGCGGAAAAAGAAAAAGAACTGATGGAAGTCTGAGTCGGCGTGGACGACCCCACTATCCATCCCGCCACAGCGCCCCTGTCCTCACTGCACGGCGATGAAGACTTTCTTGGGTTGCTCGATCCCGAGCGATTGCCGCGTCATATTGCCGTCGTCATGGATGGCAACGGTCGATGGGCCAAGGCTCGTCATCTGCCGCGGACCATCGGTCATCAGCGGGGGCGTCGCGCCGTTCGCCGGTTGATCGAATTCGCCAGCCGGGCGCAAATCCCCGTTCTCACCCTGTTCGCCTTTTCCTCAGAAAACTGGTCACGTCCCACCGATGAGGTGGAAGCGCTGATGGGCTTGTTCGTCTATGCCCTGGAGCGGGATATGGACGAACTGGTCGCCCATGACGTGCGAATTCGCTTTATCGGGGACCGCAAGCCCCTGTCTGCCCGCATACAGACCCTGATGCATGAGGCAGAGCGTCGAACCGAGTCGAGCGATGGCTTGAATCTGCTGATTGCCATCAGTTACGGTGGTCAGTGGGATATTCTGAATGCGGCCAAGAACTTGGCGGCCGCTACGATGGACGGGCAACTTCGACTCGATGGTGACCCCGATATCTGGCGTGCCGCATTCGAGGCCCAGTTATCCACAGCGCCTTGTCCGCCGGTCGATCTGTTCATTCGCACGGGTGGCGAACAGCGGATCAGCAACTTCCTGCTCTGGCAACTGGCCTATGCCGAACTGTATTTCACGGATTGTCTGTGGCCCGCGTTCGATAGGGCGCATTTTCTGGATGCCTTGCAGTGGTATGCCGCACGGCAGCGGCGCTTTGGTGGATTGAGCGAATGAATATTTCCCGACATATGACCCAGATGATGACGGCCACCCAGGTGCGCATTCTCACCGGCTTGGGCCTGTCTGCGCTTGGGCTGATGGTCATCCTCATGTTCCCGGAATGGGCCTTCATCGCATTCATGAGCGTGATGACCCTCGGACTCGGTTTCGAGTGGTTCCGGCTGAGTTGCGCTGCACCTGTTGGGCGGGCGGTTGCCTTACTCCTCATGAGCGCGGTTGGTGCGGTGCTGTATCTTGCGGTTTCCCCAGGGCAGATTCCCTGGTTGGCCGGTGTGACCACGTTCGGCTGGCTCCTGCTGATGGGCGGGCTATGGCTCCATCGAAAGAATGCCGGTAGCCGTCGCCCTGCCTGGCTGCGCACGCTCCTCGGGCTTTTGATTCTGCCGCTCTTCTGGTTTTCGGTCGTCGAAATCCATCGTCAGGAGACCGGCCCCTGGCTGCTGATCTTCGGGGTGATGATCGTTGCCGTGGCGGATTCCCTGGCCTATTTCGCGGGTCGTGCTTTCGGACGATACAAGCTCGCGCCGGCCCTGAGCCCCGGCAAGACGCTCGAGGGTCTCGTTGGCGGCCTGGTGGGCGTCGGTTTGCTGACCGCTATTGGCGCGGTACTACCGCTTTTCGCGAGCGTCCCGTCCTGGCAGCTGGCCCTGTGGAGTATGGGCGTCGCGCTGTTTTCCGTGGCCGGCGACCTTGAAGAATCGCGGTTGAAGCGGGAGGCAGGCGTCAAGGATAGTGGCCACCTCCTACCTGGGCATGGTGGGCTGCTAGATCGCCTCGATGGTCAATTGGCAGCGATGCCGGTATGGTTACTGGCTTTGGCCCAGATGAGTTTCCTGACGTTCCACTAACGGTATGGGATTTCGCGAGCCCTCGATCGTTCGAGATTCTCCTTGTAGCGTCTGAATGCGGTGGGCGAAAACAATAGGGTTGTGGTTGATCGATTGAAAAAGATTGCTATTTTCGGCTCTACCGGCAGTATCGGCGCCAGCACGCTGGCCGTGATCGAGCGGCATCCCGATCGATTTACCGTGGAAACCCTGGTGGCCCATGCGCGTATCGATGTGCTCCTGACCCAGATTAGACAGTTTCGGCCCCGTCAGGTCGGTGTGGCCGATCCGGTCGCAGCTGATTCGCTACGGCGCCAACTGGTACAAACAGAGCCCGATCCGTCGCTTCGGCCGGAGGTCATCGATGAAGCCCGTGCGTTGGTCGAACTGGCGGCGCAGGATGACGTGGATGTCGTGGTCGCCGCCATCGTGGGCACGGCCGGTCTTGCCTCCACCTGGGCGGCCGTGTCTGCGGGCAAGCAGGTGCTGCTGGCCAACAAGGAATCCCTGGTCGCCGCCGGCGCCTTGATGATGAGTGCGGCCGAACGCACCGGTGCGACGATCATCCCGATCGACAGTGAGCACAATGCCATATTCCAGTGCCTACCGGTCGACACGGCCCCGACCAAGGCCGTGGACAAACTCATTCTCACCGCGTCCGGCGGTCCATTCCGGACCTTGCCGGCTGCTGCGTTTGCGGAGATCACACCGGAGGCGGCCTGCCGTCACCCGAATTGGTCCATGGGGCGAAAGATCTCCGTGGATTCCGCCACGATGATGAACAAGGGCCTGGAAGTGATCGAGGCAGCATGGCTGTTCGGCATGCCGGCGGCACGGATCGACGTGCTCGTGCATCCCGAATCCATCGTGCATTCGCTGGTGCAGTTCGCCGATGGCTCCGTATTGGCTCAGATGGGGCATCCGGACATGCGTACGCCGATAGCCCATGCACTGGGCTGGCCGGACCGCATTGCATCCGGCGTCGGCAATCTCGATCTTCGCGCCATTGGCACGTTGTGTTTCGAGGCACCGGATCTGGACCGATTCCCTTGTCTGCGCCTCGCCTATGAAGCGCTTGAGCATGGGGGCGTGGCGCCTCTGACGGTCAATGCTGCCAATGAAATCGCCGTGGCGGCCTTCCTGGACGGGCGCTTGTCCTTTCTGCAGATTCCGGAGCTCATCGCGCGAACGCGCGATACCGTTCTGGAAGCAGCGGACGCGGACTATACTCAACCCGCTTCCATAGCGGATGTTCTGGCACTCGACGATCGGGTGCGTTCCGTCGCAACAGCGACCATCGCGCGGATCACCGGCAGGGGTGGACGTGTGACCGTCGGCAGCAAGCAGCAGGTGGTGTGATGAGTATCGCAATGAGTATCCTGGGTTTTCTATTGACGATCGGCGTGCTGGTCGCCTTCCACGAATATGGTCATTACTGGATGGCGCGCCGGCTTGGGGTCAAGGTGCTGACCTACTCGCTGGGTTTCGGGAAGGCGCTGTGGTCCACCCGACGGGGCCCGGATCAGACCGAGTATCGGATTGCCCTGTTGCCGCTGGGCGGTTTCGTCAAGATGCTCGACGAGCGGGAAGGTCCCGTCGCCGCTGCCGAGCAGCATCGGGCGTTCAACCGGCAACCGGTCTGGAAGCGATTCCTGATCGTGTTGGCGGGCCCCGTCGCCAATATTCTGCTGGCGCTGGTCCTCTGGGCCGCGATGTTCATGGTGGGTGTCCAGGGTGTGTTGCCGAAGGTGGGTGTGCTGCCGTCGGACTCGATCCTGGCCAAGAGCGGTTTGCAGGACGGAGACGTGATCACCCAAGTCGGCGGTTCAGTCATCCATAGCCTATCCGATTTGCGTCTGGCCGTGCTCGAGGGCGGGGTGGCGAATGCACGCGTGCCGATCGAGTTCGAGCATCAGGGAGCCATCAGTACCGGTACGCTTGATCTCAGCGAGCTCAAGCCACTCGCCGGTTCGACCGATGGCCGACCGCGCGATGTACTCAAGGAAATCGGTTATCGATTGTGGTCTCCCCCTGGGGATGCCGTCATCCACAAGGTGCTGCCGAATAGCGCAGCTGCTGCTGCGGGCCTGCAGGCCGGCGACCTCATCCGTGCCGTGAATGGCGAAAGCTATCGGGATCCCGGCAGCCTCATCCAGCGGATCGAACATTCCCCGGGCAAGGCCATGACGCTGCAAATCGTTCGGGACGGGCAGACGCGCACCTTGGCCGTGACGCCCCGACCGGTCGAGGCGGGTGGCGCGCGTAATGGGAAGGTAGGCCGAATCGGTGCGGAGATTGCGCTTAGCCCGGCGGCCATACAGCGCGCACGGGATTCCGGCGTCCGGTTGCTGGTTCTCGAACGATTCGGTCCCGTCACCGCCCTCGGCATGGCGGTCGAACGGAGTTGGGCCATGACGAGCCTCACCTTTCAGGTGTTCGGTGGTCTGCTCAGTGGTCAGGCGAGCCTGTCGAACCTGTCCGGTCCCGTCGCGATTGCCGAGTTCGCCGGCCAGAGTCTCCTGATCGGCTTTTCGACCTTCCTGGGCTTTCTGGCGCTGGTCAGTCTCTCCCTGGCGATCATGAACCTGTTGCCTGTGCCGTTGCTGGACGGCGGGCATCTGGCCATGTACGTGATCGAAGCTATTCGCGGCAAGGCGCCCGGGCCTCAGTTCGAGGCGATGGCGACACGGGTGGGGCTGTTTTTTCTGGTGAGCCTGATGATCGTTGCCTTTTACAACGATATCGCCCGGTTGATGCACTCCTGAGACTCGGAGACAATGCGTCGGGCCATGGCGTGAACTCCCGCGTATCCGCGGGCGTTTTTTTGATTCGGTTCACGCGTATGTGACGGTGAAGCGGTTATACTCGGCCGCTTGTTTTAGGTTTGCAATGCAATCAATTTTTTTTGACCCGATATTTTGGGAAATGACCACGGCATGACACTGAACCCTCGCATCTTGTTGGCCCCATTGATGGGCGCGTTTCTGTTGATCCCTGCATTGGCGCAAGCCTTTGTCATTTCCGATATCAAGGTCGAGGGTTTGCGGACCGTCACACCGGGCACGGTGTTCACCTACATTCCCTACCATGTGGGCGACGATTTCACGGATGCCGACAGTACCCGCGTGATCGACGCGTTGTACAAGACCGGGTTTTTCAGTGATGTGAGCGTGGGTCGACTCGACAACGTCCTGGTGATTCGCGTCAAGGAACGGCCGACCATCACCAGCATCGAGGTGAAGGGGAACAAGAAGGTCGAGACCGAAAAACTGCAGAAGGCCTTGAAGGCCATCGGTCTGGCGCAGGGCCACGTGCTCGACCCCCAGGCGCTGGACAAGATGAAGACCGAACTGCAGCGGGTCTATTACGGCATGGGGCAGTATGGGGTACAAATCGAGACCTCGGTCAATCAGCTCGAGGATAACCGGGTTTCCGTGCTGATCGACATCTACGAAGGCAAGCCGGCCAGTATCAAGAAGATCCGTATCATCGGGAATCACGATTTCTCCGAGTCCGAGTTGCTCGACCAGCTTGAGCTCCACCCCGTGCCCTGGTGGGAGTTCTGGTCAAACGCAGATCAGTACTCGAAGGAAAAAATGTCTGCCTCTCTGGAAAGCCTGCGCTCCTTCTACCTGAACCGGGGTTATCTGAAGGTCGGTCTCGACTCGACCCAGGTAAGCATTACACCGGATCGCAAGCAGATCGATATCGTGATCAATGTCAGCGAGGGGCCGCGCTACAAGGTCAGCGGCGTGACCTTCTCCGGCAACCTCCTGCTGGACCAGGCGACCCTGAAGAAGCTGGATGAGGTCCAGGTCGGCCAATATTTCAACCGTAAGCTGGTGATCGATACGTCCGATGCGATCGCCAAGCGCCTGGGTGACGACGGCTATGCCCTGGCCCGCGTCCAGCCCTCGCCGACGATCGACGAGAAGGACAAGACCGTCGCCATTGACTTCAATATTCAGCCGGGCGACCGCGTCACCGTGCGTCACATCGAATTCAAGGGCAATTTCAATACCAACGAGGAAGTCTATCGGCGTGAAATGCGCCAGATGGAAGGCAGTTGGTATGCTGCCAACAAGCTCGATCGTTCCAAGGAGCGCCTGCAGCGTCTGCCGTCGGTGCAGAGTGTCGATCAGAAGATGAAGCCCGTGCCGGGCGTGCCCGATCAAGTGGACATCGATTACGACATCACCGAACAGCTGTCCGGTTCGTTTACGGCCGGGGTGGGTTACTCCCAATCCGAAGGGGTGCTGTTCAACCTTGGCTTGAACCAGGCCAATTTCCTCGGTTCGGGCAAGTCCGTGGGGATCAATCTCGAGCGGAGTTCCTACCAGACCAGCGTCCAGTTCAACTACAACAATCCCTATTTCACCGTAGATGGTGTCAGTCAGGGTTTCGGCCTGTTCTACACGCGTCAGGATGCTGCGGCGCTCTCACTGTCGCAATATCTGGTCGATTCCTACGGTGGCAACATCAATTTCGGCGTGCCGCTGTCGGAGCAGACCTTTGCCAGCATCGGCTTCCAGCTGCAGCAGCAGAAAATCAAGGAGACGGGGACCTCGCCCAGCTGGATAACCGGGGTGTCGGTCAACGGCGATCAGCCGGGGCCCGGATTTGACGGCAAGAGCTTCTATACGTTCAGCGTAATCCCCGCGTTGACGTACGATACCCGTAACAAGTCGATTTTCCCGACGTCCGGGGTCTATCAGAAGCTGTCGGCCACCGTGGCCGTGCCGGGGAGCCAGTTGCTCTACTACAAGGGCGATTACAATGGCCGCGTGTACATTCCGCTATGGAAAAACACCACCTTGTCGGGCCATGCACAGGTCGGCCTGGCCCAGGCCTATGGCAGCACCAAGACGACCTATACGGGCGTCAGCCAGTACTACAGCGGTCTGCCGCCGTTCCTGAACTACTACACCGGCGGTATCCAATCCGTTCGGGGTTATCAGGATTACTCGCTGGGCCCGGTGGATTCGGCGGGCAACCCCATGGGCGGCACCTTGATGACCGCCGGCGGTATCGAGCTCATCACCCCGATACCGTTCCTGACCAGTCAGGTCAATTCCGTCCGGATGTCGCTGTTCTGGGATGTGGGTAATACCTACCGCACCTATCATGACTTCAGCGTGCCCTCGTTGCGACAGTCCGTCGGCGTCGGCTTCAACTGGATCTCACCGGTGGGCCCGCTGATTTTCAGTATCGCAAAACCACTGAACAGCAAACCGGGCGATCGGACCCAGATCTTCCAGTTCTCTGTTGGCGCCAACTTCTGATGGCGTGACTGCGAGGAATTTTGAGACTGCCCTACACGGGGGGTTTCGGGCTGTGCGATAATGCAGGCCCGCTTTCCCGAGGCGGGCCTATCGGTTTGAATTTTATTTGTTTGGGGAGAATCAGCGTGAATCGCTTTGCTATTTTGTTCGTGTCATTGATGACCCTGGTGTTCGCAGCTTCTGCCCAGGCCGCTGAGGTCAAGATCGCTTTCGTCAACTCGTCGACGCTCCTCGAGCAGGCCCCACAGGCCGATATCGCCAAGAAAAAGTTGGAAAAGGAATTCGCGCCTCGGGAAAAGGAAATCCGGGATGCCCAGCAGACGGCGCAAAACCTGGAAAACAAGCTGAATCGTGACGGCGTGACCATGAGCGATAGCGAGCGCTCCAAGCAGGAGCAGGAGCTCAACCGTCAGTTGCGCGATCTGCAGCGCATGCAGAGCAACTTCCGCGACGACCTGAACCTCCGCAAGAATGAGGAGCTCGGCAAGCTGCAGCGCGTGGTGCTGAGCGCGATCAAGGATGTGGCCAAGAGCAAGGGTTATGATCTGGTTCTGGCGGAGGGCGTCGTGTATGCCGCGCCGCAGGTCGATATCACCAACGACGTTCTGACCAAGCTGCAGCAAGACGTCAAAAGCGGCAAGTAAGAACGCTGTTTCTCCGGGTCAATAGGATTGGCGCAACGGATGCAGGAAGAGACAAGTACGAGCCTTTCCGCTGCGGAAATAGCCCAGATGCTTTCCGCCCCCGTCCATGGTGACCCGGATCGACGGGTGCGTAACGTCGCCTCCCTGAGTTCTGCGAAATCGGACGATCTGGCCTTTTACAGTGGTAACCGACGGGGCGTACATCCGAATCAGAGTAGAGCGGGGCTGATCCTCTGTCAGGAGACCCAGCGGCATCAGATGCCCACCACGGCCACGGTGATTTGCGTCGAGCAGCCGCAGGCTGCCTTCATCGACATTGCAGAACGCCTCCGACCGCGCCGTCCGATTTACGCAGGTATCGATCCCTCGGCCCGAATCGATCCCAGTGCCCGTTTGGCGCCGGGTGTGATTGTCGGGCCCTTGTCTGTCATCGGGCCGGGTTGCGAGCTGGCCGATGGGGTCGAGATTGGTCCCGGATGCATTCTCGGGCGAGATGTCTCGATTGGTGCGTCAACACGCCTGATCGCTCGGGTCACGATCCTAGACGACTGTCGTGTTGGCCGGGGCTGCGTGATCCAACCCGGCGCCGTGATCGGTTCTGACGGGTTCGGTCTCGTGATGCAGGCCGGGCGTTGGCGCCGCGTGCCGCAACTGGGGCGAGTGGTGATCGGCGATGACGTCGATATTGGCGCCAATACGACCATCGATCGCGGTGCGTTGGACGATACCCGGATCGACAATGGTGCCAAACTCGACAATCTGATCCAGATCGCCCATAACGTGGAGATCGGCGAACATTCCGCGATTGCCGGATGTGCAGGTCTCGCGGGTTCCAGCATCGTGGGCAAGTACTGTACCTTGGGTGGTGGCGTCGGTTTGGCCGGTCATCTGACGCTCACGGATGGCGTACATGTCACGGGCATGTCGATGGTGACGCGCTCGATACACAAGCCGGGCGTGTACTCCGCGGGCACGCCCCTGGACACCAATGAACGCTGGTTGAAGAACGCCGCCCGGTTCAAACAGCTTGATCGCATGGCTCTGCGCTTGCAGGCGCTTGAGTCGTCCCACCCAACACCACCACCGCTTTCTGATGAGGAAAACCCGTGACTGAAAAGACCATCATGATTCAGGAAATTCTGAATCTCCTGCCCCATCGCTATCCTTTTCTGCTGATTGACCGGGTCACGGACTGGGCGCCGAACGACTATCTCGTGGCAATCAAGAATGTCACGTTCAATGAGCCCTTCTTCCAGGGTCATTTCCCCGTTCGGCCGATCATGCCGGGTGTTTTGATCACCGAGGCCATGGCACAGGCGACCGGCGTGTTGGCTTTCAGCAGCCAGGGCGTGGTGCCGAACCCCAATGCACTCTACATGCTGGTCGGCCTGGATGAAGTGACGTTCCGCCGCGTGGTCGAGCCGGGCGATCAGCTGACCATTCGGGTGACCCTGAAGCGGCTCGTGCGCGGCATGGGCGTCTTCCAGTGCGAGGCACACGTGGGCGACGAACTTGCCGCCAAGGCCCTGATCAAATGTGTTGCCAAGGAAGTTGCTGCGTGATTCATCCAACTGCGATTATTTCGCCCGAGGCCAAGCTCGACCCCTCCGTGGTTGTCGGGCCCTATGTGGTGGTCGAGGGTGCGGTAGAAATTGGTGCGGGAACGAAGATCGACAGCCACAGCATCCTGAAGGGGCCCTGCCGAATCGGTCGCGACAATCATGTGTTTTCCCACGTGATCATTGGCGAGATTCCGCAGGATCTCAAGTTTCGGGGTGAGGAATCGTCGGTTGAGATCGGCGATCGCAACCAGATCCGCGAATTTTCCACGATTCATCGCGGTACCCAGGGCGGTGGCGGCGTGACCCGGATCGGCTCGGACAACCTCGTCATGGCGTATGCCCACATCGCGCACGACTGCACGCTGGGTGAGCACGTGATTTTGGCCAATGCCGCGTCACTTGCGGGCCATGTCTCCGTCGGCGACTTTGCGATTCTGGGCGGATTTGCCGTGGCCCATCAATTCTGCCGGATCGGGGCGCATGCCTTCATCGGCGGCTTCAGCAAGCTTTCCAAGGACGTGCCGCCCTTCGTGATGGCCGATGGCGCCCGTGCCCGTTCCGTCGGACTGAACAAGGAAGGATTGAAGCGTCGCAACTTCTCCTCCGAAACGATCAACCTGCTGAGCCGGGCCTTCCGTCAACTGGTCAAGAAGCAGGGCGACGAGAAGGTTTGGGCGGAATTCGACGAAGCGGCGAAGGGCGATGCGGCCCTGGCCCAGATGCTTGCCTTCATTCGCATGAGCGAACGCGGGATCACCCGCTGACTAGAGAGCCTTCCGCGATGACTTCCTCGTATCGAATCGAACACGACAGTATCGGCCCCGTCCAGATACCCGCCGATGCGCTGTATGGTCCGCAGACCCAGCGCGCTTTGGACAATTTCCCCATCAGCGGTCGTCCGTTGCCGCCAGAATTCATTCGTGCGCTGGGTATGGTCAAAGCGGCCTGCGCGGAGGCCAATGCAGCGGTCGGTGCCATGACGCCCAATCAGGCCGCCGCGATCAGTCTTATGGGCCAGCGTATCGCTGCAGGTCACTATATGGATGCGTTTCTGATCGACGTCTATCAGACGGGATCAGGCACTAGCACGAACATGAACGCCAATGAGGTGATCGCCCGCCTGGCGACCGCTGCCGGTACGGCGGTGCATCCCAACGATCACGTCAACATGAGTCAGAGCTCGAACGACGTGATTCCGACGGCGATCCGGGTGGCTGCCGTCGAGACGGCCCGCTCCGCCTTGTTGCCCGCACTCGACCACCTGTCCGCCGTGCTGGTCGAGAAGGCCGAGTCCCTGAAGCGCGTGACGAAGACCGGTCGAACCCATCTCATGGACGCCATGCCGATCCGTTTCGATCAGTCCCTGGGCGCCTTCGTCGATCAACTGGCCGGCGCGCGGCTGGGCATCGTGCAGGCCATGGATCGTCTTAGCGCGCTGCCGCAGGGCGGGACGGCCGTCGGGACCGGCGTCAATGCGCCGGAAGGGTTCGCCTCGGCCTTCGTCGAGAAGCTCAATCGCCTCACCGACGGCGGTTACCGTTTGATGCACCGGCCCTTTGCCGGGCTCTCGGCCCAGGACGAACCGGTTGCCTACAGCGCGGCATTGCGCGGGTTGGCCGTCGTTCTGACCAAGATCGCCAACGATCTGCGCTGGATGAATGCCGGTCCGCTCGCCGGTCTGGCGGAAATCAGTCTGCCGGATCTCCAGCCCGGCAGTTCCATCATGCCGGGCAAGGTGAATCCGGTGATTCCCGAAGCGGTGGCCATGGTTTGCGCCCAGGTGCATGGATTGGATGCCGCCGTCGCGCTGGCCGGTCAGTCGGGGAATTTCGAGCTGAACGTGATGTTGCCGCTGATCGCGCAGAACATCCTCGAGTCGACGCAATTGCTGGCGCAATCCATGCGGTTGCTGGCCGACAAGGCCATTGCCGGATTCACCGTCAATCAGGCGCAGATCGATCGGGCGCTGGGCATGAATCCAATTCTGGTCACGGCGCTCAATCCGGTCATCGGCTACGAACTCGGCGCCAGGATCGCCAAGCGGGCCTATGCCGAGCAGCGCTCGGTCCTGGACGTCGCGCTCGAGATGACCGATCTTTCTGAAGCGACCCTCAGGGAGCTGCTCGATCCCTATCTCCTGACCGGCTCTGCCGGTCGCTGATCACCGCGATTAGCCCCCGCCAGCAGGGTTTCCGCTAGGTCGGCGAGTTTCCTCAACGCGCCGGGATCCCCCAGATGTTGCCGGACGGTTTTCAGATCTTCGATCTGGGCCACTCGGGTGCTGCTGTCCATCGTGATCTGCGTGACGGCATCCGACAGGTGGTCTGCCGTGGCGGCGCCCTGAATCAGCTCCGGTACGGCATTCCGGCCGAGCATGATGTTCGGCAATCCCACCCGTTCGATGTGTACGAGATGGCGGGCAATAAAGTAGGTGAGGGGATTGGTGCGGTAGGTGATCACCATGGGCGTTCCGATCAGGGCGGCCTCGAGGGTCGCGGTGCCTGACGCGATGCAGAGGGTGTCGCTGGCCGTCATGACGCGTCGGGCGTTGCCGTCGATCAGGCTGAGCGCTCGGCGCAGTCGTTCGGAAGGGTGAGCGTGCTCGATTTGCGCCGCGAACCAGTCGACATCAAGCGAGGCGGCGCGGGGCAGGGCGAATCGCCAGTCCGGATGTCGGTCCAGCAATCGATCCGCGGTGGCCAGCATGAGGGGTAGCAGGCGGCCGATTTCGCTGCGCCGACTGCCGGGCAGCAGGCCGATCAGGGTGCCCGTCGTATCGAGACCCAATGCCTGCCGTGCCTGATTCCGGGGCACCGTGCGCGACTGCGGATCTTCGGGGCGCTGCAGCTCCGGTTCGATCAGATCGCGTAGCGGATGGCCCACATGGGTTGTCGGTAGTCCGTAGCGCGCGAACAGCGGGACCTCGAAATCGAAGAGGACAGCCAGATGATCGGCGACTTCCCCGAATCGACGGGCCCGTTTGGGGCGCCAGGCCCAGACCTGGGGGGCGACGAAGAACAGGACGGGAATGCCGCGTGCTCGGGCCGCGCGGGCGAGACGCTGATTGAATTCCTGGAAATCGATGGCGATCACGAGCGCGGGACGATGCGTGTCCAAGGCGTCGATCAGGGCATTCATGGCCCTGCGGAGTCGGCCGTAATGGGCGAGTACCTCCACGAGCCCCATCACCGATACGGTCTTGAGATCCACGCAGGTCTCGATGCCGGCGGCGCGGCTCTCGGCCCCCCCGAGGCCCAGAGCCCGGAGTTCCGGGCGGCGCTCATGGAGCATCCGGTAGATGGCGGCGGCATAATGGTCGCCGGAGGCCTCGCCGGCGGCAAAAAACAGGCAATTCGGGTCGAGCGCGGCAGCGTCGGTCATGAAGTCCTTACTCACACGGAAAACGGAGATGGGAGGCATTATGCGTCAAGGCAGTCTGTTCTGCGTCGAACAGGACACGGGATGGTACGCCGGTGTGGACGAAGCGGGTCGCGGCCCCCTGGCCGGACCGGTGGTGGCCGCCGCCGTCGTGCTGCATCCCGACCGGCCGATTGATGGGGCGAACGACTCCAAGAAGCTGACGGAGCGTCAGCGCGAGCGACTGTTCGATCGAATACGTGGCGAGGCTCATGCCTACGCCATTGCCGAAGCCAGTGTGGCCGAGATCGACCAGCTCAATATCCTGCACGCCTCGATGCTGGCCATGCGTCGTGCGGTGCAGGAACTGGTGGACCGGGGCATCGTGCTGGATCGGGTGCATGTCGACGGCAATCGCTGCCCATCGCCCTTGCCGCTGCTGTGTCATCCCATCGTGGGCGGTGACGCGACGGATGCGGCCATCGCCTGTGCCTCCATCCTTGCCAAGGTGACGCGGGATCGGTTGATGTGCGCCCATGCCGAGACCTATCCGGAATACGAGTTTGCGCGGCACAAGGGCTATCCCACACCGCGTCACCGTGCCCTGCTGGTCGAACTGGGCCCGTCACCGATTCATCGGATGAGCTTTGCGCCGGTGCGGCAGGCAATGCGTCGGGACGGCGCGTAACCGGTCCAGATCGGTTATTCGAGGCTTCGCATCCTGAGTGTGTCCCCAACGTAATCCGGGAGCAGCGAGGTTTCGGGCTTCGGCGTTCTTGGGGATCCGGGGGGTATTCGCCGATGGGGCATTCCCGGAGCGAAGCCGCCCCTTATGTCTTGTTGTTATTTACTGTTGTTATTTCTTGGCCCAGGAATCGCGAAGGGTCACTGTCCGGTTGTAGACGGGGCGTTTGGCCGTGTGATCGATCTGATCGGCGACGAAATAGCCGTGACGTTCGAACTGGAAGCGCGATTCAGGGGCCGCGTCCGCCAGGCTCTCCTCGATCATGCTGGTTTGCACCCGCATGGCATCCGGATTCAGATCGTCGAGGAAGTCGCGCTCCAGATCCGGCGCATCCCCTTCGCGACGGGCACCTGGCGCCGGCACGGCGAACAGCCGGTCGTACAGTCGGATTTCGGCCGCTCTGGCGTGGTCGCAGGACAGCCAGTGGATATTGCCTTTCACCTTGCGGGACTCCGCACCCGGCGTGCCCGATTTGGTATCGGGATCGTATTCGGCGTAGATGCAGGTGACGTTGCCGTCCGCATCCTGGTCGAAGCCGGTGCACTTGATGATATAGCCGTAGCGCAGGCGGACCTCGCCGCCAGGCACCAGTCGGAAGAACCCCTTGACCGGTTCCGGGAGGAAATCCTCGCGCTCGATCCAGAGCTCGCGGGACAGCGGTACGACGCGCTTGCCCCAGTCGGCGTGATGGGGGTGATTCGGCGCGAAACATTCCTCGCTCTGGGCTTCCGGGTAGTTCGTCAGGACGAGCTTGACCGGATCGAGCACTGCGATGCGCCGTTCCGCCGTGTCGTTCAGGTGTTCCCGCATGCAGTCTTCCAGCACGCCGTAATCGATCAGGCTGTCCGACTTGGAAACGCCGATCCGATCGGTGAACAGCCGGAACCCTTCCGGCGTGAAGCCACGGCGGCGCGCGCCCTTGAGCGTCGGCAGCCGGGGGTCGTCCCAGCCGTTGACGTGCTTACCGGTGACGAGCTGGATCAGCTTGCGCTTGGAGAGCACGACATAGGTGAGGTTGAGTCGAGAGAATTCGATCTGCTGGGGTAGGGGGCGCTCGAATTCCCCGAGCGTCGCCAATTGATCGAGGAACCAGTCGTACAGCGGGCGGTGGTCCATGAATTCCAGCGTGCACAGGGAATGGGTGATGCCCTCGATGGCGTCCGAGACGCAGTGGGCGAAGTCGTACATCGGGTAGATGCACCAGGCGTCGCCGCTGCGGTGGTGATGGGCGTGGCGGATCCGGTAGATGGCCGGGTCGCGCAGGTTCATGTTCGGCGAGGCCATGTCGATCTTGGCGCGGAGAATGTGGCTGCCGTCCGGGAATGCACCGGCGCGCATCTGGCGGAACAGTTCGAGGTTTTCCGCGACGGAGCGATTGCGGAACGGGCTGTCCTTGCCCGGCTCCGTCAGGGTGCCGCGGGTGGCGCGCAGAGTCTCGGCATCCTGCGAGTCGACATAGGCCAATCCCGCCTGGATCAGCAGTTCGGCACAGTGGTACAGCCGCTCGAAGTAGTCCGAGGCGTAAAACTCGCGTCCCGTGGCGTCGAAGCCCAGCCAGGACACGTCCTCGCGAATGGCGTCGACGTATTCGGTTTCTTCCTTGGTCGGGTTCGTGTCGTCAAAGCGCAGATTGCACACGCTGTCCGGACACTGGGCCTGGTAATCCCGAGCCAGACCGAAATTCAGGAAGATGCTTTTCGCATGGCCGAAATGCAGAAATCCGTTGGGTTCGGGGGGAAAACGGGTGACCACTTTATCGCCGTAGGTCTTTTGTGCGCAGTCTTCGTCGATGCGGGTACGGATAAAGTGGCTGGCGATCGCGGTGTCGGTCATGGTGTGTTTCGTCTTGGTCTGAACGATAAAGGGGGCATTGTACGAAATTTGGCCAGGGAAAAGCGCATGTTTCCCTGGGGGGATCGGGGTGAATCTGTGATTGTGACGGATGGAATGGGCCGAACGAAGGACGTTTTTGATTGATTCAATCTATTGAAAGCATTGAAATTCATCATTTGAGCCACTATATCAAGGAGGGTATGGTTGACACGTACCCTTAAGGGCCCCAGGCCCAAAACGATAAAGGAGCAGACACCGTGGCCAAGAAGAAAACGACCCAGAGCGACGTCAGCGATATCCAGATCGGTATTCCGCAGGCCGATCGACAGTCGATTGCCGAGGGGTTGAGCAAGCTGCTTGCCGATTCCTATTCCTTGTTCCTGATGACCCACAATTTTCACTGGAACGTGACTGGCCCCCAGTTCAACAGCCTGCATCTGATGTTCGAAACCCAATATACGGAGCTGTTCACAGCGGTGGACGAAGTGGCGGAGCGCATCCGTTCCCTGGGCGAACCGGCGCCGGCATCCTTCAGCAAATTTACCGCGCTGGCCTCGTTCACGATTCCCGACGAAGCCCTGTCTGCGAACGACATGATCGCGCACCTCGTCAAGGGACAGGAGGCCGTCGTGCGGACTGCGCGGGCGCTTTTCCCCGTGGCCGAGAAGGCAAACGATCAACCGACGCTCGATCTGCTGACCCGTCGTATGGAACTTCATGAAAAGAATGCGTGGATGTTGCGGGCCCTTTTGGCCTGATCCATTGGCCTGATCCATTCGTCTGGTCGGCTGGTCTATTCGATGGGCAGTACGGATCTAGAGAAAAAATTCGGCAAGACCATTGACAGAAGCATAAAGCGTTATATAATTCGCACCCTACTGACGCGGGATGGAGCAGCTCGGTAGCTCGTCGGGCTCATAACCCGAAGGTCGTAGGTTCAAATCCTACTCCCGCAACCAACATTAAACCCCTGATTTGAATGGATATTCAATCAGGGGTTTTTCTTTTTCCGTCATGCCCGCTCGCCGGGTGCGTCGACGAATCACTCCGGGGCTCTGTCGAGCGGTCTGTTCGCCGCCCGGGCTGGGCGCAAACCTGGGGGCGAATATTTCCGCTTTTCAACTAGGGTTTTTTCTGCCGGGGTAGTTCTACCGGCGGGGCTTTTCTGCCGGGGCTTATTTCGGGGTTTGCTGCCGGAGCCACTCACCCAATGCCGCACGCTCCGCTTCCGTCATCTGGGTCACGTTCCCGAGCGGCATGTAGTGCGTCTGCACTGTGGCCTGGAGGACGGCATCCCGGTGCAGGCGAAGCTCTGCGAGGGTGTCGAAGGCAAGTCCGGCCGGCGGTGCCTGGAATTGCGGATTGCCGGGATGCGCGCTGTGACAACTCAGGCAGCGGGTCGCGACGATTTGCCGGATCTGCGCGTCGCTGGCGATATCGCGGGCTGCGGCGCCCTGACCCGTTGCACCCGACTCGGAAGGCACCTGGGGCAGCAAGACCCCGATCAGGGCCAGGGTAAGCAGGCCGGGGGCGATCAGATACACCGGCCGGTTGATGTTCCGATGGCGCAGGTTGAAATAATGGCGGGCCAGGGCGGTGATGAAACCCAGCGCGGCCAGGATCAGCCAGCCGTCGGGCCGGCTGTAGAGCAATGGGGTGTGATTGCTGATCATGATGAGAATGATCGGCAGGGTCAGATAGTTGTTGTGCGTCGAGCGCAATTTCGCCTCGGCTGCCCGCCGCGCTACCTCGGGGCCCGGCGTCGCGCCGCGTTCCACGGTCCGCACCAGCAGGCGTTGTGCGGGCATGATGCCGAGGAAGACGTTGCCGACCATGATCGTGCCGATGATCGCGCCGACATGGATGAAGGCGCCCCGACCGGAAAACACCTGGAACAGTCCCCAGGCGAAGGCGACCAGCACGAGATAGAGCACGATGCCGAACAGCGCGCCGTGCCGGGCGAGGGGGCTGCGGAGCAGGGTCTCGTAGATGGCCAGTCCCGCCGCGATGCTGCCGAGGCCGATGGCTGCCGCCGTCCATGGCGCGAGCACTACCTTGGCCGGATCGATCAGATAGCCCGTCGATCCGAGATAGTAGACGAGGGTAAGCAGCGCCATGCCGCTCAGCCAGGTGGTATAGGCCTCCCACTTGAACCAGTGCAGTTCCGTGGGCATCTGCGGCGGTCCGAGCCGGTACTTGGCCACTTCGTAGAATCCGCCGCCATGGATGGCCCAGAGGTCGCCCTTGATGCCCAGGGCCTGCTTCCATTCGGGCGGTTCGCGCAGGTGATTGTCGAGCCAGATGAAGTAGAACGAGGCGCCGATCCAGGCGACGCCGGCGATGACGTGCAGCCACATGACCCCGAGGCTCAGCCACGCGTGGAGATAGGCCGTCATGCGATCAGCGCCCGGGTGGTTGGACTGCGATCATAGCGACAGACGCCGGCGACGTAGCTGCGCTGGATGCAGCGATCGTCGCCCAGGATCATCAGATCGAACAATCGTTCGGACAGGCTGGCATCCGGTGCCTGCTTGTGGGCGAGCATCGGCGTGGCGGCCGGATCCAGCACAAGGAAATCGGCCTGTTTTCCGGGTTCGAGGTTGCCGGTTTCGTCGGCCTGATGCAGGACGCGGGCATTGCCCAGCGTCGCGAGGTAGAACGCCTGAAAGGGAGACAGGGCTCGCCCGTTGAGCTGGCCGACCTTATAAGCCTCGCCCATCGTGGCCAGCAGGGACAGGCTGGTGCCGCCGCCGACGTCCGTTGCCAGTCCGACGGCCACGTCCGATGCGCGGGCGGCGGGCAGGTCGAAGAGTCCGCTGCCGAGAAAGGTGTTGGAGGTGGGGCAGAAGGCGATGCGCGCGCCGGTCTGCGCCAGGCGGTTGCGGTCGGTATCGTCGATGTGGATGCCGTGCGCCAGCACGCTGCGTTCCGTGAGCAGACCGTAGTGGTCATAGACATCCAGGTAGCTGTGTCGCTCGGGAAAGAGGTCCCGTACCCAGGCGATCTCCGCCTTGTTCTCCGCCCAGTGGGTCTGCATCAGCACATCCGGGTATTCCGACATGAGGCGTCCGGCCAGCGTGAGTTGCTCTGGGGTGGAGGTGGGCGCGAACCGGGGCGTGACGGCATAGCGCAGTCGTCCGCGGCCGTGCCAGCGTTCGATGAGACGACGGCTGTCCCGGTAGCTCTGCTCGGCTTCGTCACAGAGATCGGCAGGGGCGTGCCGGTCCATCATCACCTTGCCGGCCGTGATGGCCATGCCGGTGTTTTCCGCGGCCTGGAACAGGGCATCGACGGATGCGGGGTGCGCCGTGCAGAAGACGAGGGCGGAGGTGGTGCCATGGCGCAGGAGTTCGTCCATGAATCGGGCCGCCTGAGTCTGAGCCCAGTCCGGGTCGCCGAATCGACGTTCGGCCGGAAAGGTGTAGGTTTCCAGCCAGTCGAGCAGTTGGGCGCCGTAACTGCCGATGACGCCGAGTTGGGGGAGATGGACGTGCGCGTCGATGAAGCCGGGCACGATGAGACGATCGGGCCAGTGTTCCAGTGGCACGTCGGCGGACAGGGTCGGCAGTAGTTCGTTCGCGGGGCCGATGGCCTGTACGCGTCCGTCGGCGACCAGCAGCAGGCCGTCGGGATACCAGACGTAGCTGTCTGGTTGTGCGGCATCAAGGCCAGGGTCATCCAGAAAATGCAGCAGGGGGGCGCGAAAGGCGCTGAGTTCTGTTTTTTGCATCGCTCAACTGCCCCGGTAGGTCGAATAGCCCCACTGATTGAGCAGCAGCGGCACGTGATAATGATCGGCGGCGGCATCCACCGAGAATTCGATGCGTACCTGCGGGTAGAAGCAGGTTTTCCCCCGGGTCGTGAAATAGTCGGCGGTGGCGAAGGTCAGACGATAGGTCCCGCTGGCTACGGGCAGGTCCAGGCGAAATTTCAGCCGGCCGTCGGGATCGGTGATGCCCTGGGCCAGGGCGCGCCAAGTGTCCTGCTCGTGCTCCAGCGCGATCGCGACCCCGGCGGCGGGCTTGCCGGATCCGAGATCCAGCACATGGGTGGTAATGGGCAGATGCGTGCTCATAGGTGTTTATCCAGTCTCAGATGGGTGATTTTGGCCTGCTCGACGGCGGCGTTCACGAGTTCCTGTGCGCGGGTGTTCGGTAGGCGCGCTTCGAGCAGATCCAGCATCTTGGCGGCGGATTTGTTGGTGGCGCAGACGATGAAGATGAAGCCGAATTTCCGGTCGTAGGCGTCGTTTCCGTCCTTCAGGCGTTGCAATACGTCGGCGGTCGCCTGTTGCGCACCGGCCTGTTCGCTGCCCGCCAGTGCGGCGGTATGGGCGTATTTCTTTTGCAGGCTGCTCATATCGCCAATTTTGGGATGCGCCGCGAAGGCCTGAAGCCAGTCCGATTCGCTCAGTCGGGCGAACAGGGCATCCGCTTGCCGATGCAGGGCGACCGCGTCCGCATAGGGGCGTCCTTCGGTCATGCCTACCGCCCAGGGTTCGGCCGCACAGCAGGTGCGGAACAACGCCAGTGCGTCCAATTCCGGAAGCTCGTTCACGGTGGCGAGGCTCATTGGGCACTCCTGTCGGTGTCGTGTACCGGCTTCGATGGCGGATGATCCGCCGTAGTCGGGATCAGGTGGCGCAAGGTCGTCAGCGCCTGGGGGGACATGCCGCGCTGGGGCATGGCCTGGGAAGCCGGCGCCGTGTTGAGGCGGAGGAGTTCCGCGGCGATATCGACAGCAACCTCCATCGGCTGCTTGCCGGGAACGTCCCGCCGGCCCAGCGGGCAGCGGATGCGGTCGATTTCCGACCGTGCGTGGCCGAAATCCAGCAGGCGGTGGCGGAAGCGTTCGGCCTTGGTCTGCGAGCCGATCACGCCGATGGAGCGCACGCCCGCGGTTCGGAGCAGTACGCGGCAGAGTTCGAAATCCAGCTGATGATCGTGGGTGAGGATCAGCGCATGGGCGTCCCGGCAAAGGACGGGGGCCTCGCCCACGGGGTCCTGGGTGAGGTGGGCATGCACCATCTCGGCGGTGACGGGCGGAAAACAGTCGGCACGGGCATCGACCCAGGTGATCCGCCAGGGCAGATCGCCGAGGATCCGGACCAGCGCATGAGCGACATGGCCCGCACCGAACAGCACGAGGTGGGCGTCGCAGCCGGGGCGTGCCTCGAGCAGCACGGAAATCCGTCCGCCGCAGCACTGGCCCATCTGACTGCCCAGGGTGAATTCGGCGAGCGTCTGGCCGAACTGCTTTTCAGCCAGACGTTGGCGCGCCTGTTCGATGATCTGGAATTCCAGCTTGCCGCCGCCGATGGTGTCGAAGCAGGATTTGGCCGTGACCACCATCTTGCTGGCCGGTTCGCGCGGCGTCGATCCGGCGACGGCCAGGATCGTGACCAGCACATAGGGTTCGCCCTGGCGGGTGCATTCGGCGATGGCCTGATACCAGTTCAGGGTGGACTTCATGGCCGTGCTCCGAACTGTTCTCCGGTGGATTGGCCGGTCGTGCCGTCGATCGGGTCGTCGGCCATGTTGCCGGTCGCCGGGTTACGGTCGGCCCAGTCCAGAGTGTCCATGACGGCCGCGAGGACGCGTTCGGGCGTGGCGGGCGTATCGAGGGGCGGGCTGTACCGGTAATCGGCGAGGCTGGCCACGGCATCGCGCAGGGCGCTCCATACCGACATTCCCAGCATCAGCGGCGGTTCGCCCACGGCCTTGGAGCGGAATACGGTCGCTTCGCGATTCGGGCTGTTGCGCCAGAGCGCGACGCGGAAGTCCGGCGGCGTGTCCGAAACGGCAGGAATCTTGTAGGTGGCCGGGCCGTTGGTGAGCAGCCGCCCCGCCGCGTCGTAGACCAGCTCCTCGGAGGTGAGCCAACCCATGCCCTGGATAAAGCCGCCCTCGATCTGACCGATGTCGATGGCGGGATTCAGCGAATCGCCCACGTCGTGCAGGATATCCACGCGCATGACCTTGTACTCCCCCGTCAGGGTGTCGATCACCACCTCGCTGCAGGCGGCGCCATGGGAGAAATAGAGGAAGGGCCGACCCTGGCCGGTATCCCGGTCGTAATGGATTTTGGGTGTCGAATAGAACCCCGTGTCCGAGAGCGAGACGCGTGCCAGATAGGCCTCCTGGATCAATTCCACCCAGCCCACCGAATCCGCGCCCACCTGGACGCGGTTGTCCGCGAACGTCACCGCGTCGGGATCGACGCCGTAGCGTTCGGCCGCAAACTGGATCAGCCGCCTTTTGATCTTTTCGCAGGCATCGAGGGCAGCCATGCCGTTCAGGTCGGAACCGGAGGAGGCCGCCGTCGGCGAGGTGTTGGGCACCTTGTCGGTCCGCGTGGCGGAGACCTTGATGCGGCTGAGATCGATGCGGAACACGGTGGCGACGACCTGGGCGATCTTGGTATACAGACCCTGGCCCATCTCCGTGCCGCCATGATTGAGATGGATGCTGCCGTCGGTGTAGATATGGATCAGCGCACCGGCCTGGTTCAGGTGGATGGCGGTGAACGAAATGCCGAACTTCACCGGCGTGAGTGCCAGACCGCGCTTGAGGACGGGGCTCTGCCGATTGAAGGCGGCTATCTCCGCTCGCCGTTGCCGGTAGTCGGCGGAAGCTTCCAGCGCGTCGATCAGATCCGGGAGGACGTGCTGATCGATGTGCTGTCCGTAATGGGTGATGTCGCGACCGGGCCGGTACAGATTGCGCTTGCGTACGTCCAGCGGATCCAGCCCCAGATGGCGGGCGATGTCGTCCATGGCCCGTTCGATGATCATCATGCCCTGGGGGCCGCCGAATCCCCGGAAGGCGGTGTTGGAGACGGTGTGGGTCTTGCAGCGGTGACCGACGACGCGCGCGTCGCCGAGGCAGTAGGCATTGTCGGCGTGGAACATGGCCCGGTCGACGACGGCCTCCGAGAGATCGGCCGAGTAGCCGCAGCGGCCAGCGACCATGATGTCGGCACCGAGCAGCAGACCGTCCCCATCGAATCCGATGTCGTAGGTGTTGTAGAAATCGTGGCGCTTGCCTGTCTGGATCATGTCGTCCGGGCGGGACAGGCGATATTTCACGGCGCGCCCGGTCCGCCGGGCGAGCAGGGCGGCGATGCAGGCCAGCGGGGCGGCCTGGGTTTCCTTGCCGCCGAACCCACCCCCCATGCGGCGGACTTCGACCTGTACCGAATGGAAGGGCAGGGCCAGAACTTCGGCGACAAGCTTCTGCACCTCGGTGGGATGTTGGCTGGAGGTGTGGATGAACACGCCCTCGTCTTCCATCGGTTCGGCCAGGCAAACCTGACTCTCCAGATAGAAATGCTCCTGTCCGCCCACCCGCATTTCCGCCTGGAGACGGCAGGGCGCCCCGGCGAGCACGCCATCCGGATCGCCCCGTAGCTGGACATGCGTCGGGCGCACGAAACTCTGTCGTTCCAGGGCGGCTTCGGCGGTCAGTGTCGGCTCGAGCGGTTCGTACGTCACCTGGGCGAGACGGGCGGCCCGGCGGGCGGCACCGTGGCTCGTGGCTGCGACGGCAAACAGCGGTTGGCCGACGTGCTCCACGAGTTCGCCAGCGAGCAGGGCATCGCCGGGGAACACCGGACCGATGTCCGTATGGCCGGGGACATCGGCGACGGTGATGACGTCGATCACGCCCGGTGCGGCGCGCACGGCACTGAGGTCCATCGCACGAATGCGCGCATGGGCCTGGGTACTGTGACCAACGGCCGCATGCAGCAGGCCGGTGGGCTCGGGCAGGTCGTCGATGTAACGCGCCTGGCCACGTACGTGCAGCCAGTTGCTCTCGTGCGGGGCTGCCGTGCCAGCGAGCCCATGGGCTTCGCTGCGTGGTAGCCCCGCGCCGGGGGTGGGGTCAGTCGTGAGTGTGCGCATAGTCGAATACGGTCGTGGGGAAAGTGGACGATGGGTGCATCTGGCCGGAGACGGTTTCCAGCCAGGCGCGGCGGATCAGGTTGCCGGCGACGTGTCTACGGTAGTCGGCGGAGGCGCGAACATCGCTCATCGGGCTGAAATCCTCGGCGAGTGCCGCCATGGCGTCGGCGACCGCCGCCTCGTCCCAGGGACGGCCGATCAGCATCTGTTCGGCGCGGTGTGCCCGCTTGGGGATCGCCGCCATGCCGCCGTAGGCCAGCCGGCAGTCGGTGACGATGCCCGCGTTCAACGTGAGGGAGAACGCGCCCAGTACGGCGGAAATGTCATCGTCGATGCGCTTGGAAACCTTGTAGACCTTGAGCAGGGCAGCGGGGTCCTGATCGGGAATGAATACGCCGCGGATGAATTCATGGGGCTTCAGCGCCGTGCGCTTGTAGTCGAGGAAGAAATCGTCGATGGGGAGGCGACGAACACCGTCCGTGCTGTCCAACTCCAGTACGGCGCCCAGGGCGATCAGGATCGGCGGCATGTCGCCGATGGGGGAGGCGTTGCCGATGTTGCCGCCCAGGGTACCCCGATTGCGGATCTGGCTCGAGCCCAGCCGCTTGAGCAGCGCGCCGACGGCTGGCCAGCGTTCCGACAGGATGGGTTCCAGAGCCCGGTAGGTGACGGCCGCACCGATTTGGAGTCCGTCGGGTCGCGTTTCAATCTGTTGCAACGCCTCGATTCGGGTGAGGTCGATCAGATGAGCGATCTGCTTGAGTTGCTGGGTAACTTCCAGCATCAGATCGGTCCCGCCCGCGATCAACCGGGCTTCGGGATGGTCGCGGCGCAGGCGGCGCAGTTCGTCCAAGGTTTGCGGGGCGTCGTAGCGGCCGTGTTCGCGCAGTTCGAGGATGGCGTGTGCTTCCGCGATCCGGGCGAGTTCGGCGCACATCGCGGGGTTGTCGAGCCAGCCGGACGCGTCGGCCTGCGGCACTGCCGTGTCCGAATCTGTCGTAGGATCCTGACGGCAGGCTGCTTCGCCCGCAGCAAGAATCGGCCGGTAGCCCGTGCAGCGGCAGAGATTGCCGGACAGCGCATCGAGCATCTGAATCTCGGAAGGCGATTGCCGTTGGGCATGCGCCGCGTGATGCAGCGTGAACAGGGACATCACGATGCCCGGCGTGCAGAACCCGCATTGGGCTGCATGATGATCGACCATGGCCTGTTGAACCGGGTGCGGGCGCGCTCCGGCGAGGGCATCCACGGTGACGAGATGCTTGCCGTGCAGACTGCCGACGACGGCGATGCAACTATTGACGTTGTCATAGCGAATCCGGCTTGGCGCCTGCGGATCGAGAGATCCGATTGCGACGGTGCACGCACCGCAATCGCCCGAGGCGCAACCTTCCTTGGTGCCGGTGAGCGACATTTTGGTGCGTAAAAACGTCAATATGCTCATATTCGGGTCAACGGCGTCGAGTCGTTGCGGTTGACCGTTCAAATAAAATTCAATCACGACAATCCTCATTCATGGCACAGATCTCCTTGTTCCATGCAGGCCCCCGGCTTCGGTCATTGTCCCCGGGGCAGGGGCGCCCGCTTGCCGGGGCCCTGCATGGATATGGAAATCGGTAGTGCGCGTAGCGATCTCCTGGGGATACTTAGCAATTTGTAGACCACATGGTCAGTATTTTGTTGGCGCGGTCCAGATGCCCTGATATTGGCGTGTAAATTGCTTCGTCTTGAAAAGCTAATCGTTTGTTCAGGATTTTGTGGAGAGGTGGTTTGATGGCTGGCACCCTGTGCTTGCGCATGGAGAACATCGTGAAGACGTACCCGGGCTGTCGTGCCAACGACGGGGTCGATCTGCGCGTCGAAGCGGGGGAGATTCATGCCCTGCTCGGCGAGAACGGCGCTGGCAAGAGCACCCTGATGAAGATCATCTACGGGGTGGTTCAGCCGGATGAAGGCGTGATTCACTGGCAGGGCTCCTCCCTGGTCCTGAAAAACCCTGCTCATGCCCGTCAGATGGGGATCGGCATGGTCTTTCAGCACTTCTCCCTGTTCGAAACCCTGACCGTGGCCGAAAACATTGCGTTGTCGATGCCCCGGGAAATGGCGCGTTCCCGCAAGGCCCTCAATGACCGCATCGTCGAGGTTTCCCATCGCTACGGCATGGCGCTGGATCCCCAGCGCTACGTGAGTTCGTTGTCCATCGGCGAGCGCCAGCGGGTCGAGATCGTCCGTTGCCTCATTCAGGACAGCCGATTGCTGATCCTCGACGAGCCGACCTCGGTGCTCACGCCGCAGGAAGTCTGCGATCTGTTCGTGACTCTGCGTCAATTGGCCGCCGAGGGGCGCAGCATCCTGTTCATCAGTCACAAGCTTCAGGAAGTTCGCGACCTGTGTCATAACGCCACGGTGATGCGTCACGGGCGGGTGACCGGAACCTGCCGCCCCGCCGAGGTCAGTACCGAGCACATGGCGCGGATGATGGTCGGCAACGATACGCCGTTGACGACGGAAGTCCCGCCGGCGACCCCGGGTGCGGTCCTGTTGTCCGTCGCCAATCTCGATTACCGCCCGGACGATCCGTTCGGGGTCAGTCTGTCCGGCATCGATTTCGCGCTGCGGGCGGGCGAGATCGTCGGGATCGGCGGCGTGGCCGGCAACGGTCAGGACGAACTGATGCGTGCGCTCTCCGGCGAGGCGCGCGTCCCCGTGGCGCATATCCGTCTGAACGGCGCGGGATTGGGCGCGGCCGATCCGGCCAGCCGTCGTCGGGCCGGGATGGCGATCGTGCCCGAGGATCGACTGGGCCGTGGGGCGGTGCCGAGCATGTCCCTGACGGAAAATGCCCTGCTGACCACCTATACGAAGGATCTCGTGCAGCGCGGCTGGATTTCGTGGCGCAAGGTGACCGAATTCGCCGAGCGGATCCGCAGTCAGTTCCAGGTGCGGGCCTCGGGGCTGGACGCCGCCGCCGGCAGCCTGTCCGGCGGTAATCTGCAGAAATTCATCGTCGGCCGGGAGGCCTTGCAGGGGCCCTGCGTGCTGGTCGCTTCCCATCCCACCTGGGGGGTGGATATCGGCTCCGCGGTCGCCATCCACGAGGCGCTCGTCGCCCTGCGCGACCAGGGTGCCGCCGTGCTGCTCATTTCGGAGGATATCGACGAACTGTTCATGCTCTGCGATCGCATGGCCGCCCTCTGCGGCGGTCGATTGTCCCCGATGGTGCCGACGCGCGAACTCGGCATCGAACAATTCGGTCAATGGATGGCGGGGGATTTTGCCGATGCCGTTCCGGCTCAGGAGGTCGATCATGCTGTCGCTTGAGCGCCGCGCCGTCGATTCGCGGCTCATGACCTATGCCTCGCCGTTTCTGGCATTGCTGCTCACGCTGGTGACGGCGGCCGTGATTTTTGCGTTTCTGGGGCGTGACCCGGTGGCCGGTCTCCGGAATTTCTTCATCGCACCCCTCATGAGCGCGCAGGGCTGGGCGGAACTCTGCCTCAAGGCTTCCCCGCTGCTGCTGATCGCCGCCGGGTTGACGGTCTGTTTCCGGGCGCGGATCTGGAACATCGGTGCCGAAGGGCATTTCCTGGTGGGCGCGTTGGGCGCGAGCGCCGTAGCCCTGTCCTTCGGCGACCAGGAAGGCTTCTGGATTCTGCCGCTGGTGTTGCTGGCCGGCATCGTCTCCGGTGCGTTGTGGGCAATGATCGCCGCCGTGCTGAAGACGCATTTCCACAGCAACGAGATCCTGACGACGATCATGCTGAACTACATCGCCCTGAATCTGCTCCTGTTCATGGTGAACGGTCCCCTGAAGGATCCTCAGGGCTTCGGCTTTCCGCAGTCGGTGATGTTCGGCGATTCGGCGCTGTTGCCGATCCTCATTTCCGGCACGCGTCTGAATATCAGCATTCTTTTCGCCGTCGCGGCGGCCGTGGTTGTCGGGGTGCTGTTCGCCCGGACCTTCATCGGCTTCCAGCTGAAAGTGCTGGGGCAGGATCCTCGGGCGGCCGCCTTTGCGGGTTATCCGGCTCGGGGCCTGATCTGGTTCGCCCTGATCTTCGCCGGCGGGCTGGCCGGACTGGCGGGGGCGGCCGAAGTATCGGGTCCGATCGGTCAGCTGATTCCGCAGGTTTCGCCGGGTTACGGCTATACCGCCATCATCGTGGTCTTCCTCGGTCGCATGCGGGCGATCGGGATCGTGCTCGCCAGCCTGCTGCTCGCCCTGACGTTCCTCGGGGGCGAGACGATGCAGATTTCCATGAATCTCCCCAAGGCGATGACGGGCCTGTTCCAGGGGCTCCTGCTGTTCTACCTGCTGGCCTGCGACGCTTTCATTCACTACCGCCTTCGCTGGCGACCCCGACAACCCGTGCCGGCCGTTGCATCGTCAACCTCGGCATCGACAGCCCAGGCATCGACAGGCCAGGTATCGACAGGCCAGGTATCGACATTGGTTCGGGAGGAGGCCTGACATGGACATGACCCTGATCGAGAATGTGCTGGCGGCGGCTGTCGTCGCGGGGACGCCCCTGCTGCTGGTCGCACTGGGCGAATTGATCTGCGAGCGTTCCGGCGTGCTGAATCTGGGCCAGGAAGGGATGATGCTGATGGGCGCGGTGGCCGGCTTCATCGTCGCCTATGTCAGCGGGCACCTGTGGCTGGGCGTACTGGCCGGCATGGCGACCGGAGTCGTGATGTCGATGCTCTTTGCCCTGCTTGCCGTCACGCTGGCGGCAAACCAGTATGCGGTGGGGCTGGCCCTCACCATCTTCGGCACGGGGCTCAGCGCTTTCGTCGGTGCGGGCTATGTGGGCCAGACGCTGGACGGGTTCGGCAAGTTGCGCATTCCGTTGCTCAGCGATCTGCCGATCATCGGCCCGGCGCTGTTCCATCAGGATGCGCTGGTATATCTCTCGTTGCTGCTGTTCGCCGGCGTATACGGGTTTCTGCGGCATACCCGGGGCGGGGTGGTACTCCGGGCGGTCGGCGAGTCGCCGGAGTCGGCCAATGCCAATGGACTGCCGGTCATGCTGGTCCGCTACCTCGCCGTCGGCTTCGGTGGGGCGATGACGGGGCTGGCCGGTAGCTACCTGTCGCTGGCCTATACGCCCATGTGGTCGGAGGGCATGACGGCCGGGCGGGGCTGGATTGCGCTGGCGCTCGTGGTGTTCGCCACCTGGCGGCCGGAACGCGTGCTGCTGGGCGCCTATCTTTTCGGTACGGCCAGCATCCTGCATCTGGTGCTGCAGGGCATGGGCTGGAACAGCCCGACCGAGTTGCTGGCGATGCTGCCGTATGTGGCGACCATCGTGATGCTGGTGCTTCTGTCGCGCAATCCGATGCGGACCCGGATGCATACGCCGCTGTCGTTGGGGCAGCCCTACCGGCCGAGTCGATGACCTTGGGCGCGATCATCGAAGATGGTCCGACGTCCTTCTTTAACCCTGGATGTTTAACCTGTATGGCTGAGTTGAGATGATGAAACCTTCACCCGATGCAAGCGGATCCCTGGCGGCCGTCGCCGTCGATCGAGATGTCGAAGCCGCAGGCCCGTCGCGTAAAGCGTCCGCCAAGCGACCGAGCAAGTACCGTCCCAGCCGGATTCGCGAAAAGAACCACGAATGCATCCTGGCGGCAGCCGAGCAGGAGTTCGCCCTGCAAGGCTTCCAGGGCACGACCATCCAGAAGATCGCCGAACGGGCCGGTCTGCCCAAGTCGAACGTGCTCTACTACTTCAGCAACAAGCAGCGTATCTATCACACGCTGTTCGAAGACATCATGCAGCGCTGGAACAATGTCTTCTCGGAGATCAAGCCGGAAGACGATCCCGCCGAGGCGCTGGCGAAGTTCATCCGCGTCAAGGTCGAACTGTCGCGCACGCACCCGATTGCCTCGCGCCTGTTCGCCACGGAAATCATTCAGGGCGCGCCGTTCCTGAAGGATCATCTGAGGACCAACATGCGTGACTGGGTGCGGGATCGTGCGCAGGTGATCCAGCAATGGATCGATGCCGGTCGGATGACCGCCGTCGATCCCGTGCAGCTGATCTTCCTGATCTGGTCGTCCACGCAGCATTACGCCGACTTCCAGATGCAGATTCTCATGGTGGAGAACAAGGCCGAGTACGAGCAGCGCGATTTCGATCACGCGGCGGATTTCCTGGTCGGCGTAATTCTGCGCGGCTGCGGCCTCGTGCCGCCATCCGTGCCGAGGGCATGAAGCGATGACCCAGGGCTGCTATCCGCGGGATCTCGTGGGCTACGGGCGCAATCCCCCCCATGCCGACTGGCCCGACGGCGCACGAATCGCCGTCCAGTTCGTGCTCAACTACGAGGAGGGTGGGGAGAACTGCGTGCTGCACGGCGACACGCACTCGGAAATCTTCCTGTCGGAAATCGTCGGTGCCCAGCCCTATCCGGATCGGCACATGAGCATGGAGTCCATCTACGAATATGGGTCCCGGGTGGGCGTGTGGCGTGTGCTGGACGAATTCCGTCGGCGCGGGCTGCCCCTGACGGTATTCGGCGTCGCGATGGCCCTGCAGCGGAATCCGGATGTGCTGGCGGCCTTTCTGGCCGACGGTCACGAGATCGCGAGTCATGGTCTGCGCTGGATCCACTATCAGGACATGCCGGAGGCGGAGGAGCGCGCGCATCTGCGCGAAGCGATCGCGCTGCTGACCGAATTGACCGGGTCGCGTCCGCAGGGTTGGTACACGGGTCGGGACAGCCCGAACACCCGACGGTTGCTGGTGGAGGAGGGCGGATTTACCTACGACAGCGAC
Source organism: Halothiobacillus diazotrophicus (assembly GCF_001663815.1). NCBI lineage: Bacteria > Pseudomonadati > Pseudomonadota > Gammaproteobacteria > Chromatiales > Halothiobacillaceae > Halothiobacillus > Halothiobacillus diazotrophicus. The sequence goes on from NZ_CP016027.1 coordinate 188,133, forward strand.
TACTACGGCGATGACCTGCCGTTCTGGACCACCGTGACCACGTCGCAGGGCGAGCGCAAACCGCATCTGATCGTGCCCTATACCCTCGACACGAACGACATGCGGTTCGCGACGCCGCAGGGGTTCAACAGCGGGGAGCAGTTTTTCCAGTATCTGAAGGACGCCTTCGACGTGCTCTATGCCGAAGGGGCGACGACGCCCCGGATGCTGTCCATCGGGCTGCACTGTCGCCTGATCGGTCGGCCGGGCCGGTTCCGAGCGTTGCAGCGGTTCCTGGATCACATCGAAGCGCATGAACGCGTGTGGGTCTGCCGTCGCATCGATATCGCGCGCCATTGGCACGACGTCCATCCGTTCCCGAGCGATTGATTCGCCGGTTACGGTATTCATTCAGGCATTTGTTGACGCAACGCCCAGTGAACCCATGGGCTGAGAAGGAAATACGATGAGCGATTTTGTGTTGGCCCCGATCGTGGACGGGCCCGATTTCACCCGTACCGGACTCAATCTGGCCGATGGCAGCCTGGGGGCCGAGGTGACGTCCGTCACCGACGAGTTCTTCGCGCCGCGCGCGCGCCTGCTGAACCCGGAGCCGGCGCGCTTCTATCCGGATCGGTTCGACGACCACGGCAAGTGGATGGACGGGTGGGAAACCCGCCGCCGCCGAACCGTCGGTCACGATTTCTGCGTGATCCGTCTGGCGATGCCCGGCCTGCTGAGCGGTGTGGACTTCGATACGAGCTTCTTCACCGGCAATTTCCCGCCGGCAGCCGCCCTCGAGGCCTGCTGGTCGCCCCAGGGCGAGCCGGGTGAGGCGGCCGAATGGGTCGAAATCCTGCCGGCACAGGTACTTGGCGGCAATCAGCATCATTTCCATGCCATCGCAGCGGCAGGGCCCTGGACGCATCTGCGCCTGCACATCTACCCCGATGGCGGGATGGCGCGCCTGCGCGTCTATGGTCGCCCGCATTGCGACTGGTCTCAGGTGGACACGAGCCAGCCGGTGGATCTCCTGGCCCTTGCGCATGGCGGCGATCAGGTCGCCTGGAGCGATGCGCACTACGGCGAACCGCGCAAGCTGCTGCGGCCCGGTCGGGGCGTGAACATGGGCGATGGTTGGGAAACCCGCCGCCGCCGGGAGCCCGGCAACGACTGGTGCATCCTGCAGCTGGGCCGGCCCGGCGACATTTCATCGGTGACGGTGGATACCGCACACTTCAAGGGCAACTTCCCGGCGCGGTGCAGTATCCAGGCGGCCCATGTCGAACGGGCCACCCGGCCGTCGCTGATCGCCCAGAGCCAGTTCTGGCCCGTGTTGCTGGCGGAGCAGCCGTTGACGGCCGACGCCATTCATGACTTCGTGGTCGACGTTGCCTTGGGGCCGATCACGCACGTTCGGTTCAATATCATTCCGGATGGTGGGGTGAGCCGCCTGCGGCTCTGGGGAACCCCTCGGCCATGACCCCTATCGTGCTCCCTGTCCAACCCCTGACCCCCTCCGCCTTCGCCCCGTTCGGCGAGGTGCTCGCCCTAGAAGGTGCGGATTCGTTTCCGATCAACGGTGGGCGGACGCAGCGATTTCATGCCCTGGGCCGCGTGCGCTGTCTGGGGCGGGATGCCAACGTCGTCCTGTCCATCTTCCGCGGACAACCCCTGGTCCCGCCCGTGCTCGATCTCATGGAGCGTCACCCTCTGGGTAGTCAGGCGTTCATGCCGTTTTCGGGATCTGCCTACTGGGTCATCGTCGCGCCGCCCGGCGTATTCGATCCGGATGCCATCCAGGCGTTTCTGGCCCGCGGCGATCAGGGCGTGAATTACTTCGCGGGCACCTGGCATGCGCAGTTGCTGCCTTGCGATCCCGATGCGGATTTCCTGGTGGTGGACCGGGACGGGGCGGGTCAGAACTGCGACATCGTCCGGTTGAAGCCGCCGCGGACCTGGTGCTGACGGGGCCCCAAGTCGTCGCCAAGCCGCCGCCACGTTGCCGCGTCAGGTCAGGGCATCCAGCCGGGCAAGCAATTCGGCCCGCCGTTCCTCGGTCATGAATGCCGCCTCGAGCGCGTTGCGCGCCAGGGTCTTGAACAGATCGTTCGACCAGCCGAATGCCGTTTGGCAAGCCGTGAAATTGGCGAGCATGCCGCCGCCGAAATAGGCGGGATCGTCGGAGTTGATCGTGACTACCAGGCCGGCTTCCACGAGTTTGGGTAACGGATGCTCGGCCATCGTTTCGACCACCTTGAGCCGGACGTTGGACAGCGGACAGACGGTGAGGGGCGTCCGGCGGATACGGAGTTCCTCGACGACCGCCGGATCTTCCAGGCAACGCACGCCATGGTCGATGCGACAGACGTCGAGGAGGGTCAGAGCCTCGTGAACGTAGCTGGCCGGGCCTTCCTCCCCGGCATGGGCCAGGCGCGGGAGCCCGAGCGCCTTGGCTTTTTCGAATACCCCCTGGAACAGACTGGGCGGGTGATCGCGTTCCGCACTGTCCAGGCCCACGGCAGACAGCAGGTGGTAATACGGCGCCGCCGCCGTCAGAACCGAGAGGGCCTCCTCGGGCGAGCGGTCGCGCAGGAAGCTCATGATCAGGGCGGTCGACAGGCCGAGGGTTTCCTCGGCTTCCCGCATCGCCCGGGTCAACCCCTGGAAGGGGACGGGCAGGGGGATGTCGCGGATCAGGTGTCCCTGCGGATCGAAGGACAACTCGACATGAACCACGCCGTCGGCAACGGCGCGCCGGAAATAATCCATGGCCAGGTCGTAGAAGTCCTCGGGCGTCTGGAGCACCGCCATGCCCTGGTAATACAGATCCAGGAAGGACTGCAGGTCCGTGAAGTCATAGGCGGCGCGGACTTCGTCCACCGTGGCGAAGGGCAGTTCGACGCCGTTGCGTTTGGCCAGCGCGAACATCAGCTCGGGTTCGAGCGATCCTTCGATGTGCAGATGCAGCTCTGCCTTGGGTAGTGCTTTCAGAAATTCCGACATGGTGGGGCCTTTCCTGGCTGTTCCTGATAGGTTGTTGGGGTTGTGCGGGCATCCTGACATGGGCTCGATCGATCCGACAAGTGTCGCTCGACCGGGCCGCCCAGACATCGGTTCGGGGGGCATGCAACCCAATACGGTACCCGGGATACGGTACCGGCGTTCATCGAGCTTATTTAGGCAGTTGGGCCGTCATGCCATCCACATACCAGTCCATGCTGAGAATCTGCTTTTCGGTTGCGCTCTGGCCTGCGGGTACCCGTAGCTTGCCGGACTGATCCTTGAGGGGGCCGGCAAAGGGCTTGATGCTGCCGCTTTCGATGCCGGCGATCGTGTCCTCGATCGTCTTGTGCTGCTCGGGCGTCAGGCGATCGCTGATACCTTGAATTTCAATGGCCTTGTCGGCGAGATCGCCCCAGTAATCCTCGGATTTCCAGGTGCCGTCCATGACCTGTTGGACGGTCTTGATATACAGCGGTCCCCAGTTGTTGACGACGGACAACAGATGCGCCTTGGGACCGAAGTGCGACATGTCGGAGGATTGGCCCACGGCCCAGACGCCGCGCTTCTCGGCGATCAGCATGGGCGCGGCGCTGTCGGTATGCTGCAGGATCACGTCCGCGCCCTGATCGATCAGCGAGTTGGCGGCGTCCGCTTCCTTGGCCGGATCGAACCATGAGTTCACCCAGACGACCTTGAGTTCGGCTTTCGGGTTCACCTTCTTGATGCCGAGGAACGTGGCGTTGATGTCACGGATGACTTCGGGGATCGGGAAGGCGCCGATGAAGCCGATCTTGTTGCTCTTGGTGACGAGGCCGGCCGCCACGCCTGCGACATAGCGACCTTCATACGTCTTCCCGATGTAGGTGCCGACGTTCTTGGCCCGCTTGTAGCCGGTGGCATGCATGAACACCACGTTCGGGAACTGCTTGGCGACGCGAATGGTCGGGTTCATGTAGCCGAAGGAGGTGGTGAAGATCAGCTTGTTGCCATCCTGGGCCAGTTGCCGGATCACGCGTTCGGCATCCGCACCCTCCTTGACGCTTTCGACGTAGGTTGTCTTCACCTTGTCGCCGAAGTGCTTTTCCACGGCCAGTCGTCCCTGATCGTGCTGGTAGCTCCAGCCGTGATCACCAATGGGACCGACATACACGAAGGCCACCTTGAACGGGTCGGCAGCCCAGAGCTGCAGGGGCAGCGCCAGGGTGGCCACGGCAGCGGCAAGAGCAAATAAACGCAGGAATGGGCGCACGGAAACTCTCCTTCAATCGATGATGACTGTGCTGGTTGGAAACGGGGGCGGGCGCCGGGACCGAATTCAAGGAACAGGGAGGCCACCGGTGCGAACGCGCTTTCCCGAATATTTCTAGTCCGGTTGGTCAGGTTTCTAGCAAGAATCTCGCCAAAATCGATCAGAGTCGCTCCACGGGGCAGGAATGACTGTGCTCCTCAATGGGCTCTGGTCGTTTCCAGGTGAGAAAGCCATGTGAATACAGCGGGATGTAGTCGATCGATTTTTCGAAGAATGGGCGTCATCGTGGCAAGGCATCGTTACGGCGCAGTGAATCTTGCGGGGTGAAGGGCGCATATCGGGGCAGGCGGGTGGGGCTTGTGTCTCGAATTGGTGCATGGATTCGGTCGGTCCATGCGTGACCGGAACGGACGGCGCTGAATGCCCTATGCCCGGCGGTGTGGGCGTTCCCGTGTATTTCGGGGAATGATGGACAGCAGGGAATCTGACCAGTTGTTCAGGTTGGCACATGGCTTGCCTGATTCGTAGATGCGGGCGGGGCATTCCGCTGCGTGACGATGACCCAGATGATATTGCCGCGAGATTTCCCAATGAATCGCCGAATCCTAGCCAGTGCCTTCTTTTTCTATGCCCTCCTGCATTGCGGTTGGGTGAGTGCAGCAGCAACGGACAACAATGCCCGGCGTATTCCCGTCAAGGTGATGATCGTCACGATGTTCGCGCCGGAGGCCGGGGCCTGGCTCAAGCATTTCCACGATCCCGTCAAGATCAAGGTGCCGGGCCTGTCCGCGGAATATCCCGCGGTCACCTGCCGCAAGGATGGTGTCTGCCTGATGACCACGGGTATGGGTCATACCAATGCGGCGGCCTCGATGATGGCCGTGCTGTTCTCGCCGAAATTCGACCTCCGCGATACCTATTTCCTCGTGGCGGGTATTGCCGGGATCGATCCGCGGCAGGGAACCCTGGGTACGACGGCCTGGGCGCGATATCTGGTGGATTTCGGAACCCAGTGGGAAATCGATGCCCGGGAGATTCCGAAAAACTGGTCCACCGGATTCCTGGGTATCAACACGACGAATCCGGATCAGGTACCCAAACTCGATTACAAGACCGAAGTCTTTGCCCTGAATCCGCAACTGGTGGATGCCGCCTATGCAATGACCCGAGGCGTCTCATTGCTTGATACGCCTGCGATTGCCGCCTATCGGGCCAAATATCCCTATGCGCCTGCCAATCAGCCACCCCGGGTGACCCAGTGCGATACCCTCGCGGCGGATACCTGGTGGGAAGGGGATCTGATCGGTCAGCGTGCACGGGACTGGACCAAGATGCTGACCCACGGAAAAGGGGTGTACTGCACTTCCCAGCAGGAAGACAACGCCACGTTCGAGGCCATTAATCGGGCGGATGCGGCCGGCCTTGCGCACAAGGATCGCGTCCTGGTACTGCGCGGGGGATCCGACTTCGATCGACAGCCGCCCGGTGTGTCCGCAGCCGAAAATCTCCTGGACTATCAGAAACAGGGTGGCTTCGTGCCGGCCCTGGAAAATCTGTACCGCACAGGCGCACCGGTGGTTCAAACAATCGTGCGTCACTGGTCCCTCTGGCAAAAAGGCGTGCCCGCCACGCTGAAAAAGGCATCCTGACCGGCCGGTCCGCTTTTGGCGGGCCTCGTGCCTTGGCGGACGTTACATTCCATTCACATCGTCCGTGCTGATGATCGCCGATCGTCATCTGCTGCAGGGCGCATACCCTCACGGATTCCAGCCTGTTTTCATCTCCTCCTGCGTGAAGCCTTCGGGCGAAATCCATTTTGGATCAGTGACCTGTCACGCGAATTCCTGACCAAATCCCGCACCGATTCAATGCACCTGATTGGTGATGTGCTCAACCTCGGTGCCGAATTATCCGGGCTGATTTTGCCGAACTTTCCATTTCACGCGCCGTTAACCCAATGTTAACAGTGGCTTGCGAATTTCTTGAACAATTGGCCAGTTTTTTGCATTGCTAGATACGACTTCGCGCGCCGGTCAATTCCGGGCGCTTCAAGCCAGTTTGAACCCGATCAACCGGACCTTTTTTCTCGATTCGTGAGGCTTCGCCATGTTGGATTATTTGATTAAGTTGAGTGTCATGTCCGGCGGTCTGCTGCCGCTGATGGCCCTGCTGCTCCTGATTGCCCTGGCGGTCATCATCGAACGCCTCTATTTCTTCAACTGGGTGATCCGGGCTGGCCTGGCCATGGAGTACGCCGTGCAGAAGGTGCGCTACGGCGATCGCAAGAGCCTGCAGCAGGTGGCCGACCACTATGCCGGTGCGCCGCAGGCCGTGGTGCTCTCCGTCGCGCTCAACTCCCGCGGCGAGACGGCCGAGGTGATGGACCGGCATATCGAGGAGTCCATGCTGTGGCAGCTGCCCAAGCTCGACCGCATGCTGTGGATCCTCGACACCACCGTGACCTTAGCCCCGCTGCTGGGCCTGTTCGGCACCATCATCGGCATGATCGAGACCTTCGACGTGCTGGGTGATTCCAAGGATCCCAACGCCGTCACGGGCGGGATCGGCCATGCCCTCATCGCCACCGGCGGCGGTCTGCTCATCGCCATCATCACCGTGGTGTTCCTCAACTACTTCAGCAAGCGCGTCCGCCTGACCATGCATCAGATGGAGCTGCTCAAGACCATGGTCATCAACCGCATCCATGGCGGCGGCGTCACCCCGAGCGAGGCCTACGGCGCGCAGGCGGCCACGCCCGAGAACCCGCCGATCGGCAGCCAGCCCCAGGCCACCCTGTCCTGAGCCGCGGAACGACGAGGTAAACGACCATGGCCAAGCGATACCACTACCTGGATGCCGAGCGTCCGCGGATCGAGATCATCCCGATGATCGACATCATGATGTTCCTGCTCGTGTTCTTCATCATGGTGACGCTCAAGATGATTCCCGGCACCGGCGTGCAGCTCAACCTGCCCGGCGCCAGCACCGCAGACAAGCTGCCCACCACCCAGGTCGTCATCGGCGTCGCCGAAGACGGTTCCATGCACATCGCCGACCAGACCATGGACAAGGATCAGCTGGCCGCCTACCTGAACAAGATGCACCAGGACAAGACCCAGGAACTCCAGGTCATCATCGCCGGAGACAAGCAGGTCTCCCTGCAGAACCTGCTCGCCGTCATGGACGTCGCCCGTGCCCAAGGCATATCCGGCGTCGGCATCGCTACCAGTGAGGTGAAACAGTGAAACCGAAACATTGAACCCATCGACCGAACCAACGCATGAATCGGCGCATGTCCGGTTCCCGTTTTGACCCTGTTCCTGAACGTCGCGTGCCTTTCACCACGCACCTGATTAATAGAAAGTACGGAGAGTAGAAAATGATCAAGAAAACGCGTGTCAACCCGTCCGACCGGCAGCGGGGTGAGCTGTTCACCCTGACCGTGGGCCGGAAGAAGTGGATTCGTTCCTCCCTGTCGATGATGGTTCTGGCCGGTTCGGTCGCGGTTCCCGGGATTTCCTTCTCGGACGACATGGCTGCCAAGCCCGACGACAGCAAGAAGACCCAGAAGCTCGACAAGGTGGTCGTGGAAGGCAAGGTAAAAGATCGCATGGGCATCATGCCGTCCGAACCGGTGAAGTCCGTATTCGGCTTCGATATGTCGGTCAAGGAAACGCCGCGTTCCGTGACCTCGATCACGAGCGAAATCATGAACGATTTCAACGTGACCGATATCAACGACATGGTTGCCCTGAGCCCGGGTGTCTACACCCAGTCGTTCTTCGGCGTGGCCGGCTCCCTGGACGTGCGCGGTACGCCGGGTGAGGTGTATTTCCGCGGCGTGCGCCGTATCGAAAACCCGGGCAACTACCCGACGCCGATCGGGGCCAGCGACCACATCGACATCGTGCGCGGTCCGGCTTCGCCGATCTATGGCCCGTCCCGTATCGGTGGTTACCTGAACTTCGTCCCCAAGTCAGCCCGTTCCGATACCGGTCAGTATATGACCTCGAACAAGGGTCAGATCAGCATGACCAAGGGCAGCTACGACGAGAACGTCCTCTCGGCGGAAGTCGGCGGTCCCGGCGAACTGTTCGGCAAGAAGTTCGGTTACTACCTCTATGGACAGAGCGAGAACAACGGTTCGTACTACCAGAACACCCATACCCGCCAGAACTTGTATCAGGGCTCTGTGAGCATGGATCTGACCCCGAGCTCCCGCGTCGAGTTCGGTGGCATGTATCAGGATTACAAGGGTAACCAGGTCGCGGGCTGGAACCGCCTGACCCAGGATCTGATCAACAACGGCACCTACATCACCGGTAGCCCGGTCTCCCTGGATACCAACGGCGATGGTCTGATGTCCGCCGCCGAAATCAAGGCGTACTACAACACGGGCCACACGCTGCAGCCGTTCATCTTCAAGCCGGGCAACCTGACTGCTGCCCAGGCCGCGGCGAAGATGGATCCGGCCATGGCACTGCAGAACCCCGGTACCGCCCATCTGGACGGCAGCCAGGTACTGGTTGCGCCGCCCGACACCCTGCAGGACAAGGTCACCACCCTGTATCTCGATTACATCCACGATCTGGAAGACGGCGGCAGCCTCACCAACAAGATGTACTACGAGAACCTCGACAACCTGAACGAGAACGCTTACGGCTTCTCCCAGTACGCCAAGACCTGGGCGTTCGAGGATCAGCTGATCTTCGCGAAATCTCTGGATATCACCGACAACCTGAAGGGCAGCTACCAGTTCAGCCCGTCCATCCGTTATCAGGACTTCCGTCACGGCGACAACTATGCCTATGAGTTCTTCGATCGTCGGGATCTGACCGGCCCGAGCACGCCGATCGATCACCGGACGCTGGCCACAAAGGGACAGGAGCCGTACTCGCATAACACCACCGGTCGATATATCGATTATGGTCTGGCATTCCTGGCAAACCATACCTTGAACGATTCCCTGCATTTGATGACCGGTCTTCGTTATGACTGGCTGGACGTCAAGTCGACCTGTCTGGCGGGTGGCGTGAGTTGCGGCAGCATCGCCGGCATCGAGCAGTCCGATACCACCGGGGGTTTCTCCTGGTCTGCGAGTCTGACCTACGACATCCCGCACACCGGTTTGAGCCCGTATGTGACCGTATCTCGCCAGACGACCCTGATCACGGGGCAGGGTGGGCAGGTGCCGGCGGCCGTCGTGGCCAGTGGCAACAGCATTGCGGGTTCCAAGTTGAAGGAATTCGGGATCAAGGGTACCTGGTTCGACAACCGCTTGTACGCGGCACTTGATCACTTCGACCAGAGCCGTCTCGACTACAGCGCGCAGGATACCGTCACCAACAACACCACCGAGTCCAAGGGCTGGGAGCTGGAGTTGCGCGGCGTTGTCACGAACAACCTGACCGTCACGGGTGCCTGGACCAACCTTAAGGTGTACAACCTCACGTCGCTGCAGAACGGGACCCAGTTCCAGTTCATCGGTGCGGGTGACATGCCGGCCGGCTTCGATCCGAGCCTGATGTACGGCGGTGCCGTGCTGGGTATCGTTCCGGCGGGCGACGGCCGCAAGGCGGGTGTGCCGGAGAACATCTACAGCCTGAACTTCCTGTACAACTTCGACAGTGGTCCGCTGGCCGGTCTGACCAGCAGCCTGAGCCTGATCCGTGTCGACTCGACGTACTCCGGATTCTCGAAGGCCGTCAAGCTGCCGGGCTACACCCTGGTCAACCTGGGTGCCGACTACAGCACCAAGAACTGGAAGTTCGGCTTCTACGTCAAGAACGCGACCAACAAGAAGTACTACCGTGCCAACTTCACGGATCTGTTCGGTTCCAACGTCGTTCTGCCGCAGTTGCCACGTACCTACGAAGCCACCGTTACCTACAAGTTCTGATGCGCTTCGCCCCGGCCGTCCGTCTGCGACGGCCGACCGGGGCCGATGGGTATTCATGACGCAACCTAATGCATTCATCGAGAGTAAAAATCATGTTTCAACGCACCCAAAAATGGCTGCCCGCCCTGCTGCTAACGTGGGGGATGGGGGTCATCTGCAGTTCCGTTCAGGCGGAGCCGGCGGAACCGCAGATGGTCAGTGCTGCCGCGCACAAGCCGATCGAGGTCAAGGTCGTGGTGGTCACGATGTTCGAGATCGGCAAGGACAGCGGCGATCAGGCCGGCGAATTCCAACTCTGGCATGAGCGGCAGCATCTGAACGAGCGGTTCAAGTTCGCCCATCATCATGACCTCTTCTTCAACCCGAAAACCGGTGTGCTCGGCATGGTTACGGGGATGGGCACCGCCAATTCCGCCAGTGCGGTGATGGAGCTCGGTATGGATCCGCGCTTTGATCTATCTCACGCCTACTGGCTGGTGGCGGGGATTGCGGGGTTCGACCCGGCCAAAGCTTCCATCGGTTCGGCGGCCTGGGCCGAGTACCTCGTGGATGGCGACCTGGCCTACGAGATTGATGCCCGGGAAATTCCAAAAGGCTGGTCGACCGGCTATTTCGCCCGCGGGACGAAAAAGCCCTACGACCCGAATCGTCCCGCGCCAACCGGCGAGATGTTCCAACTGGATCCGAAGCTGACGGATTGGGCCTACGAGCTCACCCGGAACGTGAAGCTGGACGACAGTCCCGTGCTGCAGAAGCGCCGCTCGCTCTACACCAATTATCCCAATGCCCGGAAGCCACCCTTCGTGCTGAAGGGCGACAATCTCGCCGCCATGACGTTCTGGCACGGCAAGTTGCTCAACGAATGGGCCGAGCGCTGGGTGAAGTACTGGACGAACGGCAAGGGCAATTTCGTCTCCTCGGCCATGGAGGATACCGGCACCTACCAGTCGCTGAGCTATCTCAGCGAGACCGGCAAGGTCGACAAGAACCGCGTCATGGTGCTGCGGACGGCCAGCAACTACACCATGCCGCCGCCGGGCGTGACGGCGGTGGACGATCTGCTGCAGGATCACGAGGGCTACGCCGGGCTCGATGCCTCGGTCGAGGCCGCCTACCGGGTGGGTTCGAAGGTGGTGGATACCCTGGTCGATCATTGGGATATCTACCGGGATCATACACCCGCCCAGATGGCGGGTGCGGACAAGGCGGAGTAGGGCGATCATGCGCATGCCCCGATCTCGATGGACACAACGCCTGGTGACATGGCTTCTGGTCGCTGGTGCGGCCTGCGGAGTGACCAGTGGCGCCAGTCATTCCGCCTGGGCCGGCAACCCCATCGTCAACCGGCCGACTCCGGTCAAGGTGGTCGTGGTCAGCATGTTCGAGATCGGCAAGCCGACCGGCGATGCGCCCGGGGAATACCAGTTCTGGGTGGAACGGCAGAAGCTCGATCGGGTGTATCCGTTTCCCCTGGGCGAATACGATCTGCGCATGAACGACCAGGGCCTGCTCGGCATCTGCACGGGCGGCGGCATCACCAATGCCACGGCGTCGATCATGGCCCTGGGCATGGATCCCCGGTTCGATCTCTCCAAGGCCTACTGGGTGATCGCGGGCATCGCCGGCGGGGATCCCGAGGACGTTTCCCTCGGCACCGCGGCCTGGGCGCGCCATGTGGTGGACGGCGATCTGCTCTACGAGATCGATGCACGCGAGATTCCCAAATCCTGGCCCTACGGATTGCTGCCGCTGGGTGCGAAAGCCCCCAACGACAAGGCCACCGGCTGGACCGTCGACACCATTCATTTCCCGCTCAATGCCAAGCTGGCCGAATGGGCCTACGACCAAACCAAGGATCATCCCGTGGCGGACAGCCCAGGCATCGCCGATTTCCGCAAGCTGTACGTCGGTTATCCGAACGCGCAGCGACCACCCTTCGTCACGATGGGGGACGATCTGTCCGCCAGTACCTACTGGCACGGGGAAAAGCTGAATCAGTGGGCCAACGACTGGATGCATCTGCAGGCCGGGAAGGACAGCAATTTCATGATGGCCGACATGGAGGACAGCGGTACGTTGACGGCGCTGCGGCGCTTGGCGCGTACCCATCGGGTCGACCTCAATCGGGTGATGGTGCTGCGTACCGCGAGCAACTACAGCATGCCGCCCAAAGGCAAACCCGCCGCCTGGAGTACGACGGCACCGTATCCCGAGCAGGGCCGTCCCGCGCTGGAAGCCGCCTATCAGGTAGGCAACCGGGTCGTGCAGAAACTCATCGCCGGCTGGTCCGTGTATCGCGACCGTCTGCCGAGCCAACCGTAATCGGAGAACGTCCATGCGCCAAGCGCTCGTCGTGTTGATGACCGTTCTTCTCGGGGCATCGCCAGTCTATGCCGAAGACAAGATCGCGCCGAAGGTCATCGTGCTGGCCGGTTTCGAGGTCGGCGACGATACCGGCGATGCGCCCGGTGAGTTCCAGTACTGGGCCGAACGCGAAAAACTCACCGGGACATTGGTGGTACCGGGAGCGCCGCATCCGCTTCGATTCAACGCGGATGGGCTCTACGGCAGCGTGGCCGGCAATACGCGGGACAAGTTTCTGTCCACGGTGCCCGCCAGCGAATTGATCATGGCGCTGTGTCTGGATCCCTGTCTGGATTTGCGCAAAACGTACTGGATTATCACCGGTATCGCCGGGATCGATCCCAAGGCGGGTTCTATCGGTAGCGCCGTCTGGGCGAAGAACGTCGTGGATGCCGATGCGATGCGGGAGATCGGCGGGGCGGATATTCCCAAGGGCTGGCCCTACGGTCTGTTCGCGATCGGTACGATGGGGCCGAACCAGTTGCCCAAGACCCATGCGGATGCCGGCGGTTGGGGCGGCGCCACGCTCAGCTATTCGATGAATTATCCCCTGAATGCGGGGCTGGCCGACTGGGCCTACGACTATTCGAAGTCGCGAGTGACGCTCAAGGATGCGGCGGATCTGAAAGCCTGGCGGGACAAGTACAGCGGCTATACCCAGGCGCAGAAACCGCCGGAAATCCTGATGGGCGCCACCCTGGCCACGGCCCGCTACTGGCATGGGCCGGAACGGACGCAATGGGCACGCGATTGGGTCAAGCTCTGGACCGACGGCAAGGATCATTTCGCCACCACCGCCATGGAGCAGGCCGCCTATGTCGGCACCCTGCAACGTATGGCGAAGCAGGGCTATGTGGATTTCAGCCGGGTCATGATGTTGCGGGGCGCCAGCAACTACTGCATGCCGCCGCCGGGTCAGAGCGTGCTGACCACGATCGGTGACGAGTCTCTGGGCACGAAGCCAGCCTTCGAGGCGGAATACCGCGCGGGTTCGGTGGTGGCGCATGAACTCATCGCGCATTGGGATCGCTACAAGACAACGCCGCCGGGTCGCTAGAGGGCGCATCCCGTCGCGCCGAAGCCTGGCTGCAAGCCAGTGGGCCCGAAAGGTCGTTATGAAGTATTTGAGGAGTGCCTGTCATGAAACTTGGTCGTCTGTTGCTGGTTCTTGCCTTGCTGTGCTATCGCAGCGTGTTCGCGGCGGAAGGCGTGGACCATCCCACCTACTACACACCGACGGACACGATCCTGATCCTCGGTGCCGTGCCGCAGGAAATCCCACCCTTCGTCGCGGCCATGACCGATCGTGAGAAGAAGTCCCTCTGGGGTATTCCGTATTGGCAGGGAAAGATTGACGGCAAGCCGGTGGTCGTGGCGATTACCGGGATCGGCAAGGTGTTCACCGGCATGACCAGCACCTTGTTCATCACCCAGTTCAAGCCGCGGCTGGTGCTGATGAGTGGCACGGGTGCCCGGATCAACAAGAAGCTGCGTACGGGGGACGTGATCGTCGCCAATGTCGTGTATGAGCACGATTACGGCAGCCTCACCCGCAAGGGGATGGTCTATCGGCCGATGAACGGGCCGGATGATGGGAATGAGGTGCAGAACGCGTTCTCACCGCCTGATGCTTTGCTGAAATTGGCTGACAAGGCCATCGCCACCTACCAGGCACCGAAAGTGACTGCCAACGGGTCCACCTATACCGTGAAGGTGCGCCGTGGTGTGGTGGCCTCGTCGGATCTGTTCGGTGTGACCGAGCGGCGCATCCGGCTGCTGCGCACGCGCTTTCACGACGACATCATGGAAATGGAATCCGGCCCGTTGGGGCATGTGTGCCAGACACTCGGCGTGCCGTATCTCGTCGTGCGCGCGGGCAGCAATGTCGCCCAGGAAGCGCCGAACAACGATTACCTGCGTTTGGGCCCCATTGCGGCGCGCTCGGCAGCCGAGTTTTCGTTGCATTTGCTGACGTATTTGTAATTCGTGACGAATCCTGCCGAAGCCAAGATTCAGTCGTTATTTGAGGAGTTTTCCGGTGTTTAAGCGTCAATCATGGATTGTGGTGTTTGTCCTTTGCCTCCAATGGGTCGTCGGGCCAGCCGCCTGGGCGGTCGGGGACGAGGCCTGGTTTGATGCCGTGAAGCAGAAGGCGACACCGGCCCAGCTGTATACCTTTCTGTACGCCATGCCGAAGGGCGGTGACCTGCATGATCACCTGACCGGCGCCGGCCGTTCGGAATGGTGGTGGGCGGCGGCGCTGGCCCAGGAGACCCATGGTTACACCTATTACACCAAGGTTCGGATCAACAACTGTGCCCCCTTCGATGTGAACGAGTATGGTCGCGCACCGTATCTCCTGCTGTTCCGCAATCTTCAGGAATCCCATTACAAGCAACTCAGTGCCTGCGAACAGGGCGAATTCAAGCGTCTGCAGGATCTGACTCCGGCCGAGAAGACGGGCTGGCTGAACAGCATTCGCCTGAACAAACCCTATGAGGGTCGCGACGAATTCTTCGGCGCACACTGGCAGCGGCTGAACGACATCACCCGCAACCCGTACATCATCAGCGACATCCTGCTGGACAACATGCGGGCCTTCGGCCGGGAAGGGCTGATCTATCTCGAGATGATGAACGGGTCGATGGGGTTCCTGAAACCCGATGGCAGTCCCATCCCGCCGGACGACGTCGTGGCCCTGTACCGCAAGATCCTGGCTTCGCCCGAGGCGAAGGCGACGGGCGTGACCGTTCGGTTCCAGACCTCCGTGCTGCGGTTTGCGCCCACGGCAGAACAACAGCTACGGGCCGAATATGCCTTTGTCGACAAGCATCGCGACCTGTACGTCGGCATCAATTTCGTCGGGCGCGAGGATAACGGCAAGGGCTATCCGCTGCGCTTCCTGTCCACTTTGCGCGATCTGCGCCGGCAGTATCCCGCGATCAATCTGGCGATCCACGCCGGGGAAGAGGATCAGCCCGACCATCATGTGCGCGATTCCCTGTTGTTGGGCGCGAAGCGGATCGGTCATGGCGTGAACCTCATCGAGGATCCGCAGACCATGCTGCTGATGCGCGACAACCACTTCATGGTCGAGATCAACCTGATCAGCAACCTGCTGCTCGAATACGTGCCCGACTTCGCGCATCACCCGTTCCCCGAGTATCTGCGCATCGGCATTCCGGTGGCGCTCTCCACGGACGACCGGGGCATGTGGGATTCGAACCTGACGGACGAGTTCTACGTGGCCGTGACCAACTTCAACCTGTCCTGGCACGAGATCGTGACGCTGGGGCGCAATTCGATCCAGTACGCCTTCGTGGATGCGGCGACCAAGCAGAAACTCCTGAAGGAATACGACCAGCGCATCGCCCGATTCGAGTCCGAGTTCAAGCGCAAGGGCTGGGCGGCCTTCAAGGACGTGCATCCGGTGAACTATTCCTTTGCCTGCAAGCACTTCAAGCTGTGTTTCCCACCCAAGGATCCGGCGGCGCCGACCGACTCGCCTCAGACCAATCTGCCCGCCGCCTTGCCGCATGATTTTGCGGTGACGAATTAGGGTTGAGGCGCGGCGAATGAACGATCAAGGTCAACAAAATCAGGGATATGGCATTCGGTCCAGGGGGCTGGTCGGGCTGATGCTGGCCATGGTGTCGGTGTTTTCGCCGCCACTGCTTGCCGCTCCGACCCAGTCCTCGACGGCGGAGGACCGTGTCCAGACGCTGATCGATTCGCTGGGATTGCAACACCTGAATGCGGAGTCGGGCATGTATTCGGTCGCGCGCGTCTCGGATCTCCAGGTCACCGCATCGGATGGCCAATCGCCAGCCAGCAATGCGATCTATTTCATGCTGACGCCCAAATATCGCGTCAATTACCTGCATTGGCTGTATTCCGACGACTACCAGACCCTGATCGAGGGAGGACCGGCCGATTACTACCTGTTCTATGCCGATGGTCACGTCGCCAAGTACACCATGGGACGCGATCTGGCGAAGGGACAGGTGCTCATGGTCCCCTGTCCGGCGGGTACCGCCAAGGCCATCGTGCTGCACAAGGAGGCGAAGTACCTGCTGGTCAGTTCCGTGCTGTCGCCGGCCTGGAGTCCACAGCGCGCACGCATCGGAGCCGACTACGCCTTCCTCAAGAAGTATGGGAGCAAGGCCGACTGGGCGACACCGGGGTTTCTGACGTTCCTGATCGGACCGAATTTCGCCCATACGATCGGTGCGGACAACAAGGGGTTTTCGCTGGACGTTGACGGCAACGAGCAACTGCTCTGGAAAGGCATGCAGCTCTCGGAGAAGCAGGTGCGCGTGGAACTGAAGAAGATGGCGGCTGCCGATCCGAATCGCGTCCTGACGATTACGTTTCTGGGCGAGGCTGCCCGCGCCGTGGCGATGAAGATGCAACGGATAGCGCATGAAATCGGGGTTCGTCAGGTGAAGATCCTGCCGGCCCACGATCATTGAGCGGCATTGACCATCAGGCGTGCATACCAAATGAATTCGTGCACTGGGGCGCTGATTGTGGAGTGTGATGAGTGATGAATAGGCGAGTCTTGTTGCGTGGATTGATCCTGGTGGTCAGTGTCTGGCTGGCAACGGCCCAGGCTGAGGGGCTGGCTTCGGATCAGAAATCCGATTCGGCCATGGATCCGACCTTAAATCCGACCAAGGTCCCGCTGCGACCCAAGCTGGTCGTGGTGACCTATTTCGAGATCGGCAAGGATACGGGCGACAAGCCCGGCGAACTGCAGCACTGGGTGACGCGGGATCACCTCGATCGGGTGATTCCGGTGCCCGGCATGACGCATCCCGTGCGCGCCAATGCCGACGGCAGCGAGATCGCCGTGGTCGTCGGGCCCGGCCAGATCCGACCGGCAGTCAATCTCATGGCGTTGGGCCATGATGCCCGGTTCGATCTGCGCCAGAGCTACTGGCTGATCAACGGTATCGCCGGCGTGTCGCCGAACGATGGCACGATGGGCGCGGCCTTCTGGACGGATTACGTGGTGAACGGCGATCTGCTGCATCTGATCGATCCCCGGGAAATGCCCAAGGATTGGCCGGATGGCTATTACGCCATCGACAAGACCCGACCGGGGGAGGAACCGCGCGTGCCGGCCGGTTCTCCCGAAGACGTACGTACCTGGCCCAAGGACCAGGCGCACCTCAACAGCCGGGGCACCGTTATCCAGCTCAATCCGAAATTGTTGCACTGGGCCTACGGGCTGACCAAGGGAATTTCCCTGCCACAGGATGCGGCGATGAAGGCGGTGGATGCGGAATACACCGGTTTTCCGCTGGCGCAGCAGACGCCGAAAGTGGCCATCGGCGCCAATATCGCTTCGGAAACCTTCTGGCACGGTCGACTGATGGATGAATGGGCGCATCGCTGGGTGGCCTATGAAACCGATGGCAAGGCCCGACTGGGCACCACGGCCATGAACGATTCCGGTGCGCTGCTGGCCCTGTATTCCCTGACCCAGTCCGGCCTGGCCGACTGGAATCGGGCACTCCTGCTGCGGACGGCCAGCAATTTTGACGCGCAACCCCCGGGCATGACGGCGGAACAGAGCGCCAACGGCGAGCAGCACGGCGCGTACACCGGGTATGACGCCTCCCTGGAGTCGGCCTATCTCGTCGGCAGTCGGGTCGGCAAGGCGATCCTGGCCGGCAAGGCGCCGACGCCATGACCGTCCGGGCCCGGTACATCGGCACCGAGATTAACCGTATGAATCATGTAGCCAGACCATGAGTCACGAATCGTTCCGAGTCCGTCAGCCATGACGATGCCCATTTAACGGAGAGAACACCCCATGTCATTGATCAGGAATCCAGTATTGCGTATGCCCAACCCGTCCGGACGGCTCCGGTCGGCCCCGCGCCGTGTGATGACCTCCGTTGCAATGATGGCGCTGGTCGCGGCAGGGTGGCTGGGGGTGCCGCAGATCGCAGCGGCAGCGCCCGACATGACCTACCATCCACAGCCCCGTCTGGGCATTCTGGTCCCCATCGGTCCGCCGGACTACAGCGTGCTGATGTCGCAGTTCGTGAAGGAAAAGACGCTCAAATACGGACCGTTCACGTACTTCGTGGGCACCCTCAAGCAGGTGCCGACCGTCATCTGCATCCAGCCCTTCGGCGGGCCGGTCACCCGCGCGATGTCGGCCCAGGCGATGCTCACGCATTTCAATATCAAGGCCCTGATCTATCCGGGTACCTCGGGTGCGCATCTCGAGGCGGATCAGATGGTGATTGGCGATGTGGTGCTGGGTGCCAAGCACGTGAATTTCGCCAACTTCTTCATGACGAAAGCGGGCGATCTGATTCCCGACGAGTTCACTGCCGAGAGTGCGATGGGGCGCTTCAACATGCTGTATGCCAACCCGACCCTGCTGCACTATCTGGCCTGCTCGGCGACGGAGGTCGCCGCCAAGGCGAAAATGCCGGACTGGGTGAATCCCGGCGTGACGCAAGCGCATCCCAAGATCTTCTATTACGGGATTCAGGGTACTTCGACCATGTGGCTGGCGAACAAGGCGTTCATCCACAAGACCCATCAGGTCTTCCACGAGCTGGACGAGGATGGCGACTGGTTCTCCGCGGTCGTGGCGGCCATGTACGACGTGCCCTTCATCGAGGTCAGCACGATATCGGACAGCATTTTCGAATTTCCCGATACCGAGCGGGGCATTCCGGTGCCGCCCAAGTCGACCGACCCGGGGGTTCATGTGAAGAACGCCTCCGTACTGGCCCAGGACATGAGTAATCGGATTGCCGTGGCCCTGATCGGGCGCTATGGCGAAAAGATCCTCAAGGGGCATTACCCGACACCGGAAACCTCGCCGGTTCCCGATGCCTGGTATGCCGACGCGGCCAATCCGCGAGACCTGCTCAAAGGCAAGGATTGCCTGCCCTGATGGGCGTGGGGATGCGTGGTTCGAGGGGCCGGGCGTCCGATCCCTGTACTAGGGGCGGCACCCGTGAGGTAAGGGAAACGGATAGTAAAACTTTTGCGAAGGATTGCTTGATTCTCTGGCTTGTATAGCCGTCTTGAATCGTTTTGTGTGATGCGATGTTGCCGGGGTCAAAGTACCCCGGCTTTTTTCAGCATGGTTCTGCTGGACCGGTTATGACGCTTGACCAGCATGTCAACGTCGAGCCCAACGACCTGATGATCCTCGACCACGATCCGTCCGTTGATCAGTGAAAACCAGGCGCGCGCCGGTGCACAGGTGACGAGGGCGGCAACCGGATCCCCCAGGGCACCGGCATGGCCCAGATCGTCGATGCGGAAGGCGACAATATCCGCAGCCTTGCCGACTTCCAGACTGCCGATGTCGTCGCGCTGCAGCACCCGTGCGCCACCGAGCGTAGCCAGTTCCAGCGCTTCCCGGGCGGAAAATCGGTCGGCGCGGGATTCGAAGCCGGGCCAGCCGACGCGCTGCAGCAGCATCGCCTGTCGCGCTTCGCCCAGCATGTGGTTGCCGTCGTTGCTGGCCGAGCCGTCCACGCCCAGGCCGACCCGCACCCCCAGATCCACCATCCGACGCACCGGCGCGATGCCGGAAGCGAGAATCATGTTGCTGCTCGGGCAATGACAGACCCCGGAGCAATGATGGGCCATTCGCTGAATTTCCGGTTCCGTCGGGTGCACCATGTGCGCGAACCAGACGTCCGCGCCCATCCACTCCACCGACTCGGCGTATTCCAGCGGACGCATGCCGAATTGTTCGAGGCAGAAACGATCCTCATCCAGGGTTTCGGCCAGATGGGTGTGCAGCCCGACGCGGCGGTAGCTTCGGGCTAGCCGCGCGCTTTCGCGCATGAGGTCGCCGGTGACGCTGAACGGGGAGCAGGGGGCGAGACCGATCCGAACCATGGCGAGCGGTTCCGGGTCGTGAAAGGTTTCGATGACCCGCTGGCTGTCCTCGAGAATGGCCGCTTCGGATTCGACCACGCGATCCGGGGGAAGGCCGCCCTGGCTTTCGCCGAGGCTCATGCTGCCGCGGGTCGGATGAAAACGCACCCCCAGTTCCTGCGCGGCAGCAATCTCGTCATCGAGTCGAATGCCGTTGGGAAAGAGATAAAGATGATCGGCGACGGTGGTGGCGCCGGACAGCAGCAATTCGGCGAGGCCAACCTGTGTGCTGGTATAGATGGCCTCGGGATCCATTTCTGCCCATATGGGGTAGAGCATCTTCAGCCAATCGAAGAGTACCTTGCCTTCCCCGGTGCCGATGGTGCGGGTCAGGGTCTGGTAGAGATGATGATGGCAATTGACGAGGCCCGGCGTGACGACACAGCCCTGAGCATCGAGGATTCGGTCCGGTTGGCGGTTGCCGGGATCCTGCTGGATCCAGAGCAGCATTCGGGCGGCGGAATCGATGTGGACGATCCGTGAATCGACGACGAGGAGGCTGGCATGGGGCAACTCCTCGCGGTCGGCATTCATGGTGACCAGAACGTCGGCATTATGGATGAGGATTCGATTCATGCGGGCTTCTTGGGTTGAGGCGGTTATCTGCTGTGGTGCCGCCCCGCGCGGGAGCCTGTGGCTCCCCGGCTTACGAACACGCACCTTGGGCCGGTTCCGTTACTGATCGCTCAGCTTGAACTGGATCACCTGTTCCACCTGACCATCAACCGCCTTGCCGTCTACCATCTTGGGCTTGAACTCCCAGTGCTTGACCGCATCCACGGCAGCGCGATCGAACAGGCGTGGCGGGTTCGATTCGATGACGGTCACGTGGTCGACATGTCCGTCGGCCGTGACGGTGAACCGGAGCTTGACCCAGCCTTCGATACCGGCGTTCAAGGCACGTCGCGGATAGTCCGGCTTCACGCGGCTGACGCTTTTCGCTTCGCTGCTCGCACCGGCTTGCGCGGGTTTGGGTGGTGCCGGTTCGGCGGGCTTGGGCGGTGCCGGTGGCGCCTTCTCGGCCACGGGTTTCGGGGGTGGCGTCGGTTTTGGCGGTTCCTTGGGCGGCTCTACCTTTTTCGGCTTGGGCTTATGCGGCTTCGGCTTCTCGTGATGAACCGGCTTTGGCTTGGGCGGCTCCTGAATCGGCGATTTCGGTAGCGGCTTGGGCGGCTCGGTCTTGATCGGATCCGGCTTTGGCGGTGGCGTCGGCTCAGGCGGCGGTGGCGGCGGTGGCGGCACCGGCTCCGGTGGTGGCGGGGGTTCCGGGGGCGGGGGCTCCACGGGCTTGGGCGGCGTGGGTGCCGGCATGGACATGGGGATGAATTCGGTGACCTGGGTGATTTTCTCCGGTGCTTTCTTGTGTTGGGTCGACACATAGGCGATGCCGGCGATCAGCGCTGCTTCGATCACCAAGGCCACCATGATCGCCTTGGGCAAGGAGAGGCGCCGTTCCTTGGGAATGCTGAAATCCAGCGCGATGGGCGAGGAAACGGTTTCCGCCCGACTCATCGTGGGTTTCACTTTTTCACCTCACTGGTAGCGATGCCGACGCCGGAGATGCCCTGAGCGCGGGCGACGTCCATGACGGCGAGCAGGTTCTGCAGGGAGACCTGCTTGTCGCCGGCGATGATGACCTGGAGTTCCTGGGTCTTGTCCTGGTGCATCTTGTTCAGGTAGGCGGCCAGCTGATCCTTGTCCATGGTCTGGTCGGCGATGTGCATGGAACCGTCTTCGGCGACGCCGATGACGACCTGGGTGGTGGGCAGCTTGTCTGCGGTGCTGGCGCCGGGGAGGTTGAGCTGCACGCCGGTGCCGGGAATCATCTTGAGCGTCACCATGATGAAGAACACGAGCAGGAACATCATGATGTCGATCATCGGGATGATCTCGATCCGCGGACGCTCGGCATCCAGGTAGTGATATCGCTTGGCCATGGTGGGTTACCTCGTCGTTCCGCGGCTCAGGACAGGGTGGCCTGGGGCTGGCTGCCGATGGGCGGGTTCTCGGGCGTGGCCGCCTGCGCGCCGTAGGCCTCGCTCGGGGTGACGCCGCCGCCATGGATGCGGTTGATGACCATGGTCTTGAGCAGCTCCATCTGATGCATGGTCAGGCGGACGCGCTTGCTGAAGTAGTTGAGGAACACCACGGTGATGATGGCGATGAGCAGACCGCCGCCGGTGGCGATGAGGGCATGGCCGATCCCGCCCGTGACGGCGTTGGGATCCTTGGAATCACCCAGCACGTCGAAGGTCTCGATCATGCCGATGATGGTGCCGAACAGGCCCAGCAGCGGGGCTAAGGTCACGGTGGTGTCGAGGATCCACAGCATGCGGTCGAGCTTGGGCAGCTGCCACAGCATGGACTCCTCGATATGCCGGTCCATCACCTCGGCCGTCTCGCCGCGGGAGTTGAGCGCGACGGAGAGCACCACGGCCTGCGGCGCACCGGCATAGTGGTCGGCCACCTGCTGCAGGCTCTTGCGATCGCCGTAGCGCACCTTCTGCACGGCGTACTCCATGGCCAGGCCAGCCCGGATCACCCAGTTGAAGAAATAGAGGCGTTCGATGATGACCGCCAGGGCAATCAGGAGCAGCAGGGCCATCAGCGGCAGCAGACCGCCGGACATGACACTCAACTTAATCAAATAATCCAACATGGCGAAGCCTCACGAATCGAGAAAAAAGGTCCGGTTGATCGGGTTCAAACTGGCTTGAAGCGCCCGGAATTGACCGGTGCGCGAAGTCGTATCTAGCAATGCAAAAAACTGGCCAATTGTTCAAGAAATTCGCAAGCCACTGTTAACATTGGGTTAACGGCGCGTGAAATGGAAAGTTCGGCAAAATCAGCCCGGCAAATTCGGCACCGAGGTTGAGCACCTGAGTTATGCCATGCATTCAATTAGTGCGGAAAATCCGGCCAGATTGACGATTGTCTGGAAAGGCCCGTGAAGACGCAGGATTGCTGAAATGCCGCCAGAATGACGGACGCGATACCCCAGCATGGGATTCCGTTGGATGGAAGGCGATTCGCTGTATTCCGGGCAATTGACCGGGCACGCCATGCGATGGTGCACGAAAGCGTCCCGTGGTCAGCATTTAGGATTGAGCGGACAATCCGCTTGCCCCGTACTGTCAGGTCAGCGCGGATCATCAGGACAGAGCGGGCCGTCAGGTCAGACAAAGGGGATCAACGATGCCCGCCTGCCAGGGAACAAGGGTTTTGCCCGTACGCGCAGTTGCCGGCTGCGGCGGTGTGGTTCTGGGCGGCGTGGCAGGTTCTTCCGCCAGAGCCATCCGTACCCGTGCCTGTTCCGGCAACAAGGGAAGAAACCCCGACTTCATGATTTCTTCTGCATCGCTCATGCCCAGACGATTCAGATGGTCTGCGGGGGCCGCGAGAAAATCCTCGAAGCTCAGCCCCGTTTGTTGGAGGCGACAGGCCTGATAGATCTCGGCCCAGGTTTCGATCACTTCGTCGGCGTAGGTAGTCATGATGGCGCTCCTATGTGCGATTACGTGCCTAGAAACAAGACACACCCAAATAGTAGACGCACAAAAATCACCTGTCAACATATCGTGTCTACTTTATTGACATAAATACGGGCGCTGTCAGAATGTGCCTGGAAATACTGCGTGGGAGAGACGCGTGAACGCGACAAGCGAGTTGAAGTGGGATGTGCAGCAACGTCTGAAGCTGCTCGAATGCACGGTACTGTTGACGGGCTGGGTGCGCACGCAGGCATTGATCGAAACCTTTGGCATCAGTCGTGCGCAGGCCTCGAAGGATTTCGCGGTCTATCACGGGTTGCGGCCCGAGAACCTCATCTACAACAAATCCCGCAAATACTATGAGGCGAGCGCGGTGTTCGAACCGCTATTGCTGAGCGGCAAGGCATCGGAGTTGTTGGATGCTCTGCCGCTGATGCAGTCCGGTGCGCCGGTGGTGGCCCTGTCGGCGCAAAGCCCGGCCATGGCCATGGTCAAGCCGCTGGAACGGGAACTGGACTGGTCGTTGTTGCGCGCCGTGAGCCGGGCGATCTGCCAGCAGATCAAGCTGCAGGTGTCGTATCAGTCCATGAACCGTCCCGAACCCGCTGTTCTGACGCTCTCCCCACATACGCTGGTATATAACGGGTTTCGCTGGCACGTACGGGCCTTCAGCGACACCCATGAGGCTTATCGGGATTTCGTGTTGGCACGCATGCGTGGGCCGGTTGTCTTGCTCACGGAACAAGGGATCCCCGATGGGGACGACACGGCGTGGCATACCCTGCACGAGGTGGCGATTGTCCCGCATCCCGAGTTGCCTCCGGCTCAGCAGGCCGTCATCGCCGAGGATTACGGGATGACGGATGGCCGGATTGTCCAGCCGGTCCGTCAGGCGCTGATTCCGTATTTTCTGCGGATGATGCAGATCGATCCGCGCCGACTGGATCCCGATCCGCGCATTCAGCAGATCGTCCTGCAAGATGTGGCGGCCGTGCGCCCCTATCTCTGGTCGTGATGAGGCGATTCGGGCGCGCTCATTCGAGAGGCCGCCCGTGAGGCATCAATGCAGCGTGTCCTCGATGACGATCTGATCCGCGCAATTGCCGCGTCGACCCGCCTTGAAGCTTCGGGGTTGCGGGAAGGTGTCGAGTTTATCCGTGGGGATGGTAATCCAGACCTGGGTGAGCACGTCGCGGCGCTGACTGCCCGGCCGGGCATCGCAACGCAGTTCGAGGGCGGCGGCATCCCGTTGCCGGAAACTGGTGGCGAATGCCTGGCGAATGGCACCCTTGGCGACGGTCTGGCCGCGATGTTCGCTGATCCACCGGGTGAAACGGCTGGCATTGAGGCGATTCAGGACGGTCAGGGCATCGCTGAAGAACGTGTCTTCCTTCGGGCCGAAGCAGGCGATGTGCTTGGTGTATTCATGCCGGTCCAGACAGATGTTCGTCAGGGGCATCGCGGCATCGAGCCGTTGTTGCAGGGTGGAAGGCAGCGCGGTGCGCGGCAGGGCGCAGCTCTGGGGAATTCGGTGGTCGGGCGCATACCAGTAGCAGCCGTATTTCCACCAGGTCGGGGGTTTCATGCCGCGGTCGCTCAGTTCCTTGGGAATGCTCGGCCACAGCCCGTGCAGGGAAAATTCCCGGGTAACCGCTGCGTCGTTCGGTGTGGTGTCGCAGACCGTGCCGATATCGTGCCAGCTATGGCAGACGCCAGGCATCCAGAGTGCGGCGAAGGTGTAATGATCGAACGACATGCCGCGTGCCGCAGTCAAGCCTTCCAGGCCTCGTGGTCCCAGCCCCGAGGCCTGGGCGGTTGCCGTGAACATCAGGGTAAGCAGCAGGGTACGGGCAATCGCGCGGGCGACGTTCGGGATCATCACGGGCTCCTTGGATAATCAGGATCCCGGGCGATCGTTGCCCGGGCAATATGTCGGTTCGTCGGCGATCAATCCCAGCCGAGATCGGCCAGGGTGATCCGGTGCGTCCACTTGGTCTGACCCTTCGTATCCTTGGTGGCCAGCTCCAGAGTGCGGTCCTTGCCTTTCCCCGTGAATTTCAGCACGCCGTAGTTGCGCTCCGTGACCAGGGTGCCCGGCACGCGGTTCGGGTCGTCGTCGCCTTCGGCAGGCCCGGAGTTGATGGGCGAGGAGGTGAACTCGATCAGCGGGTAATCCCGCTTTCCACCGTAGTGGGGGCGCGGATAGCGGATCAGTTCGGTGATGTGCCGATCACCGGACAGGAAGAGGACTCCGGGAATCTGGTATTGCTGCAGCCAGCCCAGGAATTCGGCCCGTTCGATCGGGTACTGGTTCCAGCCCTCGTAGGCATCGTCGTCGTTGAAGAACTGGCCACCGGCCGCGATGATCTTGAACTTTGCCTTCGAGAAGAGCAGGGCATTACGCAGCCAGTTCATCTGCTCGGGGCCGAACATCACCTTGCCTCGATCGCCCGGACTCGTCCGGTCCGCATCGCGGTACCAGCGGTCGTCCAGCAGGAAGAAGTCCGCATCATACTGGCTCACCTTGGTGAACACGCCCGGCGAGCCAGGCAATCCGTAACTCGGGTTGGCCCAGTAGGTCTTGAAGAGTTCCAGGGCGTGGCCCTTGAACTGGAAACTCATCTCGCTGTCGTTGGGGCCGTAGTCGTGGTCGTCCCAGATGGCGACCTGTGGGGTCGAACGCAGGAATTTCTGCAGGGGGGCGAAGGCCCGATCCTTGCGGTAGCGCAGCGACATGCCTTCGGGACTGAGCAGGTCCGGTTCGCGGAAATACAGGTTGTCGCCCAGCCAGACCATCAGGTCGGCCTGTTCGCGGGCCATGGGTTCGTAGATTTCGTAGCCGCCGCCATAGGGTTTGCCGGGGCGTTCGTAGAACGGATCGTTGATGTAGGCGCAGGATCCGGTCAGTACGGTGAAATCCGGTGCCGGTCCACGCCACATCCAGATCTTCTGCGTGCGCAGCAGGAGTGTCTTGTCGGCGACGGGTTGGTTGTTGACGTAAGGCTGGCAGTGATAATTCACGCCGGGCGTCAGGTCGTCGATCGAGATATGGGCGCAGAATGCCTGCTCGGCCACGGTTTTCTGCGGATCGGTCCGTCGTTTGTCGTCCGGCTTGTCCACGGGCGCAAATTCGACGAAGACGTCCGCCGCGCCAGGCGTCTGCAGCCAGACGATACCGGAACGGGATGCGACGTAACCTTGCATGGGACCGGCATGAAGAACTCCGGGTGGCGCCGGTTCGGCCCAGGCCGACGGAAACGGCCAGAAACCACCAACGACGAGCGCACCGGCCGTGACGCCGGTGCGCAGGAATTCCCGCCGATCCGCCGAGGGCAGATCGTTGGATTGGGTCATGTTAGAACTGGGCCTCCAGACTCAGGTAGAAGCTCCGCGGCATGTTGCGATATTCACTGCCATAAGCCTGCTTGTACGTGTAATGCTTGTTCAGCAGGTTGCTGGCATTCAGGGCGACGGTCAGCTTATGCAGTCCGAAGTGGTCCATGCCACCGCGATCCAGAGTATAACGCAGGCTGGCGTCGACCAAAGTATGCGCGTCCACCGGGTTCAGGTTCTTGTCGTAGGACTTGCCGACCGACTGCGCACCGAGGGTGGCGCGCCAGGGGCCCATCGTATAGACGCCGCCGAGGGACAGGGTATGCTTCGGCGCGTACGGGAAGGGCTGATCCTGGGTCTTGATCCGGGCATTCAGCAGGCCGAGGTTGGCATAGAAGGACCACTGATCGTCGATCTTGAAGTTGTTCTGCCAGGAAATGCCCTCGTTGAGCGCGGTTCCCGCATTGGCCAGCATGGAGACCTGTTGGCCGGTGCTGTCATAGACGTCGGTACTCAGGATGTAGTTCTGGAAATCGACGCGGAACAGATCGAGCGCCCCGGTCCACATGCCCGCATCGTAGATCATGCCGACATCGTAGGTCTTGCCCTTTTCCGGAGCGAGATTGGGATTGTAGGTCCCGGTATAGAACTGGTTGTACTGGGGCGGTTGCGTGTTCTGCGTGTAGTTGGCGTACACGCTGATCGCCTTGTTGATGCGGTAGTTGAGGCCAATGGACGGCATCGTGGTGTGGAAATCCACGCCGAACTGGCCGGGCTTGCCCTGTGCTAGCGCGCCCAGGTTGGTGAAGTCACGATGGACCTTGAGGTATTTCAGGCCACCCTGAACGGTGAGGGCGTCGGCCGCTTTCCAGGTCAGGTTGACGTAGGGTTCCCAGAGCTTGGTGACCACCGGTTCCCTATACAGGGACCCAAGGTAATTGCCGTCGAAGCCGTCGAAATACCGGCGGTCGTGGGTCGTGTCGTTGTGGTTGTACCAGAGGCCGGCCTCGACATTGAAATCCTGGGTGACGGCCGTGTTCATGCGCAGGATATTGCCCCAGCGCTTGGTGTCGTTGCGGGACTGATAGATCAGAACGCCGCTGGCCGGTGTGGCGACCTTGCTCACGGTATTGGTGTCCGGATGATACAGCCAGGTGGCATAGCTGCTGGCGCCGCCCCCATAGCCATTGCCGCGGTAGGTATACAGCTGGTCGGAGAGGGTGGTCTTGCCGAAGGTCGCTTCGTACTTGGCGTAGCCCATCCAGTTGTTGTACTCGTTGAATCGGTACACATAGGAATTCGTGTTGGGCTTGCCGTTGACGATCGGCTCGCCGCTGGTGCCGTTGCAGGATTCACCGTACTTCGCGAGATCGGCTTCCGAGCAACCCCAGTAGTAGTTGAACTTCTGATCGTTGCGGGAGTAGAACAGGGTCAGGGCGCCCGGGCCAACCTGGGTGATGCTCTTGAACAGCAATTGCTTCTGGTCGCTGGGCGTTTTCTGGAAATAACCCTTGCTGTAATTCTTGTTGGCATAGACCCAGAATGAGGTCGGCAGGGCAGACTTGGCGCCCAGCAGACCGGAGTTGATCAGCGCGCCATAATTGTAGGTGCCGAAGGAGCCATAGCCGGTCAACACCGAGGCCGAGAAGTCCGGACCGGGGTCGAGGGTGTAGGTGTCCACCGAGCCGCCAAAGGCAGCGAGGCCGGGCAGGGCGGCGGAGGCGGCACCGGGGTAGTACTTGATGCCCGAGATCAGGCGGGTCGGAATGAACTCGTTGGTGTAGATGGTGTAGCTGTCGTTATCGTTCAGCGGTACGCCGTCCAGTGTCCAGTTGATCAGGTTCTTGTCGAA
This sequence comes from Halothiobacillus diazotrophicus, assembly GCF_001663815.1. Lineage (NCBI taxonomy): Bacteria > Pseudomonadati > Pseudomonadota > Gammaproteobacteria > Chromatiales > Halothiobacillaceae > Halothiobacillus > Halothiobacillus diazotrophicus. The sequence continues at coordinate 217,232 of NZ_CP016027.1, forward strand.
CCCGTTGATGGTCACGTTATCGCCGTTCTGACTGCTGCCGTCGCTCGTGACCACCACGTTGGGCTGGTTGGCGAGACTCTGCGTGAAGGAATCCGTGGGGGCCAGCATCTGCAACTGGCCGGGCGTGATTTCCGTTTGCGCCTGGCTCGCGCTCTTGTTGAAGGTCTGGATCTTGTTCAGCTTCTCCGCGGGGATGTCATTGACCGTACCGCTCGGGGCAGTCATGAAGAAACCGGTTCCGGCCTGGGATTTGCCCTGAACCTGGATGTCGCCCGTGTCGACGGCGGCATAGGTGGCAGGAATAGCGCCTAGGCTCAGAGCGATGGCGATGGCAATTTTTGAGGGTGAATGGCACGCGGGATGCGAAAACATGGATAGCCTCTGGAATGGTTGGGATGTAAATGGGTCATTCACAAACAGGCTAATGTGACAGTATTGCATCGCGCTTAAATACGGGTGAATAAACGGTGACAGGGGGCCGATTTGGTCAGATTATGGATGTACCTACATGCGAACATTGAGGATCGGTGATTGAAAATTCTGCATACCGCAGACTGGCAGATCGGACGCCAGTACAGTGGTTTCGATCCGGACGACGCGGCGCCGCTGGCCGCCGAACGCTATCTCGCCGTCGAGCGTATCGCTGCCTTGGCGCAAAGCCGACAGGTGGATGCCGTACTGGTCGCCGGGGACGTGTTCGACAGCCAGACACTCCGGGATATCAGTATCCGCCGGCTATTCAACAGCCTGGAGGGGTATGCGGGTCCGTGGGTACTGTTGCCCGGCAATCATGATGCCGCCCTGGTCGAGAGCATCTGGACGCGGGCGCAACGACTGGCTGTCGTGCCATCGAATGTTCATCTGGCGCTGCAACCTGAGGCAATGCCGTTCCCTGATGTTGGCATGGTCGTATTGACCGCCCCGCTGACCCAGCGTCATACCTTCGCCGATCTGACCGCCTGGTTCGATAACGCCGATACGCCGACTGGCCTCGTGCGAATCGGCTTGGCGCACGGCAGCGTTCAGGGTGTGATGGCGGCGGACATCGATGCGCCTAACCCCATTGCCGCGAATCGCGCGGAAACCGCCCGGCTCGATTATCTGGCTCTCGGGGACTGGCACGGTCTCAAGCAGATCGACGCGCGTACGGCCTACAGCGGGACGCCGGAGTCGGATCGCTTCCGCAACAACGATGCCGGTCAGGTTCTGGAAGTCGAGATTGACGGGCCGGGTGCCCTGCCGAGGATCACACCCCATCGGATCGGTCGCTATCGTTGGCAGGCGCTGCGCGTCGATCTGAATGTGCCGAGCGATCTCGAACGATTGGTGGCCTCCCTGACTGCCCTGAACGGGGATGACGTGCTCGACCTGCGCGTCTCGGGACGTACCGACCTGTCCGGGCAGACCCGAATGCAGGATCTGATTGCCGCCACCGCAGCACGGGTTCGCGGCATGCGGGCCGACTTCAGCGACTTGCACGTGCAGCCCACGGAGGCGGATCTGGCCGATCTGCAGGCCGACGGTTATCTCGCGGACGTGATTGCCGAATTGCAGGCGCGTCAGCAGCGCGGGCCGGCGTCACCACCGGGCGATGCGCCTGCCGAGATTGCCCGGGAGGCATTGACCCTGCTGGCCGGGCTTCTGAAGGATCGGCAGGCGCCGGTCGGTGACGAGGTACGGGGATGATGAAGCTGACGCGTCTTCGAATCGAACAGATTCGTCAGTTTCGACAATCCCTGACCATCGATTCGTTCTCGTCCGGACTCAATATCTTCGCCGGTCCGAACGAGTCGGGGAAGAGCACGATCGTGCGTGCCATCCGTGCCGCATTCTTCGAGCGCTACAAGACACAGAAGGTGACCGATCTTCTCCCCTGGGGCGATTCGTCCGCTGCGCCCCGGATCGAACTGGACTTCGAGATCGGCGGCGCGCACTTCCAGTTGCGCAAGGTGTTTCTCAAATCGCCCCGTTGCGATCTGGATCGGGCGGGGCATCACTTTGCCGGCGAGGAAGCCGAGCAGTATCTCGGTCAATTGCTGGGTTTCGAGTTCGCGGCCAAGGGCGAGAGCCGGGCGCAGCACTGGGGCATTCCGGGGTTGTTGTGGATCGAGCAGGGCAGTGGTCAGGAGATCCATCAGGCCGTCGCATTCGCCACGGATCACCTGCGCGCCGCCCTGCAGGAAGAGCTGGGCTCCGTGGCAAGCAGCGAAGGGGACGCCGTGCTGGACACGGTGCGTGACTGGCGTGCCGCCCTGAGGACGGCCACCGGAAAACCCCGTGGAGAACTTGCCGACAGTCAAGCGGCCTGTGCAGAGCTGGGTGATCGGCTTCGAGACCTGGATGCGCGAATCGAGACCTATCGCCAGCAGGTGGATCAACTCGGCGCCTTGCAGGCGGATCAGAACCGGGATGATCAGGATAAACCCTGGGATGCCTTCGATCGGGCGCGCGTGGCGGCCGAGACCAAACGGGCGGAGCTGGCGGAACGGGAGCGCGGGCTCCGTGCCGATCGTCAGCGGTTGGCAGAGCTTGAGACCCAGCGGACCCTGGTGCAGGAACAGCTGACGGCGGTGGATCGTCGTCAGCAGGCGCTGACACGACGCGCCGCAGATGAGAAGCAGGCTGTGGCGGAGCGTCAGGCCGCGGTGGTCGATGCCGACCGTCTGGTTGCGCAGCAGGCAGAATTGATCGCTATCGTCCGGACGGCGCGTCTGGGGTATGAACGGTGCCGTCAGCAGGCGGACCGTGAGGCCGTGATGCAGCAAATGGCGACCACCGAAAACGAACTGGCGCGGTATTCCGCGCAATTGGCCGAGGCGGATCGACTTTATCAGGCGCAGAGTGACCTGCGCGTCGAGGCGCAATCCCTGGCTGTGGCACCATCCGATCTGGACGCATTGCGTCGCTGCCAGCAATCCCTGCGCGAGAACGCCATTCGACAGGAGGCTGGGGCAACTCGCCTCGCGTTCGATCTGGACTCCGGTGTGGCACTCACAGTGGACGGTCGGACACTCACCGGCAAGGGCGAGCAGCTTCTGGTTCGGCCGGTGTCGTTGGTACTGCCGAAGCTGGGCCGGATCCGGATCGAGCCGGGCGGCTCGGATTTGTCCCAGTTGGCCGAGGCGGCGACCGGGCTGACCGCCGAAACGCAGCGACTGCTGCAGCGGATCGGCGTCGACTCCCTGGCAGAGGCCGAGCAGCGCTTCGTTGCCCTGCGACGCGTCCGGCAATCATTGCAGGAGGTAGAACGCGAACTGGCGCAACTGGCGCCTGAGGGTCGGGATGCGCTGGCGATCGCCCGGTCGGAAGCGCAGAGCCGACTGGCTGGTTTGAAAGCGACGCTAGCGCGCCTGTCCGAGCCGCCGCAGGATGAGATGTCGGCGATGCCGGGGACTCTGGCGGAAGCGCAGCATGCACTTGATCAGGCCCTGAGCGGGCAAGCAGCCCTGCAGGCGCAGGTTCAGGAGGCGATCAGTCGTCGTGCGGTCGCCGAGGCACGCTGGGAAGTTGCGCAGCGGGAACACGCCGAGTTGCAGGGCCTGGTGGCCGACCCCGCCGAACAGCAGCGGATACAGACCCATCGGCAGCGCCTGGTCGATATCCAGGCGGAAATCGCGGTGCTGGGTGAGCGGGTGGCGACGCAGCAGGCGGCGCTGGATCAGGCCCGACCGGACATCCTCGATCAGGACATCGCACGCTATCGACAGAGTGCCCAACAGGCGCGACAGACCTTCGACGAGCGCAGAATCCGCATTGCCCAGCTTCAATCCGCGTTGCAGGTCGCTGGCGCCCAGGGGCTGGAGGAAGAGCGCGCGGGGGTACAGCTCGAACACGAGGCGGCCGAACGTCGTTTCCGGGAGTTGGAACGCCGGGCACAGGCCCTCGATCTGCTCGTGCGCCTGCTCGAGGAGAAGCGCGCCGAGTTGACCCGACGCCTTCAGGCCCCGTTGCAGCGCCATCTGGATCATTATCTGCCGTTGCTTTTCCCGGGGGGGGCGTTGGCGATCGAGGAAGATCTCTCACCCGGTGATCTGGCTCGACCCAACGGTGCTTCCGCCGAGCACCTGTCCTACGATGCCCTGAGTTTCGGGGCACGGGAGCAGCTGGGACTCGTCAGTCGCCTCGCCTACGCGGATTTGCTGAAGGCAGCAGGGCGGCCGACGTTGATCATCCTGGACGACGCGCTGGTGCACAGCGATCCCAGCCGACTGGTGCAGATGAAACGGATCATCTTCGATGCGGCCACGCGGCATCAAATCCTGCTGTTTACCTGCCATCCCGCGGACTGGACGGACATGGGCGTTTCGATCCGCCAGATCGAGCAATTGCGTGCGCCCGGTTGATGCGTCATTGGCACCGCAGCGAGGCCGACTTGGTCCGCCTGAATCGGGTTGTGTGTAGATGCATTGCATAACTAATTGTTCGCCACCTGTGTAAATTGCCCGAATCTAGTCTAGTGTTTCTGTCTGCATGAAACGGCGATCCGCCGATCGCTGCCAACGCTGTCAGAAAAACCAAGGAGCACAAGATGATCAAAGCCTATGCTGTATTTGAACCCGGTGGCGAACTCAAACCCTACGAATACGATCCCGGCCCGCTGGCTTCGGATCAGGTCGAGATCGAGGTCGAGCATTGTGGTATCTGCCACAGCGATCTGAGCATGATCGACAACGAGTGGGGGATGTCCCAGTACCCTCTGGTCCCCGGTCATGAAATCATCGGCACGATCGGCGCGGTCGGTGCGGACGTCACGCATCTGAAACCGGGGCAACGGGTCGGCCTGGGCTGGCATTCGGGGTATTGCATGCATTGCGAGACCTGCCTCTCCGGCGATCAGAACCTCTGCAGCGCCGCAGAGTCCACCATCGTCGGCCGTCACGGCGGTTTTGCCGACAAGGTTCGGGCGTCGGCGGCAAGCGTCGTGCCGTTGCCGGAAGGCGTCGACCCGGCCAGTGCCGGCCCGTTGTTCTGTGGTGGTATCACCGTCTTCAACCCGCTGGTTCAGTACGGTATTTCGCCGAATGCCCGGGTGGGCGTGGTCGGCATCGGCGGCTTGGGACACATGGCCCTGCAATTCCTGAACGCCTGGGGTTGCGAGGTGACGGCCTTCACTTCCAGTGCAGCAAAGCGTGAGGAGGCGTTGTCTCTCGGTGCGCATCACACCCTGGATTCGCGGGACAACGATGCGCTGGCTGCCGCGGCGGGTCGCTTCGACCTGATCCTGTCGACCGTGAACGTGAAGCTCGACTGGAACGCCTACCTCGGCACGCTGAAGCCCAAGGGGCGGCTGCATATCGTGGGCGCCACGCTGGAACCGCTGGACGTGGGCGCGTTCTCGCTGATCCTGGCCCAGCGTTCCGTCTCCGGTTCGCCTGTCGGCAGTCCGGTCACCATCGGCAAGATGCTCGATTTCGCCGCCCGCCACGACATCAAGCCGGTGACCGAGTCCTTCTCCTTCGAGGAGATCAACGATGCGATCGCGCACCTGCGCAACGGGAAAGCGCGTTACCGAGTTGTCCTCAGTCGATAGTGATAACGCCGACGGTCGCCGGTAAACAGGCCGTCGGAACGAGATGTCATCGGTGTCTGGGATACCGTGAACGGAGCGCGCCTCGGATGTATCCAGGCACAAGATATAAACCCGCCTATATCAGGCGGGTTTTTTTGTCACTGCTTATGGGTTTTCCCTTTGGTTTTCGTACTCATTATATTTTCTGGAACGCCCAGGTTTTCCTGTGAGTCGATCAATCCAAAATGTAATTGCAAGGTGGGAATGGATTATTCCACAGTTTTTATAATTTTTATTTCGTGAGTTCGGCGCTTAGGTTGGTATTTAGTAATTTTCTAATGTTGTTGGTATTGGTTTTTTTAAGGAAAATGGTGTTATTTTTATTGCCAATGCTTATCACTGGGCTTGTGTACTATTTTAATCTGTTTTTCTGTTTTATTTGTTAACTTTTTTGAGTTTTGGTCGATAATCAGGTTGCGGATAATAAATAAGGAAAAGAGCCGTGAAAAACAATCAGCCTGTAACCCAGAGGAATGTCGATTATGATCAGGATCTACTGCTCATTTCGACGACAGATCTGAAGGGTGTCATCACCTACGTCAATCATGATTTCATCCAGGTTTCGGGATTTACCGAAAATGAATTGATCGGTGTCAGTCATAATGTGGTTCGGCACCCGGATATGCCCCCGGCGGCCTTCAAGGATCTCTGGGATATCATCAAGGGCGGCGGTACCTGGCGACAATTGGTCAAGAATCGATGCAAGAATGGCGATCATTATTGGGTCGATGCCTTCGTCACGCCGGTGTACGAACAGGATCAGCTTGTCGGTTATCAATCCGTTCGGACCAAACCGACAGCGGAGCAGATCAAGGCGGCCGAGCGACTCTACGCGCACATGAATCAAACCCCGGGTGCCGGTGTGCCGCGTCACCGCAGTTTTTACAATGTGCCCCTCAAATGGCTGCTGCTTCTGGGGTTCAGCATACTCTTCCTGCTGCAGTTGCTGTTGCTCGGAATCAATCTCCACGAGTCCGACACGATCAAGTCTGTCGTTCGGCACGAAACGACACAGATTGCCCAGATTCAGTCTGACTGGCGGCAGGCGGTGCAAGATTCTGGTCAACCGATCCCATCGTCGCTCCAGGCGTTCGCGTCGAAACTGGCGTCTGCCGAAGATCCGGCCTGGTCGCAGTCTGTTGTCTCAGGCGGCAAACGTGCGTTCTTCCTGACCCTCTCCACCATGTTCGTTCTGGCGCTCACCACGGTCCTGTTGTATCTCTTGGTGATGTTTCAGCTTATCCGGCCTTTGTGCCATGTCGGGCGGCAAATCAAGGATATGGCTTCCGGACAGTTGCGACAGACCATCGATGTACTCGGCAATAACGAGATTGGCCAATTGAGCGAGTCGGCCAAACTGCTGCAAGCGCGCCTCGGCACTGTATTCGGTCAATTCAACGAGTCCGCGCAGTTGCTGTCGACAACTTCAGGGCATCTGTCGGTCAATGGCAACAAGGCCCTCGACGGCATGCGCCAGCAAAGTGCCGAGACCGAGCAGGTGGCGGCAGCCATGAACGAAATGACGGCAACCGTGCAGGAAGTGGCGCGAAGCGCGGCCGAGGCTGCCGATGCCGTGCAGAACGCGGATCGTGAAACACAGAATGGCTACGACAAGGTCGAGCAGACGCATAATGCGATTACGCTGCTGGCTGAAAAGAACGAGAAAACCGCCAAGGTCATTGAGCAATTGCGGCAGGATGGCGACGAGATCAATTCGATCACTAATCTCATCAGCAGTATCGCCGATCAGACCAATTTGCTGGCGCTGAATGCCGCCATCGAGGCAGCCCGTGCCGGCGAACACGGCCGCGGTTTTGCGGTGGTTGCCGATGAGGTTCGCTCCCTGGCAGCCAAGACGCAACAATCGACCCTACAGATCACCGACATGATCCTGCACTTGCGCGAGGGAATTACCGAGGCCGTCAAGGCGATGGATAGTGGCCGAGATCAGATGAATGCGGTCAAGTTGCATGCGGATGAGACCGAACAGTCTCTCAAGCAGATCAATGCCTCCATCCAGTTGATCGATGGGATGAGCATGCAGATTGCGACGGCGACCGAACAGCAGAGCGCCGTGGCCGAGGAAATGAACCGCAATATCACCTCCATCAGCCGACAGACGGAAATGACGACGGAAAATGGGCAGGAGATTGCCCATCAGGGCGATACGCTGGCGGCCATGGCCGAGAACCTTCAGCGTCTGCTGGCCCAATTCCGAATCGATCGTCGCTGATCCGTGCCTGGGGGGATTACCGGGGCGACAGCTTCGTGGCCCCTATTGATCCTGTGATTCCGAGATAAATAGCCTGCCTTGCAAATTCGCAGACCCCCTGACTAAGCTCTAGGACAAGAATCGATGACCGGTCGGTGGCCTTGCCTTCCGCATCAGAGGAGACGATGTATGAGCGATCAGGATCACACGTATTGCGACGACCAAGCCGGGGCGTGGCGTTCCATGAAGTCCTTGTCGACGTGCGAACCGCTGCAGGTTGCCGAAACATCGGTTCGACGAATCGGCGCCGATGCGGGCACGTTGCTGCGGCCGATCATTGAGGAGGTGCCCATCGAGATCGTCTGTGATGGCCAGTCGTATGCGGTGATGATGGTGACGCCGGGCGATCTTCGGGATTTCGTGACGGGGTTTCTGATGTCCGAACAACTCATCGTCGATGTAACGGGCATCCGTGATCTTCATCTGGTCGACACGCCGCTGGGATGGCGTGCGGAGGTCGTACTGAGCGATGGTGGCGGTTTGACCGGGCGTACACGTCATCGCATTGGCGACAGTGGCTGCGGGTTATGCGGATTGGGGCGCCTGGAGCAGGTGGCTCGCCCCCTGAATCCGTTGACGCGGGGGACGCCGTCGCCTATCCCCGAACCTGTGCTCTTTCAGGCCCTGGCCGACCTGGAAGCCTATCAGCCCCTCAACCGGGCTTGTGGCGGCGCCCATGCCGCGGCGGCGGTGCATGTCACCGGCGATGTCCACTTGGTCAGAGAGGATGTGGGCAGGCACAACGCCCTCGACAAACTGATTGGTGCAGCGTCTCGACAAGGGGTCGATTTGCGGCAGGGTTTCGTTCTCCTCAGTTCTCGCTGCAGCTACGAACTGGTTGAAAAGGCCATTGTGGCGGGCATACCCATGCTGGTAACCCTGTCCGTACCGACGTCGATGGCTATTCGGCGAGCCGTTGCCCACGACCTGACGCTGGTTTCTCTGGCGCGTCGCGATTCGATGCTGGTGATTCACGATCCCTATGGCAGTATTGCGTCCGAGGCCGTGCAATAGCCCCTCCGCCATTCGGTGGCCGTGACCCACGGGTGTCAGTCTGGTCGTTCTGACTGTCCCACGGTCCGTACGTTTTCAGGAAGAATATGATGCCCCCATCTGCCCGTTGCGCAATGAACCTGGTCCGGGTGTATCCCGGAAGCAGCGATACGCCCAGATGTCCTGTCTTTGTCTCCTTGCCGATGTGGCGAACATTCGTGGTGATGCCTCGCGTTCTGTCGGGGGCGGCCTAATGTCCCAGTCGTCGACGCCGCATCGGCCCAAATACTATGGCTCGTCGTTATTGCTGGACGAGGCAATCGAGATCATCCGAGCCCGGATCGATCCTTTACGTGAGCAGGAAACCGTCCTGTTGACCGAAGCGGCCGGACGCATTCTCGGCGAGTCCGTCGTTGCTCATGCCCCCGTCCCCGCCGAACCGCGTTCAGCCATGGATGGTTATGCATTGCGCGCCGATGATCTGCCGCGCATGCGGCAGAGCGGGTTGCCCGTCTGCGGTACGGCGCATGCCGGGCACCCTTACCGGGGTTATGTCCGCGAGGGCTGTTGCATCCGTATCATGACCGGCGCCGTGCTTCCGGATGGGACCGATACGGTTGTGCTGCAGGAGGATACGCAACCGGTCGATGACGGGATCCGCCTGATCGAGGGCGGCTATCAGCGAGGCAAAAATGTCCGGCAGCCCGGAGAGGACATTGCGATGGGGCAGATCCTGTTTGAGGCCGGACGACGCCTGCGGGCGGCCGACATCGGGGTTCTGGCTTCCCTCGGCAGGGTGCATGTACAGGTACAGCGTCGATTGCGTGTTGCCCTATTCACGACGGGGGATGAGTTGAAACCCGTCGGATCGGTGCTGGCCTCGGGTCAGATCTTCGACAGCAACCGCTATACGCTGACGGCGCTGTTGGCGCGTGATGGTTGCGAACTCATCGATCTCGGGATCGTGCCGGACGATCTGGCGCAGACGCGACAGGCATTGAGGACGGCGGCCAGTGTGGCGGATATCGCGCTCAGCACGGCTGGGGTGTCGGTCGGCGATGCCGATCTTGTCAAGGAAGCGGTGGGCTCGTTAGGCGAGGTCGAGCTTTGGGGCGTCGCGCTCAAGATGGGCCGCCCACTGGTTTTCGGGCATCTCGGCCAGTGCTGGTTTTTCGGTTTGGCCGGCAACCCCGTCTCCGCCATGATCAATTATCTGGAAATCGTTCGGCCGATCATTCTCCATCTGGCGGGTGCGGGGCAGATCCGTGCATTCCGCTACCAGGCAACCCTGGGTGAGGCCTTGACGATGAACGCGTACCGGGAGGAATACCGGCGTGCCGTACTTCGGGTCGACCCGGATGGCATCCAGCGGGTCTATAGCGTTTCGCAGCAGGGGTCTGCTGTACTGACGTCGATGAGCCGCGCCGATTGTCTTCTGGTCGTGCCTCGGGGGGAAGGGGTAATGGATCGGGGGTCGCCGGTCTGGATCGAGCCGGTCGATTTCTAGCGGCAGCGCGCGGCCTGTATCGATTGCCGGGCCGCTGCGAAGCGAAATAATTGTAGTACGGGGCGTTAGAGAATTTCGGTGGTATCGGCTGAATCCGATTTGGTCGGGATGCCCATGACACAGTCTCGCCCCTCGCTTTTCGCCAGCAGGAGTGCGTCGTCGGCACGCCGCAGTAGCGTGTCGGGCGTGTCGTTGATGCCGATGCTCGCGATGCCCAGCGAGATGGTGAGTCCGCCAAGGTTGCGCCCGCTTTCGGCCAGCCTCAGTCGTGCGGCGGAAATCTTCTGGCGCAGATGTTGGGCCACGACCAGACCGCCTTCGTAGCGCGTATCGGGCAGCAGGATCGCGAACTCCTCGCCGCCAAAACGGATGACGGTGTCCTGCCCCTTGACGTTGGACATCAGGGTGCGTGCAACAAACCGCAGGATCTTGTCGCCAACCAGATGTCCGTAACTGTCGTTGATACGCTTGAAGTGGTCGATATCGGCCAGGATTAGACAGAATTCGGTCTTGTTCTGGATGAATTCGTTGATTTTCTGCTGGATCATGTCGTTCAGGCCGCGCCGATTGGGTAGCCCGGTCAGCGGATCGGTACGGGCATCGCGACGTGCGGCTTCGAGCTCTTCCTTGAGTTTGGTGATCTGGTCGCCTGCATTGGTGAGGCGATCGGAAGTCTCCATGGAGCTTCGCTCGATGGCCCGGGAGTCCTCGATGACCTCGGCCGTCAGCAAACGCAAATCCTGTACGGAGTCTGCCCGGTCGATCTTGCGGACGAAGTCACCCAGAGACACGGCGTAATTCGAGAATTCGTTGCCCGTATTGAGCATTTGCATCATGACGTTCCGGATGATGCGAAGCAGGGTATTCTGCGCCTTGCTCATTTCCTTGATTGCGCCGTTGAGCAGGTGCGTATCGAAAATCTCCTGAGCACGATCGGCTGTGAGGCCACCCTCACTGTTTAGCGCATCGTCCAGATCCTTGTTGAGACTGGCATCGCGTTTGAGTGCACGTTCGTACAGCAGGGTGAAAAAAATGGGATTCGGGGGCAGATTCAGGCTATTAAGCTCGACAAGTACCAGACGAAGTATTTCTTGAGACTGAGCATGTTCATGCGTGTAGTCGAACATTCCTTAACATTTCCTTTACAAGCAATCTGCCTTTGCATGTGGGCGTCGGGTCACTCGTCGTGATAAAGCTCTAGCATTTCGCGCTCGATCAATCGTTCGTCGGCAAGATTGGCCGTGAGCAGTTCGCGAAGTGCGATCAAATCATCGAGGTCGATTTTTTGCCAGGTGGCTCCGATGCAGTTGCCGCCAACCCGAACAACGACAACGTCCAATTCTATCAAAGGAATTAATTCTGGATCAGATAAAATTTGTACATGAGCGAGACGATCGAGCCAGTCTTGATCGGGCTGGGGATCGTCGCATTCGATGAGTACGCCTTTCAGGGAAATATCTCGAATCCATACTTGACTGGCGGCCGGGCCGATATGCAGGCGGGCCGGCAGTGAGAGCCGTTGTCTGACATGATGACGCTGTTCTTGCATGGTTGTTCCCACCTTGCGAAATTTCCCTGCGATCCTTACAGATTGTAAAGGCAAAATGTGAAGGGTTTGTATCGATCTGTCAAACAATTGGAGCCGACTTCGGTATTTCGTTTAAGAATTCCGGTCATCATGAGGAGTATTTTTTGAATTCGCAGGGCGAACAGCCGCTATTGGCGCGTGCAGAATTGACGTGGACCGCCGACGGCGAGGCATTCAACGATCGTTATGGTGACATCTATTTTTCCTGCGCGGGGGGATTGGCGGAAAAGTTTCACGTGTTCGTCGCCGGAAACGGGTTGCCGGAACGGTTTGCGCAAGGTTTGACGACTCATGTGCTCGAATTCGGCTTCGGTTCCGGGCTCAGTTTCTTCGCGACGGCGCATTGTCTGATGCAAACGGCGCCTTCCGGCGTGGCACCGTCAGCGCCACAGCTTCATTTCTACTCGATCGAGAAGCATCCGTTGACACCGGATGAAATGCGCCGCCTGCTCGCACCCTGGCCCGAATTGATGCCCCTGGCCAATGAGTTGATCGATCAATGGCCGGATCGCGTGCCCGGTTTTCATCGGCGTTTTCTCGTAGGCGGGCGTATCGCCCTGACCCTGGTATTCGGGGACGTCGCCCAGGTTCTGCCGGAAATCGATGGTCGTTTCGACGCCTTCTTCCTTGATGGATTCAGCCCTCGTCGTAACGCGGATATGTGGACCGAGGCCGTCTTGCGTCATTTGCCGCGTCTGGGGGCGACCGGCGCGCGCGTCGCCACCTATTCCGCCGCACGTGCAGTGGTCGACGGACTGACCGCCGTCGGGTTTTCCGTGAATCGTGTGCCCGGTTTCGGGGCGAAGAAACATATGGTGTGCGGCCGGCTGGATGCGCCATCCGCCCGACCCATCCTTGCGGCCCGGCGCTCGCGGTTAGATGATCCCGTCGTCATTATCGGGGCCGGGGTGGCAGGTCTGACAGTGGCGCGGGCTCTGGCTCGGCGCGGCAGATCGGTTCGGGTATTCGATGCGGCTTCGACTTTGGGTGCAGGCGGGTCTGGGAATGCGGCGGGTATCGTCGCGCCCGTGATGAGCCGGGACTGGAATACCCGCTCGTCATTGACGGCCACGGGCCTGGGGTTCATGCGGGCGGACTGGCAAGCGCTGGCGCGGTTGGGCCGCTGTCCGCAGGGCGGTTTCTCCGGGGTGATTCAGCTTGCCCGCCACGACCGGTATGTCGTGCGTCAGTCCGACATTGCCGAGGACCTCGGATTTGATCCGACCTTCGCGGAGTGGTTGTCGGCCGATGCGCTCTCGGAACTGGCCGGCGTCCCCGTCCCGATGCCCGGCTGGTTTTTCCCCGGCGGCGGCTGGCTGGCACCGACCGACTACTTGCGTGCCCTGGCCGATGATCCGTTGGTCGAGCTTGTTTTCGATGGCGCGATTCATGCCATCGAGCCGGAGGGGGCGGTCTGGCAGGGGCGGGATGGGCATGGCCAGGTGATCTTCAGTGCGACGGATCTTGTTCTGGCCAATGCCGATGCGCTCGGCACCTTGCGGGCCGACCTGGGCGCGTTCGTCACGCCGTGCCGCGGCCAGGTGTCTACGGCGTTGCGGCGGACGGACGTCCCTGGCGCTACCCTGTTGCGTCCGCTGATGCGCGAAGGGTATGCCGTGGAACTTCCGGATGGGCGTCGCGTGTTCGGTGCCAGTTTCAAGGCGGGCGATGCGACACGCATGGTGCGGAATGAGGAGCAGCAGGAAAATGCCGCCCGGTTGGCGGCCCTCAGCCCGCTATTGAGTCAAGTCCTGCCATCGATCGATAGCTGGCAGGCGCGGGTGTCCCTGCGTGCGACGACACCGGATCGACTGCCGATGGTCGGACGTGTGGGGCTCGAGTCGGAGGATCAGGCAACCGGGGCGGTGCCGGCCCTCTATGTGACGGCGGGGCATGGTTCCCGAGGCTTTACCTGGTGTGCTTTGCTGGCGGAATCGCTGGTTGCGGAGATGCTGGGCGAGCCTGCGCCCTTGCCCGTATCGTTGCGAGCTGCATTGGCACCGCAGCGGTTCGCCCGTCGGGCGGCCCGCCGGGCCGGTGTGTCCGTCGTTTAACGCCGGGCTGAAGCCGGCAACGGCTCAGTGATGGTGGTGACCGTCCGGGCCATGGGCATGGCCATGGGCGACTTCATCCTCGGTCGCGGGGCGAATGTCGCGGACCGTGACGTCGAAGTGCAGGGTTTGGCCAGCCAGCTCATGGTTGGCGTCCAGATGCACCTGATCGCCCTCCACGGCCAGAACCGTGACCACGCTGAGGCCGTGCTCGGCCTGCGCATGGAATTTCATGCCCGGGACGATCTCGTCGACACCCTGGAACTGGTGGCGCGGCACGATCTGGGTCATGCTTTCGTCACGGACGCCATAGGCTTCTTCCGGCGGAATGCTGACGGTGAAACTGTCGCCGACACTTTTGCCGGTCAGCGCGTTTTCCAGACCGGAAATGATGTTGTGGTGGCCATGCAGATAGGCCAGCGGTTCGCCTTGCGCGGAGCTGTCCAGAACTTCGCCTTGATCGTTTTTCAGGGTGTAGTCGATGGAAACGACTTGGTTTTCAGATACCTGCATGCGCAATGTTCCTCGGGGTGATGCCGTGTTCAGCGACGGCTCAGATGATAGAAATGGTTGGTGGCTGCAACGAAACCCGAGGGGCTGCCGCAGTCGAATCGCTGTCCTTTGAAACGATAGGCTATGACTTTGCCTTGTTCTGCCTGGGTGCGCAAGGCATCCGTCAGCTGGATTTCCCCGCCGGCACCGGCTTCGGTGGTCTCGAGAATCTCGAAAATATCCGGGGTCAGAATATAGCGGCCGATGATGGCAAAGTTGCTGGGCGCCTCGTTGGCCGGTGGTTTTTCCACCATGGTTGATACCTGCATGAGATCGTCGTCGATCATGGTTCCGGCGACGACCCCGTATTTATGGACCTCCGTCATCGGGACTTCCTCGACGGCCACGATGCTGCATTGGTGCTGTTGGTATATTTCGACCATCTGCGCCAGAACGCCGCGATCATAGCCGACGCACAAGTCGTCAGCCAGTACGACGCCGAAAGGCTCATTGCCGATTAACGTCTCGCCGGTCAGGATCGCGTGGCCCAGGCCGCGCATGGCAATCTGCCGGGTGTAAGAGAAGGTGCAATTGTCGATCAGTCGATCGATGCTGCTCAAGAGGCTGGCTTTGGGGGTGCCGCGTATCTGGTGTTCCAGTTCGTAGTTGACGTCGAAGTGGTCTGCCAACGCTCGTTTTCCGCGACCTGTCACGATAGCGATGTTGTTCATGCCGGCATCGAGGGCTTCTTCCACCCCATATTGAATCAGTGGGCGGTCAAGAATCGGCAGCATTTCCTTGGGCATGACCTTGGTGGCCGGGAGAAAGCGGGTGCCGTAGCCGGCGGCGGGAAACAGACACTTGCGAATCATGGAGGGCACCTTTGTGGGTAGAGTGAAACGTCAGGGAGTCGGCGATTACTTATGTTTTGAATCGATTGGCTCTAGCTTATCACGAGGTTCGGTCAGGTTGCGGCTGCCCCGCCGCGAACGCTGCCGAAGGAGTATGCCTTGTGCCCAGGCGGCACAGAATCCCGTGATGGCCAGCACGACGATCATCAAGTTGAAGGTGCGATCCGCCGCCAGGCTCCAGGCATCGGTGCTGGCCACCAGGAGATAGAGCAGGTCGGCCAGTGCCGCCCAGACGAACGCGGCATAACGGTGTGCCAGCATCCCGGGCAGCACGGCCAGCGCAGGCAGGATCAGCAGCACCAGCCAAAGGCCTTGGGGCCGCGCCGGCGAGGCGCCCCAGACGGACATGAGGATGTAGATGAGTGCGATCAGGGGTTGTGCCCAGAAGATGATCCGGCGCAACCAGAGTATGTCCGAGGGGGGGCGGGGCGTTGTTGGACCGGACATGGTGTCGTCCCGTCAATCGGCTGCCGAGGTGGCGAGTCGCTTCGCCGTCTGTGCGACCCTTTGCCCCAGCGCTTGTGTGAGTTGACGTTCTTCCTGACTCAGGGGGCGGTTATGCCCGGCCGTGTGACTTGCGCCGTAGGGCGTTCCCCCCGTTTGCGTGTGCGCCAGGGCGGATTCCGCATAGGGTATGCCGACGATCAGCATGCCATGGTGCAGCAGGGGAACGATCATCGATAGCAGCACGGTTTCCTGACCGCCGTGCATCGAGCCCGTCGACGTGAACACAGCGGCCGGCTTGCCTGTCAGCGTCCCGTTGAACCATTGCTTGCTCGTGTCATCCAGGAGGTATTTGACGTCTGCGGCCATGCCGCCGAAGTAGGTCGGACTGCCGAGCAGCAGGCCGGCGCAGGCGGCAAAGTCTTCCGGGGTGACGTAGGGCGGTGCATCGGGAGCTTCCTCGATGCGGCTTTCGTCGATTGGCCGGATCCGGCGAATGCGGGCCTGCATCCCGGGGACCTGTTCCACGCCACGCGCGGCCTGATGCGCCAGACGGGCGGTAGCGCCGTAGCGGCTGTAATAGAGTACGAGTATTTCGCTCATGCGTTGAGAACGGTTCCGATAAATGTATGAATGATGCGCCGGATAAATTTGATGACCAAAATTCGGCCCCTGATTTAGGCTATAGCACGTCCGCGCGGGCAGATCGCTGTTCATGGCCGGTCATCCATGATAGCCAAAATGCCGATTCATTTTCGTTTCGTGGCAAAAAATCGCGCTGCAATCGCCAGCAGCCTGATGGCCACATGGCCTACGTCTGCATGGGCGCGGGTGGCTGATGCCACGGTTTTTGTGTTGCTGAGTTATTTTGAGGGGTTTATGCGTACAGGATCTGTAAACGGTTTTTTCGGGTGGCAACGGATTCTGGCTGGTGGTTTTTTCGGGCTCTTGCTGATCGGGGCGGGGATGGGCCCCTCGCTGGCTGCGCCCATCGAATTTTCCGCAACGGATGTCAATGGCAAGGTTCATCAGCTGAGCGAGGAACGCGGCAAGTGGGTGTTCATCAACATCTGGGCGACGTGGTGTCCACCCTGTCGCAAGGAATTGCCGGAACTGGCCGCGTTTGCTCGGGCGCATCGCAACGATCCGATCCGGATCTGGGGCCTGAGCGTGGATACCGAGCAGTCACCGGACGAGATTGCCCTGTTCGCGCAGTCCTTCGATTTGTCCTATCCGATTTTCAAGGTCGATCCGACATCCTTACGGATCTTCGGCAATATCCCCGGAATTCCGACGACCTTCCTGATCAATCCCTCCGGTGAAATTGTCGCCCGTCATGTCGGTGGCGTCACCGGCGCGGATCTGATGCGAATGATCCAGCGAAACCAGTCCAACAAATAAATGATCGGCACCATGTCGAGGAGAACCAGGAAATGACACGGATTCGAAGCTTAGACGTCGGTTCATGGTGGCGCTGGACACGTTTTGGCGTTCTGCTGCTGATGCTTTCTGCCGGATTGTGGGCGACGCAAGCCCGCGCGGACGGTTTTTGGGACGACTCGTTTTTCGATATGCCTGCCGATCTCAAGCAGGTCAAAGCAGAAGGGAAAACCGGTGTCTTTCTCTTCTTCCAGATGGCCGACTGTCCGTTCTGCCACCGGATGGAAACCACCGTATTCACGGACCCCAAGGTGGTGGCCTACATGAAACAGCATTTCATTACGGCATCCATCGATATCGAGGGTGACGTCATGATGACGGACTTCCAGGGAAAGCAGGTCAGTCAGAAGGATTTTGCGTTCAAGCAGTTTCGCGTACGGGCAACGCCGGTGATGGCGTTCATCCAGCCCGATGGTCAGGTTGCGACCGTATATACGGGGCCCACCCGTTCCAGCGAGGAGTTCCTGGCACTGGCTTCCTACGTGGTCAGTGGCGCCTACAAGGAACCCGGTATGAACTTCTTCAAATACCGCAAGGCGCACGGCGGTTGAACCTGTTCGTGTCCACACTGCCGCTTTGGTTTGGGGGCGATCGTTCGGATTGACGTCTTGCCCGTTCGGATCGGCGGGCGTAAAGAAGGAACACATGAATAAAGACAGATGCTTGGACCTAAGGGAGTACGGTGTTCGTCTCCTGGTGGTGGCCGGCCTGATTGCGTGCAGCGTATCGGTCGGCATGGCGGCGGAAGATGGCGGTACGCCGTTGACCCTCGATGCGGCGCTTTCCGTACCTTTGAGCGGCCAGTACGGTGTGATGGCTGCCGAAGCCGGGTTGGCTGCGGCGCGTGCCGATCAGGCCGAGGTGGCGAGTTGGTCGGATCCGATGATCTCCCTTCATGGACAGTTGCGCTACATTCGGCCCAGCAATGTCGCACCGGATCCTAATAACCGGCATGACAATGCCCTTGGCATCACTGCGCGACGTCAGCTCTTTGATTTCGGGCGGCAGGACCTGCGGTTCGATGCCGCGGAAGAGCAGGTGTCCGGGGCGAAGCTGTCGGTGCTCGGTCGCGAGCAGCAGCAACGGCTGGCGATTCTCCGGGCTTTTTTTTCCGTGCTGATGGCCGACCAGCAATACACGGTTCTGAATGAGCGGATGGCCGTCGTGTACGTGCGTTACGACAAGGCGAAGGATCGCAAGGAACTGGGCATGACTTCCGATTACGAACTGGCCCAACTGCGTCGGGATTACGAGGATGTGCTTCTCGCTCGTGCTAAGGCCGATGCCAATCGACGTATCAGCCGGCGTCATCTGGCGGAACTGATGGGAACGCCGGACCAGATTCCCGCCAAATTGGAAAAGCCGAAGTTTACGCATCTGTTCGATCGGAAACCGCCCGAACTCGACGACACCCTGAAGAAGATGATGCAGGGCGATCCCGAACTCCAGGCGCTGCGCGCCGAATATGCCGGTTCGGAGCATCTGCTCCAGGCGGCGCGCGATCACAATGCACCGACCATCTACGCGGAAGTGAACGGCGATTACTACCAGAGGGAATTGGGCTCCCGGGATCCGTTTCGCGCCGGCGTGTATATCGAATTTCCCTTGTATGACGGCGGATTGCGCGATGCCCGGATCGGTCGTGCCCAGGCGGCCCGGATGGGACTCCAGGCGCGCATCGCGGCCCGTGAGGCCGCACTTCGCGAGTATGCGACGACCCTGGTCGACATGATCGATGTCCAGCGTAAAGCCGCCCTGAGTCGGGTTCAGGCGCTGGAAAACTATTCCGATCTGAATTTTACGCGCAAGCAGACCCTGTATCAGATGGAGAAGGCGACGGATCTGGGCGATGCGATGGTCGAAGAGTCTGCGGCCCAGCTGGAGCGGATGCGAGCAACGTTTACCCTGGCCACTTATTGGGCCGAACTGGCCGTGCTCGAAGGGGCGCCGATCATGACGGCATTTTCGGCACCCGCTTCCTCGCCCCAGCCTGTCCCGGCAGGGGGTCCCACTGTCGTCAAATCAACCAAGGAGCCCAAGTCATGAGGTTCGTTCGTCCTGGTCAACTGCACGGAGTGCAGTCGTCGTCTCTTGTCGCGTTGCTCATCTGTGCCACTTTGACTGGCGGATTTGCAGCCGGTGGCGTCCATGCGGCGGAACCTGCCGAAACCCTCAGCTCGGGTCATACCGTTAACGGCTTTCTGACCTGGTCGGACGAGGTTCGCCTGTCAACGCCCGTGTCCGGGGTCCTGGTATCGATTCCCGTTCAGGCGGGTCAGACCGTCGATAAGGGGCAGACGCTCTTCAAGCTGGATCGCACGCCATTCAACGACCGCCTTGCTGCGGCGGTGGCCCGGCAGCGCGGTCTGGTGCGCGCCGCCAGCGAGGCGAAACGGGATGCGGAGCGTGCCCAACAGCTGTATGACCGGACGGTCGCTTCCGATTCCGAGCGTCAGGATGCTCTGATCAAGCAGGAGCAGGCCGAAGCCCGCCTCAAGGAGGCCCAGGCGACGGTCGATCTCCGACAGTGGCTAAAGGGTCATGCCGAAGTGGTTGCGCCATTTCCCGCACGTATTCTGAGTGTCGACGCGCAGGTTGGCGAAACGGTTTCCTCCGAATTGCAGCCTCCTGTGGTGATGCGCATTGCCCGGACCGATCGCATTCTGGCCCGTGCCATGCTCGACGTGGCGGCGGCAAGTCGGATCCGGTGGGGGCAATCGGTATCGGTGACGGTTCAGGGAACGACCCAGCAGGGCAAGGTGGTCGCGATTACCAGCGTGCCGGGGAGCGAACGCAGTGGTCAGGCCTACGAGATGGATGTGCTGTTGGCCGCGAAGCCAGAGTGGCTGGCCGGCTTGCCCGTGCGCATCGAACTGCCCGGCGGTAATTGAGCCGACCCTTCGTCGCGCATACCCGGCCTAAATCGTCGGGTTGGCGCTGAAATCCCCAAGAAGATAGCCGGGGCAGTGGGCATTGCAGGCCATCACGTGGGTGATGGCTT
This sequence comes from Halothiobacillus diazotrophicus, assembly GCF_001663815.1. Taxonomy (NCBI): domain Bacteria; kingdom Pseudomonadati; phylum Pseudomonadota; class Gammaproteobacteria; order Chromatiales; family Halothiobacillaceae; genus Halothiobacillus; species Halothiobacillus diazotrophicus. The sequence continues at coordinate 237,500 of NZ_CP016027.1, forward strand.
CGCGATCGTAGTGATCACCGGAACGGTAGGTGTCGAAGTAGGCATGGAGCCGTTCGACCCGTTCGGGCATGGCCCCGACGGCTTGCAATCCGATCGAGATGCCATAGTTGGTGAAGGCGAACCTGAGGTGATCCAGGCCGGGTTCCCGACAGAAATAACCGGATTCGACCCACAGGTGATCCAGCATCACGAGGCATCGCGCCTGCTGGCTTTGTGCCCACGCTTCATCGGGATGAAAATGACTCATCCAGAGCATCATGCCGACCCCCAGATCCTGGGTGATCATGAGGTTGGGTTCCATCTGGTCGATCAGTGACCGCATCTCCCCGATTTCCCGCGCGAGCTGCCGTTCATCCAGCATGCGATACGAGACGTATCCATCGAAGGCGTCCAGCGCGCCATAGCCACAGCCCGGGTAGGATTGGGCGAGATCCTCCGTCATCTTCCAGAGTACACCCTGGCCCGGCTGGACGAAGGCTTCATGAATTGCGTGCGCGCGGTCGATACCGGTCTGTCGATAATCGGGTATGTAACGGGCAAGCGTTGCCAGGGCATACAGCCACATCGCGATGTAGTGGAAATATTGGCCGTCGCGGTCGGGCGCTTCGCCGATGCGCCATCCTCTTGGTCGCCCCAGTACGCGGTCGACCTGTTCGACGACCCATTCCGCCTCGTCCAGAAAGCGGGTTTTCCCGGTCAGCGCGTGGAGGGAAACGAGCAGGACGACGCCCAGCGCGTCGGTCCAGAGATAGCGCAGGCCATTGGGCCAGATTCGTTCCCGCTTCATCCAGTGCAGCCGGTCTTCGACGAATGGTAGATTCATGTCTTGGGTCCTCCGTTTCGGGATGCTCCGTCAGATTCCGAAGGGATACGTATCCGGTAGACTCTTGAGCATTTCGGTCGCGAGTGGCTTGATCGCCGTCGTCCGGTCGAACCAGATGAATTCATCGAACTGTTGTGGCAGTTTGGCCGTGAAGTAATGGCTCTGCCGTTCGCTTTCCGGGCGATAGATGACACCGATGGCGCGCTGGAGGCGTGCCTGGTTGAGCCCCTGGATCAGGCCGGGATCCCGAGCCGTTCGCAGGGGCAGCAGGAAACGGTCGATCCCGGAATCGTGGCAAAGCCATTCATAGCTATTTTCCAGAGCAGGGCGGACCGTCATGATTTCCATCGGTGAATCCCAGTTCTCCGCAGCAGCCACCGTGCCCGTATCGGTTCCGAGCCCGATGGCATAGGCATTTTCTCCGAACTGCCGACGGCAGAGATGACCGATGTTGAATTCGCCCCGTTGGGACATCTCCGTGGCGGCCGAGTCGCCGACATGGGAATTGTGCGCCCAGATGACCGCCTTGCTCTCTGGTCCGTGATGGGCGAGGAGTGCTACCAGCGTGTCGAACATGTGGCTGTCGCGCAGATTCCAGGAACTGCGTGAGCCGTAGTACATGGTGCGGTAATACCGTTCGGCATTGGTGACCAGTCGGGCGTTTTGTACGGCATCCAAAAACCGTTCGCCATCATGCTCGGCGTAGGCCTGTCGTTTTGTCAGCAGCTCTTTGAGCATGGTGACGACTTCCTGTTCGCAATCCTGGTATTGGCGCGTCAGTGCGGCGTGTCCGTAAGCGGCCGGATCCGACTGCCAGGGCGTGAGGCATCCGTAGCGTTGGCGCGCGACTTCGGCAGTGGCGGGATCAACGGATTGCAGGTAATCCAGGATCGAGCGGATCGAGTTGTAGAGGCTGTACAGATCCAGACCATGGAAGGCGATCCGTTCGTTGCTCGACCGGTCGGCGTTATAGGCGCGTAACCAGTCAACGAAATGCCGGACTTCCTCGTTTCGCCACATCCAGGTCGGGAAGCGCGCGAACGCCGTCCACTCGGACGGCGGGTATTCGGCATGGCGCACGTAATGATCGATGCGGGCGGCGTCCGGCCAGTCGCCCTCGATGGCGACGAAACTGAAACCCTTGCTCTCGATCAGTTCCCGCGTGATGCGGGCGCGTAGGCGGTAGAACTCCGAGGTGCCGTGCGAGGACTCGCCCAGCAGCACGATCCGCGCGTCTCCGATTCGTTTCATCAAGGGAGCAAGATCGACGTATTCGATATCGGTGAAGGATTCGCAACGATCGGCGATGAGGGCGGCGAGCTTGATCTCGGCCACGGGAGGGGGCGCAGGCTGGCGCCGTTCGGTTGCCTCGAAGCGCTCTTGTTTCCAGCCTTCCTCGCCCAGCAGAGGGACGAAACGAACATCGGCCAGGTCCTCCGTCTTGAACTCGTGCTCGCCGATGCGCGTGACCCGAATCAGTTCTTGCGAAAGTTGATCGAAACCGACCGGGATGATCAGTCGGCCGCCGATCTTGAGTTGGTTCTTCAGCGATTCGGGAACCATGGGGCCGCCGGCGGCAACGATGATCGCGTCATAGGGGGCGTGTTCCGGCCAGCCGCGCGTGCCATCGCCCTGCAGGACATGAATATTGTTGAATCCATGGGCCTGGAATACGGCCTTGGCGTCTTCGGCCAGTTGGACGATCCGCTCGACGCTGTACACCCGGGCGGCAATGCATGATAGAACGGCTGCTGCGTAGCCCGATCCGGTGCCGATGTCGAGGACGGTTTCCCCGCCCTTGAGATCGAGGGCATCGATCATCATCGCCACGATATATGGCTGGGAGATGGTCTGGTTGCCGGCGATCGGCAGCGGTGCATCCTCATAGGCGAATTCATGCAGCGCCGCCGGGAGGAACAGTTCACGGGGAACCGTTCGCATCGCTTCGAGCACGCGGCGTGATTTGACGCCCCGCGCTTCGATTTGGTGTTTCACCATCCAGTCCCGTTGTTGTGATTGGTCGATTATCGCGTGCATGTTCGTCCCCTGTTTGCGCTGGCGTTGCATGGCTCGAATCCAGTCCACGGCAGCACGAGCAGTTATTCGATCATGCGCGCGGGGGCATCGGCGATCCGTGGCCAGCAACGGAATCGCCGTATGACCGCTCTGGATGCTACGCTCAAGCGGCTGTTTGTAAAGGGGTTGATCGTGTAACGAAACCGATACAGACGGTGTGGCAGCGGCTGGCCCCGGATGGCCCCAGATGTCCGGTGAGCGATGGGGGTGGAAGGTCGTGCCGACCGTGCCGGGTGTTCCGGTGGTCGGCGGGGCCAGTCTTATTTCGGTACGGTACCGGCGGGCGGCGTATTCGCCGGATTGCCCAGCTGCTTGCCGTCGATGGTTTGACCGTAATAGTCGTACTTCGTATTCGGGTGGAATTTGGCCCGGGTTTCTTCCACGGAGCCGGTGAAACGCGGATCCTGGGGCCTCGGACGACTGTTGATGTAGGCAGCCACGTCCCAGGCCTGTTGCTCGGTCAGGGTCTTGGGCATGCCGAATGGCATGTTGGCATGGATGAAGCTCGCGGCAGTACTGACAGAGTGCATGCCGGCGCCCCAGTTGTAGGAGTTCTTGCCCCAGAGCGGCGGGAAGACGACCTGACCATTCACCGTGCGTCCCTGTCCGTCACTACCGTGGCAAAGTGCGCAACTGGCCTCATAGACCTTCTGTCCGCGCGTCAGATCGGGAGACTCGGCGGGGGCTGCCAATTTGGGAAATCCACGACCCGCCATCTTCTCGTCGCCCACGGGCGCACCCTTGGCAAGGAAATAGCTATAGCTTTCCAGGGCGAGCAACACGTCGCTGTTCAAGGGGGGCGCCTTGCCGTTCATGGAGTACATGAAGCAGCCCTGCAGCCGTTCCTGATAGCTGTTTACCTTCTTGTTCTTGCTGCGATAGGCGGGGTAGGCCGGGTAGGCGGCCCAGAGCGGTGCGCTGTCCGCCAGACGACCGGCATCGAGGTGGCAGTTGGCACAGCTCAGACTGTTGCCGACGTATTTCGGTGCGTATTTCGGGGTATGGTTGAAGATCTTCTGACCGAGTTTGATCATGTCGCCGAAGGGGCCTTCGGGGATGGCGCTGTCCGGCGGGGGGACGAAGTGGGCCACAGCGGTATCCGGAGCCGCCTGCACCGACTGCCCGGCCAGGAGCAATACGAGGGACGCGATGAGTCGATATGTGATCATGGGAACCAGCTCCTGAATTATTGGACGGAGATTTTTGCCAGATAGCCGGCAACCGCCGTGATTTCCGCAGGGGTGAGTCGCTTGGCGACGGCGGCCATCAGTCCGCCGGCACCCGGGGCGCGGTGATCCTGTTGCCAGGCCTTCAGCTGTTCCTCCGTATAGGTGGCGGATTGACCGACCAGCGCCGGGAAACTTGGTTTGACGCCAACCCCCATGGGGCCGTGGCAGGCAAAACAGGCCGGAATGCCGCGTGACCAATCACCTTGGGTTAGCAGGTTCTGCGCCAGCTTGTCCTGATCGGAGCTTGCGGCGGGGAGTGCCGATACCTTCGGTGCAGGCAGACTGGCGTAGTAGGCCGCGACCGCCTTCATCTGCGCCGGCGTCAGCTGCTTGGCGAAGGGGGACATGATGGGATTGCTGCGTGTACCGTCCGCATAGTCCGTGAGTTGTTCGCTCAGGTAGGCGGCACCCATGCCGGCCAGACGGGGAAAGTTGGCGAGCGGATTCCCTTGGCCCTGGGTGCCGTGACAGGTGGCACAGGCCGGAACGCTCCCGATGCCATGGGCGGCGATCTGTGCGCCGGTCAGGTCTGCAGCCTGAACGTTCAATGCGGCCGACAGGCCGGCACCGAGCCCCAGAAGCACGCCGATCATTCGCGCCCGCGGGGTGCGGGCAGTCTTGGGTGATGTCACGTTCCAATCCTCCTCGAGGTTGTTAGACGAGGGGTGCGCGCCGAAGCACGGGCCCTCCGGTCGGGCATTAGCATGCATCGCCGCAAATTCGCGAACCGCCGGCCATTGCCGACAGGGGCGCCCGCAACACGCGGATGGACATGCGTGGTTTGAATGTAGTTGATGTTTTTTACTCTCGCGCTCATGGGCATCCGTGATTTTTTTTGGGCGAGTGAAAACGGGATTTATGGTCAGAGGTGCGCCATCATTCAGGTTCGCCGAACCGGTTCTCGATCAGTTCGCGTAGCGCCGTCATTGCTTCGTTTTCATCGGCACCTTCCGTGGCGATCCGAATCTCGGTGCCCCGGGCGGCGGCCAGCATCATGAGTCCCATGATGGATTTGCCGTTCACGACCTTGCCGTGACAGATCACGCTGATCTTGCAGCTGAACTGCGAGGCCGTCGTGGAGAATTTGGCGGCCGCGCGGGCATGGAGCCCCAGTCGGTTGATGATTTCGATATTTTGCTCGGGCATGCGCTATTCCCTTTCGGTCGTCCTGAGACGATGGATTCCCGCGGTGACGGACAGGGATTAAATCCCATCCCCTTCGATGATGCCTTCACGACCGCCCGTCGCGACCCGCTCGGTCATCTGGGGGAGGTTCAGCTGCGGGTAGTTCATGGCGCGGACCACCATGGGCAGATTGACCCCGGAGATGACCCGGACACGGTTCTTGTCTTTTAGTCGATGGGCGATGTTGGAGGGTGTGGAGCCGTACATGTCGGTGAGGACCAGTACGCCGTCCCCTTCGTCCAGATCCGCAATACGACGACGCGCGCGGTTGAGCAGGTCGATGGGGTCGTCATCCTGATGGACGGAGAGCTCGCCGGCGGGCATGGGAATCTTTTCCAGCATGTCGGTGGCGGTTTCGAGTAACTGCTCGCCAATTTTGTTATGACAAATCAATAGGATGCCAACAGTCATTATCGCTCCGTTTCTAAATCACGATGTCGGATGAGGATATTGGGAAAGGCGGTCTTCAGATCCGTATAGAGATGCTCGACCATGTAGACCGACCGATGCTTGCCGCCGGTGCAACCGACGGAACAGGTGACGTAACTTCGATCGGTCTGCGTGATGGCGGCAAGCGTGTCGCCCAGAAATCGTGCGAGATTCGCGCGCGTTTCGTGGGTGATGGGGTGCTGCTCGAGGTATTCGATGACCTGGGTCGTCTTGCCGCCATGGGGCCTGAGATCCGGTAGCCAGTGCGGGTTGGGCAGGTGGCGGATATCGAACAGGAAGTCGCTGTCCAGCGGAATGCCGTTCTTGAAGCCGAAGGATTGCAGCAGGATCAGCGGACCGCGCCGGGCGCCTTCGAGGATCCGGTTGCGGATATCCTCACGGAACTGGTGGATGCTCGTATGGCTCGTGTCGATGATCAGGTCGGCCTGATGGCGCATCGGGGCCAGCAGTTCGGCCTCCCGCTGAATGGCTTCGAGCAGATGTTCGACCTTCGGGGAAAGCGGGTGGCGTCGTCGCGTCTCGCTGAATCGGGCAACGAGGCGCGCTTCGCTGGCTTCTAGGAAGAGACTCTGTATCTTCAGGTTTTCATAGGTTTTCCGAAGACTCTGGATTCGTGCCGGCAGGGCATTCAGTGCGGCTTCAGGCGAGCGTGCATCGATACTGATGGCGATCCCGCGCGCATTGATCTCGCCCTGCCTGAAGAGCAACAGGAGATTGTCCAGCAGTTCGGGGGGCAAGTTGTCGATGCAGTAGAAACCTGCATCCTCCAGGGCTGCCAGGGCAATAGATTTCCCGGAGCCCGATTGTCCGGTGACAATCAGTACGGTTTCGGGGATGGCGAGCATGTGTTGCATTGGCGCTAGTGTATCTGTATCCGGACCCGGTGCCGACTATTACGTCGACATTGTGCCGGATAGCGGGATCTGACCACCAGCGCGCCGCTCATTTTTCCGGGTAGGGGTGCCACTGGGCGGCATACGGCTGGCCCAGCAGGCGCTCACCGGTCGTCGATCGTTCCAGATTATGTTGACGGACCACGGTTTCGACGAAGACGGCGATGTTTCGACCCGGAGCCACGGGTAATCGGAACAATGGGAGCTCTTCACCGCAAATGCTCACCTTGCTCCGTTCGCCATGAAGCCGGGACTCGGCGCGCATCGACCGATGGTCCGCCGCATACAACTCGATGATCAGGCGGAGGTTTTTTCGCTTTTTCAGGGCGTTGTCGCCAAACAGGGCGCGGACATCGATGATCCCGAGGCCGCGGACTTCCAGATGGTCGCGGATGGTTTCCGGGCAGCTTCCCTCGATGCCCTGATTGCCGCGCACGAAGCACGGCGCGTCGTCCGCGATCAGACGGTGGCCGCGGGAAAGCAGTTCCAGGGCCAATTCGCTCTTGCCGATACCCGATTCCCCCGTGATCAGTACACCTGATCCGGCAACCTCCATGAAGACGCCATGCTGCCAATGTTGCGTGGCGCTCTGCCGATGGGTCCTGAGCCATTCGGAGATTTCGTCCACGGTCATCGTGCAGTGGAGGATGTTGGCGGCCGTACGGGCTTGCGTGGCAACCCAGGTCGGAACCTCCTCGGGGGTGATGTCGCAGAGAATCCAGATTTCGGCATAGGTCGGAACCGGATCATTACGCTCGCTCAGGGCGCGCCGTAACGGTGCGTCGATCAGGGCGATCGGTTTCGGATCGAGGGGGTTCAGGCGATCGAAGGCGGACTCTGGGTCGAAGAGACGGCGATAGACCGGGTCCCGGGTATCCGTCGGGTGTTTGGCGTCCAGAGGCTGAATGACGGGGACGGCGCGGTGCATCGGGTGGCTCAATGCGGATATCGCGACAGGAACCGACGCTTATTCGGCATCGGCGGCTGGCGGATCGTGCAGCCATTCGATGAGCAGGTTGCGCACGCGCTCGGGGCTTTGCGCCTGCATGATGGCGTCACGGTCATCCGGGCTGGACAGGTGCTCTGCCAGGGAGCCCAATACCATCAGGTGTGCTTCGGGGCATTCTTCCGGGACGATGAACCCGATAATCAGATTGACCGGCTCGTTGTCCGACGCACCGAAATCGATCCCTTCGGTCAGGCGGATCAGCGCGCCGCGCGGACGCAGCGTTTCGCTATCCCGGCCATGGGGAATCGCGATGCCATGGCCGATTGCGGTACAACCCAGCCGTTCGCGTTCGATCAGGATTTCGTAGATGTGGGTCGCGCTTTGGCCGCCCAGTTGGTCATCGGCCAGCAGGCCGGCGAGAACTTCGAGAACCCGTTTGCGGCTTTGATAGACCTCATCGATCAGAATGTGCTGCAAGGGGAACAGTTCAGCGATGTTCATGAAGCACCTGTTCGCAGGTTGGAATGCTGTGGGTGAGCGGGACGGGACCGGTAAAAATCGAGCAAGAGGATACTCCAAAAAGTCAGTCGGGGCACGCAAGTGAATGCGATACCCCGATTAATTGGCTCATGGTTGTGCGTTTATCGAGCGTAAGATCGTGTCTCGATCAGCGGTGCTCGGTCATTTTTTCCTTGTGCTTGACGATCTGGCGGTCCAGCTTGTCGACCATGGCGTCCACGGAGGCGTACATGTCCTCGGAGGATGCGTCGGCGTGGACATCGTTGCCGCTCATGTGCAGTGTGGCTTCTGCTTTCTGGATCTTCTTTTCCACCGTCAGAATGACATGAACGTTGATCACCTTGTCGAAATGTCGCTTGAGCCGCTCGAACTTGTTTTCCACATGGTCCCTGAGCGCATCGGTGATGTCGACATGATGTCCGGTGATTTCAATTTGCATGGTGAGCTCCTTTAGGCCTTAGATCAGGCGCTTTCGGTCGGTGGACGAGGCGATGCCCATCGCCTCGCGGTACTTGGCAATCGTGCGCCGAGCGACATCGATGCCTTGTTCGGTAAGCAGGTCGGCGATCTTGGCGTCCGACAAGGGCTTGCGGGGGTTTTCCTCATTCACCAGCTTCTTGATCATGGCGCGAATGGCCGTGGCCGAACATTCGCCGCCGTCGCTGGTGCCGACATGACTGGAGAAGAAGTACTTGAATTCGAAGGTGCCGCGCGGGGTCAGCATGAACTTCTGGGTGGTGACCCGACTGACCGTCGACTCGTGGAGGGAGAGTTCGTCGGCGATTTCCCGGAGGACGAGGGGCTTCATCGCCACTTCGCCCTGTTCGAGAAATTCTGTCTGATGGGCGACGATGGCCCGGGCCACGTTGAGCAGGGTTTCATTCCGGCTGCGCAGACTCTTGATGAACCAGCGCGCTTCCTGCAGATGGCTGCGGATGTAGCTGGCGTCCTCACCGCGCGAGCTGCGGTTGATCATGCGGGCATAGGTCTGGTTGACCCGAAGTTTCGGCGCGATTTCCGGGTTCAGGTCCACATGCCAGGCATTGTTCCGGAAACTGACCAGCACGTCCGGAATCAGGTAATCCGCTGCGACGGAACCGACACTGGATCCCGGTCGGGGATCGAGGCCCTGCAGAATCATCAGGGCGCCTTCAAGCGCGGTCTGATCCACGCCGAGGGCCCGTTGTGCCTGTTGGTACTCGCGCTGGGCAATGGTTTCGATGAGGTTCTGTTCGCAGATCCGCATGGCGACGTCGCGATAGGGCAGATCTTTCGGTTTGTGCTGCAGCTGCAGGCAGAGGCATTCGTTGAGATCTCGGGCGCCTACGCCAATCGGGTCGAGAGACTGGATGAGATGTAGGACGGTCGTGATGTCCTCGATCTGGAGGTTCGGCCAATCTTCGATCAGCATGGCGTGAATTTCTTCCAGGCTGTCCGCGAGGTACCCCATGTTGTCGATCGACTCGATCAGGGCGGCGGCGATGGCCGTATCGCGCTGCGTCAGATGGGTCAGGTGGATCTGACTCAGCAGATGATCCCGGAGGCTTTCGACGCCGCTGGAGGTCGTCGCGTAGGGATCGAATTCGTCGTGATTGTTTTCCGGCGCGCTGAATGAGGTGCTGCCGTCGGATTCGTAGTAGTCCTCCCACTGCGAATCCACGGTGAACGGATCCTCCGGCGTGGTTTCGTCCGTGCCCGAGAGCAGGGCTTCGCCGGCAAGCGCATTGGGGTCTTCCTGATAGTCCGAATCGACCGTCTCGCTGCCCTCGGCCAGTTCGGACGAGGGACCCTCGCCTTCAGAGAAGTCGTCAGTGTCGGCAATTTCCAGCAGCGGGTTGGTTTCGACTGCCTGCTGAATCTCCAGTGCGAGTTCCAGTGTGGAGAGCTGCAGCAATCGAATCGACTGCTGCAATTGCGGCGTCATCGAGAGGCTTTGCCCCAGGCGAAGTTCCAGGCCGGCTTTCATGACTGGGCGAGCCCGGCGTGATCTTGGGGCAAATGAATCTTGTCTGATGTTCCGTCGGCATCAGAGGTGGCTGGGTAGGGGATTGTCGATCGCAGGATTATGAACATGTGAGTTAGTTTAACTGAAAAACACGGTCCGCCAATATGGGATTGCATCTGCGCCAACGCATCGAATTGTCCCCGAGTGAATCGCCGCGAGCGGGCGTGATCAGAGGGTGAAATGCTGTCCGAGATACACCGCACGGACTTGCTCGTTGGCGAGAATCGCCTGGGGCGTGCCTTCGGCCAGGATCTGCCCATCGGAAACGATATAGGCACGCTCGCAGACGCCGAGGGTCTCGCGGACGTTGTGATCCGTGATCAAAACGGCGATGCCGCGCTCGCTCAGATGCGTGACGATCCGCTGGATGTCGATGACGGATATCGGGTCGACGCCAGCGAACGGTTCGTCCAGCAGAATGACGCTGGGGTTAGCGGCCAGTGCCCGAGCAATTTCAACCCGCCGACGTTCGCCCCCGGAAAGGGCCTGCCCGAGATTGCGACGGATGGAGCGGATATGCAGTTCGCCCAGCAGGCTTTCCAGTGTCGTCTGTCGTTGAACTGGGCTGAGATCGCGCCTCAGCTCTAGCACGCCCATGATGTTCTGCTCGACGGTGAGCTTGCGGAACACCGATGCCTCCTGCGGGAGGTAGCCGAGTCCCAGGTGGGCTCTTTCGTCCACCGGCAGCAGGGTGATGTCCTGCCCGTTCAACCAGATCTGCCCCTGATCGGCGGCAACGAGGCCGACGATCATGTAGAAACTGGTCGTCTTGCCGGCGCCGTTCGGCCCGAGAAGGCCGACGACTTCCCCCGCCTGCACTTCCAGCGAGACGCCTTGGACGACGGCACGCGCGCCGTAGTGCTTGACGAGGGACTCCACGAACAATACGGGTGGCTGCTTCATGTTCTGGTCTTGCATTACGGTTTGACGGATTGCGTCGAGGTATTTCCGGATGGTGTGTCATCCGTGGATGACGGGTTTTCCTTCTTGTTCCGCGGCTGGATGGTGACATGCACGCGGCCACCGTTATCGGGGCCTCCGGCCTGAACGACTTCATCCTTCATGTTGTAGGTGATGCGCTGGGCGGCGAGACGATCGCCCTGACGGTTCAGTTGGGCATTTCCGGTCAGGACGATTTTCTGTTCGGTCGCCAGGTAGGTGGCGTGGGTGGCGGAACCCTTCACCAGCTGGTTTTTTTCATCCAGTTCCTGAAAGGTGGCGGGCTTCCCGTCCAGTTCGGCGCGAACCAGTTGACCGTTCTTGACGTACAGCGTGGCCTTGTCGCCGGTGGCATGCAGGCTACCCTGATCGATGACGACCTGACCGGTATAGACGCTGGTGCCATTCTTGTAGTCGGTGATTTTTTCGTTGGCCGACACCTCGATCGGCTTGCTCCGGTCGGCCTTGGCGGCAAACGCGTTCGGGCTTGCCAGTGCCAGGGCTGCCAGCGTCAGGGCGATCAGCGACGTCCCCGTTCGTGATGTCGGGTACTCCTGCAGTGCGGGCGTGTGGAATGGGTTCTGTATCATGGCTGCGCTCCGAGGGCGGTCTGGTCCTGGGAAGAAGGGGAATCGTCTGGTTGACGTGTCGCGGGGGTTGGTGTCTGTACTGTTGCGGCGGGACGATAGCTGTCCTGAACTTGGGACTGTTCGAGTCGCTGTTCCCGGTAGTTCAGACGGAAGCTTGTGGCGTCGCTGGACCAGACCGGGTTGCCCTGGTCATCGAGTTCCGCGAACCGGCTCTTGTCGTCACTGCGTGCGGTGTCCGTTCTGGGCGAGATGTCGAGCGTCTCGCTGCGGAAACGGAGTGGACCCTGCCGATTGTACGCGGCGCGTTGCCCGATTACCCCGCCGCTCAAGCGGATGTCGGTCAGCGCCTCGTCGGCCGTGCCGATCGGTGCGGCGAGTCGCCATGGCGGCCCGGCGTGCTGGCGGTCCGAGACGATGAGTTCGGGGGCTGACATCGCATACCCACGATCGCCCGTATCGTGCTGTACGGTTTTGCCATGGAGCGTCCACTGGAGCTGGCCGGATGCCCCGAACTGTCTGGCGACAAATCCGGTGAAACGCTGGTCGGTTTCTGCTGCATGTCCTGTTTGCGGGCCCGCATGTTCCAGATTGTTGCGCCAAAGCAGGAACCCGAGCACCACGAACAGCAGTGTCGCGAGCGTGATCTGACTGATGACGTTCTGGGGCACGGTTGACGTCGTTCCTACTGATGATCGGCGATGACGGTCGACCAGGCGTCGCGGGCATCGATAAGTAGATCGATGAACTCGCGGACGGCACCCTGTCCACCGCCCAGGGTCGTCACCCAGTCCACCCGGGCGCGGATGGCGGCGGGCGCATCGGCCACGGTTGCGGAAACACCGGCGCGGTTGAGCATGGGGAGATCAATCACGTCGTCGCCCATCACGGCAATGGCCTGGAGCTCGACGTCCAGGGTTCGAGCCAGCTCCTCCAGGGCCGGCCCCTTGTCCTTGATGCCGATCATGCAGTGCCGGATGCCGAGATTCTCGGCCCGATGGCGCAGCGCGGGGGACGCCCGGCCGGAAATGATCGACACCTCGATGCCGATCTTTTGTGCAAGTTTGATGCCGTGACCATCCCGGGAATGAAACACCTTGTGTTCCTCCCCCTGCTCCGTGAAATGGAGGCGTCCATCCGTCAGGACACCGTCCACGTCGAGCACCAGTGCCCGGATCTGTTTCAGGCGGGTCAACAAATCGGTTTGACTCATGTACGTATCCCTCAGGCAACGCCAGCGCGAAGCAGGTCGTGCATGTTCAATGCGCCGATGACGGTCCGGTTGTCGTCGAGCACGAGCAATCCATTGATCTTGTCGCGCTCCATGATGGCCATGGCTTCGGCCGCCAGGATGTCTTCGCTGCAGGTTCTGGGGTTGCGGGTCATCACTTTTTCGATTGGCAGATTGAGATCGAATTCGGTCTGGTCCAGGATGCGGCGCAAATCCCCGTCGGTGAACAAACCCAGCAATTTCTCGTCGTCATCGATGACGGCGGCCATCCCCAGTCCGCCGGAGGAGATGGTGATCAGGGTCTGCTTGATCGTCTGGTTGTACTGGACCTTGGGAATGCGTTCCCCGGTATGCATCACGTCGCGCACCCGCAGCAGCAGGCGACGGCCCAGTGCCCCACCAGGGTGCGACAGGGCGAAATCCTCGGGCTGGAAGGCACGCGCGTCGAGCAGCGCGACGGCCAGAGCGTCGCCCATCACGAGGGCGGCGGTTGTGCTGGCGGTCGGTGCCAGATTCAGCGGGCAGGCTTCCCGGGCTACGGATGTATTTAGATGTGCATCAGCAGCCTGTGCCAGAGTCGATTGCGGTTTGCCGGTCATCGCGATCAGGGGGCTCCCCAGGCGCTTGATCACCGGAAGGATGGCCAGTACTTCGGCGGTTTCTCCCGAGTTGGACAGGGCGAGCACGACATCCTTGCGGGTGATCATCCCGAGGTCGCCATGACTGGCCTCGCCGGGGTGGACAAAGAAGGCCGGTGTGCCGGTGCTGGCCAGCGTGGCGGCGATCTTGCCCCCGATGTGGCCTGATTTTCCCATGCCCGTCACGATCACCCGACCTTCGCAGCGGAGCATCAGTTCGCAGGCGTTGACGAAGGCCTCGTCGATTCGCTCGCTCAGGGCCAGACAGGCTTGGGTTTCGATATCAATGACTTGCTTAGCCATTGCCAGAAGGTTATTGGGATTCATAGATATTCGATATGATGATGCACACAAAAAAGGCAAGGCAGTATAGCAGCCGACGCCGTCCCGCCCTCAATCCGGTTGATTTCTATAGGCGGCATGGGCGGCGCAGCGGGCGATGCCCCCGGAATTTGCGAGGCAGGATTGTGCGGCAAGGCGTTACAAATTTGCACAGCAGGCGGGACAAATAAATGTTAGTCTCGCTATTATTTCGCATGCGAACAACCTGGTGTTTTATCGGGTCGTGGCCAGGGTTGCGATGCGGAGTCACAGACTTGCCGATGTGGTGTACAAGGGCGTTGTGTCGATTAGGGGGGAGGGGTTTCGGTGGGAGCAGTGTCCGTGAAACGGGAATCGGAATTTCTGGCTGATGCGACGGTTCGTCAACAGGCGGCCGCCCAGGCATTGGGCTGCGCGCCTCATTTTGCCGATACGTTGCGTGATGGCAGCCCCGCTCCGACGGTTGCCGTGATTCCTCCGGGGTCGTTCTGGATGGGCGCCCGGCAGGGTGAGTACCAGGTCCAGCCGGTTGAGATGCCGCGACACGAGGTGCACTTTCCCCGAGCATTCGCCTTGACGACGGGCGCCATTCGCCGTCGCGAGTACAACCAGTTCCTGATGGCGACGGGGCATCGTCGGCCGCGCGCCTACTCATGGCATGATCTGGACTTTCCGATCTACAACGTCTCGTTTCATGATGCAGTGGCCTACGCGGACTGGCTTTCCCGGGAAACCGGCCAGCGGTACCGTCTACCCACCGAGTCCGAATGGGAATATGCCGCGCGGGCGGGTACCGACACCATGTTCTATTTCGGAGACAAGATCCGGCGCGAAGAAGTCAATTGCGCCGGCGGCCTGCACTGCACCCGAGGGCTGTTCCTCTGCGGGATCGGACGGCCCGTGCCGGTCGGTAGCCTGCCGCCCAATGCCTGGGGGCTGCACGAGGTGCATGGCAATATGCAGGAACTGACCCTGGATCATTGGCGCAGCGGCTATCGACTGAATGCCCGGGTCGGTGATCAGCCCTTCCAGAGTCCGGACAAGCATGATCGTCGTTTCCGCGTCGTGCGCGGTGGCTCCTGGTTCGACGGGCCCGGCGCCTGCCGGAGCGCCTCACGTGCCCAGCGTTTCGAGCATGAATTCGATTTGAACCTGAGTTTCAGGCTGCTTCGGGAGTTGCCTGCGTGAATTCCTCGAGACGATCGATCTGGGTCGGGTTCCGACAGCGTCTGGCGACCTCGCTGATCCAGGACTTCTACCCGGAAGGCATGCCGGACGACTGGCGCAACAATTACCTTGTGATGATGACGAGTGCCGTATGGATCGCCGATACGGATGCCGATGCGGCCGACGCCCTGGCCGCCGTGGCCGATGCGCCGAAACCGGTGCTCGCCGTCCTTGAGCGGGGGGCAGGTGCCGCCCAGTCGCCGTTTACCGACTGGCTGGTCGACCATGCCGATCTCCCCGTGATTCGGCTTGCTCCAGACGA
This sequence comes from Halothiobacillus diazotrophicus, assembly GCF_001663815.1. NCBI lineage: Bacteria > Pseudomonadati > Pseudomonadota > Gammaproteobacteria > Chromatiales > Halothiobacillaceae > Halothiobacillus > Halothiobacillus diazotrophicus. The sequence continues at coordinate 252,834 of NZ_CP016027.1, forward strand.
GGCACTCTGGCGCCCGGACGCGGCCGCCAGTGGGTGCCGGGTTGGCCTGATCCCGGCACAGGATCAGCCGAAACTGCTCCGTACATGGATCGAGTCGTTCATCGCGCAGGCGCCTGAAGTGCCCTGTGCCTTGTTTGTCGACGGCGATCAACCTTCCGTACCGACGATGGAGCGCTTGCAAACGCTCGTAGAGCTCATGGGGCTATGATGGAACCCTATATCCAATTCGAACGGGTTTCCTTTTCCCGCGGCCGGCGAGTGATTCTCGACTCGGTGGATCTGTCGATCCCCCGCGGCAAGATCACGGCGATCATGGGGCCATCCGGTACCGGAAAGACCACGCTGCTGCGGCTTATCGGCGGGCAGATCAAGGCGAGGTCCGGCAAGGTGATGGTCAATGGCCTGAATATGGGGCGGGCCGGTCGGAACGATCTGTTGGCCATGCGTCGCCGGCTCGGCATGCTGTTTCAGAACGGTGCACTGTTCACGGATCTGACGGCGCGGGAAAATGTAGCCTTCCCGTTGCGGGAGCATTCGCATCTGCCTGAAGCACTCATTCAGCGGATCGTCGCGTTGAAGCTACAGGCCGTCGGGCTGCTGGCTGCCGCCGATCAGATGCCAGCAGAGCTGTCCGGGGGCATGGCGCGACGTGTCGCACTGGCGCGGGCGCTTGCCCTGGACCCCGAGCTCATGCTTTACGATGAGCCCTTCACGGGACAGGATCCGATCAATCTCGGGGTGCTTCTGCGATTGATCGCTTCCTTGAATAGCGCGCTGGGGCTGACCAGCGTGCTGGTGTCGCATGACGTGTCCGAAGCCCTGTCCATTGCCGATCAGGTTTATGTGATCAATGAAGGGCGCGTGGTCGGGGCGGGAACGCCGGAAGATTTGATGGCTCAGAAGGCGCAGTCGCCGTTTCTGCGCCAGTTCCTGGATGCGGACCCCGATGCGGCCACGGGGCAATCCGACTCCGGGCAGCGGCTGCTTGCGGATGCGCTCGGTTTGTCGAGTCTCACCCATTTCGATCAGGAGTCCAGATAGTGCAGGCATGGGTCAACACGCTGGGTGACTTTCTGGCGCTATTGGGGCGCTGGGTGTTGTCGGCGGCGCAGCACACCGGTCGGATGGCCTTTTTTACCGGTGCTGTCTTCCTCCGATTGATTCCGGCCTGGACGCGGCCGCGCCTGATTGTCCAGGAGGTTTATGCCATCGGTGTCCTCTCGCTGGTGATTATCCTGATCTCCGGCGCGTTCGTCGGTCTGGTGCTGGGGCTGCAGGGGTACAATATCCTGTCTAAATTCAATGCAACCGAATCGCTCGGCGTGATGGTGGCGCTCTCCCTGGTCCGTGAGCTGGGGCCTGTCGTGACGGCCCTGTTGTTCGCGGGCCGTGCCGGCTCGGCAATCACGGCGGAAATTGCCCTGATGAAGACTACTGAGCAGTTGTCCGCCATGGAAATGATGGCGGTCGATCCGTTGCGCCGGGTTGTGGCGCCACGGTTCTGGGGCGCGCTGTTTGCCATGCCGCTGCTGGCGGCACTGTTCTCCCTGGTGGGCATTCTTGGTGGTTATCTGATCGGTGTCGTGGTGCTCGGTGTAGATGCCGCGTCCTACTGGGGACAGATCCAGCAGCAGATGGCACCGGTTGAAGATGTACTCAACGGCGTGATCAAAAGCTTGGCGTTCGGTTTCGTGATCGGCCTGATTGCCGTCTTCGAGGGGTATGATGCCGAGCCGACCTCCCTGGGGATTTCCCGGGCGACGACGCGTACCGTGGTGTTGAGTTCCCTGACCGTGCTGGGGCTGGATTTTGTTTTGACTGCCTGGATGTTTGGGGCTTAAGTAATGAATACACAACGTGGCATTGAAATCGTGGTGGGCGCCTTTGTTCTGGCGGGGATCGTCGCCATGCTGCTGCTGACCCTGAAGTGGAGCAACTTCGGCAGCACGTCCATCCATGGCTATACGCTGACGGCGGAGTTCGACAATGTCGGCGGTCTGACCGACCGTTCTCCGGTAAAGCTGGCCGGGATGACCATCGGCCGGGTCGAGCGGATTACCGTCGATCCCAAGACGTTCGAAGCGGTCGTCACGATGGTGATTGGCAACCAGTACAACAACCTGCCCAAGGATTCCTTTGCCAGCATCTACACCGCCGGCCTGCTCGGCGCCCAGTACATCGAGATTTCACCCGGTGGGGATACCAAGGTGTTGAAAAACGGAGATCGGATTGCCATGACGCAGTCGGCGGTCATTCTGGAAAAAGTGATATCCAAGTTTCTTTTCAATAAGGCAGCGGAAAAATGAGACACGTCCAGCATTTGCTATGGGCCTTGAGTCTGGTCAGTGCGGTTGCCCAGGCCCAGACCGTCAATCTGCAACAGGCCACGGAAATGGCGCTGAATGCCGATCCGCGGATCGAGGAGCAGCGCGCCAATGTGGCGGCGGCTCAGGCCCTGATTCATCGTGTTGAGGGGGAGGGCGGCATTCGGGCCAGCGTGAACTTGTATGCGGCCCTGGCGCCACGGGCCAAGGACGGCATCTTCACCAACGGAACGAATACCTGTCCGGCCGGGCAGAGCTGTACGCTTCGTGCGGGCGGCAACACGATTGACGACGGGATCACGGTCACATCCGGCATCATGGCCTCGATCATCAAGCCGCTGTACACCTTCGGCAAGCTCGAGAATTACAAGACGGCTGCCCAGTACAACAAGCAGGTCAAGGCGGATCAGGTCGCCCTGGCCAAGGGTGAGACCTGGCTGACCGTACGGCGTGCCTACTATGGTTACCTCACGGCACGCGACACCCGGCAATTCCTGACCGGGGTCCGCAATCAGCTGGCCGAGTCTGAAAAACCGCTGCAGAAGAAGGCCGATGCCGGACAGGGATCGCTGCGTGATGTCTATGCGCTGGAAAATGGCCTGGGGCAGCTCGATCGCTATATTGCCGAAGCGGAAGGCGTCGAAAAAATTGCGCTGGACGGGCTGAAAACCATCATTGGCGTGCCGATTCACGATTCCCTGACCGTGGCCGACGACCATGTCGAGCCGGTCACGGTTCCTGAAGGCAGTTTGGAAAAATTTGCCAACCAGGCGCTGCTTGATCGTCCGGAAATGCACATGGCCGAATCAGGTCTCAGCGCGATGCGCGCCTATGTGCAGGCGCGCAAATCCGAGCGCTATCCGAATATCTACGCCGGTGTCGTGGCGTCTGCGGAATTCACCCCGGGGCGCGATCAGATCAACAATCCCTATATTTATGACCCGTTGAATCAGGCGTTGGTCACGCCGGTGCTGGGCATCAAGTGGGATTTCAATCCCGGTGTGATTGCGGCCAATGTCAGTGATGCGGAGGCCGAGATGCGTGGCGTCGTTGCCAAGGCGCAGCTGGCGCAGGTTGGTATCCCGTACCAGGTGGCAGAGGCCTATCACTCGGTCCATGCGCTGAAGACCGAGATAGCGGCACTGGACAAGGCACGGGTCGCCGCCAAGCGCTGGATGATTTCGAGCTTCCTGGATTTCCAGGCTGGCCTGATCGATGGCGGCAAACTCGCCGAGGCCGTTAAGGCCAATACGGTGACGCAGGTGGATTATCTGCGCGCCGTGAACGACTTCAACATGCAAGTGGCCCAACTGAAAATCGCGACAGGAGACTATCCGCAATGATTCACCATGCTATGGCGCGAACGACCTTGAGTCGTCAATTTTTCTGGGGGCTGATTGGCTGGCTGATGGCCGGCATGCTGACGACCGCTGTCGCTGCCAAACCAACGCCGGAGATGGCTGTCAAGACGGCGCAGAGTACCGCGGATCAGATCATCAAGGAGATCGCGAGTCACCAGGATGAGGTCAACAAGGATCCCAAGGCATTGCTGACGATCGTCCGCCAGGTACTGCTGCCGCATATCGATTCGGAGCGCATGAGCCGATTGGTGCTGGGACGGTACTGGCGCACGGCGACGCCGGCGCAGAAAACCGCGTTTACGGATCAGTTCGAGCAGCTGCTGGTGCGTACCTATGCCGGGCCCTTGTCCAAACTGGGCAACCAGAAGATCGAGGTGACCGGTACGAAGCCGGGTGCCGAAGCGGACGAGATCGTGGTTCAGTCCATGTTGAGTGGCGGGGATCTGGGGCGGGTGCCCGTGGAGTATCGGATGGTCCAGGACGGCGATGCGTGGAAGGCCTACGACGTCATCATCGATGGCATCAGTCTCGTCAACAATTATCGGGGCAGCTTTGCTCAGGTCATCCAGCAGAAAGGGCTGGGCAGCCTGATCGATACGCTGAAAAGCCAGAACAATGGATGAGCAGTCGATGTCCGAGTCGATCACCCTGGTGACCGAACCGGGCAAGATCATGCTGCGCGGTGCGCTTGTCCGCTCGCAGATCGAGCGGCTTGCTTCTTTCGATCTACCCGAACTCGACGGTCAGGTGCCCGGTACGCGTATGGAGGTCGCCCTCGGTCAGGTGCGGGCCATCGACACGGCCGGTCTCGCCTTTTTGCTGTGCTGGCAGTCTCAAGCGGCAGCGCGTTCCGTCTCTGTGCGTTACACTCACCCCCCTAAGGCGCTTCAGCCGATGATGACGGTCTACGGTCTCAAGGATTTACTGGCGGTAGACGGTTTATAGCGTGCCCAGCCGTGGCCGCCCCCGGTGCCCTGCGCAGCGTCGCGGGGTTCACGATAACTAAGCGAAATCAATGAACAAGTTAATGATTCGGGGTGGAAAACCCCTGACGGGCGACGTGCGGATCTCCGGTGCCAAGAACGCCGTACTGCCCATCATGGCCGCGGGCCTCCTCTGCGAAACGCCCTGCGTGATCGAAAACGTACCCCACCTTCAGGACGTGACCACAATGATGGAACTCCTCGGCGGGATGGGTGCCACGCTGACGATTTCCGACAAGATGAGCGTCGAGATCGACGCCAGTACCGTGAACAAGCTGATCGCGCCCTATGATCTCGTCTGCACCATGCGGGCATCCATTCTCGTGCTGGGCCCCATGCTGGCGCGCTTCGGTCGTGCCCAGGTGTCCCTGCCCGGCGGCTGCGCGATCGGTTCCCGGCCCGTGGATATCCACCTGCACGGGCTCATGTCACTGGGCGCCGACGTCAAGGTCGAAAACGGCTACATCACGGCAGAGGCCAAGGAGTTGGTCGGCGCACGCATTGTCATGGAACAGGCCACGGTCACGGGCACCGAGAACCTGATGATGGCGGCGGTGCTCGCCCGGGGCGAAACCGTGCTCGAGAATGCGGCGCGGGAGCCCGAGGTGGTCGATCTGGCGCAGTTTCTCATCCAGATGGGCGCCGATATCCGGGGAGCCGGGACGGATGTCATTACCATTCGCGGCGTCAAATCCCTGCGCGGCGTGCAATATCGCGTGTTGCCCGACCGGATCGAGACCGGCACCTATCTGGTCGCTGCGGCCATGACTGGTGGCAAGATCCGCGTGCGGGATACGAATCCCCGGTTGCTCGATGCCGTTCTGGCCAAGCTGCGCGAGGCGGGGGCCAGTCTCACCCTCGGCGAGGACTGGATCGAACTGGACATGACCGGGCGGCGCCCGCTGGCCGTGAATATTCGTACTGCCCCCCACCCGGGTTTTCCGACGGACATGCAGGCCCAGTTCCTCGCGATGAATTGCATTGCCGAGGGCACGGCCACGGTGGTCGAGACCATTTTCGAAAATCGTTTCATGCATGTGCATGAACTGATGCGCATCGGTGCCGATATCCATGTCGAGGGTAATACTGCCGTCGTGCGCGGCTTGCCCGAACTCAAGGGTGCACAGATGATGGCGACGGACCTGCGGGCGTCTGCAAGCCTTGTGCTGGCAGGCCTGGTCGCCGATGGCGAGACCGTCATCAACCGGATTTACCATATCGACCGCGGTTATGAGTCCATCGAGGAAAAACTTTCCAAACTGGGTGCGAACATTCAGCGAATAACCCAATAAAATACCTGGAACACCCCTGTTTACCGGAATCGGCATGAGTCAGAAAAACATCATTATCGCCCTGTCCAAGGGACGCATCTTCAAAGATACCCTCCCCCTGCTGGCGCACGTGGGCATTCATCCGCAGGATGACCCCGAATCGACCCGAAAACTGATCCTCGATACCAACCATCCCCATATCAAGCTGTTGATTCTTCGTGCTTCCGACGTGCCGACCTATGTGCAGTACGGCGCAGCGGACCTCGGGGTCGCCGGCAAGGACGTCCTGATGGAGCAGGGCGGCGATGGCTTGTTCGAGCTGCTGGACCTGAATATCGCCTGCTGTCGGTTGATGGTCGCGGGGCGTCCGGGATGTCTGGACAAGCCGGGGCGCCTGCGGGTGGCGACCAAATACACCCATTCGGCAGAATGCTATTTTGCCGAGCAGGGTCGCCAGATCGAATTGATCAAGCTGTACGGCTCCATGGAGTTGGCGCCGCTCGTCGATCTGGCCGATTGCATCGTGGACGTGGTCGACACGGGCAATACGCTGCGTGCGAATGGACTGGAACCGCTGCTGCATATCGCGGACATCTCCTCCCGTCTGATCGTGAATCGGGCGGCGCAGAAGTTGAAACATGCGGAGATTTCCGAGTTGGTCTCCAGTCTTGAACAATATCTTCAGGGTGGTGCGCGATGAACATCATCAATCGATTGAACGCGGCAGATCCGGGGTTCCGGTCTGCCTTGAAGAAGCTGCTGGATTGGACGAGCGTCGCCGATACGGGTGTGCAAACTACGGTTGATACCGTCATTCAGGCCATCCGCGAGCGTGGCGATGAAGCATTGCTCGAATTTACGGCCAAGTTCGATCGCCTGGCTCTGCCCTCCGCCGAGGCGCTGGCATTCACGGAAGCGGAGATCGATGCGGCCGTTGCGCGCACGCCGGACAACCTCCTGGCGGCGCTCGAGGCGGCAGCAGTACGAATCAGTGCCTATGCCGAACGGCAGAAGATGCAGTCCTGGTCCTATACCGAGGCGGATGGCACGGTCCTCGGTCAGCAGATCACGCCGCTGGATCGGGTCGGCTTGTATGTGCCCGGCGGCAAGGCGGCCTATCCGTCATCGGTGCTGATGAACGCGATTCCCGCCCGAGTGGCTGGCGTGCGCGAGTTGGTGATGGTCGTGCCGACCCCCGATGGCGTGGCGAACGATACCGTGCTGGCGGCGGCCCGTGTCGCCGGCGTCGATCGCATATTCCGTATCGGCGGTGCGCAGGCGGTTGCCGCGCTGGCTTATGGCACCGCAACCGTGCCGGCGGTCGACAAGATCGTCGGGCCGGGCAATATCTACGTCGCGGCGGCCAAGCGCGCGGTGTTCGGCAAGGTCGGTATCGACATGATCGCCGGTCCCTCGGAAATCCTGATCGTCAGCGATGGTCTGACGGATCCGGACTGGATCGCCATGGATCTCTTCTCCCAGGCCGAACACGACCAGCAGGCGCAGGCCATCCTGATCTCTCCGGATGCGCAGTTCCTGGACCGCGTGGCCGAATCCGTCACCCGACTGGTCGAATCCCAGCCGCGCGCCGACATCATTCGCACCGCGCTGGCCGATCGGGGGGCCTTGATCGCCGTGAAGAATCTGGACGAGGCCATCGCCCTGGCCAACGAGATTGCGCCGGAGCACCTGGAGCTGTCCTTTGCGGGGGCCGAGAATCGGCTGTCCGAGATCCGCCATGCCGGTGCCATCTTCGTAGGCAAGTACACCGCGGAAGCCCTGGGCGATTACTGCGCTGGCCCGAACCACGTCCTGCCGACATCCGGTACGGCGCGTTTCTCTTCGCCCCTGGGTGTCTATGATTTCCAGAAGCGTTCCAGCATCATCCAGTGTTCCGCAGCGGGCAGTGTGGCGCTGGGCGAGCTGGCGGTGGTGCTTGCCGAGTCCGAAGGGCTGTATGCCCATGCCCAGTCAGCCCGCTATCGGGTGGAAGGGAATCGCTGAGGCGGTTTCGCGTCATTTGCAACCTTGAAGGCTGGATATGAGTCAATCGTTTTGGTCGCCGATCGTTCATGAACTGACCCCCTATGTGCCGGGCGAACAGCCCAAGGGCATGGGGCTGGTCAAGCTCAATACCAACGAGAACCCCTACGGTCCGTCGCCCAAGGTGTTGGCGGCCATCTCATCCGTCTTGAACGATACTTTGCGGCTCTATCCCGATCCGACGGCGTCGGAATTGCGACAGACCATTGCCGAATATTACGCACTGAGCCCGAATCAGGTCTTCGTCGGCAACGGTTCGGATGAGGTTCTGGCCTTTGTGTTCCAGTCGCTGCTGGCCCACGGTCGGCCGGTTCTGTTCCCGGACATCAGCTACAGCTTCTATCCCGTGTACTGTCAGCTCTACGGCATCGAATACCGCGCCATCCCGATCGACGACCAGATGGCGATCGTGCCCAAGGACTACTTCGGTGCCGAGGCGACCGGGATCGGGGGCATTGTGTTTCCGAACCCCAATGCGCCGACCGGTCGTCTGATGTCATTGCTGGATATCGAACGACTGGTGGCCGGACATCCGGGTGTCGTGGTCGTGGTCGATGAGGCCTACATCGATTTCGGTGGGCAGTCGGCGGTCACCCTGATCGACCGCTACCCGAATCTGCTGGTGACCCAGTCACTCTCCAAATCGCGTTCGTTGGCCGGTTTGCGGGTGGGGTTGGCGCTGGGGCATCCGGATCTGATCGAGGCCCTGGTGCGGGTCAAGGACAGCTTCAACTCCTATCCGCTCGATCGCCTTGCCTTGGTGGGTGCCCAGGCGGCTTTCCTGGATACGGCGTATTTCGAAGAAACCCGGCAGCGCATCATGGATGATCGGGACGGGCTGACGGCGGCCCTGAAGGCTCGGGGATTCGAGGTCATTCCCTCGGCCGCCAATTTCGTGTTTGCCCGCCATCCGCAATACAGCGGCGCGGAACTCTATCAGGGATTGCGGGCGCAATCGGTGATCGTCCGTCATTTCAACAAACCGCGGATTGCGGATTTTTTGCGGATTACCGTGGGCACGACGGCGCAGAATCAGGCACTGCTGACGGCGCTGGATCGGCTGGTGGCGCCCTGAGTGCCGGGTTTCGCGCCGGGAGGAGGGCAGGGGCGATCATGACGGAACCGTGGAATTTGTGTTATAGTCTACCTCCGTTTTCCGCAGGGAAAATGGTATCTATGGTGTCTCGTATTCGTCCCTTCGCGACAATGCGCCGTGAACCCCGCCAGGCCCGGAAGGGAGCAACGGTAACGGTTGCCTTGGGTGCCGGAGATCGGCGGGTGCGGGATACCACCCAAACTGGAATTCACTCGATGTTCCTGGCATTCCTACGATGAGCTATCTGGTCCTCGCGCGCAAATGGCGCCCCAAAAGCTTCGAGGAAATGGTTGGCCAGGGGCATGTCCTTCAGGCGCTGACCAATGCGCTGAACCAATCGCGTCTGCATCACGCCTATCTGTTTACCGGCACTCGGGGTGTCGGCAAGACGACGGTGGCTCGGATCTTCGCCAAGGCCCTGAACTGCGAGCAGGGTATATCCAGTAACCCGTGCGGGGTCTGCAGCGCCTGTACGGAGATCGATCAGGGACGCTTCGTCGATCTCATCGAGGTGGATGCCGCCTCGCGTACCGGTGTCGACGATACCCGCGAGTTGCTGGAAAACGTGGCCTATGCACCGGTGCGCGGGCGCTTCAAGATCTATCTGATCGACGAAGTGCACATGTTCTCCAAGTCCAGCTTCAATGCCCTGCTGAAAACGCTGGAAGAACCGCCGGAACATGTGAAGTTCCTGCTGGCGACCACGGATCCGCAGAAGCTGCCGGTCACCGTACTTTCCCGATGCCTGCAGTTCAACCTGCGGGCCTTGCCGCAGGCGCAGATTCAACGGCATCTGCTCGATATCGTCCAGCGGGAGTCCCTCTCGGCGGATGACGCAGCGATGGGGTTGATTGCCGAGGCTGCACAGGGTTCGATGCGCGATGCGCTGAGCCTGCTCGATCAGGCCATCGCTTATACCGGCGGCGAACTGTCCTCCGTGCATGTCAGTCAGATGCTGGGTCTCAGCGATCAGCAGATGATCGTCGACGTGCTTGTGGCGCTGGCCGAGAACGATGCCGCCCGTCTTTTCACGCTGCTTGACGAGGCGCTGGGTCGGGGAATCGAACCTGCCACGTTCCTGGATCAGATTCTGGAAAAGACCCACCAGTTGGCATTGGCCCAATGGGTGCCGGACGCGCGCGTGGCGCCGGATCCCGACGCGCTCGTTGCCGTGGACGCCGGCCGCCTCCAATTGTGGTACCAGATCGCCGGTACCGGGCGTCGTGATCTGGTGTGGGCGCCGAATGCCCGGATCGGTCTGGAAATGACTCTGTTGCGGATGCTGGCATTCAGTCTCGAGACGCCTCAGGGTACAGTCGGTGTCGTTCCGGGAACCGCGCCATCTGCCGTCACTGGTCCCGAGTCGGCGCCGGCTGCGCGGCCTTCCGTCCGTCCGTCCGGTTCCAAAACGCCCGCGCCCCGTTCTGAGCCTCCGGCGCAGGCCAGCAATCGGGTGGCAGAACCCCCACCGTCGTCGGCCCGTCCGGACACGACGAATAGCGTATCTCGTGAACTGCTCAGTACATTGACGGATGAACAGTGGCATGACCTCGTTGCCCAGGTCAATCAGCCTGCGCGTGCACTGGCCGAACGCTGTCATGTTCATATGCAGGGAGACCGGATCGTCTTGACGGTAGCCCCGGGCTTTGCTGCCATGGCCAGCCCCAAATCGCGGGAAAGCCTGCTGAGGCAGCTTTCTCAGTGGGTCGATGTCGATCGTGTGCGAATCGAGATGGCCGCGGACACGCCCTCCGCGAGTGCGCGCGTCTCATCCGACAGTCCACCGCAAACGCCGGCCGAGCGCCGGGCGCTTCAGGAGCGGCAGGCTCAGGCGGAACGCATTCAATCGATCGACGATCACCCGGCGGTTCGGGCGCTCAAGGAACGTGCCGGTGCGGAAATCATCCCGGAAACCATTCAGCCCTTGGCGCCGACGACCGGGCCGGCTGAATAATGTCCCCCATTGATCCGATAAAAAGAGGTATACCCAAATGATGAAAGGCGGAATCGGCAATATCATGAAGCAGGCGCAGCAGATGCAGGAAAAGATGCAGCGCATGCAGGAAGAGGTCGCCAAGCTCGAAGTGACTGGCGAGTCCGGCGGCGGGCTCGTGAAAATTACGATGACAGGCAAGCATGAGGTTCGTCGTGTGAGTATCGACGACAGCCTGATGTCCGATGACAAGGAAATGCTCGAGGATCTGATCGCGGCGGCCATGAACGATGCCGTCCGTCGGATCGAGGCCGACCAGCAGGCGAAAATGGCGGGCATCACCGCCGGCATGAATCTGCCCGCCGGGTTCAAGATGCCCTTCTGATCCGCATTGCGCCCATGATGCTCTCTCCGAAATTCAGTGAACTGGTGCGCGCCCTGCGCTGCCTTCCTTCCGTCGGGGCCAAGACGGCTCAGCGGATGGCGCTGCAATTGATCGAGCGGGATCGACAGGGTGCCGAATTGATCGTATCGACCCTCACTGCCGCCCTGAGCGATATCGGTCGATGCGAGCGCTGTCAGGCGCTTTCCGAAACCCCGGTTTGTCCGATCTGTGCAGACGAACAACGGGATCACGCCCAGCTATGCATCGTCGAGTCACTGACGGACTGGCTGGCCATCGAGCAGTCAGGGGCATTTCAGGGGTATTACTTTCTGCTGTCCGGGCGATTGTCCCCGCTGGATGGCATCGGGCCTCGGGAAATCGGTGTCGATCGACTCATGGTCCGGTTGGATGATCCGGCCATCGAGGAAGTTATCCTGGCAACGAGTGCGACGATCGAAGGTGAGGCCACGGCCAGTTATCTCCAGTCGATGATGGCTGGTAGCCGCTATCGGGTGTCCCGATTGGCCCAAGGTGTCCCGATGGGCGGCGAACTGGAATATTTGGACGGCCATACGCTGGCCTTGGCACTACGATCCAGACGTCCGATCACGGACGACTGAATCTTTCTTCAAGCGATGAACAATGCCCGCCAGTCATGGAAGTCGGGGTTGTTCTTCTCGTATCTGAGTTCCACGCCCAACTGAAATTTCTCACGCGCATCGCCATTTTGCATGGGACTGGTGCGCGCCACGATACCCGTGACGAAAAAATGCTCGTTGTGGTCTTGCAATTTGACTGCCAATTGAATTTCGGTACCGATGTCGATGGCCTCATCCAGGGTGATATTGACACCGCTGGCGCTCACGTCGACCAACTTGGCGTCGTGAATCGTCCCGGGGGGCGTTTTCACGCGCAGCAGCACATTGCCGGGCGTTCGCATCCGGTTGAAATCGCGCCGATCGTTCGGTTCTTGGGCTTGACCAGCCTGCGCTGGGGGGGCTTCTTCGGTGCGCTTGATGTTGTCCATGGTTTTATATTTCCATCTTATCGAGTTCATGGATCAGTTTTTCGCGTGCGCGGTTGAATTGCGCATTGTCGAATACCGGGTGGCTGCGGCTTTCGATGATATCTCTGAATACCTGTGCTAGCGGGAGGAAGAGGGTCAGTTCGCCATTGCGATTGGAGAAGTTGACGACGCCGAGTTCGTAGTTGATCGAGCTGACCTTGAGCCGTCGCAGGGCGGCCCCCTCGGTCGTGAATATCTGGAACCATTCGTCGCTGAGTACATGATGGTTGAAAAAGTCGATGACGGCCGGCCGTTTCACTGCCGAATGGTATTTGGCATCCAGCGAGTCGGTCGTTGATGCGTCCGGTTCGTTCTCGTCCTCTGCTTCGATGGCGTCGTGCCTCTCGTTTGATGACCGGGGTTCGACGGTCTCTTCCTGAATCGCCGAGGCTTTTTCCGGGGGTGCATCATGCGATTCGTCCCTGAGTTCGGTGGCTTCCTGACCGAGCTCGTTGCGCGCCGTGATCGTTGACGATGAATCTGCCTGGGGAGGTAGGCCGGCTTCGGGGATCGCTTTCCGGTCCGTTGCCTGTGCAGCGACTGCCTCCGGTTCGGGTTCGTCCGGAATGGCGTTGATCGCCGCCTCGAGATGCCGCCGGTAGTTCTCGATGGCGGGAATGCTGTTCCCTTTGCTTTCGAGCTGGAAACGCTTGTTCTGACTGTGTCGCAACAGTTCCTTGATATGACTGTCCAGTTCGATCAACGATTTGGGGCTATCCGGCAGGCACTTTTCCAGGCGGATGACCCGGTCCAGTACCGAGTTCGCTTCATGCCATTCGTCGCATTGACGTCCATGGGTCATCAGGATTTGAACCATGAACGGCGCCCATATTTCCTCGATAAACGCCTGAGCGGGCGGATTCATGACGGTGTCCTGAGCCTTTTCGCGGATGATGGCAGCGATCCGGTTGCGACAACGCGCCAATACTTCGGGGTGACGGTTTTGAATCGCATTGAGGGCGAGTTCGTCGTTTTTGGCGGCGCGTCCGTCGATACGATAGAGCGCGCGCAATGCTTGGGCGAACGAGAAATTCAGATTGGTGGCATCGGTAATGATCTCGCCGACGAGCTTTTCGATCTGGCTGATTTTGTCGATATCGAGACTGGGGTCAGATCCAATGACGGCCAACTCGTTGATGGTCGTGCGCGCGGGGTTGTTGATCTGACTGAAAAAATTGGGGTCGTCAAAGGCCGTATACAAAAGGACGGTCTGCAGCAGGTGGATCTGCTTCTTGATGACCGGGTTAATCTGGGGATCATTAATGATATCGGCGATGACCGCGCCCACCAGACGCAGTATCTCCTTGTCCTTGCTGGCAATGGCAGGTTTGACGGTCGCATTCTTATGCTGTTTGTCGATCTCGGCCGCAAGAGCGTCCGTGAAGTCGTCTGGCTGGATGTCCGATGCCTTGCGGAGAATGAGTTTCTTGCGCTTGAGCAGATCCTGAAGAATCTCGAGCGGTACGACGTGGTTTTCAACGGCAGTGCCTGTTTCCAAGCCCATGAGCGCGTGTTCACGGTCGAAGAGATCGTTGAACAGGCTGTCGATGGCACTGAGTTCGGTTTCGCGAACGGATTTGATCTGAGGAAGCACGCCGAGTTGGACGAGATGATCGTTCATCAGCATGTACATCGGTTCGAGCTTGATCAGTACCTGGTTGCCCAGTACCCGGATGATGTCCTTCTTGAGCGGTTTCTTGAAGTGCTTGAGATTGATCAGAAAGGCCGTGACGATACCGGGCAGCGTGAGGTACTGATCACCGATGATGGTTGGATAGGACTGGCTCAGCAGCTTGATTCGGGACTCGTATTGAGCATGCTCCATCCCGTAGCGGGCCTTGGCATGGGCGACCATGTCCTCGATAAGCAGACTGAGCGTCCGATCGTGGATCAGGTCCACCCAGGTCTTGGGAATGCGTTCACCGAGGTCATTGCGGGAGACCGTCGCGAAGAAATCGTCCTCAAAGGGCTGGAGGTGCGTTTTCAGGGATTCGATCAGCTCGAAGAACTCTGCCTTGTCTTCCTGGTGGATCGTGTGCTCCGCCCGGGAAAATAGCTTTTTCTCGATATCGTTGAACAGGCTTTTGAACGCACTCGACAACGCAGCATGGGCGAGATTGCCGAGGTCGTCTCGGATTTGTTCCGCGTTGACGTTTATCCGGTTCATCATCTGTTTATCCCTTCAAGATCTCCGCGTAGATATCCCCATAGGCCTGTGCGCTCACAATCCAATCGTGATTTTCCGACATGCCCTGTTTCTGGATTTCCGTGAAAATGTCCTTGTTTTCGTAGATCGAAATGAAGTAGTCGAGTGCCCACTTGATGGCGTTGATATCGAGATAATCGATCACGATGCCTGTTGCGGTATGGTCCTCGATGCTGTTGGGGTGTACGTGCTTGACCGTGTCCGCCAGGCCGCCGACCCGATGCACGATGGGCAGCGCGCCGTACCGCAGGCTGTAGAGCTGGTTCAGGCCGCAGGGCTCGAAGCGGCTGGGCATGGCAAAGGCATCCGCAGCCGCCTCGAGCCGGTGTGCCAGTCGTTCGTCGTATCCGATGTGGACGGCCACCTGCTCCGGGCGCTTGTGCGCAATGGATTGGAGCGCATTCTCGAAACGCTTTTCTCCGGTACCGAGGATGGCGAACTGTACCCGGCGGTCGCCCAGTTCCTTGATGGCCTGGATCAGGAGATCGATGCCTTTCTGTTCGACGAGTCGGCCGATATGGACGACCAGAGGGATCGTTCCATCCACGGGAAGCCCAAGTGCCGCCTGCAGTTCGGTCTTGTTGACGACCTTGTCCTGGAGGCTGTCCAGCGAGTAATTCTTGTGGATGAACGGGTCGGTCTCCGGGTTCCAGTCATCGCCGATGCCATTGAGAATGCCGCGGACCCGATCTTTCTTGTGGCTGAGCAGACCGTCCAGCCCATAACCGAAGGCCGGTGTCTGGATTTCTTCCGCATAAGTCGGGCTGACCGTGGTGATGAAGTCGGAAAACACGACGCCGCCCTTGAGGAACGACATGTTCCCCCAGTACTCGAGCGCTTCCGGCTTCCAGAGCGACCAGGGCAGGCCGAGGCGTTCGAACGTATTGCGGTCGTAGACCCCTTGATAAGCCAGATTGTGGATGGTGAACACGGTTTTCGGCGATGGGCTTTCGGAAAGCAACGCCGGGATGAGCCCCGTTTGCCAGTCGTTGCAGTGGATGACGTCCGGCACCCAGCCATCGTCCAGGGGGTTGGTTGCCAGGGAAACCACGGCCCGGCAAAAGAGGGCGAATCGCTCCGGGTTGTCGTGCCAGGGGTTGCCGTCCGGTCCCATATAGGGGTTGCCCTGACGGGCTGAAAATACCGGATGATCGATGAGGTACACGGGCACATCGCTATCCGGCAGGCAGGTCTGGGCAACGTCGATGGGCTGACCGAGGACTGTCAGTGCACCGACCTTCTCGGTGGGGTTGGCGTCAGCGATGTTCAGGCTGGCGTAACGTGGGGTGATCACCCGCACGTCGACCCCCAGTTGGGCGAGTGCCTTGGGCAAGGCTCCGGAGACGTCCGCCAATCCACCTGTCTTGATCAGGGGGTATATCTCGCTGGTCGCAAACAATATTTTCATGGACGTGTTCCTGATCGGCCTCACCTGATCTTGATGATAATCGCGCTGAGCGCGGGGAGATTGATATCGATGCTGCTTGCTTTCCCGTGCGAGGGTATCTGGTTGTTGTGCCTCAATGCAATGTCGTGACCGCTCCCGCCGAAAGTTTCGTCATCCGTGTTGACGATCAGTTCCATGCGGCTGGCCATGGGGATGCCGATCCGATAGTCCTGGCGGACGACGGGGGTGAAGTTGAGGATGGTGAGGAGGGTGCTTTCCTCGCTGTGCCTCAAGTAGCTGATGATCGAGTTCTGCCGGTCGTTGCAGTCGTTCCACTCGAAGCCGCTTCCCTCGAAGTCCCGCTCGTGGAGGGCGCTTTCGTTCCGGTAGCAATGGCTGAGGGTCGTGGTCAGACGATCAATGCCCTGATGGAAGGCATACTGACAGACCCACCAGTCCAGGGGGCGTTCGTGGCTCCATTCGTTGCCCTGACCGAATTCGTTCCCCATGAACAGGAGCTTCTTTCCGGGATAGGTGTACTGATAGGCGAGGAGGAGGCGAAGGTTGGCGAATCGCTGCCACTCGTCCCCCGGCATCTTGTTCAGCAGGGAGCCCTTGCCGTGCACGACCTCGTCATGCGACAAGGGCAGGATGAAGTTTTCCGTGAAGCAGTACAGCAGGCCGAACGTGAGATTGTTATGGTGGTACTGCCGGTTGATCGGGTCTTCCTGAAAGTACCGCAGCGTATCGTTCATCCAGCCCATGTTCCACTTCAGGGAGAACCCGAGTCCGCCCACTTCGGGGGGGCGGGATACCAGGGGCCATGCCGTCGATTCCTCTGCCATGACGAGGGCGCCGGGATTGCGCGACTGGGTGACGTGGTTGAGTTGACGCAGAAAGTCGATGGCCTCCAGGTTCTCGCGGCCGCCATAGGCGTTCGGTAGCCAGTCCCCGTGGTTGCGTGAATAGTCGAGGTAGAGCATGGAGGCGACGGCATCGACGCGAAGTCCATCCAGATGCATTTCCTCGATCCAGTACAGGGCAGAGGCGATCAGGAAGTTTCGGACCTCATTGCGCCCGTAGTTGAAGATCAGGGTGCCCCAGTCGCGGTGTTCCCCGCGGCGGGGATCCTCATGCTCGTACAGGGCCGTGCCATCGAATTTGGCCAGCGCGAATTCGTCGCGGGGAAAGTGGGCGGGAACCCAGTCCAGAATGATGCCGATCCCGGCTTCATGGGCACGATTCACGAAATAGCGGAATTCATCCGGGGTGCCGAAGCGGGATGTGGGGGCGAAATAGCCAGTCGTCTGGTAACCCCAGGAGCCGTCGAAGGGGTGTTCGGTGATCGGGAGCAGTTCGATATGGGTGAATCCCCGTTCCTGGACGTAGGGAATCAACTGGTCAGCGGCTTCGGTGTAGGAGAGAAAGCGGCCTTCCTGCATGCGCCAGGAGCCCAGATGAACTTCATAGATGTTCATGGGTGCCGTGAACCAGTTTCGATGGGTGCGTGCTGACAACCAGGCTTCGTCGGTCCACGGGAACGCGCTGGGCGGCGTGACTTTGGCCGCAGTTTTCGGACGGTGCTCGAAGTGGCGCCCCATCGGGTCGGTTCGTACGGAAATCGAGCCGTTGGCGCGGTTGCGGATCTCGAACTTGTATAGATCCTCGCCCTTCAGGCCCGGGATGAACAGTTCCCAGACGCCGCTGCTGCCCCGTACGCGCATGGGGTGGCGCCGGCCATCCCAGTTGTTGAAGTCGCCGACCACGCTCACGCGTTCGGCGTTGGGCGCCCAGACGGCAAAACGAACGCCATCGATCTGGTCGATCGTCGCCGGGTGCGCGCCCATCATTTTCCAGAGTTCGTAATGCTTGCCCTCGCCGAACAGGTAAAGATCCATGTCGCCCAGCGTTGGCGCGAAGCTATAGGGATCGACGATCTCGTAGGTGGCGCCGGACCGAGGTTCGATGCGCAGGGTGGGGTGATCCGGCAAGCCATCCAGCGGGAACTCGCCGTGAAACACCCCAGGGAACCGAACATCGGGGCTTAGCGGCGTCGCTTGGCCATCGGCCATCAGAAGCCAGACCTGCCGGGCTTGTGGCTGAAACGTGTGAAAACGTCCCTGTTTCTGGCTGATGGGATGTCGGCCCAGGAGGGCGAAGGGGTCGTGAAGTCTCGCTTCGAGAAGGGCTTGCAGGTCGAGGGTCATCAGCGGGCTTCCTAGAATTCAGAGACAAGTCGTCATTTTTCAATATATCGGATCATTATCACCCATCAAGCAGCTTTGCCGAACATGAGATTTCGGCCACATTCACAATCGACATGTTGGCGGTGTT
This sequence comes from Halothiobacillus diazotrophicus, assembly GCF_001663815.1. Taxonomy (NCBI): domain Bacteria; kingdom Pseudomonadati; phylum Pseudomonadota; class Gammaproteobacteria; order Chromatiales; family Halothiobacillaceae; genus Halothiobacillus; species Halothiobacillus diazotrophicus. Next base: position 271,223 of record NZ_CP016027.1, read on the forward strand.
TTCGACTTTTCGGGCTGGAATGTGTGCGTGGGGTCGATTTCACCAGATGACAGACCGCAAGCAGCTTTGCATGCTTCGTTGTGCCCCATTGCTGATCTATTCTGGGGGTATGGATATTCATTTTGTAAACGAATAGTTTAGACGGCTTTTCATAAAATAGAACCAAGGGCCTCATGCTTTTTTTATGATGATGAATCCTGACGCTTTACCCTGTCTTATGTCACGCCAAATTCATGAAAAATGGCGATCCTTGATGTGGTGAATATCCGGCCTAACATCTTTTCTTGACGCCGCCAAGGCTAGGGGACGATTATGCAAGTGGCGGGTGTTCCTTCTTGCCCGGTTGTGTAAAGCACGTACTGTTATTATGGGAAATAGATATGCGCATTGATAGCCCCAAGCGGTTGGTTAGTCGAATTACACGCGATACGTTGGCGCTCGTCCTTTCCGGAGGGCGGGGCTCTCGGTTGAAGCAACTGACCGACTGGCGCGCGAAGCCGGCCGTACCGTTTGGCGGTAAATTCCGCATCATCGACTTCCCCCTGTCGAATTGCGTGAATTCGGGTATCCGCCGCGTCGCCGTTCTGACCCAGTACAAGGCGCATTCGCTGATCAAGCATATCCAGTTGGCCTGGGGTGCCAACCACATGGCGCGGGACGAGTTTGTCGAGCTGCTGCCGGCGCAGCAGCGGATCAATGAGAAATCCTGGTATAGCGGTACTGCCGATGCCGTTTATCAAAATATCGATATTTTGCGGACGCATAATGCCGAATATATTCTGATATTAGCGGGCGATCATATTTATAAAATGGATTATGGTCCCATGATTGCCTACCATGTGGAAAATGATGCGGATTTAACCATTGGCTGTATAGAAGTCCCTGTCGAGGACGCCAGTGCATTCGGTGTCATGGGTATCGATTCCCGTGGTCGTGTAAATATGTTTGTCGAAAAGCCGGAAAATCCACCGCGAATGCCCAATTCGGAGAATTATTCTCTGGCCTCGATGGGGATTTATGTTTTCAACACGAAATTCCTGTTCGAACAACTGATTCGCGATGCGGATGATCCGACGTCGGATCACGATTTCGGTAAAAACATCATTCCGCGTGTGATCAAGAACTATCAGGTTTTTGCCTATCCGTTCCGGGAAATGCAGTCCGGAAATCAGGCGTATTGGCGCGATGTCGGTACGATCGACTCCTATTGGGCGGCAAACCTCGAGTTGATCGGCGTGACGCCCGATCTCAACCTCTACGATACGGAGTGGCCGATTTGGACGCATCAGCAACAGTTACCCCCTGCGAAGTTCGTTTTTGATGAAGAGGGCCGCCGAGGCATGGCCGTGGATTCCATGGTTTCCGGTGGCTGCATTATCTCCGGTGCCGTCGTTCGACATTCTCTCCTGTTTTCGAATGTGGTGGTCCGCGAACAGGCCTCGGTGACCGATTCGGTGATTTTGCCCAATGTCGTCATTGGCGAGCGTGCAAAAATACAGAAGGCAGTTATCGACAAAGGCTGCATCATCCCCGAAGATATGGAAATCGGGTTCGATCCGGTCGCAGACAAGGCGCGGTTCGAGGTCAGCCCGAATGGGGTCGTGCTCGTCACGCCGGACATGATTGGGCAACAATTGCACATGGTGCGGTGAATGAAGCGTAAAAAATTACCTGTCGTTCTATGCTGGCACATGCACCAGCCCGAATACCGCGACCCTCGGGACAAGGTCTATCAGCAGCCGTGGACCTACCTGCATGCCATCAAGGATTATGTGGACATGGTGGCACATCTCGAGCGTTATCCGGATGCCTGTGCGGTCGTGAATTTCGTGCCGATCCTGCTCGAACAGCTGGATGACTATGCCAAGCAGGTTGATGCGTACTCGGTCAGCAAGGATATCGATCAGGTTCGCGATCCGATTCTGCAATCCCTGGTCCAGCCCTCCGCCCTTGTCGACCCGGCATTGCGCATGCGTGTCGTGCGTGCGCTCATGCGCGCGAATGAGTCACGTCTGATCCGGCGCTTCGAGCCGTTCAACGATTTGGTCGATCTGGCCCGTTCGATTTCCGCCACGACGACGGATGGGCGCTATCTGAGTGATGCCTTCATCGGCGATCTCTCTGTCTGGTATCACCTGGCCTGGTTGGGTGAGACCGTGCGGCAGAACAATCAGCTGGTGCAACGGCTGATGACCAAGGCAACGAATTTCGACGAACAGGATCGCCTGCAGTTGTTTTTGCTGCTCGGTTCCCTGATTGCAAGCATTTTCCCGCGCTATCGAACCCTGGCCGAGCAGGGACGTGTCGAATTGTCCATGACGCCCTATGCCCATCCGATCATGCCGTTACTGCTCGACATGCAGGCCGGCAAGCAGGCGAATCCGCATGACCCGCAGCCCCAGCATGTCGTCTATCCGGATGGTCCTGAGCGGGTTCAGTGGCATCTGGTGCACGGGCTGGAGGTCTTTCAGCGCTATTTCGGACTCCACCCCAGTGGTTGCTGGCCTTCGGAAGGGGCCATTTCCGAGCCGACCGTGCAGGCGCTGGCCGAGGCGGGCTTCAGTTGGTTGGCCAGTGGCGATCAGGTTCTGGCGAATTCGCGTGCCCGCCATGGTCATGTGGATAACAGCTGTCGGCACCGGGTCTGGCAGTTCGATCATCTCTCACCGGCTATTTTCTTCCGTGACGACGGATTATCCGATCTGATCGGTTTCGATTACCAGAACTGGCATGCCGACGATGCGGTGACAAACTTCATCAATCATCTCGAGAGTATCCATGACGCCTGCGACAGCGAGGATGCGGTGGTCTCGATCATCCTGGATGGCGAAAACGCCTGGGAGTTCTATCCCGACAACGGGTTCTGGTTTCTTGATACGTTGTACAAGCGGCTCAGCAATCACCCGAAGCTGTCGCTGACGACCTTTTCCGGTGTCGTCGGGCAAAGCCTCAAGCGGCGAAGTCTCCAGCATGTGGTCGCGGGGAGTTGGGTGCATGGCAACCTGGCCACCTGGATTGGCAGTGCCGCCAAGAATCGCGCATGGGACATGTTGGTGGATGCACGCATGGCCTTCAAGAAGGCGCAAGCGTCCGGGAAATGGAATAGCGAAACGCTGGCGGCCAACCTGCAGCAACTGGCCATCTGCGAAGGATCGGACTGGTTCTGGTGGTTTGGCGACTATAACCCCGGGGATGCGGTGCGGGATTTCGATCAACTGTACCGGCTGCAATTGTCCCGCCTCTACGAGTTGATCGGCCAGCCGGCCCCACATAATCTTTCCGAACCGTTGTGTGTCGGCTCTCATGCACCCGATGCCAGTGTCGAGGCGGGTGGCGTGATGCGGCGAGGCCAATGAGTCTGTTTCACAGGGCGCAACGGCAGGTTCCGATCCGGGAAATGCCCTGCGCCCGGCGGCGAGCCGGGGTGTTGGCACCGATCTTCAGCCTACCTTCGGGAGATTTCGGCGAATCTGCGCTGGCCTTTATCGATTTCCTGGCGCGCAGCGGCATCACGGTCTGGCAGGTATTGCCCTTGGGGCCGCCGTTGTTGGATGGATCGCCGTATCAGTGCGCCTCTTCGTTCGCGATCAATCCAGGATTCCTTTCGCGGGCGCATCTGTTGGCCGATGCGGGTTTTAGCAAGCGGGCCGACCTTCAGGATCGTCTGAAGGGACGTCATCAGACCCGGGAGATGAAGTCCGCGTTCAAGCGCTTTGAGGAAAAGAACCGACACTGGTTGTCGGATTACGCCCTGTTCGTGGCGATCAAGCATCAGCTGGGCGGGGCTTCCTGGATGGCGTGGCCCCATTCCTTGCGGGATCGTGATTCCGCTGCGCTGGAAACGTTCGAAAAGATCCATGCCGATTTGATTCAGGATATCGCCTTCGAGCAATTTCTGCTGGATCGTCAATGGCAGGCAATCGTCGATGCCGCCCATGAGCGCGGCATTCTGATCTACGGCGATCTGCCGATTTTCGTGGCCGGTGATTCCGCGGATGTCTGGGCCAATCGCGACCAGTTTTTCCTTGATGAGCACGGGCAACCGACCGTCGTGGCCGGCGTGCCGCCGGATTATTTTTCCGAAACGGGACAGCGTTGGGGTAATCCCCTGTTCGATTGGGATCGGATGGCCGCCGATGGGTTTTCGTGGTGGCGCGCCCGGTTCCGGCGCCATGTCGCCCTGTTCGACTGGGTGCGCATCGATCATTTTCGCGGTCTGGCTGCCTACTGGTCGATTCCCGCTGCCTGCGACACGGCAATGGATGGCCAATGGGTGCCCGCGCCGGGGGATGCCTTGCTGTCAGCCTTGCGTGATGAGATGGATGGTCATTTGCCGGTGATCGCCGAGGATCTCGGGGTGATTACCGAAGATGTGGTTGCCCTGCGCAAGACTTTCGGCTTGCCGGGCATGAAGATCCTGCAGTTTGCCTTCGATAGTGACGAAGAAAATCCCTATCTGCCGGAAAACCATGAACTGGATTCGGTTGTCTGTACCGGGACGCACGACAACGACACCACGCTGGGCTGGTGGCAGAGTCTGGATACCCCGGCACGTGCGCGCGTATGGTCAGTGCTGAAGAAGCTGGGCGTGCCGGATACGGAGCCCATGCCGGATGCGCTGATTCATACCGCCTACATGTCGATTGCCCAGCTCGTGGTGGTACCGATTGCCGATTGGCTCGGCTGTGACACGTCGGGGCGGATCAATACCCCCGGCACGACGGTGGACAATTGGCGCTGGTCATTTTCCGAAAGCGATCTGACCGACGAGTTGGCGGCACGCATGACGGCATTGGCCAAGACCTATCGCCGCTAGGGCGTTGCAGGCTCGCTCCATAACGGTTTTCGATTTGAGCAGTAGCCCGGGTCAAGGAGCCGATCGGCCCCCCGCGGATTGCGTTTGGGTCAGCCTGTATTGCGCATGCCCGCGGCGATCGCATTGATCGATCGCAACAGGGCAGGCAGCCACTTCTGGCGATCCGCTTCCGGCTCGCTTTCGTCCCGATACCGGCGCAGCAACACGATCTGGATGTGGTTCAGCACATCCAGATAAGGATTGCGGCGCATCATGGACGTGCCGATGTATTCATCGATTTCGACCAGGGATTCTGCTTCGGCAACCTTCAGCACTTCTTCCAGCGTACGGAAATACTCCTCCCGAATCATGCCATACACCTGGCGTGCCTGTTCCTGATCGGTGACCAGGCTGGCGTACTCCCCGGCAATGGTCATCTCGCCCTTGGTCAGGGAAAGCTGGGTATTGCGGAGCATGCTGTGGAAGAACGGCCAGTGCTTGAACAGATGGGTGAGGAGTTCCTGCTGATCGCCGTGTTTTTCCCGCCAGGTCTGGAGGGCCGATCCGAAGCCATACCAGGCCGGCAGGGTATGCCGGGATTCCGACCAGCCGAACACCCAGGGAATGGCGCGTACGGAGGCCTTGGAGAGGTCACCTACCTTCCGTGAGGCCGGCCGTGAGCCGATGTTGAGCAGCCCCAGTTCCCGCACGGGGGTGGCCTCGAAGAAGTAGTTGAAGAAGAACGGGGTTTCATCGGTGAGTTTGCGGTAGGCGCGTTCGCCGTATTCGGCGAGTTCGGCCACCACCTGTTCGTGTGCCTCCGGAATCGGATCCCGGGGCAGAACCAGATGGGCGGATGCCTTCATCAGGCCCGTGGCGCCCATGGTGATTTCGTAGATGGCGGTTTCTGTATTGCTGTACTTGGAGGAAAGCACTTCGCCCTGTTCGGTGAATTTGATCTGGCCTTCCACCGTGCCATAGGGCAGGGACAGGATCGATTCGTGGGTCGGCCCGCCGCCCCGCGCCACCGTCCCGCCGCGACCGTGGAACAGGCGGCTTTCGATGCCATGCTTCTGGGTGATGTTCAGAACACGCTTCTGAGCGTTGTACAGACTCCAGGTCGACGCCAGGGATCCGCCATCTTTGCAGGAGTCCGAATAACCGAGCATCACTTCCTGCAGGTCGCCGGAGACACGCAGCAATTCGCGGTACACGGGGTTTTCGAACAGCGTGCCAAGCACGCTCTCGATCTGCTGAAGATCCTCGATGGTTTCGAACAGCGGGGACACTTGGATGTCACAGAACCACTGGTTCTTGCGCTTGCCGACCAGCCCGGCCAGCTGGGCCAGGAACATGACTTCCATCACATGGCTGGCCGCGTGCGTCATGGAAATGACGTAAGTGCCGAAACAGTCGCGGCTGATGGTGTCGATCAGTTCCCGCTTCGCCTTGAAGACCGTCAGCGTCTCCGCGGCTTCCTCGGATAGGGCCGTCATGTCGATGGCCTTGTGCTTGGTCTTGCCGAGTAGGGCGGTCAGTGTGGCCAGCCGCTCGGATTCGCCAAGCGCTTCGTAATCGGTTTTGGGCTGAAGCTGCTTGAGGATCTCGCCGACGGTGCGTGTGTGGCGGGTGGATTCCTGACGGATGTCGAGCTTGAGCAGATGCCAGCCGAAGGTTTCTGCGAGTCGGATCACATCCTTGATGTCGCCGTCGGCCAGCAGTTGGTCGCCGGTGGCGATCAACGTGTCGCGGATGCGGTAGAGATCGGCCAGGAAGAGGTCCTTGTTGGCGTAGGCCTCCGGTGCCAGCGGGATCGGTTGCTTGTTGAGCAAGCCACGAACATAGGCGAGATTATGCTGAAGGCGCTGCCCGATGACGCGAAGCTTGAGGCGATAGGGTTCTTCCGTGAAGAAGGTATCGCCCGTATTTTCCAACGGGCTGAGGTTGAGGTCCACGGCATCCTGGTCGAGGCCCAGCGCGGCCATGTTGATTTCCGGGCACAGGCGACTGGAATGCGTGAGCACGCGATCCATGGCGGAAAGGCGCTCCAGGTACTCTTCCAGAATCGTCTGGGTGGCCGAGCACACGGCGAAGGTCGTCACTTCGTGCGTCACGTAGGGATTGCCGTCGCGGTCCCCGCCGATCCAGGAACCGAAGCGGAACATGCTGGGTACGGTGACCGGGGTTTCCGGGTGCTTTTCGTTGAAGTTGACGTCCACGGCCCGCTCCAGATACCGATAGGCCAGCGGTACGGCATCGAAGATCGAGGTGCGGAAGTAATACAGGCCCAGGCGGATTTCGTCGTGCACTTCGGGGCGGGTGGTGCGGACTTCGTTCGTCTTCAGGAGCGACAGGATCACGGCCTTGACCTGGCGGTGGATCCGGTCGCGTTCGATGCCCATGACGTCCGGACGGTCCATTTCGGCACAGAGCAGGAAGATCCGGCGTTGCAGATCCATGACCGTGCGGCGCTTGGCTTCCGTGGGGTGTGCCGTGAACACCGGCATGTAGATGAGGCGATCGAGCAGGGTTTGCAGCTGTTCCGGCGTCATTTTCTGCTTGGAGAATTCGCGGATGGTGTCGTAGAAGGAGCCGGACCAGAGTCGCAGGCCGAGACGCACTTGGCGACGGCGGCACTGGTGCATGAAGTCCTCTTCGGCGATGTTCACCAGGCTGAAGTACAGACCATAGGCCCGGACGACGAAGTTCAGGGTATCCGGGTCGAGGGTGCGCACCAGAGTCATCAGGCGTGCGTGGAGTTTCGGATTGTGCTTCTGGCGCAAGCGGATGAAACCCCGGCGCAGGGTTTCCACTGTATCGAAGATATGTTCGCCGGTCTGTTCCTTGAGCACCTCGCCCAGCAGGTTGCCGAATAGCCGGACCCGGGCACGAAGAATTTTATCGTTATTTTTGGCTTGTTTTTTCATGACGGCACTCAAAATAAGAACAGGCGATGATTCGGGGCATTGGTTAACGCTGAACACCACACCGGCGGCGCTTCGATGACCTGGTTTGTCATCAAGCGGTCAGATTTTGTGCGTCAGTATACCGGTTCAGCCGTGCTTTCTGGCAGTGATTTGCCCTGTGACGCCGAGAATTGGCACCAGGCGCATAAATAATGCCGCACATTGCCGCGTTTCGTTTAATCTCGATGGTGTCGATACGTTTAATGTGCTATCCCCATGGCGTAGGGTGCAACCCGTCGACCGCGTCCGGCTTCGCTCGATGATCGAAGCAGGCGCCTCTGATCCCTCGGCCGGCCGGCGGATCGAGAATAGGCGGTCCCTGTGCCTCCGTGCCAGAAATCGTTGAGGAGAGACTTATGAAATTGGGTATCTATGGCTTGGGTCGCATGGGCGCCAACATGGCGCGTCGTCTGTCACGTGGCGGGATCGAGGTCGTGGCGCACAATCGCAGTGCGGGCCCCATCGACGAACTGGTCGCCGAAGAGGCGAACATCACCGCCGCCTACGATCTTGAGCAGTTCATTGCCGCGTTGCCCGCACCCCGGATCGTGTGGCTGATGTTGCCGGCCGGTGCGGTGACGGGGGAGGCCATCGAGCAGATTCTGCCGAAACTTTCTCCGGGCGATCTGCTGATCGACGGCGGCAACAGTTTCTACCAGGATACGCTGGCACGGGCAGTCCAGGTCCAGGAGGCCGAGGTTCACTATATGGACGTCGGCACCTCGGGGGGCGTCTGGGGGCTGAAAAACGGTTATAGCCTGATGGTCGGGGGCTCTAAGGAAGCGTTTGCCCTGATCGAACCGGCCATCCGCGTCTTGGCGCCCTCCGCCGATCACGGATGGGGGCACGTTGGGCCGGTCGGGTCCGGGCATTACGTCAAGATGGTCCACAACGGGATCGAGTACGGCATGATGCAGGCTTTGGCCGAGGGGTTGGCCGTGCTGCGCGCCAAGAAGGCGTTCGATCTCGATCTCGCCCAGATCACGGAATTGTGGCGAGACGGCTCCGTCGTGCAAAGCTGGCTGTTGGACCTCACTGCCGAGGCCCTGGCCGCCCAGGGGCAGGAGTTGCAGCATATCGCCCCCGTGGTAGCGGATTCGGGTGAAGGACGCTGGACGGCCAAGGAGGCGATCGATCTGGGCGTGTCCGCACCGGTCATGACGCTGGCCTTGCAGATGCGCTTTGCCAGTCAGGATGCGGAAGGGTATGGCAACCGGTTGTTGTCGCTGATGCGCAATGCCTTCGGTGGTCATGCCATCACCCGCAAGTAATCCGGTGCAATCCGGGCCGCATTGCGGCCGTGCCAGTCATCATGCCGTCCCCTTCGGGGAAGGCTTCGGACACAAGGAGTACGAGGATGTCTCAAGCAAAGACCGCGACGGGCCGCAACCCAGTTCGCCACGAGGCCGTGACCATCGTCATTTTCGGCGCGACCGGCAATCTGGCGCACAAGAAGCTGATTCCCGCCCTCTATCAGTTGGAGCAGGCCGGGGAGTTGGCACCGTCCACACGTATCATCGGGTTTGGCCGACGGGACTGGACGGATGATCACTGGCGCGACGAGGTGCGTGTCCTGCTCAGCGACGACGAGCAGGCGGAGAATGCCGTCCTCGATCACCTGCTCCAGCGGCTGTACTTCCAGAGCGGCGACTATGAAACGCCGGAATCGTTCACGTCCCTGTCCGATCGACTGGCAATGCCGGAGTTTCCGGCCTGCGTCCTCTTCTATTTTGCCGTCCCGCCCGAGGCGTTCGGGCCCATCTGTCACCATCTGGCGGCGGCCAAGCTGGTGGATGAATCGCGCGGGTGCCGCCGACTCGTCATCGAGAAACCCTTCGGGCACGATATCGAAAGTGCCCACGCCCTCGACTCATTGCTGCACAAGCATTTTTCCGAGCAGCAGATCTACCGGATCGATCACTATCTGGGGAAGGGAACGGTCCAGAACATCATGGTGATGCGATTCGCCAACCTGCTGCTCGAACCGCTCTGGAACCGCAACTATATCGACCATATCCAGATTTCCCATGCCGAGACGCTGGGTATCGGCTCCCGGGCGGGGTATTACGAGTCGGCCGGCGCTCTGCGGGACATGGTTCAGAGCCACCTGATGCAGATGCTGGCGCTGATTGCCATGGAGCCGCCGCCATCCATGGATGCCGAAGCGGTGCGCGACGAAAAGGTCAAGGTGTTGCGCAGTATCCGCCCGATCCCTCATCGCGCCGTTCATGCGCAGGCGTTTCGCGCCCAGTACCAGCGGGGTGTCGTCTGCGGTGAAAACGAGATCGGCTATCTGGACGAATCCGGCGTGGCGCCCGATTCGATCACCGAGACCTATGCCGCCGTCAAGCTGTATATCGACAACTGGCGCTGGCGGGGCGTGCCCTTCTATCTGCGCACCGGAAAGCGCATGGCGCAGACGCATTCCCAGATTTCCGTCCGTTTCCGCGATCCGCCTCAGCAGCTTTTTCGGGAAACGGCGCTCGTCAAGACGGATCCGAACTGGTTGCTCATCGGCATCCAGCCTCAGGAGAACGTTCGGTTCGAGTTGCAGATCAAGACCGATGGTCTTGAAATGCGGACGCGGACCGTGCAGATGGATGCCAGCTACACGGCGCCGGAACGCGTCAAGCTGGATGCCTACGCCGCGTTGCTGATCGATGTGATGCGCGGTGATCAAACCCTGTTTCTGCGATACGATGAAGTGGCCTGGGCGTGGCGTGTCGTCGATCCCATTCTCAAGACCTGGTCCATCGAGCGGGATTACATCCATAGTTATGCGGCAGGCACCTGGGGGCCACCCGAAGCCGACCGCCTGTTCGACGACGACAGTCACCATTGGCGTGACGATCTGAGCATTCCGTGATCGGGATGCCAATCGCAGTCTTCAACGTGTTTGAGCAAAGAATACCAGTCCGCAGGGAGTCGTTTTGATGAGCCGATTGATTGAATCCGAGGCCTGGCGCGCACTGATGGCGCATGCCGAATCTCTGAAGTCGTTGCGTCTGGAAAACCTGTTCGCGGATGATGCGCATCGAGCGGAAACCTTCAGTGCATCGGTGGCCGGCCTGCTGGTGGATTACAGCAAGCAGCGGGTCACGACGGAAACCCTGGATCTGTTGCGCGACCTGGCGGATACGCAAGGGGTTCTGGCCCGACGTGATGCCATGTTTGCCGGCGAACGGATCAACACGACCGAGAATCGGTCCGTGCTGCACGTGGCGCTGCGCAACCGCAGCAATCGCCCCATTCTGGTCGATGGTCAGGACGTGATGCCGGCGGTGAACGACGTGCTGCGCCGGATGCGTCGCTTTACCGACGCCGTCCACGAAGGCCGCTGGCTGGGTTACAGCGGGGAACGCATCACCGATGTGGTGAATATCGGCATCGGGGGGTCCGACCTGGGGCCACGGATGATCTGCGATGCCTTGGCCTCACAGGCGCAATATGGCATGCGGGCCCATTTCGTTGCCAATATCGCCCCCAGCGAGATCGCGAGCCTGCTCAAGACCCTCGATCCGGCCCGAACCCTGTTCGTGGTTGCATCCAAGACGTTCACGACCCAGGAGACCCTGGCGAACGCTCATACGGCACGTCGCTGGTTCGTCGAACATGCCGGATCGGCGGAAGCAGTGGCGAAGCATTTCGTGGCCGTCTCCACCAATCGCGACGAAGTGGCGGCGTTCGGGATCGATGTGGACAACATGTTCGGCTTCTGGGACTGGGTTGGCGGCCGTTATTCCCTGTGGTCGGCCATCGGCCTGCCGATTGCCCTGTATATCGGCATGGACGGGTTCGAGCGTCTGCTGGAGGGCGCCCATGCGATGGACGAGCATTTCCGGACAGCTCCGATGGTGGAGAACCTGCCGTTGACCCTTGGGTTGATCGACGTCTGGAACAGCAGCTTCCTGGGCGCCGAGACGCTGGCTGTTCTGCCGTACGGCACGCGTCTCGGGCGTCTGCCGGCTTATCTGCAGCAGGCCAGCATGGAATCCAATGGAAAATCCGTTGATCTCGATGGTCATCGCGTGGATTATGCGACCGGCCCGGTCGTCTGGGGCGGAGCGGGAACCAACGGCCAGCATGCGTTCTATCAGCTGCTGCACCAGGGCACACGGTTGATTCCCAGTGACTTCATTGCCGCAATCCGGACGCATACGCCGGTAGGCGAGCAGCAGGCCATGTTGCTGGCCAACCTGTTGGCGCAGACGCGCGCATTGATGCTCGGTCGTCCCCTGGAGACCGTGATGGCCGAAATGCGCGCGGCGGGGGTGGATGCGGAGACGGTGACGCGGATCGCACCCCATCGGGTCTGTCCGGGCAATCAGCCGAGCACCACGATTCTCTTTCCGCAGATGACCCCGGAAGCGGTGGGGGCCCTGGTTGCTCTCTATGAGCACCGGATCTTCGTCGCCGGTGCCATTTGGCATATCGATTCCTATGATCAGTGGGGCGTGGAACTCGGCAAGCAGATGGCGGGCGAGCTTCTTCCGGCAGTCGGACATGCGGCCCCGGGCAACTTCGATGCGTCGACCGAGTCCCTCCTGGGCATCATTCACCGCCATTGGGTGTAGCTTTTTCTAATCCAACGAAATTATCGAACGGTTCTGTGTTGAATATTCTGTACATCGATTCGGCCACCGAGGCCTGTACGGCGGCCGTGTGCAATCATGGCCGCGTGCTTTCCGCCTTCGAGATCTCCCCGCGCGGTCATGCGCGCGACTTGCTGCCCATGGCGGAGTCCCTGCTGGCCGAGGCCGGGCTTTCCTATGCACAATTGGATCTGATCGGTTTTGGCCGCGGGCCGGGTTCGTTTACCGGTGTTCGCATCGCAACGGCCTGCGCCCAGGGCATCGCTCTGGCCCAGGATTTGCCGATGGTCGGCGTATCCTCGCTGGCGACCTTGGCGCAAGGGCAGCTGGATCGCTGGCTGGCCCAGGGCAAGGCCGGCACCATTCATGCGGCGATCGATGCGCGCATGGGTGAGGTTTACTACGGCGCCTTCCTGCCCGGCGAGGGCGGTGTCGTTTTCGCCAGCGAACCCGAACGGGTTCTACCGCCGGCGCAGCTGCTTCAGCGGACGGATTGGGTGGGGGGTGTTGCGGCCGGCACAGGGTTCGGTCGTTATCCCGAACTGACGGAGCAGGGGGATTGGGCGCATGTCGCGCCGGATGCGTTGCCCCATGCCCGCGATGCCATCCCGCTCGTGGCGGCAGTGCCCCGGACCGATTGGCTGGATCCGGCGCAGGCCAGCCCGATCTACCTTCGGGATAATGTTGCCACCGTGCGCGCTTCGGCTTAATTCAGCCCGTTGGGGTTTCCAGCAGGTGAAGCTGCCAGTTGCGGCTTCTCGATTTTTTCTCGTTCTTGGCCCGGTAAAGCGCCCGATCGGCCATGCGCATGAGTTCGTCCGCCGTCTTGATTTCCGGGTAGGTGGCGATCCCGATACTGGCATGCACCTGAACATGGATACCGTCCTGAAGCACGAAGGGTCGCGCGATTTCGTCCGAAATTCGCTCCATGATCACGTTCAGGGTGCTGATATTCTCCACGCCTTCCAGTACGAGAACGAATTCGTCGCCGCCGAGTCGTGCGAGGAACTCTTCCATCCGCAGGGTGCCCGAAAGGCGTTTGGCAAGTGCGTTGAGTAGCTGATCGCCGACTTCATGACCGTACCGGTCGTTCACCGGTTTGAATTCGTCCAGGTCGATCACGCAGACCGCCAGGATACCCTTGTGCCGTTCGGCGCGTCCCAGAGCAAAGTTGAGATAGGCCTCAAGGGCGGCCCGATTGGGCAGGGTGGTCAAGGGGTCGCTCAGGGCCTTTCTGTTCAATCGGCGATTGGCGCGCATCAACCAGACCCGGTTTCTCAGCAGCTCGTGCTGGATTCGCACGTAATGGTAGAAGATTACGTAGAAGATCAGTGTCACGGCGATGAGGTTGTTGAGCTTGGAAATATACAGACCCACGCTGAACAGCTTGCCGCCGACGATGAACAGGATGATGTCGACGAACACTGCTGCGGCGACGACGGCCATCCAGATCGACAGGACGGTTTTCCGTCGGTTCCGGACCAGACAGATCCAGGCGACCGATATGAGAATCATCTGGATAACGTTGACCCAGATATCCGCCGGGGTGGCGTAGTTCGTATCCTGGAGGATGAGGGGCAGTTCGAAGGGCCTGAATACGATGTACCCGCCAAGCAGGGTGACGAACCCGATACCGATGGCGACGAAGGCTTTTACCCGTTGGCGGAATCGACGTCGTGCCAAAAGCGGCTCGGGGCAGGACTGAAGCAGAGCGTAGCCCAGGATTGCGAGCACGAATACGCTGTGCCAGATACGGAAAACCCACAGTTGCAACGCCGTGTCATGAACGAGGACGACGTTGCTGGCAACGACGAGCCCACCGGTCAGATAGCCGACGGAGAGAATGAGTACGGAATCGTTACGCAGAATGAGCGCCTGGGTCAAAAGCAGTACGCCCGTGGCTATCTGTGCAAATGCGGAAATGCCGGCCAGGGAATACAACAGGTTCGAGGCTGGCCACTGAATATGGGCGATGGGCAAGACCAGAACAAGAGCCGCCATCAGTCCGCCGATCAGCACCCAAGTGAGCCGCATTTCTGCACGGGTTGGCCGTGCGTCGAGCAGGTTGGTGTTTGGCGTCAGCAGATTCGATTCGGAATTCCGGGCCCTGACCGCTCCGTTCATACGCGCATCCACGGTGGGATAACCTCTGGCCTGTTCAGGCAATCGAATGCGGGATTCCAGTTGGCCTGCCCGACGTTCAGGTATTCGTCTTTGGCCGAGAAAGGTAGCAAATGCCGAAACACCTGGCGAGCAGTCGCCGAGGAAGGCGGACGGCTTTCATGTGAAAACCCTGTATTCTCAATGGGTTCGGATCGGCTCGGTCGGGGAGGCGTTGGATGTTGATCCATCAGGGCTCGCTAATTTATTAATATATAAGCGTTATTATTGTCAGGGAAACGTTATACGATCCCGTGAAAAAAGAAAAGGCGGTGCATTGGGGGGCTGCTTTCGTTCGAGGCGATCTAGCTGGGGGTGTGTCCAGAATCGATCTGAATTCACGGGCCGCCTGGGTTAGACTTTACCTCTTGACCCTTCTCCACAGTCCCCCGAGTTGAGCGATTGAATCCATGACCGACACAGCCCACCATCCCGCGTTTACCTTCCTCCGTTCACAGCCCATTGCGGCGCTGAACCTGACCGTGGATGAGTATCGGCACGATGCCACCGGCGCACGCCATTACCATCTGGCCAGCGAGGACGATCAGAACGTGTTCCTGGTCGGTCTGCGTACCGTTCCGGAAGATTCCACCGGCGTCGCGCACATTCTGGAGCACACGGTGCTCTGCGGTTCGGAGCGGTTCCCCGTGCGCGACCCGTTCTTCATGATGATCCGCCGTTCGTTGAATACCTTCATGAACGCGTTCACGGCCAGCGACTGGACGGCGTATCCGTTCGCATCGCGCAACGTGAAGGACTTCTACAACCTGCTCGACGTGTATCTGGACGCCGTGTTCTTTTCGCGGATCGACGAGCGGGATTTCCGGCAGGAAGGGCACCGGGTCGAATTCGAGACGATGGACGACCCGAGCACGCCACTGACGTTCAAGGGGGTCGTGTTCAACGAGATGAAAGGGGCGATGAGTAACCCGGCCTCCGTGTTGTGGCAGACACTCACCGCCGAACTCTTCCCGACGACGACTTATCACTTCAACTCCGGCGGCGAACCGGTCGATATCCCAAACCTTAGCTACGAACAGCTCAGGGCGTTCTACCAGCGCTTCTATCACCCGTCGAACGCGGTGTTCATGACCTATGGCAACCTGCCGGTGGCCGATCTTCAGGCCCAGTTCCAGGACAAGGCCCTGGCGCGTTTCTCGCGGATCGACCCCCGCTCAGCCGTGCCGCTGGAAAAGCCATTGTCCGCACCGCAGGCTATCGAGTCCGCCTATGCGCTGGATGAAGACGATGCCAGTGAAAAGACCCATGTGGTTCTTGGCTGGCTGTTGGGCGAAAGCACCGATCTGGATGCGGCCCTGGAAGCACAGGTGTTGGAGGGCGTGTTGCTGGAAAACAGTGCTTCACCTCTGATGCGTGCCCTGGAAACCACCGATCTCGGCGGATCGCCATCCCCGATCCTGGGATTGGAAGACTCCCAGCGACAGATGGTTTTCGTGGCCGGTGTCGAGGGCGCCGAGCCGGATCGCGCCGACGCGGTCGAGGCGCTGGTGCTGGATACCTTGCGCGCCGTCGCCGAGCAAGGCGTGCCGGCGGAAATGATCGAGTCGGTCTTGCATCAGATCGAACTTTCCCAGCGTGAGGTCACCGGCGATGGCTTCCCCTACGGTCTGCAGCTGATCCTTCATGGCCTGCCGGCGGCGATCCACGATGGCGATCCGATCGCCGTGCTGGATCTGGAACCGGCCCTGGCCCGTTTGCGCACCAAGGCGGCCGATCCTGAGTTCATTCCCGGACTCATCCGGAAGCTGCTGCTCGACAACCCGCATCGGGTACGGGTCGTGCTCAAGCCGGATACGGGACTCACGGCCGTCAAGCAAGCGGCGGAAGCTGCACGTCTCGCCGAGATGAAGGCGGCGTTGAGCGACGACGAGAAAGCCGCCATCGTCGCTCAGGCCAAGGCCCTGGCCGAACGTCAGGCGGAAGTGGACGACATCAGCATCCTGCCGACCGTGACGCGCGAGGATATTCCGGATCATATCGATCTGCCGACCCCGGAGCGCACCCTCGCGCAACCGGTGGCCCAGACCTGGTACAACCGCAGCACCAACGGCCTCGCGTATCTTCAGGTGGCGCTGGATCTCCCGCATCTGGGCCATGACGAGCTGGACCTGCTGCCGATCTACAGCGGTATCCTGACCGAGCTCGGCGCCGGGGATCGCGATTACTTGCAGATGGCCGAAGCCGTCGCCGCGCGGACAGGCGGGTTCAGTGCTCGTACGTCCATCCGTCCGGCCCTGGACGATGCCGAACACCTGACGTCCTATTTCATGCTCGGGGGCAAGGCACTGGTTCGTCATGCCGACGATCTGGTCGATCTCTTCCACACGGTGCTCGAAGCGGCCCGTTTCGACGAAACCGCACGCATTCGGGATCTCATCAGTCAGATCCGCTTCCGCAGCGAGCAGGGCATCGCCGGTTCCGGGCATGTGCATGCCATGAATCTCGCGTCCAGCGGCATGTCCGCTCGGGCAGCTTTGACCCACCGCTCTGGCGGCGTGGCCGGTGTCCGGCGGATCAAGGCGATGGACGACGCGCTGGATGAACCGAAGGCGCTGGCCGACATCGCCGAGCGACTGGGACGGCTGCATGCGAAGATCAAGGGCGGGCTGCGCCGCTACAACATCATTGCCGAACAGCGGCATTTCGATGCCATCGCCGAGCCCCTGGCGAAAAGGATGCATCATGGCGATCCGGTCAAGCCGTTTGCGCTCAATCCCGTCCATCAGACCGTTCGCGAGGCTTGGCTTGGCAATCTGGCCGTCAACTATTGCGCCAAGGCGCACACGGCGGTCCCGCCGCTCCATGAGGATGCGGCGGCGCTGGCCGTGTTGGGCGGGTTCCTGCGGAATGGGTTCCTGCACCGCACGATCCGCGAACAGGGCGGCGCCTACGGCGGTGGGGCGGGTTACGATGCCGAATCGGCGAGTTTCCGGTTCTATTCCTATCGCGATCCGCGTCTGACCGAGACGCTGAACGATTTCGACCGAGCCATCGACTGGATGCTCGACACCGCCCACGAGGGCCGAACCGTCGATGAGGCGATCTTCGGCGTGATCTCATCCATCGACAAGCCTGGTTCCCCGGCCGGCGAAGCGAAGAAAGCCTTCCTCGACCAGTTGCACGGACGCTCGCCCGAGCAGTTGCGTCTCATGCGGGCCCGAGTGCTGGGCGTGACCGAGGCGGATCTCAAGCGCGTGGCGGAACGCTATCTGAAGCCGGAAACCGCCTCGATCGGCGTGCTCGCCGGGCCCACGCGGGAAGAGGAGCTGCGCGGCCTTGGACTGCATATCGAGCGCATCTGATCCGCGGATCTCGGCGGCACGCCAAGCCGGCAGAAGTTCTTAGACACAAGCATGGCCCGGACCTGGCGCCTGTCCCTCACCGGGGCAGGCGTTTTTTATCGCGTCGCGTCGCGCGCCTTTGCTGGTAATATCGCCCGGCAAGAGGTCTTACGGATGTTTGAGAGGAGTACGGGATGCGTTGGATAGCCCTGGCTGCACTGGCCTTGACGGTCTACGTGGTATACCGGCTTGCGCCGATCCTGACGCCGTTTCTGGCCGGTGCGGTCCTGGCCTATCTGTTCGATCCGGTGGTGACCCGGCTTTCCGCCTGGAAAATCAACCGGAGCATCGGCACCACGCTGGTCTTCTTCGTTGTCATTCTGGTCATGTCGCTGGCCCTGCTGGCCTTGGTTCCGGTGGTCATCGACCAGTCGATCAAGCTCATCAATGTCGTTCCCAAGGTCATGGGCAACATCCAGACCGAGCTCGTGCCTTATCTGAATCAGCGATTCGGACTGAACATCAATATCTCGAACGTGAGTCAGTTGATGGTCAGTCATGCCCGGGAAATCAGTTCGGTGCTCGCCACCAGTGCCGGCGTGATTCTCGGCAATGGGTCCGCCGTGATTCTCTCCATGATGAATCTTGTGCTGATTCCGGTCGTGGGGTTCTATCTCCTGCGCGACTGGCCGAATATCATGGGTCGCATTCGCGATCTGCTGCCGCGTCGGCAGGAGCCCCACTGGGTCGATCTGGCCCAGGAGTCCAATGTCATGATGGGCGCGTTCCTGCGCGGTCAGCTCTCCGTCATGTTGGCCAACGGCATTACCTATTCGATCGGGCTGACGCTTGTGGGGCTGGAAACCGGGGTCGTCATCGGCATGGCGGCGGGCATGCTGAGTTTCGTGCCCTATCTTGGCAATATCATCGGTATTTCCATGGCCCTGATCGCCATGTACATCCAGACGGGCGAAATGACGCCGCTGATCTGGGTGTTGATCGTTTTCGGCGTGGGGCAGACGTTGGAGAGCATTTTGTGGCAACCACGATTCGTCGGTGGGCGGATCGGCATGCACCCGGTCGCCGTGATTTTCGCTGTGATGGCCGGAGGGGCCCTGTTCGGCTTCTTCGGCGTACTGCTGGCCTTGCCGGTATCGGCCATCGGTGTCGTGTTGGGGCGTCATGCCCTGCAGCGATACCGGCGTAGCCGCTTCTATCGGGATGCCGATCTGTCGGCGCTCAGGATTACCTCGGATCGTCCCGATCCCAATCAGTCTTGAGCGTATCGCGTGGGTAAGTCACAAACGTCCTTCAAGCAGCTGCCGCTGGCGCTGGACCTGAATCCGCCGCAATCCCTGGAAGGGTTCATCGGCAATGACAACCTGTTGTTGCGCGCCCTGATCATGCAACAGATCGAGGGGAACGGCGAACTGCAGTTGTTCGTGCATGGGCCGTTGGGCGTGGGCAAGACGCATCTGGCCCAGGCGGCCTGTTTCCATGCGGGCGGGCAGGGTCGGCGCGCGGCCTATCTCCCCTTGGCGCTCGATCATGGGCGGCGGGGCCTGAACCGGGTCAACCCCCAGGAAATCGATCTCCTGGTGCTGGATGACGTCGGGAGCGTGGCGGGCGACCGTGCGCTCGAATTCGCGGTGTTCGACGTATTGAACCGCCTGCGAGAACAGGAGGTACCCGTGCTGCTGACCGCCGCCCGCCCGCCGGCGGATCTGCCAATCATCCTGCCGGATCTGGCCTCCCGTCTTGGTTGGGGACTGACGATTTCGGTCGCGGAACCCAGCGATGCGGAGAAGATCGAGTTGTTGACCGTGAAGGCCCACGAGCGCGGGCTGGTGATGCCGTTCGAGACGGCGGCCTATCTGCTGCAGCGACTGCCGCGGGATACCGGAAAGTTGCTCGAGGTTCTCGACGAACTCGATCAGGCCTCACTGAGCGCCCAGCGCAAGCTGAGCGTTCCCTTCGTGCGTACCGTGCTGTTCGAGGGGGGGTGACTCAGTTGGTGCGCAGGATGCGCTGCTTGTCGCGTGCCCAATCCCGCTCTTTGAGCGTCGCACGCTTGTCGTGCTCCTTCTTGCCCTGGGCCAGGGCGATTTCCAGCTTGGCTCGACCGTTCTTCCAGTACAGCGCCGTGGGTACGACCGTGTACCCCTTGCGCTCCACGGCGCCCACCAGCTGATCGATTTCCCGGCGGTTGAGCAGGAGCTTGCGGATCCGGGTGTTGTCCGGGCGGATGTGGGTGGAGGCCTGGATCAGCGGACTGATCTGTCCGCCGATCATGAATGCCTCGCCGTTCTTCAGCAGGATGTGTGCGTCGGTCAGCTGTGCCTTGCCGGCCCGCAAGGCCTTGACTTCCCAGCCTTCCAGCACCAGGCCGGCCTCGTACCGGTCGGTGAGGAAGTAATCGAACTTGGCCTTCTTGTTGAGGGCGATCGTGCTTTGACCGCTGCTCTGGTTCTTCTTCGACATGTCTGTTCCAAATTGCGCGTATCGTCTGGGTCGTAAGTGTGGCAGTTTTTGCCGGTGGTCGCATGAGGGATTTTCGTACGCGCGGGTAGCCTGGCCCGGGTACCACGAGGTTTGACCGGGTATGACGGACGGCGTGAAATCCTGGCGGCAGATGAAGTACTATCATGAACTCTTCCCCGACCGCCGTTGTGGTCGGGTCGCGAACCGTATTTTATCCGCAAGCAGGTCATGACGAATATCAGTCGACAGGTCCAGGTATCCTACAGCGCGCTGCAGATGTATGCGCTGGTCAACGATGTGGCGGCGTATCCGGATTTTCTGCCCTGGTGCGATGCGGCGCGCGTCCTCAAGGTCAATGGCAACGAAATGGATGCCAGCATCACCCTGAAGGTCGGCGCTCTGCGCAAGACTTTTGCCACCCGCAATGTGAACGAGCCCGGCAATCGCATCCAGGTCAGCCTGCTGAGCGGACCGTTCAAGTCGCTGAACGGATACTGGTCGTTCCACGATCTGGAATCCGGGGGGGCCGTCGTTCGATTGGATATGTCCTTCGAGTTCGCCAATCGTCTGGTCGACATGGCGATCGGTCCGGTGTTCCGGGAGATCGTCCGCAATCTCGTTACGGCCTTTCAGCAGCGTGCAGTCAGCGTGTATGGACATTCGGCCGAGCCGCCACCGGGTCCGGACACCGATACGGATGGTCGGGCATCATGAGCAATTCGAAAATCAGCGTTGATGACCGTTCTCCGACCATGTTGGTCGAAGTCGCCTATGCCCGCCCCGATCAGCAGGTGATTCTGCCGGTTCAGGTGTCGGTCGAGGCGACGGCAGAGCAGGCCATCGTCGCCAGCGGCGTGCTGAACCAGTTCCCCGAAATCGACCTCCAGCAGCAGAAGATCGGGATCTTTTCGAAGGTGGTTCCCCTGAGCCAAATCCTGCAGCCCCGGGATCGCGTGGAAATCTACCGCCCCCTGATCGCCGACCCCAAGGCGGCGCGACGCGAGCGTGCCGCAAAGGCCGGTTAGGGCGCGTTCACGCGCGGCTCCTCGGGATCTCCTCGCGCCTAGTCGGCGATCGGAAGCCGAATCTCCAGACACAATCCCGGTCGATGGTCGGATAGGTCAATGTCTCCGTGATGCGCCTTGACGGTGGCCAGTACCTGAGCCAATCCCAGTCCGTTGCCGGGCTGGTTGCGTGCGGCATCCAGCCGGACGAATCGCTGGAAGATGTGGTCGTACTGATCGCTGGGGACGCCGATCCCGGTATCGCAGATCTGAATGCTGGCCTGTTTGCCCGCGCTTCGTGCCTGAATCGTGATCGACCCGCCAACCGGCGTGTACTTGATGGCGTTGTCGAGGATGTTGCTCAGCGCCTGTGCCAGCAGGTCGCGGTTGCCGCGTACGCACAATGATTCGTGGGCAGAGACCGCAAGCGTCAGGCCGGCTTCTTCGGCACTGGCTTCGTACAGTTCCCCCAGATCCCGGCAGAGCGCCCCGATGTCGAGCGGGGTGAAGGGGAGTCGCTGAATGCCGGCTTCGGCTTGCGAGATCGAGAGCAGGGTATTGAAGGTGGACAGGATCCCCTGCAAGTCCTCGATGCTTTCGAGCAGCAGTTGCTGGCAGGGCGCGGTGTGTTGCGATTCGATCAGGGCGACTTCCAGGCGGCTGCGCAGGCGGTTGAGCGGGCTGCGCAGGTCGTGCGCCACGTTGTCCGTGACCTCCCGCATTCCTTTCACGAGGGCGTTGATGCGATCGAGCGTGTTGTTGAGTTCGGTGGCGATTTCGTCGAATTCGTTACGGCGTCGCGGATGGACGGGCAGTCGTTCCGTCAGGTCGCCGCTGGCGATCCGTCGCGCGGCCCGGCTGATCTGATCGATCTGCTTCAGGGCGGCCCGGCCCATCATGACGCCACCGAAGACGGCGCCGAGACTGATGAGCGTGAGGGCGATCAGGAACAGGGTGCCGATATATTCGCTCAGATCTTCCTCATCGGCCAGCTGTTGGCCCACCAGGATCCTGTTACCATTCGGCAGGGCCTTGACCTGCACCAGCACGTCGAAATCGTCCTTGCGTTGGCGAAGGGGGGGAGGGATGGACATGTCGTGGATGTCGACTGTGAAAACGCCGGGCGCCAGGGGTACGGCTTTTGGCCATTGGAGCAGATTGCCCGCCAGTAGATGACCGTTCCGGTCGGCCAGCGCGATGATGCCGCCCCGGCTGTGATCGAAGTGCCGTAGATCATGGATGCGCTCCATCAGATCGGCGGTGTGCAGCGGCGGGTGGTCGTCGTCCGGTTCGAGCAGGGTGGCCAGGTCGGTCTGCAACGTGTCGATCACGCGCTGGTTCAGATAACTCTGGGTCGAGAAGAACACGCCCCCCAGCACGAGACCGGTCAGCAGGCTGAATCCCGCGGCGTATATCAACGAGAGCCGAAATACCGTGGTGCGCAGCAGTCGGGGAATCTGCAGGTGTCGCGACCGCATGCCTACTCCCCGGGCAGGATGCCCAGCCGATAGCCCGCGCCGCGGATCGTATGCAGCAGGGGGGGATTGAATTCCCGATCGATCTTGCGCCGCAGGCGCGAGATGTGCACCTCGATGACGTTGGTCTGAGGATCGAAATGGTAGTCCCAGACCTGTTCCAGGAGCATGGTTCGGGTCACGACTTGGTCTGCGTGGCGCATCAGGTATTCCAGCAGACGAAACTCGCGGGGCTGCAGCAGAATGCGCTGGCCGGCCCGCGTGACCCGGTGCTTGCTGCGGTCGATTTCGAGGTCTGCCACCTGCAGGATGTCCGTGCTGGCGGCGGGTTGCGCCCGGCGGGTGAGGGCCGTGATCCGGGCCAGCAATTCACCGAAGGCATAAGGTTTCACGAGGTAGTCGTCGCCGCCCGCCCGCAGGCCGTGGATCCGGTCGTCCACCTCGCCCAGGGCGGAAAGAATCATGACCGGGGCATGTTTTCCCGCGGCGCGGTAGGCGGCCACCAAGGCCAGACCGTCGAGTTTCGGCAGCATGCGGTCGACAATGAGCACGTCGTACTGACCGCTGATTGCCAGGTGCAGCCCGGTTTCCCCGTCCTCGGCCACGTCGCAGAGGTAACCGGATTCGGTCAGCCCCTTGCTCAGGTAGTGGGCGGCTTGGGTATCGTCTTCGACTATGAGGATTTTCATGCCTCTCATCATAGCGCGCGCGTCCACGGCAGCGGATGACCATCTGGTTAGATTTGCGGTTGCGCGGGGCGAATCATCGAAATGGTCGGGGTTGCGTGTATTCTGACGCCCTGAACTGGCTTCTGGACTGAATGAGCATGAACGAACATCCGGTGAGTATTTCCTGTGTGGTGCCGGCCTACAACGAGGCGGCGAACCTGCCGCGGCTGATCGCGCAGTTGACCGAGCAGCTGTCCGCGCTCAGTACGGCTTGGGAAATCATTCTGGTCGACGACGGCAGTTCGGACGATACCCGTGCGGTGCTGGCCGGCTATCAGACCCACCCCGGCCTCGTGGTGCTGCATTTTTCCCGGAATTTCGGCAAAGAGGCGGCCCTGAGTGCGGGGCTGGATCGCGCCCGGGGCGACGTCTGTTTTTTGCTGGATGCCGACCTGCAACATCCGGTCGCGCTGATGCCCCGGATGTTCCAGGCCTGGCAGGAAGGGGCGCAGATGGTCTATCTCGTGCGGGAGAACCGGGATGACGAACCCGTGTGGAAACGCTGGGGCTCGTTGCTGCTCTATCGTCTGATCAATTTCGGTTCGCCCGTGCAGGTGCCCGAGGATGCCAGCGATTTTCGTCTGCTGGACCGTCGGGTCGTCCGCGCCCTGCAGGCTCTGCCGGAGCGCAACCGCTTCATGAAGGGGCTGTATGCCTGGGTGGGCTTCCGGACGCTGGCCTTGCCCTATACCCCGGCTGCCCGGCTGCATGGCAAGAGCCATTTTTCCGGGCGACGGCTGATGAACCTGGCGCTGACCGGACTTACGGCCTTCTCGAACATGCCCTTGCGCCTCTGGAGCATTTTTGGCTTTCTATTGGCGGCCTTGGCCATTGGTTACGGCGCCTATGTGACGCTGGCCTATTTCATCGACCAGCGACCCGTGGCCGGCTGGACGACCATCGTGGCCGGCCTGATGCTCTTCAGCGGTATCCAGCTGATTTCCGTGGGCATCCTGGGAGAATATCTGGGCCGCGTCTACGACGAGGTCAAGCAACGTCCGCGCTACATCGTCGACGAGCAGATCGACAACAGCAGCGTGGCGCGACGGCCGGACCGCGACATCGACATCAACCATGGCGCCTGAACGCGTTCTGGGTCTCCTGCGTACCGGACAGTCGCTGTTTTTCTTCGGTCTGGTCGGCCTGACTGCGGCGGGGGTTCATTTGGCCGTCGTGTGGGTTCTGGTGAGTCAGACGGGCATGGCGGCGCTGCTGGCCAACCCCGCCGGGTTTTTCGTGGCGTTCTGGGTCAGCTTTTTCGGTCATCGGCACGCGAGCTTCGCCCGGGAAGAACCTCACCCGATCCGGCAGGCTCTGCCGCGCTTCGCGCTGGTGGCGGTGCTGGCCTTCCTGGCCAACGAATTCCTCTATGCGCTGCTGTTGGCGTTCACGCCGCTGCCCTATACCGTCGCCCTGTTCCTGGTGATTCTTGTGGTAGCCGTCGGTACCTATCTCGCCAGCCGCCTTTGGGCGTTTCCGCTGGATTGATGTGCCGACTTAGGGGTTGGGCGCCGCAGCTGGGGTGCAGCCGAAGCAATACACATTCACCCGCTTGTCCTGCGCGCGTGGCTGTACCTGGGCCAGTAGCGGCGCGTTGGCCGCGTCGTTGCGGTTGGCATAGACCCAGACCGGCGGGCGGGCGCCAGCCCTGGCCTGCGCGATCATCGTGGCCAGATCGTCGGTGGAAATCAGGATTTTTGCCGCAGCCTTGGGATCGAACTGCGCGGAGGTGTACAGCTCTGTATTGGAGCCGTCGGTCTTGAAGTTGGCCGGATCATGCCATTCGCCGGTGACGAGTGCCGGTTCCGGTCGATCCAGGTAGAACGGCACGCTGAAGAAATAGTAGTTGTAGAACACCACGCTGGCGTCCGGTGCGATCTCCGAGCGGATCGATTCGGTCACCGCCTTGTGGGATTTGTGATCGATCAGGCTGAAGGTGATCACCGAGACGAGGCCGAGACTCCCGCCGATCAGGGCCAGCAGGGCGATCCGCCGATACCAGGCGTGGATCTGCACGGGGTTCTGTGCATTGCGGGCCAGCACCTGATCGAAGAGCAGGGCCATGAGCAGGGCGAAACCGGGCACGGTGGGCAGGATGTAGCCGATCAGCTTCGAGGTGGGGATGGAGAAGAACATCAGGATCGCGGCCACCCAGATCACGCCGAGACTGACGATGGTGTGCTTGCCGGCCGGCAGCAGTGCCTGACGCCAGCCGGGGAGGATGCGCATCAGCAGGATGCCGACGATCCAGGGCAGCAGGCCGCCGAACAGCACCATGAAGTAGAAGTAGAAGGGCTGGGGATTGTTGAAGGTGCTGTCGAGATAGCGGTCGAACTGCTGGTAGATGAAGGTGTAGTAGAGAAAGCCCGGGAACTTCAGCTCCATCAGCAGGAACCAGGGCGCGGCGATCAGCAGGAACACCACGATGCCCGGCAGCGAGATCAACCGATAGAGGTGCGTGTAGCGGCGCAGCCAGAGCAGCCAGAAGGTGACCACCATGCCCGGCAGCACGAACCCGATCATCCCCTTCGTCAGCATGCCGAGCGCCGCCGTGGCATAGGCCAGGATCAGGATCTTCGGGGCCGTCGCGCCTGCCTTCATCCGTTCGCTGACATGCGCGAGCAGGAGGATCGTGATCGCGATCAGCGAGGCGACCAGCATGTCCATGCTGGCGAACTGCGAACCATCGAAGAACAGGGGAAACGTGCCCAGCAATAGCAGCGACAGCCCGGCGGCCCGGCGGCTCGCGTGGGTGTCCAGAAACCAGAACAGGGTAGCGCCGGTGAAAAACGCGCCGAGGAACGGTGCCAGTCGTGCGGCCCATTCGTGCACGCCGAACAGGGACATCGACGTGGCCGTGACCCAATAGAACAGTGGCGGCTTGTGGAAGAAGGGCAGCCCGTCGAGCCGGGGCACGAGCCAATCGTGGGATTGCAGCATGGCGAGCGCGACGCCGACGTAGCGACCCTCGTCGGGGACGAAGAGCGGACGCATCCATTGCGTGGCGGCCAGCCAGAAGGCGAAGGCGGCCAGCAGCCAGACGGGGTGGGCCAGCAGCCACTGGCCGATGCGGGCGGGGCGGGTGCCGATCGGGGAAGGCGTCACGGTCATGGTCAGCGTCACTCGGTAAATGGGGCATCAATTGAAGCGTCGAAGGTCGGCATGGTACCGGATATCCGACGGTTGTGGGTTTCATCCGCCATTGGGTTCACGACAACCGAATCCGTTGGCTGGCCATTCGGCGGAAAGAGGCGCTAGGATGAGCGCATGAGCGAACCACGAATCCAGCAGGTCCAGCAGATTCTCGATCACGCGGCGCGGTCGGTGTCGACGAGTCGTTCCTTTGGGCCTGTGACGGCAGTGCAGCCGGTGTCCGGCGGCTGCATCAACCGCACCGAACGGATCAGCACGGATCGGGGCCCGTTATTGTTTCTCAAAACGCTGGATGTCCGACGCGGCGATCCCGCTGCCGAACGGCGTTTCGCCGCGGAAGCGGCCGGTCTCGCTGCCCTCGCTGCGCATATCCGGGTGCCGGAACCGCTGGCCTGGGGCGAGGCTGCCGGGCAGGGGTATTTGCTGCTCGAATGGCTGGAGCTAGGCGGGCGGGGCGACGACGCCCGTCTGGGCGAACAGCTCGCGGCGCTGCACGGCGCGGCGCAGCCGCACTTCGGATTTGTCGCGGACAACTTCATCGGTACGACCCCGCAGCGGAATGCGCCGTCGTCGGACTGGATCGATTTCTACGGCCGTCATCGGTTGCAGCCGCAGCTCGAATGGGCCGGCGAACGCGGGTTGCCCCGGCGCGACGTCGAACGCGGATTCCGGCTGATTGCCGCATTGCCGGCATTTTTCACCAGCTACATGCCCACACCCTCGCTGATCCACGGCGATCTCTGGGGGGGCAACTATGGTTTTACCCGGGATGGCGCGCCGGTACTCTACGATCCGGCCGCCTACTGCGCCGACCGGGAGGCGGAGCTGGCAATGACCGAGCTGTTCGGCGGGTTCTCCCCGCGCTTCTACGACGCCTATCGGGCGAGTGCACCGCTTGATGCGGGCTATGGTCTGCGCAAGACCCTCTACAACCTGTATCACATCCTGAATCATTTCAATCTGTTCGGCGGTGGCTACGGGCATCAGGCGGCCGGGATGATCCAGCGATTGCTGGACGAAGTCGGGGAATGAGGTTTTGCTGATTCCGAGGGCGTCGACAGGCTACAATAGCGGATTGTCCGATAGAGTCGATGAGTAGATAGCCATGAAAGCGCCGGAGTTGTTGTCACCAGCGGGTACGCTGAAATCCATGCGGTATGCGTTTGCCTACGGCGCGGATGCGGTTTATGCCGGTCTGCCGCGCTACAGCCTGCGCGCGCGCAACAACGATTTTCTGGAGGACAACCTGCGCATCGGCATCGACGAGGCCCATGCCGCCGGCAAGCAGTTCTTCATGGCGGTGAACATCTCCCCGCACAACAGCAAGCTCCGAACCTTCATCAAGGACATGACGCCCCTGGTCGAGATGCAGCCCGATGCCTTCATCATGGCCGATCCGGGCCTGATCATGATGGTACGCGAACAGTGGCCGGACATGCCGATCCATCTCTCCGTGCAGGCCAACACCGTGAATTACGCCACGGTGCAGTTCTGGAAATCCGTCGGGGTGTCCCGCGTGATTCTCTCCCGTGAACTTTCCCTGGACGAAATCGCCGAGATCCGCGATCGCTGCCCGGACATGGAACTGGAAGTCTTCGTACATGGCGCGCTGTGCATTGCCTATTCCGGGCGCTGCCTGCTCTCGGGCTACTTCAATCACCGCGATCCCAATCAGGGGACCTGCACCAACGCCTGCCGCTGGGAATACAAGACCCATGGTGCCGAGGAGGATATTTCCGGCGTCGTCCACCCCGATCAGGCCGAAGTCATCTCGATGGCCGATCTGAATGCCAGCAACAAGATCGCCGGCGAGCGGATCGAGGGGCTGGATCTTTCCGGGGGGCTGGCCCACGAGACCTTCGGGCCGACCGGCGGTGCGCGACATCCCCTGGCCGACCGGGTCTATCTCCTCGAAGAGCTCAATCGACCGGGCGAACTGATGCCCATCGAGGAGGACGAACACGGCACCTACATCATGAACTCCCGCGATCTGCGTGCCGTGGAGCACGTGCAGGCCCTGACGCGCATCGGCGTGGACTGCCTGAAGATCGAGGGGCGGACCAAGAGCCACTACTACGTCGCGCGGACGGCTCAGGTCTACCGGCGGGCGATCGACGACGCCGTGGCCGGCAAGCCGTTCGACCCCGAACTGCTGGTCGAGCTCGACAATCTGGCGCACCGCGGCTACACGGACGGCTTCTTCGAGCGTCATCACACCAAGGAATACCAGAACTACATCGAGGGCGTCTCGAAGAATCGCGAACAGCAGTTCGTGGGCGAGATTTCCGGCATCAAGGGCGACTGGGCCGAGGTGGAAATCAAGAACAAGCTGCAGGTCGGCGATGCCGTGACCTTCCTGCTGCCGGACGGCAACCGGGTCGAGCAGGTCGCGGAAATGCAGGCCATGGACGGCTCGGCCATGATCGAGGCGCCCGGCGGCGGTCATCGGGTGCGTCTGCGTCTGCCCGCGGGTGCCGCGCAATATGGGGACCGGCTGAAGTACGGTCTGATCGCCAAGCACCTCAAGTCGTGAGCCGATGTCGATCCTGACGCGCTACTTCCTGCGCGAATCCGGTGTCGCCACGCTGGGCGTGGGTGCGACGGTTTTGCTGATCATGCTGGCCAATCTCCTGGCCAAGGCCCTGGGCATGACGGCGGAAGGCGCGCTGCCGGCCCACCTGATCCCGGCCATCATGGCGTTCAATGCCGTGAACCTGCTCATGTACGTCCTGCCGGTCGGCCTGTTCATCGGGTTGATGCTGGCGCTGGGGCGTCTGAATCGCGATTCCGAATTGTCCGTGATGCGCGCCTGCGGCTACGGCCCGAGTCATCTCACCCGTGCCGTGCTGTGGCTCGCCATTCCGGTCACGCTGTTGGCTGCTTTCATCACGCTCGTCGGCTGGCCCTACCTCGATCAGGTTCGGACACAGATGATCGATACGGCCCGAAGCCAGAAGTTGCTTGAACAACTGCCGGTCGGGCGCTTCATCGAGGATCCCAGTGGCAAGCTGGTGCTGTATGTCGGTGGCAAGGCCAAGGGCGGTTACACGGATATCTTCGCCTTCAATCAACCGTTGAACAGCGGCAGCGCCAATCGGAAATCCGGTATCGAAATGGCGCCGACCGGGCATCTGATCGCCGATGATGACGGCAATCGCTACATGGTTCTGGCCGATGGTCGGCGCATCCAGGGCGATCCGGGTCAGGCCGACTGGACCGTGGTCGACTATCGGACGCACGAAATCCTCATCCCGGGTGCATCGTCGGCCATCACGGGCCAGAGTACCCAGAAGAGTTCCTGGGCCCTGTTGTTTTCGAAGGTGCCGGACGATCAGGCCCAGATCTTCTACCGGATCTCGCAGGCGCTGAGTGCCCTGGTCCTGGCCTTGATCGCCGTGCCGCTCGCCCAGTCCCGCCCGCGTTCCGGTCGCTATGGGCGCTTGTTTTGGGCGTTCCTGCTCTATGCGCTCTACTTCAATCTGATTGCCCTGATCGACAACGCGATCAAGCATCAGGAACTGTCCCTGCTGGCGGGCATGGCGGTTACGCACGGCAGCTTCATCCTGCTCTGGCTGGGACTGCTGTGGTGGTCCGGCAACGGCGTGCGGCGTTTGCGGCAACGATGGCTCAGGTGGCGTCATGGGTACGCTTGATCGGTATCTGATCCGGACGGTGGTGCTGGGGGGGCTGGCTTCCACGGCGGCCTTCGCGCTCCTGATCGTGATTTTCGGCGCTATCGACGAACTGCCCAAGGTGTCGAGCCAGTACAGCATGTGGCAGGCGATCTCCTTCGTCCTGCTGACGACGCCGGGCTATCTTTACGATTTCTATCCGGCGGCCGTTCTGGTCGGCGGCCTGCTGGCGCTGGGCAATCTTGCGGTCCATTCTGAACTCACGGTGATGCGGGCATCGGGTATGTCCGTGTTGCGTCTGGCCAGACCGGTGTTGACCGCCGGGGTCATTCTGGCTGCCTTGGGCATGGCAATGGGCGAGACCATTGGCGCCTGGGGGCAGGAGCAGGCCAACCAGATGCGGGCCGAGGCGCGGGGTAGCGGCGTCAGCGTGAATCTCAAGTCCGGGTTGTGGCTCCGGGACGGGCAGCGGTTCATCAATGTGGGGCAGGCGCTGGTCGGCGGGCGACTGAACGGCGTGCGGGTGTTCGAGATCAATGCCCAGGGCCGACCTTATCGGGAGCTGGTGGCCGCCTATGCCCTGACGGAAGGCGGCGACCGCTGGAAACTGTTCGACGTGCATGAATCGACGATCGAGGAAGGTCCCTCGGGGCCGCATGTGGTCGTGCGTCAGGAACCGCAGCGGGAGCATGTCCGGCTGTTTTCCCAGAAGATCCTGAACATCGCCGTGCTGAATCCCCGGCACATGAATATCCTCCAGCTCAATGCCTACGTGCGTTACCTTGCGAAGAACCAGCTGGACGATTCCGCCTATGCCGGGGCGATGTGGGCGCGGGTCTTCGCGCCGATCTCGGTGCTGGTGATGCTGCTTGTGACCCTGCCGTTCGTGTTCACCCATCAGCGGAGTGGCGGGGCGGGGCGCTGGCTGTTCATCGCCATCGTGCTCGGCGTCGTCTATCTCACCCTCGTCCAGATCGTTTCGGCATTCGCCCCGGTCTACGGCAGTGGCTACCCCTTCGTGCCCTTCCTGAGCGCGGCATTACCACCGGCGCTCTTCGGTTTGCTAGGATTCTTCCGTTTGCGACGCATGAATCCGGCAGCCCGCAGGGCGCTCTCGTGATGTGTCACCTTCTTCGGAAGGCTACCCCTGTGGGGCGGGCCCATGATTTGCGCGGTGCCACTGTTGATCCTTTTGTGACCTGAACCAGGAAGTTCCCAGTACCATGAGTCTCGTTTCCGCCAACAGCACCGATGGTTTTGAACGGCAGTCGATTGCCGCCTTTTCCGAGCAGGCCTACCTCAATTACGCGATGTACGTCATCCTCGACCGGGCGCTGCCGAACGTCTGCGACGGGTTGAAGCCCGTCCAGCGGCGGATCATCTATGCGATGAGCGAGCTCGGTCTGAATGCCGGCGCGAAACACAAGAAATCCGCCCGTACCGTGGGGGACGTGATCGGCAAGTTCCATCCCCACGGCGATTCGGCTTGCTACGAGGCCATGGTGCTCATGGCTCAGCCGTTCTCATACCGCTATCCGCTGATCGATGGTCAGGGCAACTTCGGTTCGCCGGACGATCCGAAATCGTTCGCGGCCATGCGGTACACGGAATCGCGTCTCACCGCCTACGCGCAAAGCCTGCTGTCCGAGGCGGGGCAGGGCACGGTCGACTGGCAGCCGAACTTCGACGGCACGCTGGAAGAGCCGGTCCTGCTGCCGGCGCGCCTGCCGAACGTCCTGCTGAACGGCGGGATGGGGATCGCCGTGGGCCTGTCGACGGACATTCCGCCGCATAATCTGCGCGAAGTGGTCAATGCGACCATCGCCCTGATCGACAACCCGGAGTCGACCGTCGACGAGCTCTGCCAGCACGTGCGCGGTCCGGATTTCCCCACCGAAGGCGAGATCACCACGCCGCCGGACGAGATCCTGCAGATGTACCGCACGGGCACCGGCAACGTGCGCCAGCGCGCCCGCTACGAGGTGGAGCAGGGCGAGATCGTCATTTCCGCCCTGCCGTTCCAGGTCTCCGGCAGCAAGGTTCTGGAACAGATCGCCGCCCAGATGAATGCGAAGAAGCTGCCGCTGGTTACCGACCTGCGCGACGAGTCTGACCACGAGGCGCCGACCCGGCTCGTCATCGTGCCGCGCAGCCGCCAGGTGGATACCGAAGCGCTGATGGCGCACCTGTTTGCCACCACGGATCTCGAGAAAAGCTATCGCGTCAACATGAACGTGATCGCGCTGGACGGTCGGCCCCGGGTAATGAATCTCAGGGAGCTGCTGTCCGAGTGGCTGGTTTTCCGTCAGCAGACCCTGACGCGCCGATTGACCTGGCGGCTGGCGAAGGTGGATCTGCGTCTGGAGATCCTGGCCGGTCTGATGATCGCCTTCCTGAATATCGACGAGGTCATCGCCGTGATTCGCGAGGCCGACGAACCCAAGGCGGAATTGATCGCGCGCTTCGATCTCACCGAGCGCCAGGCCGAGGCGATTCTGGAAATCCGCTTGCGCCAGCTGGCCAAGCTCGAGGAAATCGCCCTGCGCAAGGAGCAGGATGCGCTGTCCGCCGAAGCGGCTCAGTTGCGTGCGCTCCTGGCCGACGAGTCCGCGCTGCGTGGTCTGATGCGCGACGAACTGAAGGCCGACGCCCAGACCTACGGCGATGCCCGTCGCTCCCGTCTGGTCACGCGGGGCGCCGCGCAGGCATTGGCCGAAACGGATCTGATGTCCGCCGAACCCGTCACGGTGGTGCTGAGCAAGAACGGCTGGATCCGGGCGGCGAAGGGGCATGACGTCGATGCCCATGCCTTGTCCTACAAGGCCGGCGACGAATGCCTGGCATTCGATCACGGCAAGTCGACCCAGTCCGTCGTGGTCTTCGACGACACCGGCCGCGCCTACAGCTTGTCGGCCCATAGCCTGCCGTCGGCACGTGGGCAGGGCGAGCCGCTCACCGGTCGTCTCAGTCCACCCACTGGTGCACAGTTCACCGCTCTGGTCCTGGCCGAGGAGTCGGATCATGTCCTGCTCTGGCAGAACACGAGCTATGGCTTCATCGCGCCCTACACCGAGCTGCTGGGCCGCCAGCGGGCGGGCAAGGTCGTGGTGAGCCTCGGGGACGGTGCGCGGCTGGGCACGCCGCTGAAACTGAGCGACAAGCATGTCCGCATCGCCGTGGCCGGCAGCAACGGTCATGTCCTGATTATCGACCGCAGCGAGATTCCCGTGCTTGGCAAGGGCAAGGGCAACAAACTGCTGAGCGGCAAGGCCGGCATCGAGATCGTCGCCGTGTGTGCCCTGAAGGACGGCGAGTGGCTGAAGGTGCAGTCCGGCGCCCGCTCGGTGACCCTGCGCGGTACGGACTTCGACAACTATCGCGGCGCACGGGCTTCC
Organism: Halothiobacillus diazotrophicus; assembly: GCF_001663815.1. Classification (NCBI taxonomy): domain Bacteria; kingdom Pseudomonadati; phylum Pseudomonadota; class Gammaproteobacteria; order Chromatiales; family Halothiobacillaceae; genus Halothiobacillus; species Halothiobacillus diazotrophicus. The sequence continues at coordinate 304,906 of NZ_CP016027.1, forward strand.
CGCGGCCGGCTACTGCCGCGCGGATTCCAGAGGGTCGACGGTCTGCTCGCCACCGAGGAATAAGGCCCGCCACTGATCCGTCCAGGTCTGCAACAGCGCTGCCGGATCGCCGCCGGCCCCGGTCGTGTCCAGGCCCAGTGCCTGCGCCGCAGCGACGAGATTATCCCGGGCGATTCGGGGGTCCAGTGGCGGGGCGAGGTTCGTCTTGCTGAGCTTGCGCCCTTCGGCGTCGTAGAGCACCGGCAGGTGCAGGTAGCGGGGCGGCGGTCGATCAGGATAGAGGCTGCGGTGAATGGCCACGTGAAGCGGGGTCAATGGGGCGAGATCCGCGCCGCGCACCACATCCGTGATGCCTTCCTCCGCATTGTCGACGACTTCGGCCAGATGGTAGGCGAACACGCCGTCCGAACGCTGGAGCAGGGGATCGCCCACGGTCTCGATCACTCGCTGTCGCAGATGGCCCAGGCGGCGATCCGGCACATCGATCTCCTCCTCGGGTACCGAAAATCGCCAACCGGCCTGGGTATCCGCACTCGGGGGATCCCGTCGGCAGGTTCCGGGATAGATTGGTCCGGCCAGTCCCTCGGCAATGCGCCCGGAATCCACGCCCGCCCGCAGCGTGTTCCGTCGGCAACAGCAGCGATAGATGGCGTCCTGTTGCTGCAATGCCCTCAGGGCTGTCCGATACTGTGTGCAGCGATCCGCCTGCCGGATGATCGGTCCGTCGTGATGCAATCCATGGGCGGCGAGTTGCTCGATGATGGTGGATTCCGTGTCGGTTCGGCAGCGCTGGGGGTCAAGATTGTCCATTCTCAGCCGCCATAGTCCGTCATGAGCCTTGGCGTCGAGATAACTCCCAAGTGCCGCGACCAGCGATCCCTGATGCAGGGGGCCGGAGGGCGTGGGGGCGAAGCGACCCACATACGGCCTGGCGTGCCGGGTTTCGGTGGAAAGATCAGAGGAGCATTTCACGGGCTGGGTCATCTGGGTATTATGACAGGGTGCTCAAACTCCGGGAATTCATGTGGTTATTGGTATGCGTGCAAGCGGATCATTTCTGAAACAGGTCATGGGTCGACGGCGGCTGTGGCCGGCGTCGTTGCTCATCGGTGCGATGCTGGCCGTGAGCGGATTGCCGGTTCGTGGCGATGAGCCTTCGGCCGGGTCGGCGCCAACCGGTTCCCAGTCGGTGTCGCCTGTCGTGCGCATTGACTGGTCGGTCCCGGATGCGTTTACACAAGGTCTGGCGGCCATCGCTCAGGGGGACAATGCGGCCGTGGCGGGCGCCGTGTCGACGCTGGGTGTTAACCCGCTGGCCACCTATCTGCAATTCCGCTGGTTGATGGACACCGTCAATCAGAATCCCGATCGGGTCGAGGACTTCCTGAAGGCCCATCCGTCCTATCCCTTCAGCAAGGATCTGAAGGCTGCCCTGTTGCGTAGCCTGGCCAGGCAGAACGCCTGGGCTTCGTACCTTGCGGCGGTTGACTTGCCGCCGACCCTCAAGCCTACCCGGGTCCGGACCTGTCAGATGCTGCAGGCGGCCATTGAAACCAACGCCATGGATGCGCAGCGCATCGAATTGGCTGAGCGTGTCTGGGCAGTCGGTCATAGCCAGCCCGACGAGTGTGATCCTGTCTTCACCTGGCTGCATGATCATGATCGGCTCACCCCCGCGCTTTATCATAAGCGCATCCGGGCGGCGGTGTTGGCCGGGAACATCAGTCTGGGCAAATACCTTGTCAAGACTGGCAGTGTCCAGAAGATCCGTGGTCTCGATGCCTATCTGGCCGGTTGGTCCAAGGTGGAACAGGCGCCGGAGCAGGTCGTCCGCGATGATCTTGCCCAGCGGGCAGATCATGTTTTGGGTGCAGAGGAGCGTGCGCAGCTGATACAGGCTTTGACAATCCTGTCCCGGCTCGATCCCGCCGCGACCCACGATTATTTGGGAAAACTCCCCACGATATGGGCCGTACCACAGGCGGATCGGGATGACATCGCACGGCGCGTCGCCCTGAAGGCCGCTTATACCCGCATGCCCGAGGCCTACGACTGGCTGAAAGCGTTACCAAGCAGCGTTCAGGACGAGGAAACCCGGACCTGGCTGGCGCGTGCCGCGTTAAGGGCTGAGGACTGGCCGCGATTGAAGGCGGCTATCTCGGCCATGCCCGAGGATCTCGCGCAGCAGTCGGAATGGCAGTACTGGCTGGCCCGCGCCGATGACGCGCTGGGCGACGAAGCGTCGGCCAAGGCACGATGGCGGGCGCTGCTCCCCGAACCCGATTACTACGGATTTCTGGCGGCAGACCGACTCGGCATGGCCTACCCCTGGCCCAAACTGCCGCCACTGCCCAGAGTCTCCGTCGAGCAGGTGGCCCGCCTGCCGGCCGTTCAACTCGCTTTCTATCTTCGGGCCGTGAATCTGACGGACGACGCGCGTCGTGCCTTCAGTTATGCGCTGGATGAAATTCCTGCCGATCAGCTGCCGGCGTTGACGCTTCTTGCCGAACAGAGCCAATGGTACGACCGGGTATCGATTGCCATTGCCCGGATGGGCAAGCAAAACGATCCCAGCTGGTTTGCCGCGCGTTTTCCCACACCCTGGCACGGCGAGGTGAATCAGCAGGCAGCCCAGCAGGGTGTCGATCCCAACTGGCTCTATGCGATGATTCGACGCGAGAGTCTGTTCATGAGCGATGTGGGTTCCGGTGTCGGGGCACAGGGGCTGATGCAGCTCATGCCGCGAACGGCTTCGTGGATCAATCGAAAGGCGGGGCTTGGTTTGAACGATCCGGATTTGCACGATCCCCAGACCAGCATCACGCTCGGCGCCGCCTATCTTTCCTATCTCAACCAGCGATTTTCCGGCCAATTACCGCTGGCGGTTGCCGCCTACAACGCCGGGCCTGGCCGCGTTCGGCAGTGGCTGCCCGAATCGCGAACGCTGCCCGGCGATGTGTGGGTGGACACCATCCTGTTTGATGAAACCCGGCATTACGTGCGCGCGGTTCTGGCCGCGACGGTGATCTATGCGTGGCGCGATCGAAAAGTAGACGGGCAGAAAGCTGGGCAGAAAGCCGACGACCGACCAGCGCCGGAAACCCTGATGGCCTTGCTGACGCCAATACAACCGCTGAATCCCCCGTCGGAGGATCAGGGAGATACGGCCGCTGTTTCGCCCGCAGCGGGCGCATCTTCACCGATTGCTGCCGTATCTTCGCATCAGACAGTACCGGGCCGGTGAGTTTCCTTTTTTACGATTTCGAAACCACGGGTGCCGATCCGCGATGCGATCGGCCTGTGCAGTTTGCGGCCATCCGGACCGATGAGGCGCTGAACGTGATCGACGATCCCGTCACGTTTTACGCGACGCTCTCCGCCGAGGTGCTGCCTCATCCCCAGGCGATCCTGGTCACCGGAATTCTCCCGGAGGATCTTGCGGCGGCCGGGGGAACCTGTGAAGCCGTCTTTGCGGCGCGAATCCACGAGCAGATGAGTCGCCCGGGCACCTGTGCCGTCGGGTTCAACAGCCTCCGTTTCGACGCCGAGATGCTGCGCTTCATGTTCTGGCGCAATCTGCGCGATCCCTACGCCCATGAATGGAAGAACGGCAACAGTCGCTGGGATGTCCTTGATGCCGCACGCGCCGTTCGCCTGTTGCGGCCCGAGGGGATTGAATGGCCCAGGGACGATGCCGGTCAACCCACCTTGCGGTTGGAGGCGCTGACGGCCGCCAACGGCATCGCCCATGCCCATGCCCACGATGCGCTCGGGGACGTCGAAGCGACGATCGATCTGGCCCGGTTGCTGAAGCGGAACGCGCCCAAGTTGTTCGATTACCTGCTGCGCCTGCGCAGCAAGCATGTCGCGGCGGATTTCGTCGATGATCCTGATCGTTCGGCCTTCGTCCATGTTTCCGGCCGGATTTCCGCCGAGCAGGGCAGCGCCTCGCTTTTTGCGAATCTCGGGCAGGCCGGTGGCGTCGGCACTCAGCGCCTGCTGTGGGATCTGCGTTTCGATCCGACCGAAGTGCTCGATTCGTCCGTCGACGAATTGACGGCGCGTCGTTTCCTGAGCCAGGCCGAGGTGACGGAGACGCAAACGCGCCTGCCGATCAAGCTGTTGCACCTGAATCGGGCACCCGTGGTCGTGAGTGCCGCCATTCTGCAGGAAGATGCCGTGGCCCAACGCATGCAGCTTGACCGCGACCGTGTTCGCGGGCACCTGGCGGTGATGGACCGCCACAAGCCGGCGATTGCCGAAAAGCTGCAATCGGTATTGGCAGCGCAGAGGGACTACGCGCCTCAGGATGTCGAGTGTGCCCTCTATGACGGTTTCATGCCCACGGGCGATCGGGCGGCCCTTGAGGCCTTTAATCGCAGGCTGGATCGGGCCTTGAGCCACGATAGTCCGCTGACGGACCCCGGGGTCGAAGCCGGCTTGATCGACCTGATTCGTCACGATTGGCAGGATGCGCGACTGCCGGAACTGTGCTTCCGGTTCGTCGCCCGAACCCGGCCGGATCTCCTGCCCGAGGTCGATCGGGTGAAGTGGCAAGACTGGCAGCGGGATCGGCTGGTCGGTACGCCATCAGGGGAGGTCAATAACGGCATGAGTTATGCATGTTTTTTCGCGACGATCGAGGCATTATTGACGCAAACGCCCGAGGTTACCCCGGAGGCGCAGCAGCTTCTGGTGCGCCTGCGCGCCTGGGGCCGACAGCATGAGATTGATCAGGGTGTGACAGGTTGGGCTGAAGCATGAGTTTTATCTTGTTCGGTGCGGGCATGAACGATCATCTGACCCTGGATCAGGCCTTGATTCGGCAGGTTCGGGGTGAACCGTCTGCCCTCGATCCCGTCCATCGGTCGCGTCGGGTGGAAGATACGGACGATCAGTCCCCCGAGCAGTCCCCGGGCCAGTACCGGCCACGGGGCCGATTCTCGCCGCAGAGCGGGGCGGCCCTGGGCACCTATGAAGCCGTCAAGAAGCAGACCTTGCGCGAGGTCGGGCCGGTTCAGTTCGCCGCCCAGATCATGACCGAGCCGGTTCGTACCCTGGCGCCGAATGCGCCAATCCGGGATCTCCGTGCGTTGTTCGAGAGGTATGGCATCGGCTCGGTGCCGCTGGTGGATGCGCAGAAGAACCTCGTCGGTATCGCCACGAAAGGCGATCTGACCAGCAAACGCATCCGCTATACCGATCTGGCGCCGCGGCCGGTGTCCAGCATTGCCACGGCGAACGTCCTGTCGGCGACCACCAACACCAATATCCGTGAGTTGGCGCGTGTGCTGCTTGCCCAGGATATCCGCGGCATTCCGATCGTGGACGACGAGCGTCACGTAGTCGGCATCGTCACGCGCGGCGATATCCTGAAATCCCTGGTGAATTACGCGCCGCTGGAACTGTGGTTGTAGCCTGGGCAGCCGGGGGATTGTCCTCGCTTCATCAGTCTCTTCTCAATAGATGCTTGATTTCCAGGCCCATGCGTTGCACGCAGTGCCCGCCTTCCTGTATGGCTTCGTCCGCCCGGTAAAATTCAAGGAGCCCGATATGGGCGATCTTCGGTGACAGGATCACGTCGGGCGGGTCGCCGGCCATGCGACTGCGCGTGATCCGATCTTGAGTGATGTTCACCGCGCCCGCGATGGCGTCGAACAGACTGGGAGGTTGCTCTTTTTCCGCTTTACTGTTGTTCGGGAAAAGCGCAGTCGTGTATTCCCGCACGACGTCGGAAATCCGACCCACGATCCCGCTGCTTTCGCTTCTGGCTTCGCCGATCACGTCGTCGGACGACCCCCCGTTCGTTTCGAAGGGCTTGCCGACGATATGGCTGTTCAGATTGACGGCAATGACGAGATCGGCGCCCAGCGCCCGGCAGACGGATACGGGCACGGGATTGACGACGCCGCCGTCGATCAGCCAGCGGTCCTGATTGCGGATAGCCGGGAACAGGCCGGGCAGCGAGATGGAGGCCCATACGGCTTCCAGCAACGACCCCTGGTTGAGCCAGATCTCCTTGCCTGTTTCCAGCTCCGTCGCCACGGCGGCATATCGATGTGCTTCGATGTGTTCGATGAGTACGTCTTCTTGCGCCACGTATTCATTCAGGAACCGATGCAACTTGTCGCGATTCACGAACCCGTTCAACGACATGTTGATGTTGAAGAATTTCGCGGTTTCGAGCTTGCCGAGCGAGCACACCCAGCTTTCCAGCCGGTCGAGATTGCCCGAGACATAGGCAGCACCGACGAGGGAGCCGATGGACGTGCCCGTGATGATGTCCGGTTCGATGCCCAATCGCGCCAGTTCGCGGATTACGCCGATGTGCGCCCAACCCCGCGCGGCGCCGCTGCCCAATGCCAAGCCGATTTTCATGCTGTGCTACCTATTGGCCGAATGAATCGCCTTAAACCCGATCAGCACGCCCGCGTGATCGGGTTTTCAGTCTGACATAGTTGGCTTGAATCATGACGACCTGATGGCAGAGGGCGTACCGTTGATCACACATGAGTCGAAGACGGTCTTCTAAAGGTGAACTTTTGGTTTATTCGTCCCAGAGGTTTTCCTGAGTGTAGGGGCTGCCTTCCGGTGACCAGAAATCGCCGCTGACGTATCGACGGTGGCGATCCAGTGCCGCAATGGCCGCCATGTCGTCGGCGCTCAGAGGCAGCGACGCGGCTGCCAGATTTTCCTTCATGCGTGCCGCATGGACGGATTTCGGAATCACGACCGTATCCCGATGGATGGCCCAGCTGAGCAGCACCTGGGCCGGGGTGGCCTTCAGTCGTGCTGCGATTTCCAGAATCACCGGATCTTCCAGCAGGATGGGTTCGTCCTTCGCCTTGAGCGTGTCGGGACGGTCCTTGGAGCCGAGTGGCGAGTAGGCAGTCACGGCAATACCCTGATCCCGGCAATAGGCCAGCAATGCCGGCTGCTGCAGATAGGGATGCAGTTCGACCTGATTCATTTCTGGCTTGATGCGCGCCGTCGTCAGCAATGATTCGAGTTTGGCGATACTGAAGTTGGATACGCCGATATGCCGCGTCAGCCCCTTGTCCACCAAGGGCTCCATCGCACCCCAGGTCTTGGCAATGGGCTGATCGTCCAGACTGACGAGCTCGCTGCCGGACTCGGGGAACACCACGCCTTTGGCAAGGGCGACGGGCCAGTGGATGAGATACAGGTCCAGATAGTCCAGCTGCAGGTCATCAAGGGTTTTTTCCAATGCAGGCTGTACGTCTTCCGGCGCGTGGGCGTTGTTCCACAGCTTCGAGGTGATCCAGAGTTCCTTGCGGCGGACCACCCCAGCCTCGATACTTTCGCTCAGGGCCTGACCGATTTCGGGTTCGTTGCCATAAATCGCGGCACAGTCGATATGCCGGTAGCCGAGTTCCAGTGCCGTCTTGACCGCTTCGTAGACTTCGCCGGGCTCGGATTTCCACGTCCCCAGGCCCAAAATCGGCATCTGATCGCCCTGACTGAGTTGCTGCATCTTCATCGTCAAACCTCCCGGGATTGAATCGTTCAAGGTGAATGGTTTCGGCTGAATGTGCGTGTGTTCATGGGTGCCCTGATTCGGCACCGACCTCCTAATATGTAGTTCTGAATCCTATGGCATGCAACTAATTAGCTATCAAATGAATGGATGAAGCCCGTCGGATCTTTCTGTTTGGACGGCGCCGTGCGGTACCTGCCAGCGGGCGCGGGCAGGCGGATAGGGGGGGCGCTCAGGGGCAGGGATCAGTCGAAGCCTTCGAGCACGATTTTCCCGCGCGTCGTGGCGCTTTCGATCTGGGCATGGGCCCGTCGCAGGTTGGCGGCGTTGATACGGCCGAAATGCGCATTGACCGTGGTGCGGATCAGGCCGGCATCGACGAGGTCGGCCACTTCGTTCAGGAGGTGATGTTGCGCGATCATGTCGGTGGTCTCGTACAGGGCGCGCGTGAACATCAGTTCCCAATGCAGGGAAAGGCTCTTGCGCTTGAGTTGCAGTACGTCGATCTCGCTGGGGTCTGGATCATCGATCAGGGCGAATTTACCCTGGGGCGCGAGCACCTCGACGAGTTCCGCAAAATGCTGTCCCGTATGCGTCAGGCTGGCCACATGGGTCACCTGCTTCAGGCCGGCCTTTTCCAGCTCCGCGCTCAAGGGCCTGGTGTGGTCGAGGACATGGTGCGCGCCGAGGTCCCGGATCCAGTCTGCCGTTTCGGGGCGCGATGCGGTGCCGATGACGGTGAGTCCCGTCAGTCGGCGAGCGAGCTGGATCAGGATCGAACCGACGCCGCCGGCACCGCCTACTACGAGCAGGCTCTGATCTGTCTGCGGCTTGCCGGGCACTATGCCCAGGCGATCGAACAGGAGTTCCCAGGCCGTGATGCTGGTCAGGGGGAGGGCAGCGGCCTGGGCAAAATCCAGCGATTCGGGTTTCCGGCCGACGATGCGCTCGTCGACGAGATGCAGTTCGGCATTGGTGCCGGTCCGGGCGATCGAGCCGGCGTACCAGACCGCGTCACCGGGCTTGAACAGGCTAACCTCCGGCCCGACGGCCTCGACTACGCCGCAGGCATCCCAGCCGAGAATCTTGGCTTCGCCCGCCGGGGGCGCCGTCTTGCGGCGGATCTTGGTGTCCACGGGGTTGACCGATACCGCCTTGACGCGGACCCGCAGATCCCGGCCTTCCGGCTGGGGGGCGGGCAGTTCCAGGTCGATGAGGGCGTGTTCGTCGGTGATCGGCAGGGGGGTGTAATAGCCAACGGCTTTCATGGGTGTCCTCGATGATTCGTTTGTGAGTGATCGTGCAGTCGATGCCGGGTGTTTCGGGCAAGCTTAGATCATCGCCGGCGTTTTTTAAGCGCCGGTGCGCAGGGCGTTCGGCCGGGCCGGTTCTGAAGGAGGGCGGGTCAGGAGCGACGGACTTTCTGATCCTCGCTCTTCACCTCCGCCATGGCTTCGGGCTCCAGTTCCTCGGCATAGCGGTTGAGCCGGATGAAGACGCCCCAGGCGGCCAGAAGCACGCCGACACCGGCGATCAGGGCTGCGGCGTAAGGGAGTTGGTCGGGGGCCTCGTGAATGGCCTTGAAGCTCGCGACCAACCCTTCGATGGCCAGGGCGACGATGATGACCACGAAAAACCGCGAAAGGAACCGCCGCACGCGGGTGGGGGCGCTGATGTCCGCATCGCGGATCACTTCCTCTTCGGTGATGGTCTCGGCGATTTGCAGCGCCACCACGGCGGAGGACAACAGGCCGATGGCTTCGATGATCTGCTGGGCGGCGGCGGTGTCGACCCCTGACGAGAGGGCGAGGAGTCCGGTTCGGGCGGCAATGAAGACAAGCATGATCGCCGCACAGGCGAAGAACAGCGCAATCAGGGCGTGCAACAGTTGAAAAATGCGTGAAACGGTTTTCATCGTTCAGCCTCCCTTGATCTTGTTTGAATGGTTTTGTTAGCCGGATTGCTTTGGCCCTTAGGCATGGGTAAAGGTGTGCCAGGGCGATCGTGCCGGGGCGATCGTGCCGGGGCGTTTGTGTCAGGGTTCGTCTGTGAAAGGTCGGGTGTTCGTTTGCAGATTGAACTAGGCTACCCACATCGGCTCTGACGAGTCTAGACCATCGAAACTCACCACTTCGGCAATACCCATCGGTTCCGACCCAGGGTTTGTCGCTGACTGCTCAGGAGAATCTCTCATGTCGGATCGACCGAACAAGGTGGCACTGATTACCGGCGGGTCTCGCGGTATTGGTGCTGCGATTGCGGAACGCCTCGCCCGGGACGGGTTCACCGTCGTCATCAATTACGCCCGTCGGGGAGACGCGGCCGAGGCCCTGCTGGAGAAGATCCGTGAGTCGGGCGGACAGGGCATGGCTCTGCAGGCCGACGTTGCGGACCCGGCGGCCTTTGCGCGTCTCTTCGATACCGTGGAGGCCGAGTATGGCGGTCTGGATGTACTGGTGAACAATGCGGGGATGATCCACTACGCCAATCTCGTGGATTTCGACGACGCCACCTTCGACCGTTTGATGGCCGTCAATCTGAAAGGCACCTTCAACGGCATGCGTGAGGCCGCCCGACGGTTGCGCGATGGTGGTCGGATCGTGAACCTCTCCACGAGCGTCTTGGGCATGAAACTGCCCACCTATTCGGTTTATGCCGCGAGCAAGGCGGCGGTCGAGGCCATGACCAGCGTGCTGTCCAAGGAATTGCGTGGCCGGAATATCACCGTGAACGCCGTTTCGCCCGGACCGACGGCCACCGATCTCTTTCTGGAGGGCAAGTCGCAGGAGGTCGTCGACCGGCTCGCGATGATGTCCCCCCTGGAGCGGCTTGGTGCGCCGGAGGACATTGCGCGGGTCGTGTCCTTCCTCGCGGGGCCGGAAGGCGGTTGGATCAATGGACAGGTGGTGCGAGCCAATGGTGGGATTGTGTAGCCGGGATCGTCTTGGCGGGATCGGAACGGTGGGATCGGCTAGGCGAGCCCGTCTCGATGTGGCAGTGACAGGATGGGTTCCAGGCCATGAATGCCATGGGTGGGGCGGAGGAAATGAGTGGGCGCGTCAGGCGCGAGGCGGGGGCGCTGGGCCGGGCACCGCCCCGGAGAATCGGCGCGGTGCTTTAAGGTCAGGATGTCAACCTGGAATCAGATTGCGCCGAGCGGGGCGACTTCGCGCTTGAACATTTCGTTCCAGATCTGGCCCATGGCGGCATACATGGCAGAAAGACCACAGACGATACCGACATAACCAGCATAGGTCGCGATGGCCGCATGGCCGGTCAGCTCGGCGGCGGCCAGCATGAAGAACAGGATGACCAGGGTGGCGAACACCACCTGCAATGCCCGGCTGATGCGCAGCGTCGGTACGAACAGGATGGCTGTGAACACGCCCCACAGAGCCAGATAGGCACCGAGTGCATGGCCGTCGGTAGGCGCCACGCCGACATTCATCTTCGGCATCACGATCAGGCCGACCAGGGTCAACCAGAAGAAGCCGTAGGAAATGAACGCCACGGTGCCGAAGGTGTTGTGCTTCTTCCACTCCATGATGCCGGCGATGATCTGGGCGATGCCGCCGTAGAAAATGCCCATGGCGAGAATCATGGTATCCATGGCGATGAAGCCGGCATTGTGCAGGTTCAGCAGTACCGTGGTCATGCCGAAGGCCATGAGGCCGAGGGGGGCAGGATTCGCCGTGGTGTCGGCGATCTTGATGGTGTCTTGCCGGATCGTGTCTTGAGTTTGCATCGTACGGTTTCCTCTCTGTTGTGTTGATGCTTCGGCTTTCTATGAGCCGAAGTCATGACTAGCAATGCTAACAGCCAGTTCGGAGCGGCATTGTCCAGCCTTTTCCGACAAAGTCTAGTTTTTGAAACACCGATTACCGGACGCTGTCCCATCCTCGGAATCCGGGTGGTGCGTTTGTCCTGCTCACCACAAGTTGGGTGGGTTTTGTCGTGTTTGTGACAGGGAGAATCTGCTGAATCAATGGCTTACGCGGGCTTGATTCTTGCTTTTCCTCAGTTCGGCAAAAAGAACCATGGTGCGGATCATGGGACTCGAAAGAATGACGAATGCGGGGGGAGGTACGAATGAGCGGGTTTTTCATGGATTGGGACGGCAATTTGCGGAGCGTGGAAGATCCGGGCGGGGGCTATGTGTGCGAGGTGGATGTACCGGCGCGTTACGTGGCCGTCATGAAGGGGCCGATCCTGGCCCACGAGGCCACGCTGTACAAGACGCGGGCGGATGTCGAGAAGGCCGGCATCAAGGCCGAGCTGGTGCCGGGTACCCATCCCTGGGGCAGCAAGCGCGACGGTTTCTGAGTCCGCGGCTGCCCTGGTCGCCAGCGGCGATCAGGGGTAGTCCTGGCGCGTGGGCCGGACCATGATTTCGCTGACATGCACGTGCGGCGGTTGGTCCACCACGAACTGCACGGCGTTGGCGATGTCCTCGCCGTAGAGCAGGGGCCCCCAGTTGTCCTCGAACTTGCCGACCATGTCGTCGGCATAACCGGCGACGGCCTGGAAACCACTGATGACGATGCCCGGTTCGACCAGCGTCACGCGCACGCCCTTGGGGCCGATCTCGCGGCGCAATCCCTCGGCCAGCGAATGCACCGCGAACTTGGTGGAGCCGTACACGGCGCTGAACGGGGAGATGTGCTTGCCCACCACCGAACCGATCACCACGATGTCCGCCGGTTTCTGGGGGTAGTCGGTCGCCTGCTTCTCCACCATCACACGGGCTGCCTGCTGCATCAGGTTCAGGGCGCCGGAGAGGTTGATGCGCAGCACGTCCTCGAACTGGCCCAGATCGGCGTCCTTCACGGAACCGCCGAGGCCCCGGCCGGCATTGACGACCACGATGTCGGCCGACCGTCCGAAGGCATCCGCCGCGGTTTCGAACAGACGCTCGATGAGGGCGGCATCCCCCGCATCTCCGGCCACCCCGCGGAAGGTGGCGCCCAGTTCCCGTTCCAGTTCGGTCAGCTTGTCGGCGCTTCGGCCATTGCCGACGACGGCAATACCCTGCGCAACGAAGCTGCGGGCGATGGCTTCGCCGATGCCGGACGTGGCGCCGGTGACGATGGCGACGCGGGGATACGAAGGGGCTTGGCTGGCAGTGGGATCAGACATGGTGGTGCTCCTGGCGCGGTGGGGTGCGAGGGGGAGGGACATCATCGAACAGACCGGTCGGTTCCCGCGAGTGTGCAGGCCGCACGAACGTCAGTGACCGGCAGGAAGCCGCCTGGGTAGATCCGCCGTGACATCGATTGTCCATGACAATAGTAACGATTAGCCAGCTAATCAAGTCTGGCCGGAAGGTAGCACCCGTCCTCCGGTGCGTGACGGCTTGCTGTTCCGGCAACTCGAGTGGTTGCTGGCTTGTCCCCAGCTGGTAGCCGGGGGCGAGGCTCGGATCAGATGGCGATCATGCGCCCCTGTTCCGTGTACTGCATCACGTGGGTCTCGTTTTCCGCGTTCAGGATTTCGGCCCGTTTCAGGTTGCCGTTGTCGTGGTAATGGTACCGATGTTCCAGTTCGATTTCGCCGTACACGACCTTCTGGCAGAGGGTGACCCGACCCGCGTCGTCGTATTCGGCCAGAAAATAGGTGTTGCGGTTGGAAATGGCCCCGGGTTCCAGTTCATTGACGAGCTTCAGGGGTAGCTGGATACCGGTGTAGGTCATGTAGTAACGGCAGTTTTCCGGTGTGATCGGGCGCGTGGCGGTCGGCGGATTGGTCATGGGCGCGGGTCTCGTTGTCATGATGGCAGGGAATGGAACGGGGTTTAGCAGCGCGCGGTCGCTTCGATATCGGGGGACGGCTGGATCCGGGCACGCAGGATCTGGTTGGCATTCAGGGCGAATTCCCGCCAGGCCGCGATCAGATCCCGGTTGATGACCGCGAGATAATCCGCGTCCGGATCGTGTTCATCGCCGAAATTCGACAGGGCGCAGGAGCCCCGGTTGAATTCGACGGCCTCGGAGATCAGGTGGCGATTGAATCCGTCGAAGGCGGCCAGAATCACGGGCGTCAGTGCGGTGCGTCCGCGTTCGATGGCGATGCCGTTCATGTCGAGCGGGAGCGCGCTCAAACGGTCGAGCGCGGCGCTATAGCACTGTTCCACCGTGTCCAGCAGGGCACGCTGGGTCAGTTGATCCCGCTGCTGTTCCGACAGGTACCGGTTCAGATGTTGTCGGTAGTGCACCAGCGCGCCATCGCGCTGGGCCGCCACCCATGCCGAAAACGCCGCCAGAGCGTTTGCGTTGGATGCCGTCAGCAATGGGGCGGCTGCCGGACGGGTTTTGGCCAGAGTCCGCTGCACGCGGGCGGCAGCGTCCAGGGCGCCTTCCAGGTAGCCACCCCCATAGGCTGCGGTTTCGGAGCCGCCGAAATGCAGCTTGCCTTGCCACAGCTGCTGGCGAAGTCGCTGGTCGCCATACGCCGGGTGACTGTCGATCGGTGTGCGATCGGCGGCACTGCAGGTGAACGGTTCGCTGGCCCAGTCCTGAATGCAGGGGGTGCCCGAAGGTGTCCTGTCGCCGAAGATCTGGGTCAGCTGGCTCGACACGAGCATGTTCAGGCTGCTGACCGGGACGGATCGGCGAAACTCGGGCGTCAGGGCGAAAAAGCCGCTCAGGGCGGCCTGCGCGCCTGTGGCGTCACAGGCATCGTGCACTTCCCGCAGCGTCACGTGATCGTGGCTCACGAACGCATTGCCGGAATGGCCATCTGCGCGCCAGAAGGCCGAATCGAAAGCGATCACCACCTTGGCCTGATCCGCCATCCAGGTCGGGGTGTGCTGCATACAGGCGACGAGGTCCGGGTCGAGCGTGGGCGTGAATTGCGTCCGCTCGGCGAGCAACCGGGGCGGAATGGTCAGTACGACGCGCCGGGCCTGAATCCGGATCACGTCGTTATCGTGGCGGAAATGCAGGGCAACGTGATCGTCGCAGTCCTGAACGGCGATGAGTTCGTGTCCGAGATGAAGCGCGTCGTTCGGCAGCGATGCGGCCAGTGCACCGACGAGTGCGCCCATCCCGCCGACGAGCCGTTGGGCCCCGCCGTGCAATCGGCCCATGACAACGGTTTCCGCCGGTTTGTCGACTTCCTTGAGATGAAGCACGGTGCCATCGTCGTGTTGGGGAAAACTGGCCAGTGTGAGGTCGGCCACGAGTCGCGTCATGCGCGGCTGGATGTCCGGCCAGAACCAGGTGGGCCCCAGGTCGACGGCATGGCCGCCCTCGACACCGGCTTCCGTGACATTGGCATCCCCGGGGCAGGGGACCGACAGAATGCGGCCACCCAGCCGATCCCGAGCTTCATAGAGCGCAACATCCACACCCTGTTCCCTCAGGCCCCGGGTGAGTACCAGTCCGGAGAGTCCGCCGCCAACGATGGCCGTATCCAGCATGTGCCGTTCCTCGCATCTCGATAAGCAAATCCTTGGAAACGAAGCAAACACCGTGCCGTTCGCCCCGATTACCGGTCAAATCGTGGTTGTTTGGCGCGAAATGGGGTCTGGTGGGTTTTGCGGCCGGGCAGCATGTCCGGAACCGCACGGAATTTGTTGTCATCTTTGCGACAAATGCGTCGACTTGCCGGTTGTTTTGCGTGGCAAATCGCGACATGGCTCGGTTTGCGAGCGTTTGGCATGCCGATTGCTTCATCGATCGTCAAGCGGGGTAATCCACCGTTATTGATCCTCGAATCGGGAATTCGAACATGCGCCATGCCGTATCGTCCACCTCAAACACCGTCGTGTCCGTATCCGGGCTGTTGGCCCAGATCGAGCAGTCCTGCGAAGGGGTGATGATTCTCAGCGAGGGGTTGGTACGGGATGATTTGCTCCGCTCCCGGCTGACCCGTGCTGAAGTGGTTCGACAGGTCCGGCTGGCGGCCGACAGTGCCGCGCGGTTGTCGCAACAGACCCGAAAGGATCTGGCCGAACCGGACTGGAGCGGCTGGGCGTTGACGGCGCGACGGCTGGACGACACCGCCGCGTTGGCCGACGACGCCCTGTGGTTTGCCGTCACGGCCCTCGCGCCGGCGACGCTGATGTGGTTTCGGGTGTACCGGCAGAGTCAGCCACGGCTGTTTCTGTGCGAACCGGGCGGTGCCGGCTAGCCTGGTGCCATTGAAGGTTCGCAACAAGGGTTTCGCGGAGAGAATCCGATTCATGTCATCAATCGAACATCAATCGAAATGGAGCGTAACATGCTGATTACACTGACGCTGATGGGTAAAGACGCGCACCTGGTGGATGAAGAGGAGTTCGAGGATGGCCTGAAGGCTGCCATGAACGTGTTTGCCCGCCATAACGCCGATGCCAAGGCCTGTGCCGACGCGAACGACAAGTTGTTGCGCGACGAATTGCTGACCCGGGAAGAGGCGATGATGTGCGTCATCTGGGACGAGGCGGACACGGCCGCCTTCCAGGCCTCGACGCTGGGCTGGCTGCGTCGTGACGTCGATATCTATCTCGGTATCGAAGACTGAGCACAACGTCGGGTCCGGCAGGCGCAATGGCATGCGCAATGGGCGGTCGCGCGAAATCCCACGAAATCCCGCGAAACCCCTTGCGCCCAGCCGTCAATGAACTAGGGTTGTGAGCATGAACGACTGCGAAACAGCCCCGATGGCCGACATGATGACCGACCCCATAATCGACCGCATGACGTTTTCGACGAATGCGGATGCCGAAGCGAGGGCGCGCCCCCCGGCGCAGCACCCCGCCGACGTGCCGCTGGCGCCTCGCTATGCTGCGCTGGGCGGTGCCTATCACGTGACGGTGGCGCCGACGCCGCTGCCGTCGCCGACCCTGGTACATTTCAATGCGGGCCTCGCTGACGAATTGGGCCTTTCCGCCACGCAGGCATCGGATCTGACGGATATCCTGTCCGGCAACGCGTCCTGGCCGAACTACGCGCCACTGGCTTCCGTGTATGCCGGGCATCAGTTCGGCAACTGGAATCCGCAGCTGGGCGATGGCCGTGCCCTGATGATCGCCGAAATCCGGCGGCCCGACGGTACTCGCGCGGAGCTTCAGCTCAAGGGGGCCGGCCCGACGCCCTTCTCGCGCGGGGCGGACGGACGTGCCGTATTGCGTTCGTCCATCCGCGAGTACCTGTGCTCCGAGGCCATGCATGCGCTTGGCGTGCCGACCACGCGTTGCCTGAGTCTCGTGACCTCGCCGCAACCGGTGTTCCGCGAAACCGTGGAGCCCGCGGCCATCGTCTGCCGGGTGGCACCGAGTTTCGTTCGCTTCGGTCATTTCGAATGGTTCTACTCGCGGGGGCAGCACGATGCCCTGGCGCCGCTGGCGGATCACGTCATCGAGACGCATTTTCCCCATCTGGTCGGTCTGCCGGATCGTCATGCCGCCTGGCTGGGGGAAGTGATCGAGCGCACCGCACGGCTGATCGCCCATTGGCAGACCGTCGGCTTCTGCCATGGCGTGATGAACACGGACAATTTCTCGGCCCTCGGACTGACGCTGGATTACGGCCCCTTCGGCTTCATGGATGCCTTCCGGCAGCACCACGTCTGCAACCAGTCCGATTTCGAGGGGCGATACGCCTACGGCGCGCAGCCGGAAATCGGCCAGTGGAACTGTTCGCGCCTGTTGCAGGCCACCTTGCCCCTGCTTGGCGAAACCGAGGAAGAGGTCGGTGCGCGGGCCACCGAGCTTTATGGGCGGTACAGCGAGACGTTCTCCGTCACGGTGATGCGGCGCTGGGCCGACAAGCTCGGCCTGCGGGAAATCCGTCCCGGCGATGCGGATCTCGTGATTCGTCTGCTCACCCTGATGCAGCGCGGCAAGAGCGACTTCACCCGCAGCTTCCGCCATCTGGCACGGGTGCAGACAGACACGGACGGGCCCGCCATCGGCGTGCGCGAGGAGATGGCCGACCTCGCGGCCTTCGACGCCTGGGTCGCCGATTACCGGTCGCGCTTGCGGGCAGAGGGCAACACGAACGATGCCGAACGGGCGGAGCGGATGAACCGGGTCAATCCCAAATACATCCTGCGCAACCACCTGGCCCAGATGGCGATCGAGCGGGCGGAAGAGGGCGACTTCAGCGAAGTCGAACGGTTGATGACCGTGCTGGCGCGGCCCTTCGACGCACAACCCGAATTCGAGGGCTATGCTGCCGAACCCCCGCCCGATCAGCGCCGGATCGAGGTCAGTTGCTCGTCCTGACAGTTAACCGATTCCGGCGTGTGCCTGCCGCCGGGGTGAAACGGATGGAGGTCCGTCTTTCATGGCAAACGATGTGATCACGAACGACGAGTCGCAGACTTTCGTCATCGCCGAGATGAATACGGCGCGCTTCATGTTCCGCGGGGCGGGGCGCGATCGGGCTGCGGCGCGAGCGGCCGTGCTCAGGGCCTGGCAAACCCATCGGAACGTGCTGCTGTCGCTGTACCCGGATCGGACCGACAGCATCCCCGACGAAACGCAGATGGAGCAACACTTCACGATTTACTATCAGGAGTACGCCCTGGATGGCGGGTATCGTGACGGCCAGCGCCTGATCTGACCGCCATCCCGCACCTCATTCATTCCGAGCCCATGCCATTGTCCATTTCTGAACTGGAGAGAACCCATCCATGGATTACGCGTTTGCGCCTGCCCCTGTCGTCACCCTCGAAGCCATGTCGACACGCCCGTTCCCGGTCCGCCGGATCTTCTGCATCGGCCTGAACTATGCCGAGCACGTCCGGGAAATGGGCGGCGATCCAGGCAAGCAGGAACCCGTGTTCTTCATGAAGCCGGCCAACGCCATCATGCAGAACCATTCGATCCTGCCGTATCCGCCGCATACCCGGGATTTCCAGCCCGAGGTGGAGATGGTGGTGGCCCTGCACAAGGGCGGGCGCAACATTCCGGCCGATCGCGTCGATTACGACTACGTGTTCGGCTATGCCGTGGGGCTCGACATGACCCGGCGCGATCTGCAGCGGGTGGCGCGAGACACGCGGGGCCCCTGGGAAATGGCCAAGGCCTTCGACCATTCCGCCCCGTGCACGGCCATTACGCCGGAGTGCTTCTGCGGCAACATCGCGCGCGGCAAGATCGAACTCAAGGTGAACGGCGAAGTGCGCCAGAGCGGTGACATCAGCGACATGATCATGAGCGTGCCCGAGATCGTCAGCCACCTCTCCACCTACGTCGAACTGTTCCCCGGCGACCTCATCTTCACGGGCACGCCGCCCGGTGTCGGCCCGGTCGAAATCGGCGACGTGCTGGAAGCGACCGTGGCCGGCCTAGAACCCCTGATCGTGACTATCGGTTCGCCGGCCTGATCCGCCCATCACGCCCTGGTTAATCACTTCCCGGTTCATCACGCTCTGACTCATCACACTTTGACTCATCACGCTATGGCCCATCTTCCAATGCCCCCGCAGCGTCGAGTGCCATCCACCATCACCATCCACCACCATCCACGATCACTCAGGAACCCGCCAACTCATGAACGACACCACCATCCTCGAACGCAACCGCGTGATCCTGAGCCATTTCGACAGCTACAGCGCCAATCTCGTCTTTGCGCGCATCGACAGCAGCATCCTCTTGCCGGAAGCGCTGCCGGACGGTGCCAGTCCGGCCGACGCGCCGGCAGCTATCGATGAGATCCACGAACCCGCTGCGGTCATGAATGCCCTCACGGCCCGGCTGGGGCTCGATCCCGCGTTGATTGCCGGTGGAAAGCTTGCCGTAGATAGCGAATTCGGTGCCTGGATGGCGGGGACGGATGGTCCCATCCGAATCCATCTGGCCCGTTTCAGCACGCCCGATGCGCCACGCGATCTGGTGGAATCCCTGGGCGGCGTATTCATGCCGATCAGTACCCTGCGCGGCCTGCCCATGACCGAACTCAATCTGCTGCGACAGGTGTTCAACCTCATGCTGGGCAGCTGAGGCGCCCGTTCATCGCTTATCCCCGGAGGAGACATCATGGCATTTGAAACCGTCTGCAAGGCATCGTTGCTGTATGAAGGGGAACTCGTTCCCTGCATGGTCGGCGACAAGGAAATCGTCATCATGTGGGCCGATGGCGGCAAGCCCAAGGCCTACGAGGCCCGCTGCCCGCACGAGGATGTCTCGCTTGGCCGGGGCGACTTCAACGGCCGCATCCTCTACTGCATCGCCCATGGCTGGGTATTCGACGGCCGAACCGGCCAGGGCCTTCAGCCGACCGGCTGCGCCATGAAGGAATACCCCATGCGCATCGAGAACGGCATGGTACTGGTGGACGTCGCGGCCTGAATCAACGCCAGTGCCCCCAATCCACGCAGGCGGCTAGGGCACCTGCACCGGGGCGGGAATCGTCCGGAGGAACACCAGTTCGAATCCGGCAATATCGTCCCGGCGCTTGGCCGGTTCGATCTTGTTCACGATGCCCGTGAGGGAGGTGTCGCTGAACGCGACCAGAATGTCGTCGCCGATTTCCAGGCCGGTGTGCCCCGCCGGCCCCATCAGCAGCAGGAACTGGTGTCGCACCAGGGTATTGCTGGCAAAAGTGCGCTTGGCATCGCGCCGGTAAATGTGGATCCATTGCTTCTCCAAGATCTCCTGGCGATTGTCCAGGCTCATGTCGGCCATGCCCATGGATTCCAGCGCATCGGCGGCCATTTTTCGCTGGGCAGTGCCGATACCGGCCCATCGCAGAATATCTTCGGATTTTTCGGCAAAAATAATCATCTCGCGCCTCCTGTGCTGCCTGTTTTCAGGTCTAGGTTGTCGTGACCGGCATTTCCCGTGGGGCCTGCGGATACCAGGTCCAAGTCAGGGGGTATGCCCGGGGGATGCCCAGGTGTAAGCCCAGGTGTATGTCAGGGGTCATGCCTGCGACCAAGGATAACGAAGCCGCATCTCGAGCTATCTACGGTCGAATACCTACGGGCAAACACGTACGCCGTCGCAATACGCCGGAACGGGACGATCGAACAGGAGGATCGAATGCGGGTTAGAGCAAGGGGGCCGTAGAAAACGGCGAGTCAGGCCGCGTTAAGCGGGATTCAATCGAATAGGACGTCCGGGTTGAGTTCCTCGGGCGTCTGCCAGTCGATACCGAATCGTTCCTTCAGAATCTGCTTCTTGGCGGACCAGAACGGATAGCAATAGCCCATTCCGAACGAGATGCCGATGCTCGAAAGTTCGGCTTCCGCCGCCTGTTCGGCCTCGGCAATGATCGCGGCATAGCGGGGGTCGTCGTCGATGGGGTCGGCACGCAGGTCCATGGCGTGAAACTTTATGGTTTTATTCAGGAAACAATAGCATGTAAGATTTGGTTGTGTTGATTCGATCAGCACTTTCACGGGAAGAAAGTGCTGCACTGCAATACCGCAAGTCCCCAATGAGGGGCAGCTATCGGTGTTTCGCTCGGACTGAATAAATGGAGTTATTTATGAGCCGATATCTATGGGCTTTGTTGAGCCTGTTCCTTTTTGCCCCCTTGGTTGTCGCGAAGCCAGTTGCTGATGTCGGCAAGTCCCCCCATGGCGATGTGGCCATCGCAGTGTCCCTGTCGGTACCGGAGTGCCGAATGTCTGGCGCGGATTTGCCAGTTGATCGGCCGCCAGTGGGTTATGAACGGGTTCGGACTGATCGGGTCGATTGGAATGGGGATGGCTGGTGCGATCTTGCCTATTTTTTCGCGCCGAAGGATCTTTCTGCCCGGCGACACCTGGGCGGATTCGCTGTCGATTTTTTCACGTTTACGCCTCCCGCCGCGTGGCAGCGCGTCACGCGAATGATTAACGCCAGTGGCTCCGTCGAAAATTACGATCCCCGCACGCCATTTCCCACGCCGGATTCCCTGTTTTCGCGTGCGGGCGGTGTGCCCTGGAGTCATTTTCTGATTGGCAGCGTCGAGTGGGTCGATAACCCTCTTCATGGGCTACTCATGGTGGCGGATGACAATATCTATCAGTGGCAAAAGGGGCAAAATGCGACGGAGGGAGCTTCCTTCTCCGAGTTGGCAGACGCAAGTGCCGACGTGATGCGTTTGAATCTGGTCGCTGCCCACCAATTACGGATTCTGGATGAGTTGCTGCGGACTCCAGATTACCGGACGCTCAATCAATTGGATTTTTCAGGTTTCGCTGATAGCCCGGATCTACGCATCATACGGGTGGCTCGGGTGCTTTGTTTGATGCGGGGGGATCTTGCTTGTCTGTCCGAAGCGGTGAAATCCGCCGCCTTGCACCCCGGCGTGCAGTGGCTGGATATTGGCGCATTGCAACAGGCCATGATTTTGCAGGCTGAATTCCACGAAGTCGTTGGTCAGGATTTGGCTCTGGCGGCGCTCAATAAGTATGAATCCCATTGGTCGGATAGTACTGCCACTTGGCGAAACTGGTATGAACAGGGGCGGCATCATGCGCTCGATGCGCCGTTGCCTCAAACTGCACTGGATTCGATTCGCAACCTGTTGGCGTTACCTGTTTTATGGCCGAAAGCGGACAAGTCGCTTTTTCAGGCATTGAATGACTATTTCGTATTGCAGCATTTTCTGCCTTGGAAGCATGGCCGTTTGGCGGATGGGCGAGATTGGCAAATAGGTTTCGCGGATGGCGCGCTCATGATGCAGCTTGATGGTCACTGGCGCCGATTAACCGAACTTCCCTGGGTCGGTTATCAGATGCCAATGCCCGAGCCGGGGGATCAGGACGATTGCATGCGGGCGTTCTGTGGTCCCAACTCGCCATATCCGGCGCGATTGCTGCCCAGCGACGCGCTTAAGGTCAAGGGGACGGGAGAAAGCCGCGACTTTACGGCGAGTACGCCCTGGACGGGATACGGCGGAAGCGATATCGAGGGCGAGTGTCATCTGGTTGAGCACCCTGCCTATTTTCAGATGGATTGCGGTATCGGTTACGACGGTGGGGCTCATCCCGATGAATGGTATGGATCGTATTTCTTTTCGAAAAATCCGGCGATTTTCGGTCTGGCGGTTCCAGATAGTCGGGATACCTGCATGGGGGCGAAATACGACGAGGCGGCTTTCGATCATGCCTGGAACGACCTGCTGGCCAGCTGTGCCTATGAAATGGATACCGAAAAGGAGGGTATGCCGGACAAGGCACACTACGCACACTGGTTGAAGGCTGGGCAGGAAATAGTAGGTGAGGGGCTACCCTCCTGTGCGCAGGTTGAGATGGATTCATCCACAAACAAGCTGAGCGTATTTGCCAACACTGGGATGATTGGCAGGGAAGCGCGCAGTACCGCCTGTGATCAGGCCTCGGTCGGCGTGCCGTTGGAAAATCCCGAGCAGTACATTCATTTGCATTTGACGAGCCCACTCGTGGTCAGCCTGTTGACACGACCCGAAGATACGGCTGCCCATTGGCCGCTGGGCAATACCCACGCCGAGCGGATGTTGCTGGATCGGGACTATGTGCAACTGGACCGGCAATTGAATCGTCAGTATCAGGCCCTGCTCAAGGCGACCCCACCGGAAAAACGTCCCACGCTCATCGAAGCGGAGCGGGCCTGGCTCAGGCAAAGGGATCGTTTGCTAGCTGGAAAATCGATCCAGATCAAGGACACCTGTGCGATGGATGGGTGTTCTGGCACTGTCCAGAGAGCGATTCCCGTACATGCGTTCCTGGATGAACGGATCGATCAGCTGAAACGGCAAAGGGAGCGGGTGAAAAAGCAGAAGGAATTGGCGCAGATCAATTTCTATGGCCGTTTCCCCAAGTGCGTTACGCCACTGGCCGAAAATCAGTGTGATGTACCGATTCTGGTTACGTGGTGCTGGGATACGGAAGGAAAACTCGCGCAGTGGCAGGATACTGAGATGGTCTGCGCACGTGTGGGGCGTGTCACCAGCATGATCGAACCGGGTCAGGTGCTCTATGCGCCGATGCCCCATTCGAACGATCCCTTGAGCGCTCAGATCAAGGTTTATCACAGCTGTGTGGCGGACGATCGCACCCGGAGCTGCGTGAAAAATTGAAATAACTGCTGGAACATGAGGCGCGTCGTCAGGGCATTCAGTGACCGCCTCGGCACTCGCTATGGTATGTCCGGCCATGCGTCCGTAAATACCCTCGAAGGTCATTGAATCCGAACGAAGCCCCTAGAGCACCGTGGATTCCACTGTATGCAGCGGGGCGGGGAGGGTCCGCAGCCAGACGATTTCGGAACCCGGTTCGTCGTCGCTTCGGTGTGTGGGCTCAATCTTTTCCACCGTGCCGATCAGCGTCGTATTTTCGAACGAGATCTCGATATCCTCGCCCAGCATCAGGCCCGTATGGCCGATGGGCCCGATCAGCAGTAGCTGATGATCTTCCAGAACGGTGTGCGTGCGGAGGGTGTGCTTTCCATCATGGCGGCGGATGGTCACGAGGTTGGGCTGCATGCTGTCCATGCGGTTATCGAGACTCATGCCGCCCAAACCCATCGATTCGAGGGCATCGGCCGCATGCTGGCGTTGTTCGTGGTTGAGTCCGGCCCAGCGCAGGACGGAATCGGTATCGTCGGGTTTTTCGGACATAACGTGCGCTCCTTCGGGAAATGTCTCGGGTACATATGTACAGGGCCCATCGGAATTTGCAAGGGGCCGGTGTCGAGATCCGGTACCCTTGCGTTACACAGATCGCATTTGATCGCATGGGGTGGTCGAAACATTTACCAACCGGGCGGGGTTTTTCGCTCTGTAAAAATATATTTTCATTGCGCCCCTTCAAACGTAAAACAAACGCCGAAATCCCTGCTCTAATAGCGGTTGGCGGAGCATTCGTTTCGTCGCGTTCCCCGTTCTTGGGGCATTTTCCCGTGTGTATTGTCAGGAGTCTGGTTATGTGTCGCGCCGCGCGTCTTGGTGTGTCCCTGTTGGTTCTGTTGTTTGCGTTCGTTGGCCAGGCCTCGGCCGGTTCGGTCAAGGTGGGTTATGTGAATTCCGTTGCCCTCATGGAGCAGGCGCCGCAGGCGGATATGGCCAAGCAGGCGCTGGAACAGGAATTCTCCCCGCGCGAGCAGGAAATCAACGACCTGCAACAGCAGGTACAGGGGCTGCAAAACAAGCTGGACAAGGACGGCGCGAGCATGAGCGATGCCGAGCGCACCAAGCTGCACCAGCAGATCGATCAGAAAATGCTCCGCATCCAGCAGAAGCAGAACGACTTTCAGGACGACCTGAATCTGAAAAAGAGCGAGGCCCTCGGCAAGCTGCAACAGACCGTATTGCAGGCCATCAAGGAAGTTGCCGCCAAGAACGGCTATGAACTCGTCGTATCCGACGGCGTCGTCTACGCCGCGCCGACGGTGAACATCACCAATCTGGTCGCCGAGCGGCTGAAGGAAATGGTCAAGGCCAAGAAGTAATTCGGCTCAGCTGCGTTTCTCAGATTGTTGGGGTGCGTTCCTTACCCCAACCTACCCGTATGCCGCGCATTGCCACCGTTGCGCCACGTTCTTGCCGCAACGGCAGGACACAAGCTGGATAACCGCAGCGCGTCAAGGCTACCGGGGATTCATGTCGCTCAAGGAACAGACTTCCACCCCGTTCTGCTCGGCGCGCACACCATGAATCGCCGGGTTCGCCCTCAGCGTATCGACCACCTTGTTGTAGGTGCTCGACGAGACGCTATCCGCAAACTTGATCACGACGGAGCCATCCGGGTGCACATGGTATGAGGCCGTTTGATCGAGATTATTCTCAAACAGGATACCGGCCACCGCCGCATCAGCCTTGTTTTGCGTTTGAATTTCCGCTTGCGTGAGGGACTGCTGCGCGGCGCAGCCTGCCAATTGCATGGCCAGCAAGGCGACAACCAGAACTAATAATTTCCGCATGGCATTGGGTCCTTCGGTGATGTGTACGGGTCGGGGATCGGGCAACAAGCAGGTTCAGAGCAGACAGGCCAAGATGATGACCCAAGATGATGATCAATAGCGCCCCGCGTTGATTGGCTGGGGCTACGCCGTCAATGAAGGCTAGCGGATGGCGGGGTAATGCCGCATACCCCGATTGGGTGATGGGACGAAAAATTCTCGGATCGAATCATCCGTCCGTTTATTGACCCGTCGAGACTACGCCGACCGTTGGCGCAGCCTCGCTATGATCGATTCGCGTACAGGCTTCCTGCGGTGAAAAATCCGGGTCGATGAATCGGTGGTGGCCAACTGTATGCTCGATGATCGGCAAACCGGGTTGGCGCTTAACAGTCAGCTGCACAATAAACAGTTAGCGCTTAACCGCCTCTCGCGCTGCTTCCAAAAAAGGCCTTACAAAAGCCTCGAGTTAATACGTACGTTCCGTAGTTTCTCCCTATGTTGTGGGGGCCGGACGAGGGCTTCGTCATCGTGAGGTCTAACACTGCCTTATTACCATTTACTTTGAACGTCCCTTTGCCATGATCATTCCAACCATCCACGAACTTGAAGGTCAATTCGCCATTGCGCTCATGCACAACAGGGAGCTGATCTCCGGCAAGCAACTGGTTGGCGTCCGTCATCAGGACGTAAAACGAAAGTTTTGGGTGGTGCTCATGACTTGAAATGACCACGCATGCGTATAAATACCCGGTCACACCGGGTGCGGCCAAAAAAGGCTCCGCAAGATAGTACTGCGCATCACTCGACGCTGACCACCCTACAGAAGGCTGTAGAAATGCCGCCGCAAGTACAGCAAAAGCTATTTGGATTTTGTATCGATGTCTGCGCATATGATTTCTAACGGCTAAGCTAACCCGTAGTCGGAGCGCGACGAGGGGAGTGAACCCACCGGTGAGGTAATTTTACTCTGACCCCAATTATCACCGTTGAATGAAGGGTTAGGCGACATTGTCTTGAGCTCTTTTGCGGCGCAACAGCCAAAGGACAACAGCTGGAAAAAACAAAGCCGAGAACGCGGCGAACGAACGCTCCCCTGAAAGTGCAAGAGCTGCATTCCCAGCCACACTTTCGGTTGGTGAGGCACTCAAGTATGTCACTGGGATGTTCCGACCAGGGGCAAGTTCATCGCACGATAGCCCCCCCTCTGAAGATTTTCCATACCCGACTTCGCGTCGGCCTTGGGCAATGTACTCATAAGTGAAGGAGCCGTGATTACCGCAAGTGGTGGATATGACTGTGCCACTAGTTTGTACGCCCGACGACAGTAGCAACTCGTACCGCCCAATATGATTTGTGAAGCGAATGGTAAACCAAATCGCAACGGCTAAAACAACGTAGGTGAGCACGTTTCGCACTTGTTGCCTAACGTTAAGGTTGTGGGGCGCTCGCGCGATAGCGCGAAGCGTCCCACACGAACCGCTTGTTAGAGCTGATGGAATTCACGCAAAAATTCCTTTTTGGTTTGGTTGAATTTCCTGTGCTCTGAATGATTTAAAGGCCGTTCAGGTTCCGCGAATGCTGGAGCGATTACTCCCCAATTAGAATTCCTTGCAAAGAAAATAACAACATCAATGTTACTTCCTTCCCAACGGTTTTGCACAACATGATTATCCCCGCATGCATCAACAGTTTTTACTTGGATTCGATAGTAATTTGGGCCATCTGAAATCAATAAATCAGTTTGGTGTCCATGATCTAGGATGGGGATGAATACCTGCCATCCATCCTGCATGAGCCAACTGACAACAATGCTTTCAAACGAAGTGTTCTTCATCGTTTGATGTGTTCCGGGCTTCGTTTGAGTGAGCCTTCTTGGCATGTTCTCTCCTGTTTTATAAGCTCTAACGACCAAGCTCACTTGCCGCAATGAAGCGAAGCGTAATTGCAGTCAAGTGAAGCGCCTTGTTGGGCATTGCTTTACTTCGATACCAGCGCATTAATTTTCGACGCCAGCGGATTGAGGTCAACGCCGTTAGTCGCTACTTGGAGCATAACGTGCTGAGGCTTTCGGTGCGGACGAGCGGCCGGTGCAATCCCAAGAAATCTCTCCAAGTCATCGGGAAACGTGTCAATGCCCCCGGTAAAGGGATTGGACGTTGCCTGGATCGACGCATCTACTGGAGCGTGCCTCGCATTGTCCGAGTCATAAAGGACATAGTGCTTAATCCCGAAAGCCTCAAAAAGCCGCATGAATCGGTGAATGTTGTACTTGCCAATGGTATCTAGGATAAATACGCCTTTGCAGTTTGGGAGTAGCCCCTGATCAAACATGTATGAGAGAAGTGCTGTTTCGGTAGGCCCCTCAACCAAAAGAACCTTTTCAGAAAAGAATGCTGCGCTTCGTTTCTCGTCTAGCCAGAGTGCGTACTTGACTGCTTCCATATCAATTTGCAGATCGTCGGGGTCAATCTGCATTCCGGCAGCGGCCCATACCTGAGCGTCATGCTGGTTAACAGTGAGAACAGCATCCAGATCTTGGCTCGATATTTGATAACTTTTTGTGCAACAGGCTTCTCGTTGCAACCGGCAAATTGCCGTAATTTTCCGAATGCTGTGAGTGGCAAACTGGGGATTGTGGGTAGAAAGAAGGACTTGAGAGTCGGGGGCTTCAGCAAGCAGCCGTAGATCAGAGTTTAAAGAACTTACTTGGGTTGGGTGTAGAAATGCCTCAGGTTCTTCAAATAATATCCAGGTCAGCTCAGGTGCGAACTCTTTCTTCTTTGGGGTCTTCTTATTAGCGCTGTATTTTGCTGCCACTCGAATCAAAGTATAAATAACACTTCTCTGAAATCCCTGACCATAAGCCGAGATTGGTTGTGTTTTACCCAACGATTCATCAACAATCTCATGATTAACGAGACCCTTTATGATGTCATCAACGCCAACTGGGTTAATATTTAGTTTGAATCCGGCACCCCAACCGGATAGTTCATTTGAAATATCGGTTTCTATGCTTTGAAGCGAATGCCCCTCAGTGGTCGTTTCAGTTTTAATCGCCCCTTCGAATTGTTCAAACGAGTCACTTAGTGCTTGATAGGCACCCGATTGCTCCATGACTTTGGAAAGAACAGAATTCACGAGGTCTCGAAGTGCTGAAGGGCCCGTAAGTTTAGTGTGTTCATCAATCTTGGAAACCGCGGGGATATAGATGATTTCGCCAAATTTCCCTTGCCCCACATTCTTAAAGCCGTAGAACCTCTCCTCAGACAGCACTCCACCTATATAGGCATAAGGCCCAGATTTTTCCTTACCTTCCTTATCTTTCTGGTCTGAATAGAGGTAATTCCTTACCCGAAAGGTATTGGTTTCTGACCGATACTCATCTTTTAATGTTTCAATTTCCTCTGCAGAGGGTTCAAACTCAATTTCAACCCAAGTCTCTGTGCCTTCTGCCCCCTTGTGTGGAAAATCCCTAGTCTTATCAAATTTCACTCCTTTGCCGTAGAAAGCCCTGATAGCGTCAATAACTGTCGTTTTTCCTGCATTATTGACGCCCACAAGGATTCCATATTCATCTAGTGATATCGTCGCGTCACATATTGAACGGAAGTTGTGGATGGTTATCTCGATGGCTTTCACTGTGACTCCTTTTTTGATGCCCAACGCCTAAGCTAACCCGCCGCCGGAGCGCGACGCGCGGAGGGTACCCAACGGCGCAGCCGGTGGGCGGTCGGGTTGAGCGTGATGTTAGGCGCGGGATGATGAAAAAACGATGAACCCATGACCTGCGGTACCTCCCTGTGGGCGACGCCCTGACTTACCACTATGCACCAAGCCCCAACGATGCGCGACCCGGAATTTGAAGCGTGTGCTTGCGGCCAGATTGGGCTACCGAACTGATGACAGAAAACACCAAGAACCACCCGAGTGCCTAACGCCACCAATGAGGGGCAAGCCGTAGTGGGGATTTTTTTGTGCTAGTTTTTTCAGCACAAAAAAAGCACCGCGGAGGTTTGTCCCTCTCAATTGGTTTTGTTAGGCCATTTTTCATAGTGTTTTTTTCATATGAACCACTTCAAACTTCGAACCACTAGAAAGAGTAACGCTCTCTCTATTTGACTCTTTAAAACCGTGTTTAATGTAAAACGGTTCGCCAGCTAATGTGGCAACCAGAAACAGTCTTTTAACTTTTTCTAGTTTTAGTTGAGCTACACATTTATTCAGTATTTCGCTGGCGACCCCTTGCCTCGCATGCCCAGGGTGAACAAAGAATGCCTTTAATTCCGCTTCATTACTTCCTTGCAAATGCTTATACCCTCCGATAGCAACAATGCTACCTGATACCTCCGCAATAAATAATTTTCTTTCAATAACCATTTTTTTGATTCCAGAAACAAGCTCTAATGCTTCCCCTATAATTTCAGAGCGATAAAATCCCGCTTGTAAATTACTGGTAGACAACTCAATTAGAACTCGTATTTCTTCTATTTCATTTATTCGAGCAAAACGAATATTCATATACTTGATGAGGGCCTAACGTTTGGCTAAGGGGCGGCCCGCCGCAGGCGGGACGTCCCAGTGAGCGAAGCGAACGTGTTTGAGCCACTGGTTAGGCATTGTTGCCACCAAACAACAACGAACGTGCCTCGGCTATAGATAGCCACCGTTTCTCAACGGAAATTGCCCGATGCAGCATGCGGTGGCAATTGGCACACAATAAAGCCATGTCCTTGAGCTTGGTTTGACGCTCTTGCGACGCTGCCAATGGAATCATGTGGTGTGCCTCGAACATGGCATCTTCAATAGCCTCGGACGTCGCGGGCGGCTTGCTCCCGCAGATTTCACAGGCCAAGGCATTCGACTTTTTCCGTTGCTCGATCAGGCGCGCTCGTAGCTTTGGACTGCGTTCCCTACGCAGATGAGTCTCAGTTACGACTTTGCCCTCTGGGAACACCTCATACTCGCCAGAGTCCTCCTTGATACCCTCGACCACCTCAATGCCGGAGCGAATGAGATTTGCGACCTGCTTGGTACGCACTGGGTCATGGCCGAACTCTTCCCACACCTGATGATCCATCTTCGACGTGTTGCCGAGACCTTTGCCTGTGGCAACTTGGTTCAGGTTTTGCAGCTTGAACGCGACACCATCTGCGTTTCTGAACGACGGCTT
This sequence comes from Halothiobacillus diazotrophicus, assembly GCF_001663815.1. NCBI lineage: Bacteria > Pseudomonadati > Pseudomonadota > Gammaproteobacteria > Chromatiales > Halothiobacillaceae > Halothiobacillus > Halothiobacillus diazotrophicus. The sequence continues at coordinate 335,374 of NZ_CP016027.1, forward strand.
CCTAGCGGACATGCTGTGGTGGGGGAACGAACGGAGCAGTTCGGATAGCGCCTGGACTCGGTCATCTGTGCTGGACGGGATCTTGCCATCGCAATCGAAATAGAGATCGAGTGCGAGGATCGTTTCGTCGCGTGTCCAATGCGGGTTGCCGTGACCGTGAGTTACCGCCATTTTTTATGCCTAACGTAGAAGTGAGGGGCGGCCGGAGCGCGAAGCGCGGAGGGAACCAAACAGCGCAGCTGTTTGGCCGTCCCTCTCGACTGCCGGGTTGGGCGTTAATGTTCGGTTCATAGATCTTTGATGGCTCGCACTGCAGCGGAATGGATTTCCGAGCATATAGCTTCCTGTTTAGGTGGGCAGTTGTTCTTGGCCTGTGACTCAATACGTTTTAGGTCGTCGGGGTCTGCGCTAGCGTCAATGTGGTGGAGCACAAACTTACGAAAGCCAGGGTCGCGTTTGGCGATGGCTGAGAATTCCTGAACCGATGGCCAGTGGTTTGCCAGTAAAACCACCACTGATTCGGTGTAACCCTCGGCGATAAAACCATCATCGCACTGAGGTACATATTTTTTGAACGACTTATGAATCGCAGGCCATGACGATAAGCTGGGTAGTTCGTTCGATATCCATTGTTGGTCTTTAAGCGAGCAGACTCGGCTTTCAGCGACAGCGGGTGTGGCTAGAACTGCGAAGACCAAAGTGGCTAGCAGATGCAGTTTCATGACGCCCAACGTTTGAAGTAACCGGCGCCGGAGCGCGCCGCGCGGAGGGTACCCCAACAGCTACGCTGTTGGGGCGTCCGGTTGACTGATGGGTTAGCACGCATTGATAGCCCCCAGAACAAGTTGCTTTAGTTCCTCTGCAATTTCGAGATAGCCAAGAATGGCTTCTTCGGAGGGGCTAAAGTCGACCTCGTGTGCGGCCGTATTCCGGAGACGTCGCAGCGCCATGAACCCAGGAACATAGGCTCTTGGGAGAAGCTCTGCCCTCGCAAGCGCTCGGATTAGTGCCATGGAGTTGTATCTTGTTTGTGTAGTGAGGAGGCCATGCTTTTTAGCGAGCGATTTTAGGGCCACCTCAATCTCTATCCATGCACTAAGTAGTGTCTCGCGGGGGTTGGCCGTAGCCGACTGAACGGTTGCTGGCTCCAACAAAATGGCTTCACCTCCAGGAGCCTTTGTCACAATTTGTTCAGCTAGTTTCTCGACCTCATTCTCAAATTCAAACTCGGCAGAACCGACTTTCCCCTTCTTGATCCGGCTGAGGAGCCTACGTAACTCTCCGCGAAACATGACCGCTAGAGTGATCGTGGCTAGTGGCCATGCAGCAGCTTTCGTCAGTTCCACAATGAAGGGGAGTGCGTCCATAATTGTGCGTGCTAACGTTTGAGTTGAGGGGCGCGAAGCCGGCTTGCCGGCGTAGCGTCCCTCTCGAACGAAATGTTAGGCAGCTTAGGCTGATGGCCAAACATTCGAGAAGTCCATTTTGACCTTAACCTGGTTTTCGAAATCCATGATCCTTCTGGCGCACTCGACGTTTCCCCACCAGCGATCAACAACGTAGTGGTTAATTGGATCGCGATAGTGGTAAGAATTGTTCCCTATCCTTTGATCCGCATTTACAGGCGCGAGAACACACGGAAGTCCGAGGGCGTAGATTGCACTCTCTGGCAAAGTCATCGACTGATTTTCAATGTCGATCATGAACTGCTGAATACCATCTTGAACCTTAACCGTTACTCCATATCCATCTGGCAGTTCGTTGCCGTGGGCAAGATTGCAACGAAATTTTTCGTAGACGATGTCTTCGAACTTGACGCCAACCTTTCCTTTGCTGTCTTTGAATGGAAAGACAGTCTCTTGAAGATTTAAGCTGCCATGCATCAATTCGATGATGTCGAGATGCTCAACGATGAATTTCCTGAATCGCTCTCCCACCTTGTCGATCTGCGGATACATCTTTTTCGCAGTGCCGTCGACTGCCAAGCACGCGAATAGCATTCCTTTGTCAAGGTCTCTGCTGTCGCAAGCATCAAGGGAGTGCCTAATGTGGTCGGCGATCTTCATAGCTGCCTAACTTAACCGAATTGAGCACCTTGGCACCCGAAGGGTGACGAGTGTGCTCGAATGAGTGGTTGGGGGGGAAAATAAGCGGTCGGCCTGCACGTAAGTCAATCGATCCTTCATCACTTGACCCCATAGCATGAAGTAAACATCAAAAACCGAAGTGCTCGTTAGAGAGCGTGTGTATGAACTTGTTATGCACCGCGCTCAAACAGCACTTCGCTTTTAACATTTTCCTCTCATTACTTCTACCCTAACAATATGACAAAGCAGGAAATTTCGCCTAGGCACATCTACGCAGACTTATTTTCACGGCCAACGCCTAAGCTAACCCGCCGCCGGAGCGCGGCGCGCGGAGGGAACCCAGCGGCGCAGCCGGTGGGCGGTCGGGTTAAGCGTGTTGTTAGGCGCGGGATGATGAAATGACGATGAACCCATGACCTGCGGAACCTCCCTGTGGACGACGCCCTTCCCTGCCACTATGCACCAAGCCCCAACGATGCGCGAGCCGGAATTTGAGGGGCGTGTTTGCGGCCAAATTGAGCTACCGAACTGCTGACAGAAAACACCAAAAATCGCCCAAGTGCCTAACGTTAAAGCTAACCCGCCGCCGGAGCGCACGGCGCGGAGGGAACCCAGCGGCGCAGCCGGTGGGCGGTCGGGTTGAGCGTGATGTTAGGCGCGGAATGATGATAAGACTGCAAACGCATGATGTGCGGAACCTCCCTGTGGGCGACGCCCTTGCTAGCAACTATGCACCAAACACCGATGATGCGCGACCTGGAATTTGAAGGGCGTGTTTGCGGCCAGATTGGGCTACCAAACTGCTGACAGAAAACACCAAGAATCGCCCGAGTGCCTAACGCCTAAGCTAACCCGCCGCCGGAGCGCGACGCGCGGAGGGAACCCAACGGCGCAGCCGGTGGGCGGTCGGGTTAAGCGCCGAGTTAGGTATGCTCAACGTGTTTTGTAAATCCGCTTAAAACTGACACGGTTTGTAAACAGTTTGAAACAACCAATAAGCCCGCCCACCAATATGATAGCGAAGGCTATCCAGCCAACAGTTGAATTAACATTTGTTCCTATCCAGCCACCAAGAAGGGCGGCGGCAAGAAAGACTGCAATAAAAGCTGCATTGGGCGTCCCATATTCAATCTCTGCCTGACATCCAGTACAAACATTCGCACCTTGAGGTACCTCAGTGCGGCAATGTGGACACACGTGATTCTCCATATCTTCTCCTTGTGTTGACGATTTTCGAATAATACCTAACAAGCAATATACACCTTAAAAGGTGTATATTTCGGCAAGGGGTGGGTGTATAACATGGTCGTCACATCAGTATCCTTATGTTTTAATTGATCCTGTGAAAAATAGAGGGCGCCACGGGCGGAAGCAAACACACCTTCTGGTTGGCTTCTTTCCTTGGGATCAAGAATCACAGCAATCGCAACCAATCTCAATAGCTTGGCGAATAAATTTTCATCCCGCTTCGTGGTCGGGTTTTGCCAATGTTTCTGGCAGGACTGTTACGCCCCATTCAACAGCCATTTCTACCAGGTGAAGGTGGGTTTGAGCTACAACTTTCCCTTGAGTTCGGACGATTTGTAATTGCTGAAATGCCCTTCCTTGGCCGCCTGTTGGCGTCCCGCCGCAATGATCTTGCCGCTTTTCCCCTGCGGAGCGGGTAGGGAGATCTGCTTTTCCAGTTCGGTGCTGCCGCAGGTGGGGCAGGTGGGTATTTCGCCGGAGAACACCAGCAGTTCGAAGGTTTTGTCGCAGGCTGTGCAGTGGTAGTCGAAGAGGGGCATGAGTGTTCCTTGATTTTTCTTGGGCGGTTTACGACGACAGGCTTTCGCGCTGGGGTTGGATGGGCTGGATGCGGTGCCGCTTGCGTAGCAGGTTGAGGCAGGCGACGCTCGCGGCCATGTCCAGTGCGGTGTAGTCGTCGGGGGTGACGAGATCCGGGTTGGCGCCGTGGGCCAGCAGGCGTTCGACCACGGGGGCCTTGCCGGTGGACGAGGCGTACATGAGGCAGGTGGCGCCGTTGTCGTTCTGGTGGTCGATGGGGCAACCGGCGTCGATGAGTCGATCCACGATGTCCAGGTTCTCGCCGACGCAGGCGAGCCACAGGGCCTGATTGCCGTCCGCGTTGCATTTGCGGGGATCGACGCCCAGGGCCAGCAGTTCTTCCACCCGCTCGGGGGCGCCGGCGCGGGCGGCGCGCATGAGGGGTGTCATGCCGTTGGGCAGTGCGCTGTGGATATCGCCGTCGTTGAAGCCTTCTTCGAGCAGCCATGCCCGCAGATCGTCGCTTGACTGTGTCTGCGTGCCAGTCGGCTGGGCCTGCTGGGCGGCGCACCAGGCTTCGTAACCCCCATCGAGGCTGTAGACCTCGGTGAAGCCGAAGTCGATGAACATTTCGGCGCGGATCTGGCTGGCGTTGCCGTGATAGCAGTAGATGAGCACCGGCGTATGTTTCGGGCGGCCCATGATGAAATCGACGGCATTGGCATCGCTGAGGTGCTGGGCGCCGACGATGCCGCCGCGCAGGTAGTCCGGCGTGGCGCGGCAGTCCAGCAGCAGAATGCCCGGGCGCTTGAGAATGTCGCGGGCGGTGGCGACGTCGATGCGTTGGAATGGCTCGGCCAGGGGGGCGTCTTGGGTATCGGCCATGGTATCGACCAAGGAGTCGACCAAGGAGTCGACCAAGGAGTGGTCTTGGGTCGCCCCGTTGGAAATCGTTGTTGCCTGTTCGGTGCTCAGGGTGGCTTCGGTATTCATTGCTGGGCGGCTCCGGCCTGATCGGCAGGCTGTTCCGTGTTGGTTCGATGGGGGTAGGGCGGCAGGGTGCTGATTCGGCTGTCGAAAAGTGCCTGCCCGACGGTGAAGTGGTAAAGCGGCGTCAGGCGGTCGTCCTTGATGCCGAAGCCTTCGCGCGTCGCTGCGTCGAAGAAGCAGCCGATACCGGTGCCGTTGAACCCGGCGGCTTCGGCTTCCAGATACAGCACCTGACCGATCAGCCCGGCTTCCCAGTGCAGGTGGCGGTATCGCTCGGGGGCTTCTTCGATCAGCGGGGCGAATTCCGCGACCATGGACAGGGCGAAGCAGCTGTCGGAGGCGATGGATTGCTGGCAGGAGAACCCTTTGGCGACACGACGTAGATCGCCGGGTAGCAGCAGATACAGCGGCAACCTTTCCTGCCGGTGCCCTCCTGTTTGCCCAGGTTGCACCGATTCGCCTTCGTTTGCCGTTGCCTCGGCCAGTTTGCCGGCGATTTCCGAGCCCACTTCGGCGCTCTCATCAGTGACCACCTCAATGGGTTGCCAGGCGAAGCCCGCATGCAATTGGTCGCGCAGAATGGTTTCGCCCTCGGCACTGCGCGGCAGCGCGTACAGGCCGGGCTGCAGGCCGGCTACCCGATGCACGAAGATCAGCAGATGCAGATGGGGTTCGACGGGCAGGCTGTCCCAGGGGAGTCTCGGGGGATCACCTGTTTCCCCGGATGCGATTTCGGGTGGCAGCAGGCGCGCCAGGATGTCGAAGAACGTGTCGGCAGGCATGGCGACCTTCGGATTGAAGTGCTGGGCACTGCGCCGCCCGCGAATCACGGCGGTGGCCGTGCGCGGTGCGGACAACGGGGGCGGCACGACCGCCGCGGTCAGCGGCCCGGACTGTTTGCTTTCTGCCGCAGACGTATCCGTGCGGGGCGTCCGAGTGATTTCCGGCCAGGTCGCATGCCAATGTTCTGGCCAAAGTTCCGACCCGTTTTCTCCTTCCGCACCAACAAACTCGGCTTCTGCCGCCGGATGGGCGGCGGGATGCGGCGCTCGGCTGGCTTCGGCCACCTGATCGATGATCGGCCAGCGATAGAAGGGATGCGGGTCCAGCAAGTTGGCGCTGCCCGTCCAGCTACCTTCGGCGATTAGATTGGGAGCGACTGGGGCCGAGTCGGTCTTGCCGGGTACGGTGACGCCCAGCAGCAGTTCCGGTTCTTCCGGTTCGGCTTTGGCGAAATCGTCCCCGCGATCCAGGCCCATCAGCCCGGCCAGTTGATCGTGGTCGAGGTTCGGCACCATGCCCACGCCCCAGCCCAGCAGGGCGGCGGCATAGCGCAGGGCGCCGATGGCATGGCCCGTATCCAGCTGGCAGTACCGGAAGGCGCGCTCTCCGTACTTCCAGGCTTCGCGCCAGTTGATGGACGTGAGGCCGATATGGAGCGATGGCGTGATGGCGTTCTGATTATCGGCGGGTTGCCATCGCCGTTCGAGGGCGTGGTCTCGGCTTACATAGTGATAGAGCCCGTCGTGCAGCCCGGCAAGGCCGAAGACCAACACATAGCATTCCGTGGGGTGCAGGTTGCCGCTGGAGGGGTTACAGCGTAGTGCCCAGCGGTCGGGGCCGTATTCCTTCCAGGCGGCCAGACCCATCGAGAGTTCCAGCAGGTAGGCCAGTGAAGGCAGGTCGAAGGGATACGGTTGGGCGGCGGGCAGTTCGGCGAACGGCCGCGGGTCGTCCCGGCCATCGCGCGTCGTGCGAAGCGGCAAGGGGATGCGCGCGGCGCCTGCGAATTCGCGGAACGGGTTGGGTTGGGCGTCCCAGTCCAGTGTTTCCGGCCCGGCGGCGTAGCGGTCGACGTGATGCTCGGTGCGCCGATGGTAGTCGAGCACCGTCTGGGCATCCACCGCGCGGTTGCGCCGGCCGACGCGGTGGCGATCAGCCTTCGGCGGTGGCGCCGGGACGGCTGATCTTGTCGAGTCCGACATGGCTCACCCCCATGGCCTGATGGAAGACCTTGAAGACTTTTTCGGTGACGGCATCGGAGGTCACGAAATCGTTGTAGGCCTGGGTCAGCAGGGTGACGTACCGAATGCGTAGTTCCGCGTCGTCGAGGCTATCGAGGTCTGGGCTGCGCTTGAGGTAGTCGTGGAAGCGCTTGAGGATGTGCAGACGGTTCACCTGCACGACGTGCTCGTCGTAGGGGACGCCCAGCAGGTTCAGGAAGTCCTCTGCCGAGGAGAGTTTGGCCAGTTGGTCGCGCAGTTCGCTCATGGTGGTGTCCTCAGATGTTGCCAGTTGCTCGATTCGTTCGTTCGAATTGCTTGTTCAGTGGGTCGAGGCCGCCGGATCGCGCAGGCTGCTGCCGCAGACGGCGGGATCGATATCGGTGCAGTGTTCGCAGTCGGCCTCGGGAATGGGTTCGTCGGGCACCGGCTGCTGCAGCTGGCGTTCCAGCACGTGGATGCGGTCCATCAGACACTGGATGGCCTTGCCGACGGGGTCGGGCATCAGGTGGTGATCCAGGTCGATGCCCTGCGGGCTGATGCGGCGGCGCTCGATGGGCAGTACAACGCGACCCGGAATGCCGACCACCGTCATGCTGGGGGAGACGTCCGAGATCACCACGGCATTCGCGCCGACCTGGGTGTCGTGTCCGATGGTGACCGGGCCAAGGATCTTTGCCCCGGCGCCGACCATGACCCGATCGCGCAGGGTGGGATGCCGCTTGCCGGGGTTCCAGCTCGTGCCGCCGAGGGTCACGCCGTGATACAGCGTGCAGTCGTCGCCGATCTCCGCCGTTTCGCCGATCACCACGCCCATGCCGTGATCGATGAAGAAGCGTCTGCCGATCTGTGCGCCGGGATGGATGTCGATGCCCGTGAACAGGCGGGAGAGGGCGCTCATCAGCCGCGCGGGATAGCGCAGCCGCACGTGCCACAGCCGATGGGCCATGCGGTGCACGATGATGGCGTGTACGCCGGGATAGGTGGTGAGCACTTCCAGAACATGCCGCGCCGCCGGGTCGCGATCGAACACGCAACGCACGTCTTCCCGCATCATGGCGAACAGGCCGATGCGCTTGGGCGGATTCTTCTCGATGGGGATCGCGTTCATGGATGTCTCCCGTCAGAAATGGACCGGTCAGGAATGAGGCTGCTGCGGTTCCGCGCTTTCCAGCAGGAACGTGTGCAGATCCTCCGTGCGCGGCGAAACCTTGTACTGCTGCACGTAATGCCGCACGCGGCGAAGGATCTGCTGGGCCTGTTCCTCGTCGATGATGGTGCCGAGTTCGGCGTAGGCGCGGATCACGGCCTTGGTGCCGGAATGCTTGCCGAGCACGAGCAGATGCTCCCTGCCCAGCTCATGCGGATCGAAGCCCTGGTAGTTGAGCGGATCCTTCATGATGCCGTCGACGTGGATGCCAGCCTCGTGGCTGAAGATGGCCGCACCGACGATGCTCTTGCCCGGCGGCACCGGCCGGCTGGACGCCAGGGCTACCATCTGCGATATGGCGTTGAAGTGCCGCACGTCCACGCCGGTCTGGTAGCCGTACAGGTGGTGCAGGCACATCACCACTTCCTCCAGCGGCGCATTGCCCGCCCGTTCGCCGAGACCGTTCACCGTGGTGTTCACGTGGGTGGCGCCGAAACGCAGGGCGGCGATCGAGTTGGCCGTCGCGAGGCCGAGATCGTCGTGGGCGTGCATCTCGATTTCGAGATCCGTGGCGGCGCGCAGGCGCGGCATGATCTCGGATACGGTGAACGGATCGAGGATGCCCAGGGTGTCGGCGAAGCGGAAGCGCCGCGCGCCGGCCTTCTGGGCGGCTTCCATCACCTGCAGGATGAAGTCCAGCGAGGCGCGGGAGGAATCCTCGCCGCCGACGGCGACTTCCATGCCCATGTCGAGGATCTGCTTCACCCGGCGATCGATCTGCTGCAGCACCCAGCTGCGGCTCTTGCCGATCTTGCCGCGGATCTGAATGTCCGACACCGGGACCGAGGCGTTGACCATGGTGACGGGGCAACGGGCGACGGCGTCGAGATCGGCATCGTGCATGCGACACCAGACGACGAGCCGGGCGTTCAGGCCCAGCTGCGCGATGCTGCGGATCACGTCCTGTTCTTCCTCACCCATGGCCGGGATGCCGATTTCCAGTTCCGGCACGCCGGCGGCCACCAGGCCTTGGGCGATGGCGATTTTCTCGTCGGGCCGGAAGCAGACACCGGCCGTCTGTTCGCCGTCGCGCAGGGTGGTGTCGTGGATCACGGCCACGGCTTGCGGTAATGCGCTGACGTCAGGCATACACGGGCACAAACGCGTTGTCGGCGAGGATCGGGCCGTTCGGCCCCCAGTACGGCGACAGGGCGCGCAGCTGAGCGATGATCGGCGGGGTCTGGGCGATTACCCAGTCCACTTCGGCCTCGGTCGTCTCGCGGGAGAGCGAGAAGCGGATCGTGCCGTGGGCCGCCGTGTAGGGGATGTCCATGGCGCGCAGCACGTGCGAGGGTTCCAGGGAGCCCGAAGTGCAGGCGGAACCCGACGAGGCGGCGATGCCGACCCGGCTCAGGAGCAGGAGGATGGCCTCGCCCTCGATGTATTCGAAGGAGATGCTGGTCGTGTTCGGCAGACGCTTGTCCGGGTCCCCGTTCGGGAAGGAATAAGGCACGACCTCCAGAATGGCCGCTTCCAGCTTGTCGCGCAGCTTGCGCACTTCGGTGTTCTCGTAGGCCATGTGTTCGAGCGCCAGTTCCGCCGCCTTGCCCAGACCGATGATGCCGGTGGTGTTCTCCGTGCCCGCCCGACGGCTCCGCTCCTGATGGCCGCCGCGCAGGAAGGGGCGGAAGCGGGTGCCGCGGCGCACGTACAGCGCGCCGATGCCCTTGGGCGCATGCAGCTTGTGGCCGGAGAGGGAGAGCATGTCGATGGCCGACTCGGCCATGTTCAGCGGAATCTTGCCCACGGCCTGTACGGCGTCCGTGTGGAACAGCACGCCCTTTTCCTTCGCCATGCGGGCCATGGTTTCGACGGGGAAGATCGTGCCGGTCTCGTTGTTCGCGTACATGATCGACACGATGGCGACGCGGTCGCTCAGCACCTCGGCGTATTTCTCCATGTCGATGCGGCCGAGCCGGTCCACGGGCAGGTAGTGCACCGTGTAGCCCTCGGTGCGCGCCAGATGCTCGCAGAGGGTGAGGATGGCCGGGTGCTCGACGACGCTGGTGATGATTTCGCGCCGTTCCGGATAGGCGGCCAGCGCGGATAGGATGGCCGTGCTGTCCGATTCCGTGCCGCAGGAGGTGAAGATGATCTCGGTGTCGTGTGCAGCACCCAGCAGCTTCTGCACGGCGATGCGTGCCTCGTCCATCCGCTTGCCGACGTCGCCGCCGAAGCTGTGCATGGAGGAGGGGTTGCCGTAGCACTCGCTGAAGTAAGGCAGCATCGCCTCGACGACACGGGGATCGACGCGGGTGGTGGCATTGTTGTCCATGTACGCGGTGGTGGTCATGATCAAACCCCCATGGTCTCGGTGGACTGGGCCTGCGGCATCGGTGCGGGCACGACCCGGATCGGGCGGCCCAGCGTGAGCATCAGTCGCTCCTGGATGCCGGAGATGGTGATGCCCGACATCTGGCAGCCCATGCAGGCGCCGCTCATGGCGACACTGACAGTATCCCCATCGACGTCGACCAGCTGGATGTCACCCCCATCCATCTTGAATTGTGGACGCATTTCGTCGATGACGGCGGAAATTTTCTGAATTTTTTGTACCAGAGTCATGCCACCGGTAGCCGGTGCCGCCGCTGCGGGGGCAGCCGGCTTGGGCTTGAGGGGCTGGATGGACACGGGAGCCGAAATTGTCACCGTTTGGGTGACGGTCTGGGCGGGCGGCTTGGCCGCCACCGGTTCCAGGCCATGGACCTCGGCAAGCACACGCTCGATCTTCTCGTGGCAGCTTTCGCAGCCGCCGCCAGCCTTGGTGTAGAAGGTGACTTCCTGCAGCGTGTGCAGGTTGTTTTCCTTCGCGACCTTTTCGATCATCGCGGAATCGATGCCGAAGCACTTGCAGATCAGCTCGCCTTCCTCGTGGTCGTCCGCCCATTCCTCGCCGCGATAGTTGGCGATGGCGGCATGGAGGGCCTCGGCGCCCATGACCGAGCAGTGCATCTTCTCGGGCGGCAGGCCGCCGAGGAATTCGGCGATGTCCATGTTGGTGACCGCCAGGGCCTCATCGAGGGTCTTGCCCTTGATGATCTCCGTCAGGGCGGAGGAGGACGCGATGGCCGAGCCGCAGCCGAAGGTCTGGAAGCGCGCGTCGGTGATGACGTCGGTTTCCGGATCGACTTGCAGCATCAGTCGCAGGGCATCGCCGCAGCTGATGGAGCCGACTTCGCCGATGGCGTTGGCCTCTTCGAGCACCCCGGTGTTCTTGGGGTTGAAGAAGTACTCTTTCACCTTGTCCGTATAGTCCCACATGGCGCTTACCCTCGATGACCGCAGGTTGATTTGTCGGGCGTGGGCGAACCGTCGCCCGCCGTGAAGGAGGAACCGCAGCCGCAGGTGGCCGTGGCGTTCGGGTTCTCGAACCGGAAGCCGACGCCGGTGATGTCCTCGACGTAGTCGATCACCACGCCCGTCAGCAGCGGCGCGCTGTTCTCGTCCACATAGACCTGGAGGCCTTCGAGGGCGATGACGGTGTCGTCGGCCTGGGCTTGCGATTCGAGCCCCATGCCGTACTGGAATCCGGAACAACCGCCACCGGAGACCATGACGCGGAGGCCACTGGCTTCCGGGGTTTCCGTGATCAGACCCTTGACGGCGTGAATCGCCTTTTCTGTCAGTGTCAACATGGTGCGCTCCTTGGAAATGAGGTGGGTTCACAGGTATAAAAGCAAAAGGCGCGCCATGTTTTTCAAACTCGTTAACCGGATGAAAAGAAACGAATAATATGGATGTCGCGTGGGGGTGGTGCGGATTTTGTCGGGTTTCCTACATGGCTTCGGTGGATTTGCTGCGAAGGCGACAAAGCGGGCGTAAAAAAGCCCGCAAATGCGGGCAACAGGGATTGCTCCTGGCAGTGTTCGGTACGTGTTTTTACACGGGGCGGTTTTCGTTCGGGTTGCGGACGGGACCCATGGTGGCCAGACACTCGGCGAGGCTGATTTCCGGGAACTTGCCGTCAAAGGTCAGCGCGGTATCCATGATCCGATCGATCTTTGCAGCGGTATCCAGTTTCTTCAGGTCGCCGCGTTCCAGATACAGCAGTTCGAGCAGCTCGTTGTACACGGTGGCTTCGTCGATCGGCAGGATATGGAAGGGAATGCCGTCGACGACGACCTGGTAGCGCTTGCGCAGGTCGATGTTGTTGCAGAACAGGAAGTACTTGCCGGTAGGGCTGAGGTTTTCCTTCAGGACCGGGACGAGATCCTCGATATAGCCGAAGGAGAGCAGGTAGCAGGCGAAGAAGTCGATCTTGTCGCTGCCCGGTTCGGCGCCGCTGATGACCTGCTGGGCCATGGTTTCCGGCGGGCGGGCTTCATCGGCGATGCTGGCGGCGAACTTCAGGGCGACTTCGCCCCGGAAGCCGAAGCGGCCCTTGCTGTTGATTTCGCCCTTGTAGACCGGGTTCAGCAGGCGTTTTTCCTGCTCGAGCCGGGCAAAGGCGCTCTGTTCGATGGCGGTGAGTTCAGCGGTGGTCATGATGGATCTCCAATCGGTGGTCGTTCAGGTAATCGCGTGTTCCGGTCGTGTTTTTCGCTATGAGCGGGGTCATGGGGGCACATTCAGTGCATGGCGGCGGTGACGGTCGGCTGGGACCAGTCCGTCGCGTCCTCGGGGCCGAAGCAGGCCGCGTACTCGATGCAGACCGCGCAGCTCGGCGCCAGGCAGACCGACACCTCGCCCAGTTCGCACAGCTGCTTGTAGAGGAATTTCTTCCACTTCATGTTGCCCGTGTTCTTGTTGTACAGAATCGGGAAATAGCGCGAGAGAAGCTGGTTGAGTTCTTCGCGGCAGGCCAGACCCAGGTCCTGCCAGAGGTGGTTGTCGCGCAGGCAGGCGGCGGCGATCATCGAGGTGATCCAGTCGACGTGCTCGCCGTAGCTCGAGCTGTGATCAAGCAGCAGCAGCTTGAGATCGTTCATTTCCTCGTCGCGCACGCGGCTTGAGGGCGTGTCCGAAGCCAGGTTCTCGCACTGGCAGGAATAATCGAGGCCGGTGCACAGATTCAGATGCTCCTTGATGCACCGGTCGATGGGCTTGTCGTCGAGCACGCGGGCGAAATACCGGTTGATCAGCATGCGGAACTTCGTCTGGCTCAGGCCCATGGCGGCACTGAGCGACTCGTTGTCGCAACGTGCGTTGTGACTGATGCACTGGGCGAAGATATGCGCCTCGTACACGTCTTCCTGCGCGTCGCGGTGATCCATCAGGTATTGGTAGATTCCTGAGTCCATCGTGGCACCTCTCGTAGTCACCCGGCCATCAGGCGGCCGCCAGCGGCGTGTGGGTATAGCAGTCCTTGGGGCAGACCCGGGAGCAGGCCTCGCAGCCGATGCAGTTCTCCGGGTGCTCGATCACCATGACCTTGCGTTCGGCTTCATCGTCGTCCGCAGCGACCAGCCCACCATCCTCGTCGATGCCCTTGAGCATCAGCACGTCGCGACCGCAGGCACGGTAGCAGCGACCACAGCCGATGCATTTCTCGTCATCGATCTGGTCTACGAAATTCGGGGTCCAGGCGAGGCCCCCCTTGGTGATGCCGGTCATGCTGCTCATGGCGTCAGTCTCCGTTCAGGGCGGCCAGGCGCGCCTTGGCCGCGTTCAAATCGCGATAGGTCGTGTGTGTCTGCTCGGCGAGGTCGGGGATGCCCTCCCAGTTGATGGGCAGGTCCTCGGCCAGATCGTGCAGATCCATCTTCAGACGGTTCGCCTGGCTGTTCAGGCGCTTGATTTCGGCTTTGATGGCTTCGATTTCGTCCACGGTGTTTCTCCTCTGTCGGTACGATTCCGGTAGTACGTTGTTGGCGGTACTAGAAGCGGGCCACTTCGGGGAAGCGGTTGATCATGTCCACGGCGCTGTCCACCAGCTTTCCGCCTTCCTCGGCGAGTTTTTCCATGCTGAGGAAGCCGAAGCGATGCACGTCGCGCAGATGCTTGTTGATCACGATGAGACGGCCGGCGGTGAGGATCATCCGGCCGAAACCCTCGTGACTCATCTTCATCATCGGCGAGACCATGATGCCGGTCGCACGCTCGGTGGCGAGGCCGATGGCGTTGTAGAAGAGTTCCAGGCGCCACAGCACTTCCGGATCGGGGTCGCCGATGATCGGGATCGCCCGGCGGGCTTCCTTGTCGACGATGTACGGGGCGAGCAGCTCCTCGTCGTTCTTCTTCTCCCAGGTGCCGTAGCTGTCCTGGGCGCGCCATTGCTTGACCAGTTCCTGGATGAACGGGGTCTCCATCGGGGCGACGGTCGTGGCTTCGGGGGTTGCGGTCGTGGTATCAGACATTGCTGCTTTCCTCTTCGTCGAGTTCGAATTCGTATTCCTGTCCCTTGCGCAGTGCCTTGCGCAGCCAGGGCGGCGGTGCATCGCGCAGTACCTTCTGGAGCTTGGCGAGGATGTCCTCGATCGCTTCGGGCTCGTTGACCTTGATCGGGTGGATCTTCAGGGCGATCACGCGGGCCGCACCCGAACCGCCGATGGCGGAGACGTACAGGATGGCGCAGTCCTTGATGGCTTCGAGCTTGGGCGCGAGCTTGTCCTCGTTGCCGTCTTCGGCCAGTTCGCCGTCGAACTGCACGGCCTCGAGAAACTCGTGGCCGTCCTCGGTCACCTCGTAGATGGCGATCTGCTTGGCCCAGCCGAAGTGGGCATCGACGCGTTTCATGTCTTGTGTGGCAAATGCGACTTTCATGATCCCTCCCGGGCGCGAACGTGTGGATAAAGGCGCGACGACGTCCGCGTTCTTAACTAAGCGCAAGCGTCGGACGTGCTGCATGGTTTTCGGCTGGCAGCGGCCAGCTCTCCGGATGATTCTCGTGTTCGTTGGCCATCAGGACGTTGCCGATCTCGAACAGCAGATCCCGCGTACCCCGATAACCGATGGACAGCCGATGCGTGGCACCGAGCCGGTCGAAGATCGGCAGGCCCATGCGCACGAAGGGGATGTGCAGCCGTTCGGCCGCCTGGCGACCATGCGAGGTGGTGATCAGGATGTCGCAGTCCTTGGCGCGATCCTCCAGATCCTCCAGATCGCCGATCAGCACCTCGGCACAGGGCAGGCGTTCGAGCATCGGGGATTGGGTGGTCGTGACCGCCGCAGCGATCTCCGCACCCATCTCGGCGAACAGGGTGGCCAGCGACCACAGCAGGTCCGGTTCCGCGCCGATGGCGAAGCGCTTGCCGCCATAGAAGAAGTGGCTGTCGAGCATCGCGTCCATCAGCTGGCTGCGCTGCCGGCGATATTTCAGGGGCACCGGGCGGCCGCTGATCTGGCTCAGGCATTCGAGCAGCTGGTCGTTGGCCTCGATGCCGGTGAGCCGATCGAACAGCATGTAGGACTGCCCGGTGCGCGCCATCAGGGCTTCGGCCGCCGGGCGCATCTGCTCGCCCACGGCGATGGTGAATTCGGCACCGCCCATGGCACGGATTTCCGGCACGGTGGTGCCGCCGAGCGTGGTGGGCGAGAAGTTCTCCGGCACGTGGCCGTCCATCGAGCCGGACAGGTCGGGCAGGATGGTCGGCTTCAGGCCGAAGGCCTCGCTGATGTCGCGCAGTTCCTCGACATCGGCCACCGTCATGTGCGAACCGACCAGGAAGTTGATGGCACCGGGCACCTTCGGCGCCTGCGGATCGGGCAGGGTCCCCACGATCTGGGCGACGGTCTTGGCCCAGCCGTCCTGGAAGGCATCCTTGAAGTCCGGCGTCGAGACATAGACGACCACGAGATCGCCCAGTTCGGGATGCGCCGCCATGAAGGTCTTGAGGTAGCCATCCACGTCGTCGCCCTTGGTTTCGGTGACGCCGGTGGAGCAGATGCCGATCACGCTCGGTTTCGCGCGCTGGTAGATGCTGAGGATGGCCTTGCCGATGTTCTCTAGCCCGCCCATCACCGTGGCGACTTCGCTCATCGCCGTGGTCTGCAACGGCACGGTTTCGCGGAAATGGCGAACGAACAGCACCATGCCGAAGGCCGTGCAGCCCTGCGAGCCGTGCAGCAGCGGCATGGCGTTGTCGAGGCCCATGAAGGCCAGCGCGCCGCCGACGGGCTGGCTCAGCTTCAGCGGGTTGACGGTGCAGGCCTTGTTCACGGTGCGGACAGTGCTCATGCCGTCACCTCCTGCCCCATCTGGGCGTCGAGGCCGATGGGCTGGACCTGACCATTGGTTGTCTGCTCGGACGCATCGGCAACGACGGGATCTTCACCAAACAGCGGTGCCGAAGCGGGGCGGCTATCCCAGGGGGCCGGCTTGCGCAGCTGGCCCCAGATCGGGTTGTAGAGCGCCCGGTCGATCTGGCGAACGAGTTCCACCATGCCTTCATAACCGGCATAGGCGTGATGCCGCTCCTGGTTGATGTCCAGCCAGGGCACGTTGGCCTTAAGGGCGACGAACTGGGACCGCGCACCGGACAGCATGATGTCGGCCTGCGCTTCCTTGAGCATCTTGTACATCTCGCGGGGTGTCATGTCGTCGATCATGTGGGCATCGCCTCCCATCAGCTCGCTGATACGGTCCTTGTCCTCTTTCGTGGACTTCTTCACGCTGGTGCCCACCACGACCATGCCGACTTCCTGCAGGGCCGAAACCACCGACCAGGACTTCACGCCGCCGGTGATCAGCAGCACGCGCTTGCCGTTCAGGCGATTGCCGAAGGCGGTCATCTGTTCCCAGGCCCGCGCTTCCTCCTGGGCGATCAGCGCTTCGGTGCGATCCATCAGCTCCGCCGGGGCGCCTTTCTGGATCAGCAGTCGGGCGATCTGCCGCAGGGATTCGCTGGAATCGGAAATACCGTAGAACGAGCCCTCGAAGAAGGGGATGTCGTAGCGTTCTTCCATCTTGCGGGCGATGTTGATCATCGCCTTGGAGCACACCATCATCGCTGCCTTGGCACGGTGGGACTGCGCGACCTCATGGTACTTCGCGTCGCCGCTGATGCAGGACAGGATGCGGATGCCCAGGCGGTCGAGCAGGGGCTTGATCTGCCACAGCTCGCCCGCGAGGTTGTATTCGCCGATGATGTTGATGTCATACGGCGTGGTGGTTTCCGGTTCCTCGGTGCCGATCACGTAGTCGAGCAGCGCTTCCCCGGCGAGCTTGTTGCCGAGGTTCTTGCTGCCGACGAAGCCGGGCGAGTTGACGGGAATCACCGGTTTGTCGAACTTGGCGGCGGCCGCCTTGCAGACCGCCTCGATGTCGTCGCCGATCATCGCCGGTACGCAGGTCTGATAGACGAACACGGCCGGCGGATCGTACTTGTCGATGATTTCCTTGATGGACTTGAACAGGTGCTTCTCGCCGCCGTACACCACGTCGAGTTCGTTGATGTCGGTGGTGAAGCCGGTGCGATACAGTCGGGAACCGGAGGACTTGGCGCCCCGGTTGTCCCAGGAGTTGCCTTCGCAGGCGATCGGCCCATGCACGAGATGGGCGACGTCGGTGAGGGGCTGCAGGGCGATCTTCGCACCGTCGAAGGCACAGCCGCCGGCGGCAGCGCCGGGTTGCAACTGCTTGGTACAACCCTTCTTGCGATCCTTGTCGGACTTGGACTGGTTCAGTTCGCATCCCGGTTCGTTCAGGACGTCCTGGATCTTGTTCTGCAACATATCGCACCTCCGTTCGGCGACGCTCGACGCGCCTGCCCCTGTTCTGATCGGTCGCGGCGAAATGCCGCGCCCCCCGTATACCTAACCCTTATTCCTGGATATCCCCGATCTTTGAGTCGCCTCAGAATTTGACGAGGATGTCCTCATCGCGAACGATGTATTGGCAGGCCAGACGCCACGGCGGCGGCATGTCATTGACCTCCGCGTCGGTGATCTGGGCCTGGGTGATCTTGCCGGCCAATTTCAGCGCGGTCTTTTCTTTTTCGGTCAGGCTGATCGCCATGGGCGTCTTGTCGCTCAGGACGCTGACCTGTACGGCGCAGGAGCCGCATTCCCCGTTCTCGCATTCGAAATGCACCGGGACCTGGTTGGCCTGGGCAAGGGCGAGGAGGGTGCCGTTATCGCCGGCAATCGCATAGACCGTCAGGTCCTTTTTCATTGCCGGTGATGTGAATGTCACATTAGCCATGTGAAACCTCGTGTTCGGTGGAAGACAGGTTTCGTGCGGGCTCGTCCCGCACGGACCTGCTTCGGTTGCTTAACGAATGATGTCGTAGCTGTAGTCGGTCTTCGCGACGATGTTCGTGTTGCGATCCATCTCATCGAAGATGCGGTCGAGGATCTTGACGAGCACGTTCATGCCGCCCTGATAGCCCCAGATCGGGTAACGATGGTGATGGTGGCGATCGAAGATCGGGAAGCCCATGCGGATCAGCGGCGTGCCGGTGTCGCGCTCCAGGTACTTGCCGTAGGTGTTGCCGATCAGGAAGTCCACCGGCTCGGTGAACAGCAGGCTGCGCATGTGCCACAGATCCTTGCCGGCATACACGTGGCAGTCCTTGCCGAACGGCGAGGAATCGAACAGGGCCTGAACCTTGGCCGCCCATTCCTTGTTGCCGTTGGTGGCCAGGACGTGGGTGGGCTCGGCGCCGAGTTCCAGCAGGAAGCCGGCGAGGCCGAGGCACATGTCCGGATCGCCGTACAGCGCGAACTTCTTGCCGTGCAGGTGCGCGGTGGAGTCGGCGATGGCATCCACGAGGCGGCCGCGTTCCTTCTCCAGTTCAACCGGGATTTCCTTGCCGCTGATCTTGGACAGTGCCATCAGCAGCGCGTCGGTGCCGTTGACGCCGATCGGGCTGTTCAGCGCGACGACTTCCTGGCCGTGTTCGCCGATGAAGGGCAGGGTCTTCTCGGTGCAGTATTCCTGCAGGGAGATGGTGCCGGCGGCGTTCAGCGCATCGGCGGTGGCTTCCAGCGTGGTGCCGCCGTCGTACATGCGGAATTCGCCGTCCGTCGGGGTGTCGAACACGTCGCTGGTGTCGGCCAGGATGGTGTATTCGATGCCCATCGCGTCCATGATGCGCTTGATCTCGCGGGTGTTGCCGACGGTGTAGCCGTCGAAGCCGCCGATCACGTTGACCTTGCCGTTCGGGGTGCGCTTGAGCGCTTCGGTGGTGCCGGCCTTGCCGTCCCAGAAGTGCTGCAGTACGCCCTTGAGCGCATTGTCGTAGCCGGTGATGTGGCTGCCGACGAAGGCCGGGGTGTGGGCGAAGGGCACGTCGTATTCCGCCGGTACGCTGCCCTTTTCCTTCGCGGTCTTGATGAAGGCGTTCAGGTCGTCGCCGATCACTTCCGCCATGCAGGTCGTGGAGACCGCGATCATCTTCGGCTGGTACATGTTGTAGGTGTTGGCCAGGCCGTCGACCATGTTGTTCAGGCCGCCGAATACCGCCGCATCCTCGGTCATGGAGGAGGAGACGCAGGAGCTGGGCTCCTTGAAGTGGCGGGACAGGTGGCTGCGGTAGTAGGCCACGCAACCCTGTGATCCATGCACGAAGGGCATGGTGCTCTCGAAGCCAACAGCCGCGAACACAGCGCCCAGGGGCTGGCAGGCCTTGGCCGGATTCACCGTCAGGGCTTCGCGAGCGAAGTTCTTTTCACGGTATTCCCAGGTCTTGGTCCAGTCCTTGACCTGAACGAGACGCTCGTCGGACTCCGCGAATTCAAATTGTTCTTTCTTGTTCTTGAGCATCTCGACGTATTCCGGCTCCCGGAACAGTTCGAAGTGGTCAAGGACCTTTTCTGCATTCTGACTCATGGCTACATTCCTCTTTGATAAAGGGGCGGCAGCTTCCGCCCAAACCGTGGCGGGGCTGCCGCCGTTTACCTATTTCCAAGGTGTCTTGGTCAATTTCCAGACCGGGTTGTTGATGGCCATGTCCATGTCACGGGCGAAGATCGCGAAACCGTCGTAGCCGTGATAGGGGCCGGAATAGTCCCAGGAGTGCATCTGACGGAAGGGCACGCCCATCTTCTGGAACACGTACTTTTCCTTGATGCCGGAACCGACGAGGTCGGGCTGGACGGCTTCGACGAACTTCTCGAATTCGTATCCGTTCACGTCGTCGTAGATCAGCGTGCTGTCTTTGACGTAGTGCGTGGTGCGCTGATAGTCGTCGTTGTGGCCGAATTCGTAGCCGGTGCCGACCACTTCCATGCCGAGGTCCTCATACGCGCCGATGACGTGACGCGGGCGCAGGCCGCCGACGTACAGCATGACGGTCTTGCCTTCCAGGCGCGGGCGATAACGTGCGATCACGTCGTCCACGAGCTTGCGGTACTTGGCGATGACCCGCTCGGCGCCTTCCTTGATCTTGTCGTCGAAATGGCTGGCGATTTCGCGCAGGGACGCTTCGATCTTGCTCGGGCCGAAGAAGTTGTATTCCACCCAGGGAATCCCGAACTTCTCTTCCATGTGGCGGCTGATGTAGTTCATCGAGCGGTAGCAGTGCAGGATGTTCAGCTTGGCCTTGGGGGTGTTCTCCAGTTCCGCGATGCTGCCGTCGCCGGACCACTGGGCGATGACGCGCAGGCCCATTTCCTCGAGCAGGATGCGGGAAGACCAGGCATCGCCACCGATGTTGTAGTCACCGATGATGGCCACGTCGTAGGGCGTGGTCTCGAAATCCGGATGCTTGTCGTCGGACTTGTCGAAGACGTAGTCGCGGATGGTGTCGTTGGCGATGTGGTGACCCAGGGACTGGGAAACGCCACGGAAGCCTTCGCAACGCACCGGAACGATGGTCTTGCCGCCGAATTCCTTGGATTTCTTCTTGGAAACGGCTTCGATGTCGTCACCGATCAGGCCGATCGGGCACTCGGACTGGACCGTGATGCCATGGTTGAGCGGGAACAGTTCCTCGATCTCGTCCATGATCTTTTCCAGCTTCTTGTCGCCACCGAACACGATGTCCTTTTCCTGGAAATCGGAGGTGAACTGCATCGTGCCGAAGGTATCCACACCGGTGGTTCCGATGTAGTAGTTGCGGCGGGATGCCCAGGAGTACTGGCCACAGCCGACCGGGCCGTGACTGATGTGGATCATGTCCTTGATCGGACCCCAGACCACACCCTTGGAGCCGGCATAGGCACAGCCGCGGATGGTCATGACGCCCGGAATGGACTTGATGTTGGATTTGACGCCACAGTCCGGCTTACCTTCTTCGAAGGTGTTCAGATGCTTGGCGCGCCGTTTTGCCGTTTTTTCGGGATAAACCTTGAGGACTTCCTCGATCAGTTCCCGGTTGCGGACTTTTGCCTCTTCAGCGGTCAGACTCATGTTGACCTCCTCAAATTTTTCCTGAATTTCGTGGGGTGGACGCCCCTTCCGGAGAAGGCGCGTCCGGCCGGCATTACATGCCTGCGGCCTTGCCGATCAGACTTTCGTCTTCTTTCTTCATGATCCCGAACTCCATCAGCATGTCTTCGAGTTCGTCCATGGTGATCGGGGTGGGGATGGTGCCGCCGCCCGCGTTGGCGTGGATCTTGTTTGCCAGCGTGCGGTACTCTTCGGCCTGCTTGGACTCAGGTGCATATTCCAGAACGGTCATGCGACGCAGTTCAGCGTGCTGAACGATGTTGTCGCGCGGAACGAAGTGGATCAGTTTGGTGCTGAGCTTTGCAGCCAGCGCTTCGGCGAGTTCCAGTTCCTTGTCGGTCTGGCGCTCGTTGCACACCAGTCCGCCCAGACGCACGCCGCCGGAGTTGGCGTACTTCAGGATGCCCTTGGAGATGTTGTTGGCCGCGTACATGGCCATCATTTCGCCGGACATGACGATGTAGATTTCCTGAGCCTTGTTCTCACGGATCGGCATGGCGAAACCGCCGCAGACCACGTCGCCCAGTACGTCGTAGGACACGTAGTCCACGCCGTCGTAGGCGCCGTTTTCTTCCAGGAAGTTGATGGAGGTGATCACGCCGCGACCGGCACAGCCGACCCCCGGCTCCGGACCGCCGGACTCAACGCAACGGATGTCGCGATAGCCGATCTTCATGACATCTTCGATTTCCAGATCCTCGACGCTGCCGGCTTCAGCAGCCAGGGAGAGGACGGTGTCCTGAGCCTTGGAGTGCAGGATCAGGCGGGTGGAGTCGGCTTTCGGGTCGCAGCCGACGATGAGGATTTTCTGGCCCATTTCGGCCAGGGCTGCCAGGGTGTTCTGAGAAGTGGTGGACTTACCGATGCCACCCTTGCCGTAAAAGGCGATTTGACGCAAACCTTCAGTCATTTCCGTATCTCCTAAACAAGATATTGATGGTCCCAAGTGGGTGCCGCTCGTGCGGGCCGTTGCTTCCGCAGTTATCGTCAATGCAAAGGGTGTGCCATGCGCTCAAAACCGGTTTAACTAACTGTAAATAAAGAAATTAAATTGATTGTAGCGCTCGGGCGAGCACATGTTTGAAAGCTGACAAACCCCATCCGTTTGTCAGGAAAGGAACGGAGAAATCGACGCACCCCACCGGGGTTTTTCCGGCGGGTTCCGGTCATGAATGCCGAATCAGGGATGCGGCACTTCCGGTCGTCGCACCGGCTAATGGCTGATTTTTCAGGCGATTGTCGAACTTCATACACGCGGGTTGTAAACCGGACCGTTGCAGCCGTTTTCCGCCCGCGCATAACCTGAATCGGATGGCATAAAAGATGCTTCCCTACCTAATTGAACCGGGTGCGTGTGGCGGTCCATCGTGACCGGGCCGTTCGCGGTCGGGATGCCCGAACGATGCGTTCGGCAGATGGCCCTACTGATACAGGAGCTGGCGTATGCAAATCGGTGTTGATTGCAATCTTGCGGTGGGAAATCGGCGCATCTTCGTGGTGGCTGAGGATGAAATCGCGCGCATGGCCGTGCAGTTCATGCTGCACGACGAGTATGAAACGCATGAGTTCGGCTCGCTGGACGTCGCGGCGGAAAAAGCCCGCGACTGGCCGCCCGATCTGATGATCGTGGGTGCCGAGTTGCTGGCCGATGATGAGGCGCTGACGACCCGATTCCCGCAGGCGCGCCTGCTCAAGTTGATGGAAGGCGATGCAGCGGGTGATGCGGCGGGTGATGGGGGTGGTGAGATTGCCTGCCTGTACAAGCCGTTGCGTCTGGAATCGGTGCGGTCGGCTGTGGCGAACGAGTTCAAGGCGTGACGCGAGGCGTTCCCGGAAATACACCCCGAAGCAAAGCGGCCAAAAGGCCGCCAACAACGCCCTCGGCCGTGACAAAGCCGGCCGGAGGGCAGGTTGCGAATATGGGCAGCAATCTCGTCGGTTTGCCGACCGGATTGCTGATGGGCGCGGATTTCAATGCCTTTCCGCTGCCCCTGCATATCGCCGGGACGCGGGCGGCGCATGCGGCGCTGTTCGAGGAACTGGATTCCCCGCAGGGGCGCTCGATGGATGAAGCTGCGACGGGCATTCGTTTCCAGCAGTACATGGAGATGCAGTTTCCGGCGGCGACCCAGCGGCCGGGCGATGCGTCCCGGCGTTTCCGGGCGCAGTACCTGCGGTTGCTGCATGGCTGGGGCTACGACAGCAATTCGCCGGAGGGCGCGGTACTGAAGGCCTGGGTAGAGAGTCGCTTCGGCATCCCGGCGACCTTTCACCGCGCCGTGATCGGGCGCTTCGGCAGCCCGGCGTGGCTGCAATACATGGAGGACAAGAGCTCCTCCCGGTTCGACAACAATGCGATCCGTCTGCAACTGGACCTTTTGTTCGAATTCGCACAATGGTTCCTGCGACGGTTCGGTACGCCGGGGCAGCGTCATATCACGCTGTACCGGGGCACCAACGATTTTGCGGAGCATCCGGTGATCTCGCGTCAGGATGCGCGGCATGGGGTGATCCGCCTGAACAATCTCGTGTCGTTCACGCGGGAGCGGGACATCGCGGACGAGTTCGGCGACATCATTCTCGAGGTGCAGGTGCCGTTGGTGAAGGTGCTGTTTTTCAATGGCCTGATTCCCTGCCATCCCTTGAAGGGCGAGGCGGAATATCTGGTGATCGGAGGGGACTATGCGGTACGCATGGATTACTACTGATACGAATCGATCATTGGCCGATCCTTTATGGAGGCACGGTCATGGCCGGGCTGCTTCGGTCAGTCGTCCGTTTTGCACGGACGGAGGCGATCATGAACGCTAATGCGCCGGTGCGTACGTCGGCCGATGAGCTGAAATCCCGCGCCCTCGGCGCCTATTGGGGATTGGCCGTCGGCGATGCGCTCGGCGCGACCGTCGAGTTCATGCAACCCCGGGAAATCCAGGCCGAGTACGGGTTGCACCGCAATATGATCGGCGGCGGCTGGCTGCATCTGAAAGCGGGGCAGGTGACCGACGACACCGAGATGAGCCTCGTCCTCGGCGAAAGCATTCTTGCCGATACGTCCTGGTCGCTGCCCCAGTTCGCCGACGGCATGGCGGCCTGGTTGAAAAGCAATCCCGTGGATGTGGGCAATACCTGTCGGCGCGGCATTCGGCGCTATCTCGTGGACGGCAGTCTCTGCGGTCCCGAATCGGAATGGGATGCGGGTAACGGGGCTGCCGTGCGCAATCTCCCGGCCGTGCTCGCCACGCTGGACGACGAGGTCGCCTTCGAGCGGATCAGCCTGGATCAGGCCCATCTCACGCACCACAACCCGCTTTCCGATGCGGCCATCCTGACCCTTGGCCGGATGGTACGGGTGCTGGTTCACGGCGGCGATCTCGACGATGTGGCCCAGATGGCTGCCGCGCTGGCGGTTGGTCATCGTGCGTTCCGTTTTGCACCCTATAACGGACTGAGCACCGCCTATGTCGCGGATACGGTCAACACCGTGTTCCATCATCTGTTCCGAACGGACAACTTCCGGGATTGTTTGATCGCTACCGTGAATCAGGGGGGCGATGCCGACTCTACCGGAGCGTTGGCCGGCATGCTTGCGGGCGCCCATTACGGGGTCGCGGCGATTCCCCCGGAATGGCTCAAGCGCCTGGATCCGGTCGTCAAGCAGGCGATTGCCGATCAGGTGGACGGCTTGCTCGCCTGGCGGGGTGCATTGCCCGTGGCACGGGTCGATGCGGGTGGCGTGACCCGGGCCATACCCGGGCCGTGGTGGGTTGAGGTCAAGGGATGTCGATGAAGCGCATGAGCACAATCATTTTCTACGAGAAACCCGGCTGCCAGAATCAGGCCGGACAGAAGCAGGCATTGCGCGCCGCCGGTTTCGATCTGGATGTGCGGAACCTGCTCACGACATCCTGGCGTGCGGAGACCTTGCGACCGTTTTTCGGCGATCGACCCGTGGCGGACTGGTTCAACCGTGCCGCGCCGCGGGTGAAATCCGGCGAGGTTGTGCCGGAAGAGATGGCGCCAGAAGAGGCTCTGGCCGCGATGATGGCCGACCCGTTGCTGATTCGTCGCCCCTTGATGCAGATCGGTCAACTTCGTGTCTGCGGATATGACGAAATTTCCAAGCGAATATTATGGATTTCTACTGGTCAAGGGGATTACGCTATAGGCAACCCGGATCAGTTTCAGACGTGTACCCAGACGTTACCTTGTCCGAATCCGGATCAGGTGACCCAGCTGCACGACAGGGCGCATTCATCGTCGTCCCCCAGCGGCAGTTGCGCATCAGGAGGGAATGCCCACCATGAAGAATCTCGCCATGCATCATAATCCGCAAGAACTGACCGCGATGTACGAGGTCAGCAAGGTGCTGAGCTCGTCGCTGGATCTCGATCACATCCTCAACGATGTGCTCAAGACGCTGGACATTCATCTGCACATGTCGCCGGCCATGATCCTGCTGCGCATGGACGACAGCCATGTGGGCGTGATGGCAGCCACGGGGCTGACGGCGGCCGAGATGGAGCGGGGGCGCTATCGCCTCGGCGAAGGCATGATCGGCAAGATCATGCGCGCCGGGATGCCGGTGGTGATTCCCGATACCTCGCAGGAACCGGAGTTTCTCCATCGCACGGTGCAGAAGGATCACGCGCGGCAACAGCTGCATGCCTTCGTCGGCGTGCCGATCAAGGTCGGTTTCGAATGCATCGGCGTGCTGGCGATCTACCGCACCGAGCAGCAGAAGGGCGTGAGCTTCGGGTCGGATGTGCGCATGCTGCAGATGGTCGCCAATCTCGTGGGCCAGACCGTGAGCCTGCACCAGGGCATCACCGCCGAGCGCAACCGCCTGATCCAGGAAACCCACCGCCTGCAGAAGGAACAGACCAAGCGGTACAACATCGACAACGTCATCGGCAACAGCAAGGCCATGCAGGCCGTGTTCGCCGACGTGCACCAGGCGGCGCCGAGCAAGGCCACCGTGCTGCTGCGCGGTGAATCGGGCACCGGCAAGGAAGTGATCGCCCGCGCCATCCACGAATTGAGCCCGCGCCGGGACAAGCCCTTCGTCAAGCTCAACTGCGCAGCGCTGCCCGAAAGCCTGCTGGAATCGGAATTGTTCGGTCACGAGCGCGGTGCATTCACCGGGGCGACCCAGGAGCGCAAGGGCCGATTCGAACTGGCGGACGGCGGCACGCTGTTCCTCGATGAAATCGGCGAAATCTCCGCGTCCTTCCAGGCCAAGCTGCTGCGCGTGCTGCAGGAGCGGGAATTCGAGCGGGTCGGCGGTACCCAGACGCGTCGCGTGAACGTGCGCATCATCACCGCCACCAACCGCAATCTTGAGGAAGCCGTCAGCAAGGGCGAATTCCGTGCCGATCTGTACTACCGCATCAACGTGGTCTCCATCTTCCTGCCACCGCTGCGCGAACGCCGCGAAGACATTCCGGCGCTGGTGAACTACTTCGTGGAGCGGTTCAACGACGAAAACAACCGTCACATCCAGTACAACCCGGATGCGATGCAGACCATGCTTTCCTGCTTCTGGCCCGGCAACGTGCGGGAAATGGAAAACTGCATCGAACGCACCTGCACCATGCTGCGCGGCGACGAGGTGATCCGCCAGACGGATATTCCCTGCCAGCGCAATCAGTGCCTGTCCATGTCGTTGCGGCCGGCCGCAAACGGTCACCCGATCGTCACGCTCTCGGTGCCTGCGCAGAGCGTAACGCCGCCAACTTCCGAGCAGCCTGCCGGTACCCGGGGCACCAATGAAGACACGCCGGACCAGCCCCTCTCCGAACGCGATCGCCTGATCGATGCCATGGAACGCTGCGGCTGGGTTCAGGCCAAGGCTGCACGCATGCTCAATACCACCACGCGCAAGCTGGGTTATGCCCTGCAGAAGCATCGGATCGAAGTGAAGCGATTGTAACGATCCTGTCTGCGGCGATCCTGCCGCAGGATCCGGTTTTGCCCGCCCGTTGCGCGGGCTTTTTTGTGAGTGAGAGGGTGCTTGATTGGGTTTGGTGCGTGGGAAAATGACGCTAGGTAAGCCACCGGGACAAGTCAGGCTAGGGCAAACTTTGCACGGACTCGATATGACCGGAAATGATTTTGCGTGACTTTCCAGGATTCGATAATTCATTGGCAGCGCTGCTGCAGTTCTTGTTCGTGCAAAAACTCTCCGCACCGACTTCCTTTTGCATCTTCAGCGACACCCCCGTCTGGGTGGTCCTGACGATGTCGAAAAAATCCATGCGCAACCAGCTGGCACCCGTGTAGTCGACCGGGTCCATCCGGTCCGTAAAAGCCAGAATTCCGCTGTTGGCAGAGCGGCCCCAGACCCCGGCCAAGGCCACGTAATGTCTGCCTGGGAGATGAGCACCTTCAGTCGTGTACACGTCGATTTGATGAACGGTTTTCGTGGCCGTGTCGTACACGAAGGAACCGTAGGCCGAGCCGCCATCATCGAAGGTGACATTGACGAGATTCCAGGTGACCACGGCGGCCGAAGCCGTATTATTCGCGGCAAACAACAGACCGGCGAGAATCAGGGGCTTCATGCCTTGCATGTGCACCTCGTGTGTCGGAGGAAAACGACCCCGCGAAAGGGAAGCTGCGTGTCATTATGCCTGCCTTTTCCGTCTGTTGGGTCAGGGCTGTGCATCCTCGCCGTGAGTAATGAATATCAAGTGCAGCGATATATTGATTTGCCACTTCGGGGTAGCAATCACGACCAGAGTGCGAGGGCAGTTGAAGCTAGCCATCGCGGTTTCAGATCGGGCGTCACAGGGCAGGGCATCGGGTGCCGAATACCTTTGTCGGGCGAACATCAGACATCCAATTCAGGCGATCAAGAGAGGACCAGATCATGCGCGTGGCGATTCGACATAGTGTCTTGTTGGTCACCACCGCCGTTCTCGCAGGCTGCGCGGATAGCGATCGCTATTACAGCAACGTTTATCACGGGTTGCAGACGAGAGAGGCCATGGTTCACCCCTTGCTTCAACAAAATCCGCCCGAGAAACCGCTGTCGTACAAAGAGTACGAAGCGGAACGCAAAAAGCTGCAGGAAAGTAACGGCGATCAATGAACAGCGCGTTGGGTTGGGGTAAGCCTGCGCACGCCAACATCCCGGGAAAATGACGAACACCTTGTTGGGCTGCACTACGTTTACCCCAACCTACGTCAAATCGGCCACTCTTGTAGGTTGGGGTAAGCCTGCGCACCCCAACATCGAGGGATAGTGGCGAGCATCCTGTTGGGCTGCACTTCGTTTACCCCAACCTACGTCATACCGACCACTCTTGTAGGTTGGGGTAAACGCAGAGCACCCCAACGTCAATGCCAGGGAATCAATGCCAGGGAATCAATGCCAGGGAATCAATGCCAGGGAATCAATGCCAGGGAATCAATGCCAGGGAATCAATGCCAGGGAATCGATGCCAGGGAATCGATGCCAGGGAATCGATGCCAGGGAAACAATGCCAGCGATCAGCCGTTGATCATCCCCAGCGTCAGCACGACCACCACCAATGCGTGAATGAACACCGGTGCCAGGAGCCGACGCCGAGTGGCGTAGGCATAGCCATATCCGATACCGCCTATCGTCGCGCCGATCATCCAGGCGGGGCCGAGTTTGAAGTGCACCAGCCCGAACAGGATCGCCGCCACGAGTACCGCCGTCGCTTCCGCGTAGTGTGCGGGCATCCGGCGGGTCAACCACGCGCGGGCCAGGGGTTGTACCGCCCCGCGGAACAGCGATTCCTCGATCAGCGCGACCAGCAGGGCGTGGGCCGCGATTAGGGCGATGAAACGGGCCGTCAGCTCGGGTAGTGCCGCCAGTTTTTGCGGGTCGACCGTGATCCCGCCGGTGGCAAGGCCAAAACAGAAGGCCAGGACGACGGCGATGCCCGCGATTGAAAAGGCGAGGCCGGCACCGGGTGGCCGAGCTTGTCCTGTTGTCTTGGCGCAGGCCAGCTCGATACGCGGGTTCAGGAGGATCAGCTGAAGCGCGGCAAAGAACGCGATCGGTTTGAGGCTGAGGTGCACGAATGTCATGCCGTCCAGGGCGATGTCGATGGTGGTGCCCGGGGTGATCCGCTGGCCCAGAAAGGCGCCGGCAACGCCGGCCAGACCAAGCAGGAGTGCTGAGGTGCCGGGGTGTGTGCGTTCGAGACCGATCCGGGCCAGGGTCATGCCCGCCAGTATCAGGGCGACGGCAACGTGGTTTTCCGTGGCGATTAGCCCGGCCGTCAGGGCTAGGCCGGTGAACGAGATCAGTTCCCGGGTAATGAATTTCCCCCGTCCGGCCAGTACCGCGAACAGCAGGACGGCTGTCGCCAGAATCAGAGTCGTGTCGGAAATGCCCCAAACCATGGCGCGGCTGCCTGCTCAGTGAAAGCGGGGAGCATAGCACTCCACCGTATCGGGTCCGATCTGGAACCTATCGGGGGCACATAGATGGACCATATCCAGCCCGAACACAACCTGAGTCGATTTGACGCCCATCCCGTGTCCTGTCGCATGCTATAAACCCAAGCTGGTACGAACATACTGACAAGAACACGCTGAAATAAGACCAAGGAACACCCATGACTTTTCCCGACAAACCGGTTGCCCTGATCACGGGGGCGGGCAGTGCCGATGGCATTGGTTTCGCCATCGCCCGAGAACTGGGGCAACAAGGAATGGCTGTACTGATTACCGCCACGACCCAACGGATATTCGAGCGCGTGGCGGAATTGCGACAGGCAGGCATCACGGCCCATGGGTTTGTCGCAGACCTGACAATCGAGGCGGAAGCCCAACGGCTGTGCGCCGAAGCCGAGGCCCAGCATGGCCGGATCGACGTGCTGGTGAACAATGCCGGCATGTCGCAACTGGGCAGCCCGGAGCCCTTCGCGGAAATCGACGGAATGTCCCTCGATGACTGGATGCTGTCGCTCAACCGGAACCTGACCACCGCCTTCCTGATGACGCGCGGCGTACTGCCCGGCATGAAGCAGCGCGGCTATGGGCGGATCGTGAATATCTCGTCCACAACGGGCACAACGGGCGCCAATGCCGGGGAGGCATCCTATGCCGCCGCCAAGGCCGGGATGACGGGCATGACCCAAAGTCTGGCGCTGGAAACCGCCAAATTCGGCATTACCGCCAATTGCGTGGCCCCCGGCTGGATTCGCACCGCGTCGAGCACGGAAGAAGAAATCCTGGCGGGTAACTGCGCACCCGTGGGGCGATCCGGTTCCCCCACGGAAGTGGCGGCAGCCGTGGCATTTCTCGCATCGACCGGTGCCAGCTACATCACGGGCACGACGATTGTGGTCGATGGCGGCAATGCCATCGTGGAGAATCTGCACACGCGCTAGCCCTTTTAAAAATCGGCCCATGGATGGGCATTCGAGCTTGGGCATGACTGTGTAAGAGCAATAACCCGCTGGAATAGCACGGATGAAGAAAATCAATTATCGGACAGATGTTTAGCCGTCTAGGATTAACAGGCAGAAGCACTAACTGCTGCTTGCCTGAAAGACTTTCCTGCCGTGATTTTCTGAAAAGCCTTCAAGGAGACCGCCATGACCGCCAGCATGAACGCCAGAACGACCATTCAAACCTTTGCGCTCGCCTTCACCTTGGCGCTCGCGACCGTCGCCAGTGCGCAAGCCGCGCCTTTCAAGGTCGTCAGCCAGGATCTGAATCCGCATCAACCGATTCCGAAGAAATTCGTCTTCAAGGGGTTCGGCTGCACTGGCGAGAACATATCGCCCGAAATCGGCTGGAAGCACGCACCGGCCGGGACGAAAAGTTTCGCGGTGATGGTGCATGACCCGGATGCGCCGACCGGCGGGGCCGGATTCTGGCACTGGGTGGTCATCAATATCCCGGCCACCGCGACCTCACTGCCCGAAGGTGCCGGTGACGGCAAACCGGATTCAGGCCTCCCGGCCGGAGCCGTCCAGATCCCCGATGACTACAGCATTGCCGGCTGGGGTGGACCCTGTCCACCGACGGGCGACAAGCCGCACCGCTACGTCTTCACGGTGTATGCGCTCAAGGTGGCCCAGTTGACGCCCCCGACGAATGCCACGGCGTCCCTGGTCGGTTTCCTGATCAATCAGAATGCCCTGGCAAAGGCATCGCTGACTGCACGCTATGGTCGTTGATATAGATGGTAAATCACTGGGAGGCGGTGTCATCGAATGGTGGGAAACTTGGGATCAGTGAGCTTTACCTTAGATTCAATCAAATTACCCCCGAAAGGCGCCAGCTGTTTTGTGGCTGGCACTCTCGTACATACACGAGAAGGATTGGTTCCGATCGAGCGGATCAAGGTGGGGGATTGGGTGTTGTCCAAGCCGCAGAGCGGGGAAGGTGAGCCGAATTACAAGCAGGTAAAAAAGACGTTTAGGTCTGAAAACCAGGAAGTCATGTTCGTTGAGATCATTCCGATTGCGGAGCTTGAGAGAGCAAAGAAAATCCAGAAGGAGATTCAGGGTAAAGAGGGATTATCTACTCTTATTCGGAATGAAATGAAGCAGTACCTGGTTGCAACACCTAATCACCCATTTTGGGTTAATGAGGTCGGTTGGCTTGAGGCTAGTGAAATTGATCCCTCAGATAATTTAGAGGTGCAGTTGGTTACTGGTGAACCCGCTTATATGGGTGAAGGCCATAGAGGTTCATTATACCAAACGCAAATTACTGAAGGGGTGGTTTGGTTCGAGTTTTACGACATGCATGGCTATGGAATGATCCCGGTAGATCTCCGGCATGGTGAACCTCAGGCAGATATTAACTGGAGTGCTTTACAACCTCAGCCAGATTCCGAAATGGGGCAGGGTTATCCCGAAACTGAACTACGCCAAACAGTTTATAACCTCGAAGTGGTGGATTATGACACCTATTATGTTGGTAGGATGGGCGTATGGGTGCGAAACTGTGACCTTAGCGAGTATAAGGGGCAGTGACTCTGACCCCCATTGATTTGGGGTGGCCTCGACGGTACCCCATGTTGAGTAGCGGTTCGCTTTAGAGTCCAGGCTCAAATGTTACCGCCTTTGCAGCAAGCTGCTTGGCATATTGGGCGGGCGTCAGCCCGCCGAGTGCTCTCTTCGGTCTTTCCTCGTTGTACTCACGGGCCCATGTACGGATGATTACCCGGGCATGGTTGAGGCTGACGAACCAGTGCTCGTTGAGGCATTCGTCGCGTAGCCGTCCATTGAAGGATTCGATGTAGGCATTCTGGTTGGGCTTGCCCGGTTCGATAAGCCGTAGGGCAATGCCGTGGCGATGCGCCCAGGTCAGCATGGCCCGACCGGTAAATTCCTTGCCATTGTCCGTCCGGATGATCGATGGCCTGCCGCGGATCGAACAGACCTCGTCCAGCAGCCTCACCAGTTGGTCGCCACCGATCGCATGCGCCGGGATCACAGCCACCGCCTCATGCGTCGCATCATCCACAATCGCCAGGCACTTGAGCGCACGACCCGAGGCGATACGGTCGAAGACAAAGTCCATCGACCAGACCTCATTGGCCGCACCCGGTCGGATCAGCGGCTGCCGATCCGCCGGCGGGATCTTCTTGCGCCGGCGACGGCGCACCTGCAGATTCTCCTCGGTGTACAGACGCTCCACGCGTTTGTGATTGACTCGCTGTCCGGCCTGACGCAGCTTGAGGTAGATCATTGGCGCGCCATAGCGGCGGTACCGCTGCGCCATATCCACGATCTGCTGGCGCAGCGCGATGTTACCGTCCGGCCGGGGCACGTAGCGCAATGCCGAGGCGCTCATCCCGACCACCCGCAGTGCGTGCCGCTCGCTCATCCCGCGCTGTTTCATGAGCCGCACCACCTCCCGGCGCGCCGGCGCGGTCACCACTTTTTTCGAAGGACTTCCTTCGTCACTTCGTTCTCCAGCAGCGCCTCGGCCAGCAGCTTCTTCAGTCGGGCGTTTTCCGACTCCAGCGCCTTGAGGCGCTTGGCGTCCGACACGTCCATGCCGCCAAACTTGCTGCGCCAGAGGTAGTAGCTGGCCTCGGAGAAGCCGTGCCGTCGGCACAGCTCCTTGATCGGGACACCGGCGTCCGCCTCCTTCAAAAACCCAATGATCTGTTCTTCGCTGTAGCGTTTCTTCACATCCAATCTCCTTGCTTCATGGGATTGGACTCTAAATGCCTGTGCTACTCAAATCCGGGGTAACGTCGGTCCCTGTGCTCTCGAATACCGTTTCTCAACTTTCGTGCTTCAGCGATCAACGCTTCGCGTGACATAGCTTCAAGATCAGTGTCCATCATGACTCCTGCATTGCACATCCCTGATGACGCCAAACGTGCCAACCGAGGGCTGACCGTGTTTTTCAGAATAGATCAAACCTTAGCCGGAAGCGGTGATCTGTACGGCGGGAAAGCGAACTGATAACCAAGGGATCAGTGCCTGTGGGGGCACACCGCGCAATAGAACCTAACCCGTGGTCTGCCCTTTCTTGTCCTTGTTCAGGATGAACAGCAAAATTCCGCCCAACACTGAATCGCCACCAGTCCCCTAGACACATTCCAACCGTTCGTGGTGACGCCGTTCGTAGTCTACAGGCGACATCAATTCGTTAGAACCATGACGACGTCGGGTGTTATAGAACATCTCGATGTAATCGAAGATGTCAGCCCGGGCTTCGTCTCGTGTATTGTAGGTTTTTCGTTTTACCCGCTCACGTTTCAGTAGCTGAAAGAAGCTTTCCGCGACCGCATTGTCATGGCAATTGCCGTAAATTGGGGTCAGAGTAAAATCAATCATGCTAATTTTGCAGCTAGGCTTAGTTCGAAAGCGCGTAATTTTACTCTGACCCCAATTACTTATTTGTCGCCTGAACAGGAAACACGGTTATGGGAGCGGCCTGAACCACTCTTTAAACAATTTACGCATGTATCCGAGGGGGGAAGTGACATGTGGATATATGATACCGGCTTGTTAGTGGGTGCAGTAATAACTATGGCGGCATCGCCAGTGCAAGCCACGGATAATTACTTGCTTGGTCGGTGTCAGATATCAAGGCCGGATTCTGGCTCTGAAATAAGCCCGATAGTTGATGGCGACATCTACATGGTCAAATATCGCGGCGATGATCCCATCTACAAGAAAATGCTCAATAGTGTGGGAGGACTGTCTGGAGCGAAAGTAACTTTGATTAAAGCCCCGACACATGGCGAGGTTGTCTTGGAGAAGGATGCGGATGCGGCGGCAAATGGCTGGTATCACTACTGGCCGCAAACTGGCTACATCGGTCGGGATCGTTTCGTGATGCAGGTGGAGAAGGATGGTATCAAAGTCCAAATTCATTACCTGATTGAAGGGACTGACGAAGAAGAGTCGCCGTTGGGAATATGCAAATCCGAGCTATGGAAAATTTCCTCAACTGCTACACCCAAGCTCGATATCTTTCCATCACTGCTGACCTCTCTCGGCCTCTCCAACCTCGTCCATGTCAACACCGCTGACCTCACCGGTTCCGCCGTCGGCAGCACTTCAGGGGCCACCATCACCCTCGACACCGATGCCGCCGGGTATGGCTGGTATATCGACTACACGCCCTACCTGAATGAAGAATATCTGCCCACCAGCAACCCTTACGAGTGGGTCGCCAAGCCGGGGAGTGCGGCGGCGGGCAAGATGGATATGCTTTCCGTTCTGCTCCACGAGTACGGTCATGCGCTGGGGCTGGAACACAGTGCTGACCCCAATGACTTTATGGGCGCGACCCTGCAGCCGGGCGTACGGCGTTTGCCTTCTGCGCAGGAACTGGCCCTGTTAACTCAATTGTCCGAAGCGGCAGGTGGGGCGGCGAATTCCGTCGTCGATCTCACGGCACATTCCCCTTTGCAGGTACCAGCACCCGACGAACCGGGCAATCCCCTGAGGGTCCGAGCTGTTGCTGGGGGCGGCCTATATCCTGCAGTTGCACTCAACCGTTAAAGCGCCTTCGCGGGTAACAGGGGCGACGTCTCCACGATTTAGATCCGGCTCTAAAACCATCCCCTGTTTCCTTTCCGACAAAAGTCCCTTCCCCTCACGAAAATTTCGTCGCCTTCGTTACAAAACTACTTGGCGAATCACTCAAGCTACTGAATAAAAAGCACTAACCATCTTGGCATCCCTCTTGCTTTTCCTCGTTTGCGGTCAGCTTCGTTGGAGCAATCTGATACATCCATGGGGCGGCGCGTGTAACCCGATCGTTATTTGACAACCACGTGGAGGAATACGCCCATGTCATCCCCGACTACTGTGCAGATGCACAACCCGGAACATAGCGGGATTGTGCGACTGGAAGATATGTTGCAGCAAATGGCCGAGCACAAGGGCTGCGGCACGAGCAGCGAAGGCGGCAAGGCGAGCTGCGGCAGCAGCGCCGGTCCGGCGGACATGAGTCCGGAAACCTGGGAGAAGGTGAAGAACCATCCCTGCTATAGCGAAGAAGCGCATCACCATTATGCGCGCATGCATGTGGCCGTCGCGCCGGCGTGCAACATCCAGTGCAACTACTGCAACCGTAAATACGATTGCGCCAACGAGAGCCGTCCCGGCGTGGTGAGCGAGAAGCTGACCCCGGAGCAGGCGGCGAAGAAGGTGATCGCGGTGGCCTCGACCATCCCCCAGATGACGGTGCTGGGCATTGCGGGCCCCGGCGACCCCCTGGCCAACCCGGAAAAGACGTTCAAGACCTTCGAGCTGATCTCGAAGACGGCGCCGGACATCAAGCTGTGCCTGTCGACGAACGGTCTGACCCTGCCGGATCACGTGGATACCATCGAGAGTTTCAACGTGGATCACGTCACGATCACCATCAACATGGTCGATCCCGACGTGGGCGCGAAGATCTATCCGTGGATCTACTTCAACAACAAGCGTTACAAGGGCCGCGAAGCCGCGCAGATCTTGAGCGAACGGCAGTTGCAGGGGCTTGAGATGCTGACCTCGCGGGGGATTCTCACCAAGATCAACTCGGTGATGATTCCGGGCATCAACGACGAACACCTGCTGGAAGTGAACCGGGCGGTGAAGAGCCGGGGTGCGTTCCTGCATAACATCATGCCGCTGATCTCCGCGCCGGAGCACGGCACCGTGTTCGGTCTGAACGGCCAGCGTGGCCCGACGGCGCAGGAACTGAAGGCGCTGCAGGACAACTGCGAAGAAGGCCAGATGAACATGATGCGTCACTGCCGTCAGTGTCGTGCCGATGCCGTCGGTCTGCTGGGCGAGGATCGTTCCGCCGAGTTCACCACCGAAAGCGTCATGGCGATGGACGTGCAGTACGACCTCGAATCCCGTCAGGCCTATCAGGCGGTGGTGGAGCAGGAGCGTCAGGCCAAGGCCGATGCCAAGAAGGCCGAAATGGCGACCCTCGAAGGCGCGGAATCCGACATCAAGATCCTGGTGGCCGTGGCGACCAAGGGCAGCGGTCGGGTGAACGAGCACTTCGGTCACGCCACGGAGTTCCAGATCTACGAAGCGAGCACCAGCGGCGCGAAGTTCGTCGGTCACCGTCGTGTGGATCTGTACTGCCAGGGCGGCTATGGCGAGGACGAGGCGCTGGAGAATTCCGTCATCAAGGCCATCAACGATTGCACGGCGGTGTTCGTCGCCAAGATCGGCGGTTGCCCGAAGGCCGAGCTTGAGGCGGCGGGGATCGATGCGGTCGACAAATACGCCTTCGAGTACATCGATCAGTCCGTGATCGCCTACTTCCGGGAATATCTGGAGAAGGTGCGCGACGGTTCGGTGGTGTACGGCAAACGGGGTGATGCCCAGATTCGTCAGGGTGCCTTCGTGGCTGCCTGATGACCTTTCGGGGGCGGTGACAAACCTTATCCGCGCCGTCCCCTTTATTGACTACAGGAGATTAGTGTCATGGCTTACAAAATTGTTGCTTCCCAGTGCACCGGTTGCTCGGCTTGCGAACCGGAATGCCCCAACGAGGCCATTTTCGAGAAGAGCGGGATTTTCTACATCAAGCCCGAGAAATGCACCGAGTGCATCGGTTTCTTCGATGAAGCGCAGTGCGTGGCCGTTTGCCCGGTCGACGACACCTGCGTGATCGACAACAGCTATCCGCGCTACAGCGCCTGAGGAGGCCGCCATGGACCTGACCTTTACGCCCAAGGCGCAGCGCTTCATCCAGCGCATGATCATGTTCAACGGCGGCAGCAGCACCAGCGGCTTCCGTCTGGCGGTTTCGCCCGGCGGCTGCTCGGGACTCTCCTACGACTTCAGCGTGGAGGATGCGCCCAAGGCCGACGATATGTCGATCGAGAGCAACGGGATCAAGGTCTTCCTGGCGAAGGACAGCGTGCCCCTGCTCGACGGGGTGATCGTGGATTGCGAAGACAGCCTCATCAATACGGGGCTCGTGTTCAAGAACCCGAATGCGGCGGAAAGCTGCGGTTGCGGCACGTCGTTTACGCCGAAGTAACGAATTGAGCCTGAGTGGGCTTGGATTGGCTTGGTTGTGATTTCAGGACTTCGTGTTGCTGAAAGGAGCGAATCGTAATGAATCCGATGGAAGAAGATCTCTGGTTGTCGCGCAATTACTACGGTGGGCTTTTACCGGCCGCCGCCGAGCGCGAACTGCACTGCGCCGCCCGGGCCTACCTGGACGACGCGCGCGCCGAGTTTCATCTTCAGAAGGCATTGGCGATCGCACCGGACGAGATTCTCGTCCACCTCGGCCTGTACAAGTTCTACTTCTACAAGGGCCGGCTGGCCGAGGCGTTCGAGGTGGCCTCGCGCTGCCTGCGGATGACCGCCGAGGAGCTCGGGCTGGCGTCGGATTGGCGCCGGGTTTCGCCGGGCGATGCGCGATTCGACAATTTCGAAGACGCCCGGGCCCGCTTTTATCTCTTCGTGCTGAAGGCCTACGGCTATCTGCAATTGCGATTGGGGCAGTACGACGACGGACGTTCGGTGCTCACCAAGATCACCGAACTCGATCCGGGCGATCGGATTCAGGTGAAGCCGCTGCTCGATGTGTTCGACCGGCCCGACGACTACGCGGACGACGACGATGAATAGGGCAGAGCGAGAAAACCCGGCAGCGGTCGACTGGCTGGATCAGCCGATTAGCTGCGATGGCTGCCCGGACGACGTGAAGCCCGAGGGCCGCTGCGAGTTGATGAAGGCCTGCGTGCGGGATCGTTCGGTCCAGCGGATCGCCAAGTTCTTCAGCTGGAATCCGGACGTGGCGAACGACTACCTGAAGCATCCGTACTTCGAGGTGC
This sequence comes from Halothiobacillus diazotrophicus, assembly GCF_001663815.1. Classification (NCBI taxonomy): domain Bacteria; kingdom Pseudomonadati; phylum Pseudomonadota; class Gammaproteobacteria; order Chromatiales; family Halothiobacillaceae; genus Halothiobacillus; species Halothiobacillus diazotrophicus. The sequence continues at coordinate 373,964 of NZ_CP016027.1, forward strand.
GTGCCTGTGCCGCCAAGCACGCGGACGTGTTCCACCTGCGGACCCTGGTCAACGATCCGGACGAGACGGTGCGCTGGGCGGCGGTGATGCGTCTGCCGCGCAGCTACCTGCTGCGGCTGATCCACGATCCGCATCGTGAGGTGCGCATCCGGGTGGCAAGCCGGCTCAGCGAGCAGGATCTGGACGTGATGATCGACGATCCCGACTACTACGTGCGGTTGATGGTCGCGAAGCACCTGCCGGAGCACAAGCTGCCGCTGATGATCGACGACGAGGATCCGGAGGTGCGCCGGACGGTGGCGCGCCGCATCCCGCGCGAATGGCTGGGCCGGATGTTGCTCGACGCCGATGCCGTGGTGCGCATGGAGGTCGTGCGACGCCTGCCGGATTCGGCCCTGCTGTCGTTGGTGCGCGACCCCGACTGGCGGATTCGCTACGAGGCGGCGGTTCGGGGCAGCAAAGAGGTTCTGCAACTGCTGGTCGATGACCCGGATACGGAGGTGCGCGGTTACGCCCGCGAGCGCCTGGATACCTGGGGGCCGGTGGAACTCAATGATTATCGGGAGGAACGGTAATGGGCATGAGTCGAGACAGTTCGATCGTTGAAATCAACGATCAACCGGAATTCAACTATGGCGACAAGGTGCGTTCCCTGAAGCACGTACGCAATGACGGTACCTTCAACGGCAAGGAGATCGGCGACGTGCTGGTACGCAAGGGTGACGTCGGCTATGTGGCCAATATCGGTACTTTTCTACAGCAATTCTTCATCTACGGCGTGGACTTCTACGAGCACGGCTACATGGTCGGCATGAAGGCACGTGAGATAGAACTGGTGACTCCGGAGAATTCCTCTCCCGATGCCACCACCACAACGGAGGATGCAACATGATTGAACCAAGACAACCCCGCTTCGACTGGGGCCTGCGGGTCCTGGCCTGCGACGACCTGTTCAACGACGGTTCCTACCCGGAGTTGACGCAAGATGAACTGATCGTACCCAAGGACGCTTTCGGCGAAATCGTCCGTGTCGGGTATCTCGAGGAAAGCCACGCACCCCTGTACCTGGTCGAGTTCGACAATGGCCGGGTGGTGGGCTGCCTCGAGGAGGAAATCACGCCCGTACTCGAAGGTATGGCCACCGTGGTCGAAGGCCTGGCCCATGAGTGAGCCGCGCACAGTCTATCTCGACAACAACGCCACGACGCCGCTGGCGCCGGAAGCGTTGACGGCCATGCTGCCGTATCTGTCGACGGACTTTGCCAACCCTTCCAGCGCGTCCCGTGCCGGGACGGCCGTGAAGGAAGCGATCGCCGGCGCGCGCGCCGACGTGGCGGCCCTGCTGGGTTGCCGCACGAGCGAACTCGTGTTCACCAGCGGCGCCACCGAGAGCAACCACATGGCGATGCTCGGTGCGCTGGCCATGGCGCCGGAAAAGCGCCATCTCATTACCAGTACCGTGGAACATCCCTCGGTGCTGCTGCTGTGCCGCCATCTCGAGCAGACCGGGGTCGAAGTGACCTATCTGCCCGTGGATGCCAGCGGTCAGCTGAATCTTGCCGAATTGCGTGCGGCGATCCGGCCCGACACGGCGTTGATTTCGCTGATGTGGGCCAATAACGAAACGGGCGTGGTGTTTCCGATTCCGGACATTGCGGAAATGGCCCGGGCGGCCGGTGTGCCGCTGCACGTCGACGGCACCCAGGTGCTTGGCAAGATGCCGCTGGATCTGGCGTCCATCGGTGTGTTGCTCTTCTCCTGTTCGGCGCACAAGGTGCACGGCCCCAAGGGCATTGGTGCCCTGTATATCCAGAAGGGTTTGGGCTTGCCGCCGCTGATCTATGGCCATCAGGAGCGCGGGCGTCGGGGCGGAACCGAGAACGTGCCCGGCATCATCGGCTTCGCCGCTGCCGCGCGATTGATGGCCGACATCGAGGCGGAGTCCGTACATCTGCGCGTACTGCGCGACCGTTTGGAACAGGGTGTGCTCGACTGTTTCCCCACCGCGATGGTGCATGGTCAGGCGGCGGAGCGACTGCCCAATACGGTCAATATCGCCTTTCGGAGCATCGAGGCCGAGGAACTGCTGCATCGGCTGGATCAGCGCGGCATCGTCGCGGCCACCGGCGCCGCCTGTGCGGCCGGCGGTTCTCGACCCTCCCATGTGCTTTCGGCCATGGGCATTTCCCGGGACGACATTCTGACCTCGCTGCGCTTTTCCGTCGGGCGCTACAACAGCCGCGACGACGTCGAGCAGCTGATCCGGGCCTTGATCGAACTGGTCCCCACGGCCGAACCCGCCCATCAGGCGGCACCGGCCACGCCACACGCCATTCATCCCTAAGTGCATCCAGAAGGAACAGTCCATGAAGGTCATGATTCGTAAAGACAATGCCGGCAACCTTACCGCCTACGTGCCGAAGAAGGATCTGGAGGAAAAGATCACCCAGATGGACGATCCGGCCATGTGGGGTGCACCGGTCACCCTGAGCAACGGATGGCGGCTTTCCCTGCCGGAAATGCCGGCCGATACGCGTCTGCCCATCACGGTGGAAGCCCGGAAGTTGGAGGACTGAACCATGGCGATCGATGCCACGACCCTGAATGCGTTGCTTGTCGAGGGACAGGCCGCCTGCGAGGCGGGTGCCGGCAATATCCTGACGGCGATCCGCCCTCATTTCCCGGGGCTGACCATCACGCAGTGCCCATCGTCGGATGTCACGGAAACGCCGTTCCAGACCGGATCGCATTTCGACATTCATCTGGTGGATACGCGCAACCACTGCTGGGCGCTCACCGACTCAGCCGACGACGCGACGGCGGTGCTGCTCGCCATGCACGGGCGGCCATCATGAGCACCGTACCCGTTTCCATCGTCTTCTCGGATCCGGATATCGGCCGTGCCGAACTGGACGAGATCGAGGCCATCCTCCGTTCCGAGCAGATCAGCGCCGGCAGCGACGTGGTGGCCTTCGAGAACGCCTTCGCCAATTACGTGGGGCGGAAGTACGCCGTGGCGGTCGCGAGTCCGACCATCGCCCTGATGCTGTGCCTGCGCGCCTGGGATATCCAGCCGGGCGACGAGATCATCCTCTCGCCCTACAGCTGGTGGCAGATTGGCCATGCCCTGAGCTGGTACGGCGCCCAGCCCGTGTTCGGCGACATCGACTACTACTCGGGCACGCTCTCGGTGAAGAGTGCGGAAGCGCTCGTGACGGCAAAGACGCGCGCGATCATGGCGGGCAACACCAAGGGCCATCCGGCCGCCTGGGGGCCGCTGCGCGAGCTGGCGACACGAACGGGGCTGCGCCTGATCGAGGATTCCACCGAGGCCATCGGTTCGCGCTACGGCGAGCAGCTCGTTGGCTCGTTCGGCGATTGCACCATCTTCGGCTTCGGCCAGCCCAGCCCGATCCTCTGCGGCGAGGGGGCGATGATCCTGACCGACGATACGGATCTGGCCAGCAGCCTGCGCCAGTACCGGGGCCGAGCCATGGCGGATCGCGCCTCGGTGTCCGGTGCGGCGCGTCCGCCCATGCAGGCGGAGATGAGCAACATGCAGGCAGGTCTCGGCATGATGCAGCTGTCACGGCTGGACGGGATTCTCGAACGGCGTCGGCAGATTGAGGGTTTCTACTTCGAGCACATGAAGTCGTTCGAGGGCATCAAGGATCCGTACCGCAGCCCTGAAGCCAGCGAGGTGCACTGGTTCACCTACGAGGTTCACCTGGGGACGCGTTTCAGCCGCAGCAGTCGCGACGCGATCGTCAACGACTTGCGCACCCACGGCATCGAGGCGGGGGCGTACTGCTACCCAATGCACATGCAGTCGTACTACCGCGAGCGGGGCGCGCCGCGCTGCCCGACCACGGAACGGGTCTCGGATCGGACGCTGGTCTTGCCGTTCCATCCCCGGCTGACCGAGGAAGAGGTCGTGTTCATCATCGACACGCTCAAGGACGCCTCGGTGAATGTGGGCGCGGGCGCCGCGATTTACCTGTGATCCGTCCCGGTGGATCGGCCACTCGTCGAGAAACCGGCGAGTGGCACTTGGCTCCGTTCAGTGTCCGGCACGCGCGGACGGGCACTGACCCGAGTCAAACGACACGATCAACCTTAGGTAAAACAATGTAATAGAAGGAGCATGCAATGGCCGTCGTGACCATTCTACCCAGCAACAAGACCATCACCGTTGACGCAGGCACCCTGCTGAGTGCCGCCATCATCGCCGCCGGTGAACCCCTCAAGCTCAAGTGCGAAGGCAAGGGCGAGTGCGATACCTGCCACGTGTTCGTCCATGAAGGGCGCAAGTCTCTTTCCAAGCTACAACGCAAGGAAAACGAACAGCTCGACACGATCGTCGGCGTGGGCAGCAAATCCCGTCTGGCCTGCCAGGCGACAATCGGCGACGAAAACGTCACGGTCGAATTGCTCGGATTCTCATCCGGCCTGTAAGTACCGGCGACCGTGATCGGTCCGCATCCTGCGGACCGGTGAAACGACCACAGGAGACATGTCATGAACGATCCCATCACCGAAGTGCGGTCGGCCCTTGCCGCCGGTCGGGTCATCCCCTACATCGGGCCGGGCGTCCTCGCCGCCGCCGGTGCGGATCTGCCGAGCAATCTGCCGACCCTGGCGGAGATCCTGAGCAGCCGGGTTTCCGTGCCGCACAAGATACGCAAGAATTTCACCGCGGTCGCGCAGTACATCGAGAATTTCAAGCACCGCAAATCCCTGAAGGCGGTGCTCAACGATCTGTTCTCCGTCGCCACGCCGGTGCCCGAGCTGATGAAGACGCTGGCCGGAATGGATCTGCCGATGATCGTCAATCTCTGGTACGACAACACCTTGGCCCAGGCGCTCAAGGATCAAGCCAGCTGGGGCCGGATCCAGGGATTCAGCCAGTCCGAGCATTACGGCCAGTGGTACGGGTTCTACCAGCCCGACGGCACGGCCACGGATGCCGCGACGGCCGAAAGCTGGACCACGGTGCTCTACGAGCCCTGGGGCTCGATCGTGCCAGATCAGAACTATCTCGCCTCCGATGCGGACTTCGTGGAAGTGCTGACGGAAATCGACATCCAGACGCCCATCCCGCAGATCGTGCAGGATCGGCGCAAGGATCGCGGCTTCCTGTTCCTGGGCTGCCGCTTCGACGACCAACTGCAACGGACCTTCGCCCGCCAGATCATGAAGCGTTCCTCGAATCGGCACTGGGCCGTGATCGAAGGCGAGCTCACCAAGAAGGAAGCGCGGTTCCTGGAAGAGCAGGGGATCGAGCGACTGGATATCAGTCTCGCGGAAGTACTGAATGGGGCCTTGACCGACGAGGCTGTGCCTGCCTGATAACCTCCCCCATTCAAGAGGGCAGACACGCCAATAAGAGCGGCTGGTCGTCTTCGCTACCTGTCTGTCGCGTAAGTCGACTGCTCTTGATTTCGACCAGCTTTTAACGCCTGCCTGCAGAAGCGCCCGCCTTCAGCCAGATCGTCTGTGCGCTGACCGCCGAGAATTCGCGGTCTTCTCAGTCTCGATCGCGTATCAGGTATGTGCGTTCCGGCCCTTCCGCAGCTCACTTCAGCTCCAACGTCACGGTGTTACTGGAGTGATTGCAGGCTTTGGATATACCCCATTTATCGAGAGCGCCGCCCCATGCACGAATTACCGCGCCGTTGATCCAAACGGCGAATGGCGCTTCCGGCTCCGTATGGCTGCGTTTACCCAGGTTGTAGGCCGTGTCGATCACGGCAAGATCCGAGCACGCCCGGGCGGGCAGATTGTTGTCCATCAACTGGAACCGGGCGCCATCCTGTACAGGCTTAACCTCGATGTGCCCACCCCACTGGTTGACCCAAACGGGACTGCCGATTCCTTTGCCAATGCCCAGTTCAGCCCCCTTGGCTAGCGTCAGGCCGGCATATTTGCCCTGTTGACCACTCTGATCTGCTGCCTGAAATTCGCCCTGCGCCGCTGCGGCGCGTATGTCGTGCACGATGGCATAAACCCGCTTCACCTCGTGCTTGGCCGGCCAGTACCAGCAGAACGACCCCGCAATAGCGCCCCCGATGAACAGAATGAACAGTATTCTCGGGATAAAACGGGTTATGGGGCGTTTCGAAGGAGTGTTGCCTAGCGCAACAGGGCCAGCTTCGTCTGTTGTATGACTCATTGGATAGGGCTCACTCATGGGATGTTTAGGGACTTCGGCGGCGAAGCATACGTCAGAAAATGATTGATTCACCATCCTATGGGAATTTGTCTGTTGAATCACATGGGTCTATGGGGGTAATCCGAAGGGTTGGCAGCGTGTTGCCCACGCGGCAACCGACAAGCGTGTAGGTTGGGCTAAACGCAGTGCAGCCCAACACAACAACGGGTCATTTATCCATCCTTGTTGGGGTGCGCCGCTGGCTTACCCCAACCTACACCCGCTGAGGCAGTCGTCCCTAGGCAGATCACCGCATGAAAATATCAATGCGGATAAACAATTAACCCATTTGGGGTATGTCGTCCGCTTATGGATTCTGTAACGTTCGACGTGGGTCAATTCGTGCCATTTGATCCAGAAATTTTGGCGGGTTGTGTTTGCCTCCATCCATAAAGTCATTTAATTTTAAATTTTTAGTTAAAGAAAAGAGATGGCGATATGACGGCCAAGTTATACACCTGCCATACACGGAATATGCACCAGTTGAGGTCTTTGTATCTTATGAATTACTAACAGGTCTTAATCTAGTGAGGTTGGAATGAATATTGATTACCAAAAAGTCCAGGAAAAAATCCGAAATATGGAGGTGGATGTAAAAGAGTTACTTGGTGAAATAGTGAGGATGCTCGAAAAGGAGGGGGATTCTTCAGTTGATAAGGTCGAAATTAACGCTGTAATGACCGTAATTGGGAAGGATAAATTCAGAATATGTATTGGTAGGCCGGGGGCTCCAGGCACAGTGTGTATAGAGCTATAATGTTCAAAAGAGGGAATTTATATGAAAATTATTGACTTGGAAGAAATCGATCGGGTTGTTGTATTTGAAAAATTAGAAGAGGCGGAAAAGTTCTGTAAAAATCCAGAAAAATTTTTGAGAGAGAATGGTGCGCTACAGAAAAACGAACCATTCAATGGTATGGATTTCGACCCTGAGGAGTTGTTAAAAGTTGACTATAGTAAAGATAAGGCATGGAGATGCCATTTAAAGGAGTGTACTTGGACTTGGTGTGATATCGCATAATATCCTACAAGAAAAGGTAGCCATGTAGAGTGGGCAACCTGTTGCCCACTCTACATGGCTACGTTGCTGAGATCTCAGCCCAAGCTCGATCCATCCGCATAAGCCCGAATCACCGAGGCACCCACCAGATCCTCCGGGTCCAGCTCATCGAGTTTTTCCAGCAGCGACCGGCATTCCGCGAATTCGCCTTGCCGCAGTCGAATAAAGCTCAACGCCTTCAGGGTGAAGAGGTAGAAATGGGCCGGGCTTTGCGTGTCGGCCCAGTCGGCCGTGGGGCGGTCGAGTTTCTGCCAGGCGGCAGTGAAGCGGCCGAGTCGGGCGCTGACGGCCAGACCCAGTTGTGCGACGTTGGCGGCTTCTTCCAGGCGCGATTGCCGAAACAGCAGCTTGTAGAGCGCGTAATAGGCCGACAGCTGGTCGGGGTTTACCGCCAGCGTGTCGCGCAGCATCTGTTCGACGTGACCGAGGGTACCGCGTTCGATGGTCGCGTCTTCAATGATTGTGTCCTTGGGGGGCGTTCGTCGCTTGTTGGTTGAGGGCGATGCGGCCTGCAAGGCCTCCTGCAGGCTGAAGTCAAATATCGTTCGGCCACACGTCCGCTGCCGCGAACAGGCGCTCGACGGGTTTGCCGTTCAGCAGATGCTCTTCGATGATGACAGCGACGTCGCTTTCCTGAACCCCCGTGTACATGATGCCCTCCGGGTAGACGAGCACGCTCGGCCCCGCGTGACAGGGACCGATGCAGCCGCAGTTGGTGAGCAGGAATCGGCCCCAGAGTTTCTGGGCGTCGAAGGCCTGCTGGAATCCCTGCAGGATGGCGAGGGAGCCCTTGGCGCCGCAGGAACCGCGCGGATGGCCGGGCGGTCGGGATTGCACACAGACGAAGACATGCCGTTCGGGTTTGCTCACGGTGATTCGCTCCCCTTAGCCGAACTTGAACAGGATGCCGTGCCCGCCGCGCGGATAAGCCCAATCCACGTTATGGTGTTCCGAGCAGATGATGCGGCAGGTGCCACATTCCAGGCAGCCGTCGGTATTCAGTTCCACACCACCCGTTTCGGTGGCCGAATAGCAGGCGGCCGGGCAGGCGAAGGTGCAGGCCTGCACTTCACAGGTGCTGGAACAGACCGATGGATTGGCAATCTGGATATGCGGCCGGCCTTCGTCGACCTTGTAGCGATTCTGGAACAGTTTTTCTTCGATCTTGATCATCTCGTCGCTCTCCACATGCGGAAGGCGTCACCCATGAGTCCCCACAGGGAACGCCGTTGTACAAAACTCTTGCGAATCGCGCGTTCCTTGCTGTGCTTGTCCTCGCCGTCCACCGTGAGCATGGTGTGCGCCGCGCGGTTGAGCAGTTGGGGATACACCGAAAAGAACTGCGGGTTGTTGTGCAGGGTATCGGGCAGTTGCCGGTACTTGTGCAGATCCTTCATCACGAAGCTTTCGTCCATGGCCGTCTTGTAGCGGGCCAGGTGCGCCGCCGTGCAGGGCATGCCCTCGTTGTGCAGGGCGATGACGGTTTCCGCAGCGAGCCTGCCGCTAGTCATGGCGAGGTTGGAACCTTCGCGGTGGGCGGCGTTGACGAGCCCGGCGCTATCGCCGACCAGCATCCAGCCATCGCCGTACATCTGCGGAATCGCCTTGTAGCCGCCTTCGGGAATCAGGTGGGCCGCATATTCCTTCATCTCGCCGCCTTCGATGAGTGGGGCGATGGCCGGATGGGCCTTGAGTTCCTCGAGGAGGGTATAGGGTGCGATGCCGGCCTTCTTGAAGTCCGAGACCATGCAGCCGATGCCGAGGGTGATGGATTCGCGGTTGGTGTACAGGAAGGCGGTGCCGACCATGCCGTGGGTGACGGACCCGAAGATCTCGATGACGACACCTTCGTCGCCTTTCACGTTGAAGCGACTCTCGACGACTTCCTGGGGCAGGAAGTGGATTTCCTTTACCGCCAGCGCGACGTTCTTGGGGGCGATTTCGTCATGGAAACCAGCTCGGGTGGCGAGCAGAGAGTTGACGCCATCGGCCAGGATCACCACGTTCGCATAGATGTCGCCGCCTTCCCGGTCGGTGCGTACGCCGATGACCTTGCCGCTCTCGTCGCGCAGCAGTTCGGTGACGGTGGTCTCGCAGATCACGAGCCCGCCAGCTTCCTTGACCTTGCTGGAGAACCATTTGTCGAAGGGCGCGCGCAGGATCGTGTAGCGGTTGGGTTTCTCGCTGTTGAATTCGTCGGAGCGGTAGTTGCTGCCGATGAAGGACTTGTCGTCCAGCACCCACATGCGCTGTTCGATGATGTGGCGCTCCAGCGGCGCATCCTCGCGAAAATCCGGGATGATGCGTTCCAGCGCATCGGCGTAGAGAATGGCGCCCTGGACGTTCTTGGTGCCCGGCGTCTCGCCGCGTTCGAGTTGCAGGACGTTCAGCCCCGCCTTGGCGAGGGTATAGGCTGCCGCATTGCCGGCCGGGCCCGCACCCACGACGATCGCATCAAATTTTTCGGCCATTTCTAGAGACTCCTGAGGTTTAACCGGCCCGACGATTCACAGCCAGACGGCTGCGGAATGCCTCGGTCAGGGCGGGAAGGATTTTCAGCGCATCGCCGACGATGCCGTAGGTCGCAAAGTCGAAGATGGGGGCATTGGGGTCGTTGTTGATGGCGATGATCACGTCCGCCCCTTCCATGCCGACCCGATGCTGGATCGCGCCGGAAATGCCCGCTGCGATGTAGAGATTCGGGCGTACCGTCTTGCCGGACTGGCCGATCTGCCGATCCGCAGAAAGCCATCCGGCGTGGGTGACCGGACGCGAGCCGCCGACCTCGGCGCCGAGTACGGCGGCCAGATCCCAGATCAGCTTGAAGTTTTCGGCCTTGCCCATGCCGCGGCCGCCGGCCACGATCAGGTTGGCGTAGGCGAGTTGCGCCTTGTCCTGGTCTTCATCGGGGATGAAGGACAGCACCTTGGCGATGATGTCGTTTTCCACCATGCCGAGCTGTTCGGTGACGAAGCGTCCGGTCCGGCCCGGTTCGGCATCCGGCATGGACATCACGCGCGGGCGAACTGTGGCCATCTGCGGCCGGTAGTTGAGCGTCTGGATGGTGCAGAGCAGGCTGCCGCCGAAGGTGGGCCGGGTGGCCAGCAGGCCGCGGTTATCCGGATCGATCGCCAGTTCCGTGCAGTCGGCGGTCAGGCCGGTGAGCAGGGTGGTGGCGACGCTGCCCGCGAGATCGCGTCCCAGGGTGGTCGCGCCCAGCAGCAGGATTTCCGGCTCGTACTTGTTCACGAGGTCCGTCATCGCCTTGGTGTAGGGCTCGTTGCGGTAGTCCTTGAGTATGGGGTCGGACACCGTGTAGGCGACATCGGCACCGTAAGTGAATGCGGTTTCACCGGCGGCGGCCGTTTCGGCCGGATCGCCCCCCAGGACGACGGCACCCAGCTCGACGCCGAGGACGTCGGCGAGTTTGTGCCCTTCGCCCATCAGTTCCCACGAGACCGGATGAACCTGGCCGCGCTCCATTTCCACAAAGACCCAGATGCCCTTGTACGAAGCAAGGCGCGGGTCGAGTTCCAGGCGCTTCTTGCCTTTCGGGGCGGGTTTAGCTGCGTTATCGCTCATGATCCGACTCCTTAATAATTTTGGGTTAACCGGCGATCAAGCCGAGCTCGCTGGCCAGACGGGGATGCTGGCCTGTCAGTACGTCGAGCAGGGCGGCCGCCTTGGCTTGCGGGGTATCACCGTCCACGCCGATCATCTGTGCCTTCACGGCCTTGGGTTTCGGCGCGAACACCTTGCTGACCACGGTGGGCGAACCCTTCAGGCCGATCTTGGTGACATCCTCGATACCGGCGCGATCCTTGCTCCACTTGGGTACTTCGGCCCGGGCGGAGCGGAACATGTCGCTCATGGTGGCGAAGCGGATCTGGTTGGTGCCTTCCAGCATGGTGATCAGGGCGGGCAGTTGCGTCTTGATGACCTGGACGCCGCCTTCTGAGCGGCGCTGGATCGTGATGGTCTTCTGATCGAGATCGACGGCATCGACGGCCGATACATAGGTCAGGAGTTGCAGGCCGAGCCGCTTGGCGATCCCCGGGCCGACCTGGGCGGTATCGCCGTCGATCGTCTGCTTGCCGGTGAAGACGATGTCCACGGGGCTTTCCTCGCCGATCGTGCGGATCGCCTGGGCCAGGGCGAAGGAGGTGGCCAGGGTGTCGGCGCCGGCGAATGCGCGATCCGTCAGCAGCACCACGTCATCCACCCCGTAGGCGATGGCCTTGCGCAGGGCGTCTTCCGCCTGCGGCGGGCCCATGGTCAGTACGGTGACGCGTCCGCCCATCTTGTCTTTCAGCCGGAGCGCCTCTTCGATGGCGAACAGGTCGAAGGGGTTGATGATCGCCGGAACGCCCTGACGCATGATGGTGTTGGTGACCGGGTGGACCCGGATCTGCGCGCTGTCCGGAACCTGCTTGATGCAAACGACGATATGCATGGTTGACTCCTCGCCCCTGTCGGGTATGGGTTTGTTTACAGGGGTATGAGCAAACTTCGGGCCAACTGTTTTCCGTTTTTTAACTTGTGGAAAAAAAAGAAGAAAATGGCCTTTGTCATGAGGTTTCATTCTGTTCGTTTCGTGTCGCATTTCCGACAAATCGGCGGTTTTGTCGAGACTCCGACCCGCGGCAGGTTCAGGTGAGGTTCTTCTTTTCCTGTGTGATCTCGGCCGTCACTGCATCACTGCCATCACGTCTCATCGAACGGGTGTCGGCGTCTCCGATGTTCTATCCGGGACACGGACTGCTATTTCGTTCGATTGGCTGGGTGGGGCATCGCGTGCCTGCAGGATCGAATCGGTCGATTCAATACCTCTTTATACAGGGACCACTGTGTGGCACGGACAGGTCGGCGGTTCGCTTGAGGGCGGGGCGTCCCGTTTCTGACAAAACGATGAATCAAACCCTGCGTTTATGTCGGAAAGGCAACAGGAACCGCCACGGATGCTGCGTTCGCCCGCCTTTGTGAGGGAACGTTGAATTGCACCGATTTGGGGCTCATGCCGGAGATGGCGCGGATTGGTCGAAGTCCCATGCGCTAAGGGCGGGCAAATGAATTTTGCTGCGGCGGTATTACGGGATATCCCGGGATAAATAGGACTTGTTGCGTGCGGTATTCCGGTGCATCGGGTTTTTGTGGCACGGTTCCTGCTGCGTGCTAGTTAGGCGGCTTGGTTCGCACCCCGGACAACACGGGGGGCAACACCGGGGACAACATGGGTATTCCGAATGGTTTCCCTGGCATATTCGAATGGCGTCTTCGAATGGCGTCTTCGAAACGCGGGCCAACCGATGTGGGATATCCCGGAGATCTTGATCTCGAAATCCCATCCCGAGATCCCGATTTGTGATCACTGAAGCGAGGCATTCATCATGGCATTCTGGTTCGGCTCATCGACCCTGACGATGGAAGACTTCACGGCATCGCCGACACCGGCGAGCGACCGCTCTTCGGCTCGGGTAGCCACACCCGCAGCGCCCCGGATGCCGATGGGTCAGACTGACCCAGCGACGCGGCCGACAAGCGCCCGCAAGGACGGTTTTGCCCTGGGCCTCGCCACACCCGGGGCCCGTGTCGGCGTCACCGAGATCACCGGAAACAACCCTGCGCTGGAAAAGCGCCTGGAGGCCATGGGTATCCGCGTGGGTTCCGCGCTGGAAGTGTTGCAGCATGAAGGCGGCTCGGTGATCGTGCGCATCGGGACCACGCGGCTGGCGCTCGGGGTCTCGATGGCGCATCGCCTGCGCGTTGCGTCCCTCGATCTACATTGATGCGTTCCGTCATTCGAGGAGATCAGCCATGAGCGACGCCATCCACCTGACCATGCTGAAAGCCGCCGAGCGCGGCATCGTTCGGGGCTTCGCACCGGGAGATGCCCATTACCGACGCCGCCTGATGGCGATGGGCTTGACGCCGGGTACGGCTTTCACGGTCACCCGTCTGGCACCGCTGGGCGATCCGATTCAGATCGAGGTGCGCAATTCCGCCCTGACACTGCGCAAGGACGAGGCGATGATGCTGCGGATCGATCGTCTCGCCTGAGGGGCGACGGTTCGGACAAGGGCTCCCCAGACAGGTTCCAGACAACGAATACCGGAAATCGAATGCCGCCGGATGGGCTGGATAGCCTGGATGCAGGGGTGGGCCGGGGGCGTTCGCCGAGACATCTGACGAGTTAACTGAACGGGCAAGCGAGGAGCCGAAGATGGCAACGTTTACGGTCGGCATGATTGGCAATCCCAATTGCGGAAAAACGACGTTGTTCAACGCGCTGACCGGGTTGCGGCAGAAAGTCGGCAACTGGCCGGGCGTCACCGTGGAGCGCAAGACCGGCGCGTTCGAGATCGACGGCAATCCGATCGAACTTGTCGACCTGCCCGGTACCTATTCGCTGGATGCATCCTCCAGTGCTTCCCTCGACGAGATCGTGGCCCGGGAATTCGCCCTGTCCCATGAGGCGGATGTGATCGTCAACATCGTGGATGCCAGCAATCTCGAGCGGAACCTGTACCTTACGGCGCAATTGATGGAGATGCGCGTCCCCTTGATTCTGGCCGTCAACATGCTTGATCTCGCAGAGGAAGCGGGGATCAGCGTCGATTGTGACGAGATGGCCCGCCGGCTGGGCTGTCCGGTCGTTCCGGTTACGGCCACGCGCAAGACCGGGCTCGATGAGCTCAAGCGGCAATTGCTGGCGCGCGCCCGGCATTCGGACGAGCCCGGCATCCGCATCGAATATGCGCCGCTGCTCGAAACGGCGCTGCGGGATCTGATGTCGCGTCTGGAACCGATTGCGCAGCGTCATCGCGTCGACGCGCGCTGGCTGGGCGTAAAACTGCTGGAGCAGGATCGTCAGGCGGAAGCCCTGGCCGATGAGCCGTTGCTGGCGGCCGTCGCGCAGGCTCAGGAACAGATTCGCGCCCATCTCGACGAGGAGGCGGACGTCTTCGTCGCCGATGCCCGCTATACCTTCATTCACGGCGTCGTCCAGGCTTGCGTGAAACGGCGGGGGCAGCTGCGGCGTTCGCTCACCGATCGCATCGATGCGGTGGTGCTGAACCGGTTCCTCGGTATCCCCATCTTTCTGCTGGTGATGTACCTGCTCTTCGTGATGAGTTTCAACGGCGGGGGGATCTTCTCCGATTTCTTCGAGCAGTCGGCGCAGGCCATCTTCGTCGATGGCGTGGGGCATCTGTTACAGCTCATGCATGCGCCCGACTGGTTGATCACGCTGTTGTCGACCACCGTCGGTGGGGCCATCCAGCTCGTGGCAGCCTTCATCGCGCCGATCGGCATGACCTTCCTGTTCCTGTCCATCCTCGAGGATTCCGGCTACATGGCCCGGGCCGCCTTCGTGATGGATCGCTTCATGCGCCGAATCGGCCTGCCGGGCAAAGCCTTCGTGCCGATGATCGTGGGATTCGGCTGTAACGTGCCGGCGGTCATGGCGACCCGCACGCTGGAAGATCCCCGGGAACGGCTGATTTCCGCCCTGATGCAGCCGTTCATGTCCTGCAGCGCGCGGCTGGTCATCTACATGGCGTTCGTGGCCGTGTTTTTTAAGGCACATGGCGGTCAGGTGGTGTTCGGGCTCTATCTGCTCGGCATCGTGGTGGCGATCCTCACGGCACTGCTGCTCAAGCGCACCGCCCTGAAGGGCGAAGCCACGCCGTTCGTGATGGAACTCCCGACCTATCACATCCCCACACTCAAGGGATTGATGCTCGCCACCTGGGAGCGGCTGTCCGTCTTCATCCTGCGGGTGGGCAAGGTGATCATCGTCGCCTCGACGGTCGTGACCTTGCTGTCGAGTTTCAGCCTGAGCGGCCGACCGGTGGCTGCCGGGGATATCGAGAACTCGGTGCTGGGGCAGGTGGGCAAGGTGGTCACGCCGCTGTTCCATCCGATGGGTGTGACCGACGAAAATTGGCCGGCGGCCATCGGCCTGTTTTCCGGCGTCGTCGCCAAGGAGATCGTGATGGGGACGATGAATGGCGTCTACAGCCGGATGGATGCCGGCGATGCCGCCGCGGCGCGTCAGGCGAATCCTTCGGTCGAGCCGCCGGCTTTTGATCTCTGGCAGAGCCTGGGTGACGCCGTCGCCACGATTCCCGCCAATGCCGCGACATTCGCGCACGGGTTCTTCGATCCCCTGGGCTTCAGCAGTCTCGAACAGGCCAGGGACAGCAATCTCCAGCAGGTGGCCGCGCAGCAGAATCTCGATACCACGACGCTGTCGCGGATGGCATCGCTCTTCACCGTTCCCGCTGCGCTGGCGTACCTGATCTTCGTGCTGCTCTACATGCCCTGCATCAGCACCATGGCGGCGCTGTACCGGGAAACCCGTAGTCGCGCCTGGAGTCTGTTCTCCATGGCCTGGGGCATCGGTCTGGCCTATGGTCTGGCCGTCGCGTTCTACCAGTTGGCCACCTATGCCGAGCATCCGGTCGGCACGGTGGTCTGGCTCGTCGTTCTGGTCGGGCTGCTGGGGATCGTGATAGCCCTGTTGAAGCGCCAGGGGCGGCAGGGCTTTGGGGCTGTTGTTCGCTCGACGATGGCGACTTGAGTCGTGTTGGGCGGGTTATTCCTTACCGCAACAGAGTCAACAGATACCCGAAGACTGCCACGATGATGATCGACAGGATCAGGATTACCGGGCCGCGCGGCAACTCCGGCATCCCCGACAGGGTCTCGTGCAGTTTCTGATTGAACGGCCGATCGGTGCCCCAGAGGATACCGAACAGTCTGGCCAGTCGCGCTTCCCCCACCACGAAGCCGATGGCTCCGAAGATAATGGCCATGGGCAACGCCAGGGCGATCCCGGTTCCGAACAAGAACGGCATGCCCTTCACCACACTCGCTTTTGCGACGGGCGGACCGCCCTTGATAAGAATCACCAAGATCCAGATGACGAAGGTCAGCGCCCCGAAAAAGGCGCCGAACAGTAGGGCGAGTATTCGCTCCGAAAGCCGGATTTTATGGTCGCCGATCGGCTTGGCGCTCGGCAGGCCCGACGGAAGGATATAGAGGGACCCGCAGGATGGGCACCGGTTGGTTGGTCGTTCAGGACTGAAGGTATAAGTGCAGTCCCTGCACCGGTAGGTTTTCAGCGTCGTCCCTGCGGGTGACGATCAGGCGGATGTCGGCGGCACGGGAGCTTTCCCCATGCCGAAGCTTGCCCGACATTTCTGCTCGGCCTGGCTCAGCATGGCACTCCGCAGGAGCGCATTGAAGGCCGCGGTGAACAGTCCCTGCGTTTCCGAGAACTCCTTGAAGATGCTCTCGGGCGGTTTTCTGCCGAGAATACGGCTGGACATCAGGGTGCTGGCCGCTTCGTGCATCTGCTGATGCAATTCACGCACCGTATTGAATTCCTTGGTCTGCCCCGGGGGAATCGGGGTCTGGTCCATGAATTTGCCGAAACGACACTCGTGGTGACCCTGGATGATCTTGGTCTGATCGTAGAGCAGGGCGCCCATGATCTTGCTGTACCAGGCGTAGTGCCAGTAGGTGACTTCCTCGAAACCATTGATGAAGGTTTCGTAGTCGAAATCGTCGATGGGAATGGATGCATCAGTGTTCATGAAAGTCTGTCTCAAGCTATCTGTTGAATGTGTCGAGTGTACTGCAAATACGTACGAAATCGGTCAGGCCTTTCGGTCCCGATTGTTCGGATTTTGTTGGTTGTTCCCGAACGTCGTCCGGGCGCGTCGTCGATGTTGCCGATCAACGGGCCTGATGCGGTCGGGTCGATATCGGCAATGGACGTTGCCGATGAGTTTTCAGTCTCCTTCTGACTAGCTGGTGCGGGATCCGTTCCGCACGGGTTGCATTGTTCCGTCTTAGGCCGGCATAACGAGTCCTGCGAGGTAGTCGCAATTCACATAACCCGCGGTGGGCGCAGGACCGGCCCGTACCGCGATGGGTTGGCCCGGTTCGCCAAGGTCGCTGAGAATGGACACCGCGCCCGTAAAGTCGTCCTGTGCCGTGTAGGCATTGTCGGTCACGAGGACCGGAATCCCCGCAGCCAGGGCGGATTTGACGCCATTGGCGGAATCTTCGAGGGCGATGCATTCCTCCGGCGCCAGCTGCATGGCGTCCAGGGTATAGGTGTAGATGTCGCCGGCCGGTTTTTTCGCCGGGACGATGTCGCCAGCGGCAATCACTTCGAACCAGTCGATGGATGCCTTGCCGAGCGTGGCTTCCAGCAGACCGGTGACGTTTTCCGGCGTCGTCGTGGTCGCAATCGCCAGTCGCAGGCCCTGGTCGCGGGCTTCGTCCAGCAGTCGGCGCACACCGGGACGCAGGGGAATCTCACCGTCGGCCAGCAGGTTCAGATAATGGGCGGTCTTGGCCTTGTGCAGACCGGCGATCCAGGCGGCCTCGTCGGCCACGGCCGGATAGTCGGGATTGTGCCGGTCGATGTAGTGGCGGATGCGCTCCTTGCCGCCTGTGACGGCGAGCAGTTCGCCGTACAGTTCGACGTCCCAGTCCCAATCGAGGCCGGCGTCGCGAAAAGCGAGGTTGAAGGCGATCCGGTGACCGTCGCGTTCGGTTTCGGCCAGTGTGCCGTCTACATCAAACAAAATCGCTTTTAACATTGATCGAACCTGTTCTCATTTCATCTGCGATAAAGCCAGATAGGCTATCCTAGCGCCACGTAACTTGCCAGTATGGCTTGTGTGCCGCCGTGTCATGATTGGGACGAACGAGGAGATTTCAATATGCAACGCTTGGGAGTGGGTCAGGGGGCAAGCTGGATTGCCGAAGGTTGGCGATTGTTGCGCAGCCGGATGACGCTCGTCATCGGTGTGGTGATTCTGACCTATGTACTGCTGTTTCTGGCCAGCATGCTGCCGTTCGTGGGCAATGTCGTCGTGGCGCTCGCCAGTCCGTTCCTGATGGGCGGGATCTACGTCGTGCTGCATCGTCTGCGGGAAATCAACCGACGAGCCGAAGCGGAGCCTCTGGCGCGGGAGCAGCCCATTTCCTGGGATCTGCTGTTTTCCGTATTCCAGAATCCGGCGCCCCGCAAATCCCTGATCGGATATGCCCTGGTGTCCCTCGGCTTTCAATTGCTGGTACTGCTGATCCTGGCCGGTTTCGTCGCCGTGGCGCTGTCGGGCATCGATCACACCGTACTGACGGACCCGACGGCGACCGACAAGCAGCGTATCGAACAGTTGTGGCCGATCCTGACTTCCCCGTCGGCCGGTATTCTCTGGGTGACCGTGCTGGTGATGTCCGTGCTGTACGGGATGGCGGTGTTTTTCGTCGTGCCGCTGATCGTGCTGCGTGGGGCGAAGCTCTGGCCGGCGATGCGCGCGAGTTTCGCCGCCGTCACCGTGAACTGGCTGCCGTTTCTGGTGTATGCCCTGATCTGGGTGCTCCTGATCTTGACCGTGCCGTTCACGCTGGGCCTGAGCCTCATTCTCATCGGTCCTCTGATGATCACGAGTGTCTATGCGTCCTTCGAGGACATCTGGCCCGAGGCTGCGTCTTCGGATGACGAGACAAGCGGCAGCGACAAACCGCCATTCGAGCCGCAAGAGCACACATCGACCGTGATGTGATCGGGATGAATGATGCGATAGGCGGTCAGATCGCGCGCGGGTCCCGCCGGATCGTCCTGGTGGCGGACGATTACGGTCTGTCCCCCGAGGTGGATGCCGGTATTCTCGATCTCGTGGCAGCCGGGCGGCTCAGCGGTTTCGGCTGTTTGACGCAACTGCCGCGCTGGCAGGAAGCCGCACGGGCCATATCGACCGAGTCCGTTTCAGTGGACGTCGGTCTGCACCTGAACCTCACCCAGGGGTTCGGCGCGGCCTGGTACCGGCCGTTGCCCCGTCTGATTCTCAGCGCCTATCTCGGCGGTTTGTCCGCGACCACCGTGTCCCGAAGCTTTGCCGAACAGATCGACCGTTTCACGGACGCGCTGGGCCGGGCGCCGGATTACATCGACGGTCATCAGCATGTCCACCAGTTGCCTCGGGTCCGGGACGCGTTGCTGGACTTGCTCGAATCGCGCGGTCTGCGCCCCTGGCTGCGGGTCACTGCCCCCCTGATTGCACCGCCCGCCGATCTCAAGGCTTGGTTGATCGCCCATCTCGGCGCGCCGCGATTCCGGGATGGTTGCCGCCGCCTGGGACTGGCGATCAATCCTGCCTTTGGTGGGGTTTATGGTTTCGACACGGACGAAGCCGGTTACCGGACGTTACTGGAAGCCTGGCTGGCCAAGGCCCCGGACGGTAGCCTGCTGATGTGCCATCCCGGCAGGGCCGGTGCCCGCACGGCGCTTGATCCCATTTCCTTGGCACGTTCAGTCGAGCGCGCCGTGCTGCTGGGGCCAGATTGGGCAGATATGTTGGCGAGTTACCACTGTGAGCTCGTTAACGGAACAAGAGCCTATGCGGGCGGTGTCGGGCGTTTTCCCGTGCAGGGTGAGCGATGATTATCAACAGAACCGCTTGTGCTGAGATTGATTCTCGGAGTGCGTTACGACGGATTTATTTTCTCTCTTTGTGGGTAAATTCCTTTGCCAATAAATTCGGATATGAGATATAGGAAAAATGGACCGGGTAGATATACAGCCAATATCAGACCAGAATACCCGAGGTCGCCATGCCTGAATTTTAAGTAGAGCAGTAGTAAAGTCGCTAATGCCGTTGCTTGTATTAATACATAGACAGCCAGTCTCTTTCTGTTGATTTTTATATCATTGGGTGGGTATATCAGCATCCATAAAGCGAAAGCAAATCGGATCGGCATAACGACGGTCAATATCGGGAAGCTCACCGCTCCAATGCCGATCAATATTAGCGTCATATCCATATTCATTCTTCCTTGCGGCTTGTGTTGTTCACCTGAAATTGTTTTTTATCCAACTTGGAAATCCGGTTGAGGTTGTTTGCCTGCGCATGAAGAAGTTTGGGCGCCTCCATAGTATATGATTTTGCCGCAGAGAAATTTCGCTGTTGACGCACGGCGTTGATTGAGAGGATTTCTATATTTCGGCTCTTTGAACATCAACGCGTCAGTTTGAACCTATTCATTAAGATAACCAAATGGTCATCTTCCGGCCAGCCTCCTGTTGTCTTGGTTTCGTCATAATGCAAGCCAGTATTTTCGGAATTTGGCAGCATGATCTTTCTTCACCTTTCCGCCGCACATTCGTGTCTCCGCATGGCCCGGATCGGCGTCGTGGCCGGCATGGCAATCGGCGTCGCCCTGTTGTCCGGTTGCGCCCAGTACCAACCGATCCGGGTGCCGACGCAACCCGACTATGCCCAACGACCGAACAGCGATCAGGTATCCGGTAAACCCCTGACACTGGCCGAGATCCGGCAACGGGTGGTTCGGGATAACGCGGACCTCAAGGCAGCACGGCTCGCCCTGGCGGTTCAGGATGCCGACGTCGCCCAGGCGGCGGCGCCGCCCGATCCCGCGCTGAATCTGGCGCTGGACCATCCGCTGAACGGGGCAGGGCTGATCAATGCCCTGAATCAGTCGCTGAGCGTCGATCTGTCCGCGCTGGTCACGCGGGGTGCGCGACTGGACGAAGCGCGAGCGAACCGGCTGCGGACGCGTCTGGGCTTGTCCTGGCAGGTGCTGACGACCGAGGCGATGGCCGTCAATGCCGCCATCGAATTGGTTTCGGTGCGTCAGCAACTGGCGTTGCTGGATGCCGACGCCCAGGCCGTCGACGCGCGGCTTGCGCGGAGCCGTCAGGCCCTGGCCAAGGGCTTCATCACCCAGGATGTCGTCTCCGCCGAAGTCGTGCGCTCCGCGGATCTGGCGCGCCAACGGGACGATCTTCGCCTGCAGCGGGATACGCTCAGGCAGCAACTCAATGCGCTGATGGGGCTGGCGCCCGCGACCCGTTGGCCGTTCTCGGACCGTTTTCCGGCCTTTGCCACGCCATCCGATGCCTCGGTGCGGGAGGCGCTTTCGACGCTCTCCACGCATCGCGCGGATCTGCTGGCGCTGAGGGCCGGCATACAACGGGCCGATGCCGCCTACCGAGCGGCCATCCTGCGCCAGTTTCCCGGGCTCACCCTCGGATTGAGCCGGGCCAACGACACCAGCAACGTGCAGACGGCCGGCTTCAGTATCGGTCTGACCCTGCCGGTGTTCGGCGGCGCTCAGGCCGAGGTCGCCCGCACCAGGGCGACCCGCGCCCGGATGGTGGCCGAATTCCAGGCCCGAATCGATCGGGCCGATGCGGATGTCGCCCGGGTACGCGACAAGCTGGAGAACCTGCGTCGCCGGCTGACGCAGATCGATGCGCGTCTGCCCATCCTGATGCGCACGGCGGCCCATGCCCAGACCGCGTTGGACGCGGGGTACTTTTCCACCGGTTCCTATCTGGCGGTGCGCGCCAGTCTGACAGCGGAGCAGATGAATCGTATCCGCACCCGGCAGGCCATCGCGCAAACCGAGCTGTCCCTGGCAACCCTGCTCGGCCAGTCGCCATCCCTCATGGGCGCCGAGCCCGAATCGCCGTCATCCCAATCGTCAATTCAGAGGACGCAACCCTGATGCGCCAATTCCTTTCCGGGCAACCCGTACTGTCGACGTCCCTCACGCTCACGCTGATTGCCCCCCTGCTGATCGGTCTGATGTTCGTTCGTTCGGCCTGCGCCGACGACGATGAGCAGCCACCCACGCCTGCGGGGCTGACGGCCCTCGTCCAGGTTCAGCCGCTGGCCCGGGAAACCCTGGTCCCGACCATCCGTGCCTATGGTCAGGCCATTGCCGACCCCACGCGGACCCTGAGCGTGACGACCCAGACCGGCGGTCAGGTGACCCAGCTGATGGTCGAGGCCGGCCAATGGGTGCACAAGGGGCAGAAGCTGCTGGTGTTGACGCTCGATCCCAAGGCGCGTCTTGCCTACCAGAAGGCGCAGACACAGTTGAACGTGGCCGAGCAGGATCTGCATCAGAAGCAGTATCTGTTCGCCCGGCAGATGGCGACGAAACAGGAGGTCGTGCTTGCCAGACAGGCAGTGACCGATGCCCGCAAAACGCTGATGGCCCAGCGGAAACTCGGTGCGGGCGAAGCGGTACACGTGATTCGGGCCAGCGAGGATGCGCTGATCCTCACCATGCCGGTTTCCGTGGGCGCCCTGGTGCCGCCTGGGGGCGTGCTCGCGACGATGTCTGCCCGACACGCGCTCCTGTTGCGTCTGGGCATCGAGCCGGAAGACGCCCCGCGGGTCGCCGCCGGGATGACGGTGACCTTTGCGCCGGTCTTTACCCGCGTGGTGGATCACCATCCCCAACGCACGGCAAAAGTCGTCCGGGTCGACGGCCGGATCAATCCGGCTACGCGGTTGCTGGATGTGGTGGCACGTCCCGATGGTTCGTCGGGAACGGAGGTGGCCTCGGGCGACCTGATCGCCGGGATGACCGTAATGGCGCGGATCGGGCTGCCGTCCCGCACGGGGCTGGTCGTTCCGACCGATGCGGTGCTCGCGATCGGCAAGGCGCAGCCGCATGTGTTCGTCATCCGGGCGGGGCATGCCGCATCCGTATCCGTTCGACCCGAGCTTCGTGTCGGGGATCGAACGCTCGTCGCGCCCGTCACGCCCGGCAGTCTCAGGGTGGGGGACGCCATCGTAGTGGCCGGACAGTACGCGCTGAAATCGGACATGGCCGTGCGTATCGCCTCCGATGCGTCATCGAACGGTATCCCGCAATGACGTTACATCGAGTCAGTTCCTTTGCCGAATGGCTGCTGTCGCATCGCCGTTCGCTGCTGTTCCTGCTGGTGTTGCTGGTGATCGCGGGTCTCTACGCCGGAACGCGCATGCCGGTTTCTCTGTTCCCCTCCGTCTCCTTCCCGCGCATCGTCGTGGCGCTGGATGCGGGCGATCGCTCGGCCGAGCAGATGCAGATGGAAATCACGGTGCCCATCGAACGAGCCCTGCGCGGCGTACCCGGTGTCGTGGCCATCAACTCGACCACCAGTCGCGGCTCTGCGGACGTCGACCTGCGTTTTGCCTGGGGGACGGACATCCTGCAGAAGGTTCAGCAGGTACAGGGCGCGCTGACCCAGGCCGTGTCGCAATTGCCGGCCGGGGTGCAATTCCGCGTGCGGCGCATGAATCCGACCCGATTCCCCGTGGTGGCCTACAGCCTGACTTCGGACCGAATCAGTCCGACCGATCTGCGCCGGATTGCCCGACTACAGATCCTGCCGGTACTGTCCAGCGTATCCGGCGTTCGCCAGGTGTCGCTGCAGGGTGGGCAGGTCGCAGAATATCGGGTGTCGGTGAATCCGAGCCGTCTGGCGGCCCTGAACCTCTCGATGCAGGACGTGGTGCAGGCGCTCTCGGCGGAAAATACCGTGCAGGCGGTCGGCAAGCTCCAGGCCCGTGGGCGGCTCGATCTGCTCTTGGCCGATTCCCGCTTCAAAACGGTGGATGAGGTGCGTCAGACCGTGCTGCGCACCGGGACCAACGGCATCATCCGCCTCGACGAAGTGGCCGACGTGCGCACGGCGACGGTGCCGAACTACCGGATCGTCACTGCCGACGGCAAGCCGGCCGTGCTCGTGCAGATCTACCAGAACCTCGGCGGCAATACGATCGCCATCGATCATCGGGTTCAGGCCAAGCTGGCGGCCCTGGAGCCGAGTCTGCCGAAGGGCATCACGTTCAAGCGGTGGTACGACCAGAGTACGGTGATTCTGGATTCCGCCAACTCGGTGCGCGATGCGATTCTTCTCGGAATCGTGTTCGCGACCCTGGTGCTGCTTCTGTTCCTGCGCAGCGTGAAACTTGCCGCGATCACCCTCGTGATGGTGCCCGCCGTGCTGGCGGCGACGACGGTGCTGCTTTCCGTGCTCGGCATGAGCTTCGACATCATGACGCTGGGCGGGATGGCGGCCGCCGTGGGCCTGATCGTCGACGACATCATCGTGATGCTCGAACAGATCACCCGCAAGCTCCGTGCGCAGGGCCACGGGCCGAGAACCGTCATGCAGGCCGCCCACGACTTCACACACCCGCTGGCCGGTTCCAGTACGGCGACGATCATCATCTTCCTGCCGCTGGCTTTCCTGAGCGGCGTCACGGGGGCCTTTTTCAAGGCCTTGTCCCTGACGATGGCCACCGCGCTGATCATCTCGTTCCTGTTCGTCTGGCTGGCGCTGCCGCTGATCGCCGACAAGCTGCTGGGCGAGCGGGATGCCCATGCGGAAAACACGGGACCGATCGTCCGTCGGGTACATCAGGGCTACGCATGGCTGATGCAACGCCTGCTCCATCGTCCGCTCTGGACGCTGCCACTGATTGGCATGGTGATCGGGGTGGGCGTTCTGGCGCTGGGCCGGGTGCCGTCCGGCTTCATGCCGGCCATGAACGAGGGGGGCTTCGTGCTGGATTATCAGACGGCGCCGGGTACCTCGCTGGTCGAGACCGATCGGCTGGTGCGTCAGGTCGAGCATATCTTCGCGACCACCCCCGAGGTGGCGACCTGGACGCGCCGGACGGGCACCCAGCTTGGGGGCGGGCTCACCGAAGCGAATCAGGGGGACATGTTCATCCTGCTGAAGAGCCCCCAGGGCCAGCAGGCGGTCATGGACAAGATTGCGGAGCGCATCCAGACCGAGGTACCGGGATTCGAGCTGCTGGACATGAACCAGCCCATGCAGGATCTGATCGGCGATCTCAGCGGCTCGCCCCGGCCGGTGGTGGTCCGCTTGAGCGGGGCCGGCTGGCAGACGCTTCAGGCGCTTGCGCCGAAGGTGGCCGATGCCCTGGGCAAGGTGCAGGGGCTCAAGGAAATCAACGACGGGCTGGTGGTTGCGGGCGGCGCGGTAGATATCCGGATCGACCACGTCCGGGCCGCGCTGGAAGGGATGACACCGGCGGGCATTACGCAACAGCTTGATACCCTGCTGGCCGGTTCCGTGCCCACGCGTATCCGGGTTGGCCAGGAAATGATCGGCGTGCGTGTCTGGGTGCCCCAGCAGGATCGCCGGTCGTTGGCGGACATCCGCCAGATGATGCTTCGGGCACCCGATGGTCATCTCGTCCCGGTGGCGCGCGTGGCGACTTTGACCCGGGTCAACGGCATCGCCGAGATTACGCGGCACGACCTGCAGCCGGCCGTATCGGTATCCGCCCGGATCGAGGGGCGCGGGTTCGGTGCGACCATCGGCGATGTAAAGCGGGTGCTCGCGGCACCGGGCCTGCTCCCGCCCGGCGTGCACTATGAATTCGGCGGGCTGTACCTGCAGCAGCAAAAAGCCTTCGGCGGCCTCATGCTGGTGTTCGTGGCAGCCGCACTGTTGGTGTTTCTCGCCTTGCTGTTCCTTTACGAACAGTTCACGGCGGCCCTGGCGATCATGACGGCGCCGCTGCTGGCGGTGGGTGGCGTGTTCACCGGGTTGTGGCTGGCGGGGCAGACCCTGAACATCTCTGCCCTGATGGGCATGATCATGATCATCGGGATCGTGACCGAAGTCGCCGTGTTCTACTTTTCCGAGCTTTCCGTCCTGCGCGCTGCGGATGCGCCGGTTACCCCGGCGCTGCTGATCGAGGCAGGCATCAATCGGATCCGTCCCATTGCCATGACCACCATCGCCGCCATTCTGGCACTGCTCCCCCTGGGGCTCGGTATCGGGCAGGGGTCCGCGATGCAGCAGCCGCTGGCGATCGCGATCATTTCCGGCCTGGCCATCCAGATGCCGCTGGTGCTGGTGATCATGCCGGTGATCTACCGGGTACTGCTGAACGTGGGGCGGCGTGCGGCAGCGCAGTGATCTCGCCGTTGATCCAGGCATAGGGTCCGGTCGTAGGGGAACGAACCGTGGGCGCCCATTGCCCGATCGCAATTTGCTATCATGCACGCATCTTTCGCTTGTCCATCTAAGGAGACGCCCCTATGGCGATCGCTAACCGTCGTTCGGTCATGACCCTGTTCACCAACCCTGAAAGCCCGGATTGCCACCGAACTCGGATCGTCCTTGCCGAAAAGGAACTCACCGCCGATGTGATCGATATCTCCGTGGGGGAGATTCCCGAAGATTTTCACGACCTGAGCCCGGAAGGCACGGTGCCGGTGCTGGCCGATCGCGATCTCGTGATCACCAATGCCCGCGTGATCATGGAATACCTGGACGAGCGCTTCCCGCATCCGCCGCTGATGCCGGTCGATCCGGTCAGCCGTGCCAAGGTGCGCACCGCCTTGTACACCATCGAACGGGACTGGTACGGTTTGCTGCCCGAGTTCGAACGGGGCGAGAAGACCGTTTCCCGTGCACGCAAGCAGCTGCGCGAAGGGCTGCTGGCCCTGGCCCCGGCCTTCGGTCACCAGCCGTTCTTCATGAGCGAGGAGTTCAGCCTGACGGACGTGACGCTGTCTGCGCTGCTGTGGCGTCTGCCCGTATACGGTATCGAGCTGTCCGGCGCCGGTTCCAAGCCCGTGCTCGATTACATGAAGCGCATGTTCGACCGCCCGACCTTCCAGTTGAGCCTCACCGAAGTCGAGCGCGAGATGCGCGACCGCTACTGATCGCGCCCAGTCATTGCCATTAGGGATATCCCATGCTTTCCAAACGCCCCTACCTCATCCAGGCCCTGTACGAATGGACCGTCGATCAGGGTCACGTGCCGATCATCGTCGTCGATGCCACGGTATCGCGGGTGGTGGTTCCGCCGGCGCATGTCGAGGAAGGGCAGATCCATTTGAACATCAGCCCGAATGCAGTTCGGGATTTCTCGATGGATCGGGCGGCCATCGCCTTCGAAGCGCGTTTTGGCGGCAAGGCCGAGTCCGTGTTCGTGCCCATGCGCGCGGTCATCGGCATTTATGATCGCGATTCCGGCAGCGGCGCGCAGTTCCCACCGGAACCGGACGAGGAATTCATGGACGATGACGATCAACCGGCCGTACCCACCCTGAGCCTGGCGGGCGCGAAATCGCCGGAGCCCCCTACGCCCCTGCGGCCCGTCACCGATGACACGGCAGCGGCCGCCGATGAGGCATCCCCGACGTCCGAACCGGACGACGAACCGCCAACGCCGCCCGACGGTCCAAAAGGTCCTCGCCTGCGCATCGTCAAGTAGGCCCGCGCAGATTCGGATCTTCGTGCCGCAGTTGCCCATTGTCGGACAAACGTGCACGGTACGGATCCGAGGGCGACGTTTTTCCAACCTGAGCCCCGTTCCGGAGGTTTGGTCCCGTCACGGGTTTGGTTATACTGCGATCAAGACGTGAAAAACTGCGTGAACTGTTGTGTTTAAGACAATGATTTTTTGTGTATTTGAATGAGCCAAGCCAAGCAAACCATGCTGTTTCAACCCCAGCGGATGGTGGCCGATCTTTTCCTGGTCGGCCTGATTCTGCTCATGGGGTATTACAGTATTTCACTGTTCACCTATTCGCCCGCTGATCCCGGCTTCAGCACCACGGGGCAGGGCGGTCACCTGCATAACGCTGGTGGACTGATTGGTGCCTGGTTGGCGGACTTCTCCCGATTCCTTCTGGGGTATGGGGCATTTGCGCTACCGCCGATGGTGCTGGTGTTCGCCTTGCGTCAGTTCGTGCGGCTGCGTGCCGGCAACGGTTTGCTGGACGTGTTCATGGCGATCCAGATCGGCGGGGTGATCCTCACGGTGTTTGCGGTCACCGTTCTGGCGGCAATTCACCAGCCACCGAATACCGGCATGGGCGTCTCGGCCGGCGGGGTGATCGGCAACGTCCTCGCCAATGGGGTGATTCATTACCTGGGCGCATTGGGCGGCACCGTGCTGATGCTCGGATTCCTCATGCTGGCGTTCTCGACGGTCTCGGGCCTCTCCTGGTTTGCCGTGTTCGAACTGATCGGCCGCTTTCTCGAAGGCGTGTTCGTACTGCTGGCACGGCTCGGTGGCTTACTGACCCAACGCGTTCCGCGCGTGACCGTCGCGACGTCCTCTGGGGTCGACGACACCGCTGCGGGCGCCACGGATTTCAGCCTGACACCGGCACCGCGCCGTCGCAGGAAAGCGGTCGATACGAGCGAACGGGTCGAACCCAGCCTGGCAGAGACGGCGTCCGAACCGATCGAGGCCCCCAAACCCCTGCTGCCCAGCCTGAGCAAGAAATCGCGCACAGCCGCCGCGCCCAAGCCGCCACGGCCGATCCAGCCGGTACTCGGCACAGAGAATGGTCTGCCGATTGTGGATCTGCTCGATTTCGCGCCAAAAGCCGAGACCGGTTACAGCCCGGAAACCCTGCAGGCCATGTCCCAGTTGATCGAGGATCGTCTGGAAGAGTTCGGCGTGCGCGTCGATGTGGTCGCGGCCACGCCGGGCCCCGTGATCACGCGGTTCGAACTGCAGCCGGCCGCCGGGGTGAAGGTCAGCCAGATTTCCAACCTGGCCAAGGATCTGGCCCGCGCGCTGTCGATCGTCTCCGTGCGGGTCGTCGAGGTGATTCCCGGTAAGTCCACCGTGGGGCTCGAAATTCCCAACCAGGTGCGCGAAATCATATCCCTGCGCGAACTGATCGAATCGAAGCATTACCGGGACAGCAAGTCCTCGCTCACCATGGCCCTCGGCAAGGACATTGCCGGTGGCGCCGTGACGGCGGATCTGGCCCGCATGCCGCACCTGCTGGTGGCGGGGACGACCGGTTCGGGCAAGTCCGTGGGCGTGAATGCCATGATTCTCAGCCTGCTGTACAAGTCGCGCCCGGAAGATGTCCGTCTGATCCTGATCGATCCGAAGATGCTGGAACTCTCCGTGTACGAAGGCATTCCTCATCTGCTCGCGCCCGTCGTGACGGACATGAAGGAGGCGGCCAACGCCCTGCGCTGGGCCGTGGGCGAGATGGAGCGACGCTACAAGCTCATGTCGGCGCTGGGCGTGCGGAATCTCGCCGGTTGCAACGAGAAGATCCGCACGGCCGCTGCCCGTGGCGAGCCCCTGCGCGATCCCTTCCACAATCCGGCGGAGGCCTTCGATCCGGACTTGCCGGCGCCGGAACTGGAGGCCTTGCCCTTCATCGTGATCGTGGTGGACGAATTCGCCGACATGATGATGGTGGTCGGCAAAAAGGTGGAAGAACTGATTGCCCGACTGGCCCAGAAAGCCCGTGCGGCGGGGATTCATCTGATCCTGGCCACCCAGCGGCCTTCCGTGGATGTGATCACCGGTCTGATCAAGGCGAACATTCCGACCCGGATATCCTTCCAGGTATCCTCCAAGATCGACTCGCGCACGATTCTCGACCAGATGGGTGCGGAGAATCTGCTGGGCCACGGCGACATGCTCTATCTGCCGCCCGGCACCGGTCTGCCCAAACGTGTTCATGGCGCTTTCGTGAGCGATGACGAGGTGCATCGCGTGGTCGAGGCGCTCAAGGCCCTGGGCGAACCGAACTATATCGAGGCGGTGCTGTCTGACGAATCCGCCGCTGCGGTGACCCTGCCGGGCGAGAAGCCTGTTTCGTCGTCGGGCGAAGCCGTCGACGAATATTACGATCAGGCGGTTGCGATCGTGACCGAAACGCGCAAGGCGTCCATCTCCTATGTCCAGCGACGGTTGAAGATCGGTTACAACCGCGCCGCGCGCCTGATCGAGGAAATGGAGAACGATGGGATCGTCGGTCAGCTACAGGCCAACGGGTCCCGCGAGGTATTGGCGCCGCCCCCACCCAAATGATCGATGAGGGCTGAGTCCGCAAGAATCGCCCTGCGCCGCCCTGGGGGTGCCAGTCAGTGATCGCGGCTGATCTTTATGCCGCGGATCGTTGTTCCAACGATGGGTCATTTCCTTTCGCTACGGGCGAATTTTCCTTTTGTACGCTATTTTCCCGAGAGTGTCGGGTGTTCAGGTGAGTATCATGATGCGTCGTCGCGGTTTGTCGGGTTTGGTCCTCGGGCTGATGGGTTGGGTGATGCTGGGCGCGGGCTCCTGGACGGTCGCTTATGCGCAGAACGAGGGCGGCGCGGACGTCCAGGCATTTCCGCTGGGTTCCGACACAAATCCCGCCGATACGCGGCCGCTGACCGAGTTCGTCCAGAAACTCAAGAGCTTTTCCGCCAATTTCGTCCAGCAGCAGGTCAATGCGCGGGGCCTGAAGCAGGCGCCGTCCTACGGTCATTTCGTGCTTTCCCGACCCGGACGGTTCTTCTGGGTGTACGAAAAACCCTATGTGCAGAAGCTGATCGCCAACGACGGGACTCTGTGGGTTTACGATCCCGATCTGGCACAGGTCACCCGCAGTTCGCTCACCAAGGATCGCGGTGCGCCGATTGCCATCTTCCTCGGCACCAAGCCGCTGGATTCGGTGTTCACCATCAGCGCTCAGGGCAAGAATGACGGGCTGTCCTGGTTCGGGCTCGTCGATCGGGCCGGTCAGAGCGATTTCAGCCAGCTGCAGGTCGGCATGGACGACCAGGGCATCAAGGCGATGGTGTTTACCGACAAGCTGGGTAATCGCACTACCGTGCAGTTCAGCGACCGCAAGGTGAATCAGCCCGTGGATCAGAAGCTGTTCGCCTTCACGCCGCCGCCGGGCGTTGATGTGGTTGAAAATCGCTGATTCGCCTTCGATCACGCCAACACGCACAACAACATTCGCGCCACGCCTCATGCACGATCTGTTTCATCAGGAACCCACGCCGCCGCTGGCCGAGGCCTTGCGTCCCAAGACCCTGGACGAGGTGATCGGCCAGAGCCATCTGCTGGGTGCGGGCAAGCCATTGCGGCTGGCCTTCGATGCCGGCAAGCCGCATTCGATGATCTTGTGGGGGCCGCCGGGGGTGGGCAAGACCACACTGGCGCGCTTGACGGCTCAGGCCTTCGATGGCGAATTCATCGCATTGTCTGCTGTGTTTTCCGGCGTCAAGGACATCCGCGCCGCCATGGATCAGGCGGAACGGAATCTGGCGCTGGACAAGCGCACGATCCTCTTCATTGATGAGATCCATCGGTTCAACAAGGCGCAGCAGGATGCGTTGCTGCCCTATGCCGAGTCCGGTCTCGTGACGCTGATCGGCGCCACCACGGAAAACCCGTCCTTCGAGGTGAATTCGGCCCTGTTGTCCCGGGCACAGGTCTATGTCCTGAAATCCCTGACGGAAGCCGAACTGCGTCAACTGATCGATCGCGCGCGGCATACGGTACTGACCCGGATCGAATTCTCGTCCGACGCGCTGGATGCCCTGATCGGTCTGGCCGACGGCGATGCGCGGCGTCTGCTGAACATGCTCGAACAGCTGGATACGGCGGCGACCGCCTCGGGGCAGGGTGTGATCGATACGGATTTCCTGCAGAATGCCCTGACCCAGGGGGCCCGGCGATTCGACAAGGGCGGCGAGCATTTCTACGATCAGATTTCCGCCCTGCACAAGTCCGTGCGCGGATCGAATCCGGACGCCGCCCTGTACTGGCTGTGCCGCATGCTCGACGGCGGAGCGGATCCGAAATATCTTTCACGCCGAATCGTGCGCATGGCCTGGGAGGATATCGGCCTGGCTGATCCGCGGGCAATGCAGATTGCCAACGACGCCGCGACGACCTACGAACGGCTGGGTTCACCCGAGGGCGAATTGGCGCTGGGACAGGCCGTGATCTATCTCGCCGTTGCCGCCAAGAGCAATGCAGGGTACATGGCCTTCAACCGGGCAATGTCTTTCGTCAAGCAGGATCAATCCCGCGAGGTACCCATCCACTTGCGCAACGCACCGACGAAGCTGATGAAGGAACTCGGCTACGGTCATGCCTACCGCTATGCCCATGACGAACCCCATGCGTATGCGGCGGGCGAAAGCTACTTGCCCGAAGGCATGGCCGATCCGGGCTGGTATCAGCCGGTGCCCCGCGGGCTCGAGGAGCAGATTGCACAGAAGATGGCCTTTCTCCGAAAGCTGGACGACGAAGCCGAGTCGTGACCCGCTAACAGCGGGAAAGCGATCGACTCAGATGCGTTATCTGTTCAGGAGTCGCGATCCTGATCAGCGAGCGGCTCGTAAAAGCGGTAGGCGCTGCAACCTGCATTCTTCGCCAGATACATGGCCTGGTCGCTGTGCTTGAGCAGGCTGTCCACATCGTCGCCGTCCTGAGGGTAGACAGCGATACCGATGCTCGCGCTGGGGCAGATGATCTGTCCGTGGATCTCGATGGGCGCCGCAAGTGCGTCGATAATCTTCTGGGCGACGACAGCCGAATCTACGGGGGAACTCAGGTTGGCCAACAGGACGATGAATTCGTCGCCGCCCTGTCGACCCACCGTATCCTCGGCGCGGAGTGTGGCGGTGAGTCGCTCGGCAACGGTCTGCAGCAGCAAATCGCCGGCATCGTGGCCGAGCGTATCGTTGATTTCCTTGAACTTGTTCAGGTCGATGAACATCACGGCGAACGGCGTCTGGGTCCGGCGGACGCGGGCAATGGTGTGCTGGATCCGATCCTGAACCAGACGCCGGTTGGGTAGATCGGTCAATGAGTCGAAATTCGCCAGATGCTCGATACGTGCCTCTGCGGCCTTGCGGTCGGTAATGTCGTGCATCACCCCGATGAATTTGCGCAATCCGTTCAGGGTGAATTCAGAGACACGAAGTTCGATGGGAAAAATCTCGCCATTGCTCCGTCGGGCATCGAGCGCGCGTACGGTACCAACGACGTGAGGCGTTCCACCCTCTAGATAGCGCTTCAGATGATGGTCGTGCTCCACGGCGTCGCGTTCTGGCATCAGCATGGACACGTTCCTGCCCAGAACCTGCTCGCTGGGGTAGCCGAAAATCCGTTCCGCCGCCGGATTATAGAGTTCAACCAGACCCTCCGCCGAGATACTGATCATGCCTTCGTCGGCGCTATTCAGCAGCAGGCGGACATAATTCTCGCTTTCCTTCAGCTTGTCGTTCGCTTCTCGCGTGGCGCGTTCGGAGCGAACCAGTTCCGCGACGAGTGGCGCCAGTAGCCAGCGCAGCGAGAGCAGTCCGCCGATCAGCAGCAGGGCAAGCGCGGGCAGGAGATAGCGCAACTGGTGCCAGATCGGCGCGTACAGGGCTTGGCTATCGACTTTGAGGACCATGCCGAGGCCCCAGTTTGCGACGGGCGAATAGGCAGCAACCACTTCCTGATGGCGGTAATCGCGTGCGATGACGAAACCGGTTTTTCCAGCAAGCGCATAGCTCATCGGCAATGGCGTTCCCGCAGAGGACAGCGATTGCAGTGTCATGATGTCCGGATTCAGTATGGTCGGGAAACACTGCATTTCGTCCGGCCCTGAGGTGGCGCACAAGGCGAGATCCGAGGTGCTTTTCACGTGGCTGGGATGAGGAGCGAACATGTTTGTCAGGGACGGAAGGGGACTCTCGGTGATCACCTTGCCAATGACCGTACCGTCTTCCTCGACATTGATGATGCTGCGCAGAAAATACGCGTCTTCGTAGGTTAGGAGGGTGTTATCGGCAATATTGATCGGCACGGAGAGGATGGGGTGCTGCGCGAAACGTCCGGCTTGAGCCACTTTGTCGCCATGGGCATCGAACAGGGCGATGGCATTCAGACCTGTCTGCAGAAAGGAATCGGCACCCAGCTGGAGGGCCTTCTGGGCCTTGATATTCTGGGGGTTCTGGTTGATGGCGTCGAGCTGACGAATCAGAAACGGCCGGGTGGCTACCGTCTCGCTTTTATCGAAGCTTTGTCGGATTTCGGTCTGGGCCAGCACCACATGATTTTGCAGGTCGGTGCTGAGACTGGTGCGAAGCAGATTTTCCGCATGGTTCTTCATGACGTAGAACACCGTCGTACCGACGGTTGCCATGGCCGTAACGAGGATCAGACCGGAAACGATCGTAATCCTTTTCTGAGCGATTCTGGAACGGGGCATGCGTTACATGGGTGAGGCAATCGATTGGCCTGCTATTGTCGCACGGTTTTCGAATCCTGCTTTAAACACTTTTTCCGGGGATTCGCCGTATCGATCCGCTGGTCATCACCACTTTCGAATACTGGCCCGTTGAGGGACGACTGGCTCGGACGTAGACTAGACTTCCAGCAGACCGATCAAGTGGAGGGATGAGGTATGAAAAGGCATGTTGCAGCGGCTTCGGTTTCGGGTGCCGTACTCAGCGCCCTCCTGTTCGGTCAGGCGCTGGCTGCCAGTTCGACAACGGAAGATCCGAGCGTCAAGATCACTCGGGATATTTCCTCGATCACGGTGATCGATCATGGTCGCAAGGTCGTGATCGAGCGAAACCAGAATCCGAACAACACGATCGATCCCGAATATGCGAAAACCAGCCGCGATTGCCCGCCGTTCTGCGTTCAACCCATGCAGCTTCTCCCGGGGGTACATACCATCGGCGAACTCGAACTGCTGAAGCTCCTCAAGCAGCATGCAGACGGGGACGACTCGATCATGATCATCGATTCCCGTACGCCGGACTGGTATGCGAAGGGCACGATTCCCAGTGCCGTGAACATCCCCTGGACGACGATCTACCGTGGGACAGATAACTACGATCCCTTCATCGTGGAAAATCTCCTGACCGACACCTTCCATGCGAAGGTCAAGGATGGCATATGGGACTTTCGCGGGGCCAAGAAGCTCGTGCTGTTCTGCAACGGCCCCTGGTGCGGTCAGTCGCCGACCAATATCAAGGAACTCGTGAGCATGGGGTATCCGGCGGACAAGCTCTATTGGTACCGCGGCGGCATGCAGTCCTGGCATAGTCTCGGCTTCACGGTGGTCAAGCCGCACGAGTAACCCGTCCGAGGGGGTATCGATAGGGGCGGCGCCCGCCAAAGCTGACGGGTGTCAGTCCTGTCCGTGGGATGGTGCGAAGCGTTCCGGTTCCACCCCTGCCAATGCCTGAAAAGCGGGCCTGGCGAAGTAGTAGCCCTGGAACAGCTCGATCCCCAGGGCTTGGAGCACGGCGAATTCTTCGTAGGTTTCCACGCCTTCGGCGATTACCGTGATACCGAGTTCCAGGCATACCTGCATGACCCCACGCACGATGGCGTGATTCACCTTGCGTTGATCGATATGGCGGATGAGGGCCATATCCAGCTTGAGGATGTCCGTCTGGATTTCGGCCAGAAGATTCAGCCCTGCGTACCCGGCGCCGAAGTCGTCGATGGCTGTCTTGAAGCCGCGCTGTCGGTAATACGCGACGATCTCGCGCATGTGGCCGATGTCGTCGACCTTTTCGGCTTCGTTGATCTCGAAGATGATTCGTTCGATCGGAAAGCCGTAGGTTTCCGCAGCGGCGAGGGTCGTACGAATGCACAGTTCCGGCCGGTACACCGCGTTGGGCATGAAGTTGATGCTCAACATCGAGGGCATGCCCAGTTCGGCGGCGAGTTTGATGGCCTTGGTCCGGCAGGACTGGTCGAATCGATACAGATTCGTGTCATTCACATGGGTGAAAACCTGGCCGGCCGGCTCGTTGCCGAGTCCTCGGACCAATGCCTCGTGCGCAAAGATCTCTCGGGTCGTGGTGTTCACGATGGGCTGGAAGGCCATGGTGAAGTCGAAGCCCAGGTCCGTGGCATGGGCGCACTCCGCACATCCGAGCGGGCGAAAGTCGGGTTGTAACTTCATCGTGTCGGCACATCCCTCCGGCCGTTGGTCGCGTGATCGGGGCAACAAGTCCCGATCTGGCCCTGTCTCCCGGTATTCTCGCGCGAAGCCATGCGGGAAACCAGCCATTCCTTGTCTTGTTTCGGACATTAGGCAGGCGATCGCTGTCATCCCGTCGACAGATGGACGCGGCCCCTGATGCCCAAGTCATTGGTTTGAAGCCGATGAACGTGTCGATAGTCATGTTTTTCCCTGGGGCACCGGGGGTGGCATTGTACTTGCTGTGTTGCCTGTATTTGATTGCACAGGTTGTATTTCCGACAACGGGATCTGACTTTCAGCCGCGAACGGGTTTCGGAAATGCGCCCAAGACCAGAGGATAAGAACATGGCAACACTTGAAGAAGGCAGGATATCCATCGCGTTGCGCACGGGTAAACCGACAGGACTGGGCGATCTGGGCATTCCCCCGGGCGAAGAAACCCGGATCATGAAGGGTCAGGGGCATGAATTCGTGCAGACGCTTGCGGGCGGCGGCGTAGGCCGGATGTTTCAGAATATCCGCGTGATTGCCGTCTGGGCCCCATTGGGGGACGCGCCGGTCGTCAAACTATTCGTTATTCTGGAAGTATTCGGTGACAACACCCTGTCTCAGGGCCCGGAATGCGGCCTTACGCTCCGTTTGTATGCGGGCGCGCAACATCTCATGGATCTTCCCACGACCTCGCTGTTTCTGCCGTATCCGAATTGCTGGTACGACAACCGATTCGCCTTCGATCTGCCGGTTGACGTGTTCGAGGCTCTGGATCATGTGGCATTGATCGTCGGCGCGGACACCGTGGTGGTTCTGTGACTGGCGTGATCCTTCGCTTCGGGAATCGGGATCATGTCCGCGGCTAGTCCGACGGCGACAGACTATCTGCAGCTGTTCGAGCGTTACGGCACGGATTTCGGTCCGGCGTATCTGGCGCCGGAGGATGAGCGTTACCGCCTCCTGTTCGACCAGATCTGCCGGCTCCTGGTCGCGCCCTCCAGCTTCAATCAAGCGATGCCCCAGGAGTTCCGGCAAGCTGCAAAGCGCTATCTGGCCGGTGAGGCGTCGACCCTGGCACATCTGCGCGATCCACAGAATCGGCATTTCATGCTGAGCGATCTCCACGACTATGTCCATCTGACGGCGCACATGGGCGGTTCTGGCTGGTAGCGATCCGTTGCGATGCCCGAACCGATCGGAAACGGGCTGTGCAGAACGTGGCACGTGTCGGTGGCCTGCCTGAAAATTTCGATGACATCTTCTACCATCGGATCGTCCATTCAAAAAATGTGACGGGAGGTTTATGTCATGACACAGCCACTGAACAACAAGAAAGTCGCCATTCTGGTCGCAGATGGCTTCGAACAGGTTGAATTGCTCGAACCGCGGAAGGCATTGGCAGAAGCCGGTGCGGAGACGGACGTGGTCTCGCCGTCCGAAGGATCGGTAAAAGGGTGGAATCATACCGACTGGGGACAGGGTGTTCCCGTCGACAAGGCGCTCGATAAAGCCGACGCGGCTGATTACGATGCCCTGGTCCTGCCTGGTGGGGTGATGAATCCGGACCAATTGCGTCGCAATCCCAAGGCGCTGGCTTTCGTCAAAGCGTTTTTCGCGCAACACAAACCGGTCGGTGCCATCTGTCACGGCGGCTGGACGATGATCGACGCCGGCGTCGTCGA
The DNA here is from genome assembly GCF_001663815.1 of Halothiobacillus diazotrophicus. Taxonomy (NCBI): domain Bacteria; kingdom Pseudomonadati; phylum Pseudomonadota; class Gammaproteobacteria; order Chromatiales; family Halothiobacillaceae; genus Halothiobacillus; species Halothiobacillus diazotrophicus. The sequence goes on from NZ_CP016027.1 coordinate 411,489, forward strand.
TGGACGGCGCATGACGTCCTACTGGAGCATCCAGTCCGATCTCAAGAATGCCGGCGCCCATTGGGTCGATGAGGAAGTGGTGGTCGACGATGGCCTGGTCACGAGTCGCAACCCCGATGACCTGCCGGCATTCAACCGCAAGCTCGTCGAGACGTTCGCCATGGGCGGTCACGCATGATTCGTCACGCCTGATTCGTCATTGGTCTCGGCCTGTCCAATGATCGGACCCCGGCTCCGGCCGGGTTTTTTATGTGCGTATCAGATGGCAGATGGTCATCAGACCTTGTCTGCCCATTGCGCGACGGTATCGTCGGCGGTCCGAATCATATCGGGGGCGCTGTGCCAAATGAAAGCAATACCACCGCAGTGCTTTCCCTTAGCGCTTAGGGTTTCAAAGCTTCGACGGGCAGGTTGATCGTGATGTCATCGGAAACGCCCGGGGCGTATTTGCCCATGTGGAAGTCCGAACGTTTCAAGCGCGTGTAGGCATTGGCACCGATTTCGTCCTTCTTCACGATCGGGTTTTCTTTGTGTTGAAAGGATGTCACTGTCAGCACCACGGGTTTCGTGATGCCCTTGATGGTCAGATTGCCATAAACCTTCACCGGCTTGCTGCCGACAAACTTGACCATCGTGGATTTGAAAGTGATCTCGGGATAGCGGGCCGAATCGAAGAAATCCTTGTCCTGCAGCTTGTCGTTTAGTACCGAATAGCCCGTGTTGATCGATTTCGGGTCAATACGAATCGCTACGGAGGCGGTTTTGGCCTGGGGGTCGTAGATGATCGTGCCTTCGGTCTTGTCGAAACTGTGCACCTGCATCGAGAAACCGAAATGATTGTATTCGAAGCGGGGTTGGGTATGCGTCGGGTCGATGACATAGGTCGTCGGCGCGGCCTGGGCATGGGGTGCCAGGGCCATGAGCAGAAACAGGTACATGATTCTGGTGACTGTATGGTCATGGCGGTGGCGTGGAAGAATGCGCATGGTGATGTTCCTCCGATCAGTTTGATTCGGGGTCAGGAAGACGGTGACGGCCCGAGCGGGTCTGAGCGCGCAGTCTCGCCCATCGCATGGGTCGGTCCGGAAACCGTTGCGACTACAGATTCTGGGCCAGCGCCGCAACACCGGCCCGGGGAATGAACTGCCGGAAACTCTCGAAGTCCATCGGCCGGGCGATGTAGTAACCCTGAGCCGTATCGCAGCCGAGGCTGGCCAGCATCTCCCAGTCCGCCTGGGTTTCGACGCCCTCGGCCACGCTTTTCACCCCCAAGCGGCGGGCCATGTCGATACTGGACTGCACGACGATCCGTAGCGACTCGTGGTGGACGAGGTCCTTCACGAAGAACTGATCGATCTTGAGTTCGCTGAATGCGATACGCGTGAGTTGCTGCAGGCTCGAATAGCCGGTGCCGTAATCGTCGATCGACAGGGCAAACCCCTTCATGCATAGGCGGGCAAGGTTTTCCAACGCATGTGCCACATCGGTCATGGCTGCCGTTTCCGTGATTTCCAGAATGATGTACTTGGGATCCAGCCCCGTCTTCAGAACAACTTTCGCGATCTTGTCGGCGAGGGTGGCATCGTGCAGAGAGACGCGCGAGAGATTGATCGAGATGGAGATCGGGTACCCGCTTTCATGGAGTTCCTTGCAGGCCATGGCGGATCGCTCAAGCATCAGGAACGTCAGGTCGTCGATGTTGCCACGCTCTTCGAGCAGGGGAATGAATGCCTGGGGGGCGATAATGCCGTGATCGGGGTGGCGCCAACGGGCGAGGGCCTCGGCGCCGATCACGGCCCCGGACTTGAAGTCCACCTTGGGTTGGAAGAAGGGTTCGAACTGTGCCTCGCTGATTCCCTGACGTATCTCATCCAGGGAAAAGGGCGCAGGTTTTTCCTCGGCTATCTGAATGGCACTTTTCGGACGGTAGCTGTTCAATAGGTTTTTCAGGCGCTCCAGGGAAATGGGTTTTTCGATGGAACCGAGCAGATGGATATCGTACATGGCCGCCATGCGCTGCACGAGCTCCAGCAGGCGGCTGTCCATGGCGCTGATGATGATGACGGCTACGTCGTGATGCAGCTGGCTCAGATGGCGCAGAAACTCGAGACCGTCCATTTCCGGCATGTTCAGGTCGCAGAGGGCCACATGGATGGGCTCGCCGCTTTCGTGGTGGATTTGCTCGAGCGCCTGCCTTCCATTGCTGGCGACCGCGACGGATGTGGCGCCCAGGGCATTTAGCATGGTCACCAACATCCGTCGCTGGAAGTCGTCGTCCTCGATGACCAGCAGGTTGAGCGTATCGATCATGGTCAACTTCCCTGATTTCGGGTGCGTTCGGCGAGCATCCGACCGAAGCGATCGAGAGCCGCCGTCAAATCCGATTCCGCGGCACATGCTGCTGTATGGTCGTTCGCACGCGCCGTTTCCTCGATGCGCTGACAGGCCTCGGCGAGCTCTTGGGCGCCGACCATCCGGGAGGACCCCTTCATGCGATGGGCGGCATCTGCCACCGATATCAAACTTGTCTCGGCCTGCGCGCCCGTCTTCAACTCGTCAGCGAGTCGGGTGGCGTCCGCCAGGATATGACGATGAAATTCCTGAAGAAGTCGCACACGTTCCGCATCGGTTTGAACGATATTAGCCAAAACACTGCTATCGAGAATGCGTTCCTGGTCTGATTCGTCAGTGGCCTCGCCTAAGGGTGTTGTTTTTTTATCATTTTCCGCATCCGACACAGGGAGCCAGCGGGCAATCGCCTGTTTGAGCTGGGTGAGGTCTGCCGGCTTGACCAGCAGATCGTCGATGCCTGAAGCCTGGCAGCGTTCCAGTTCCTCGGAACTGGCATTTGCCGTCCAGGCGATGATCGGCAGTCTTGGCCGCTTTTCTTCCGTTTCGATCTTGCGAACCGCGCGCGCAAAGGCATAGCCGTCCAACTCCGGCATGTGGCAATCGGTGATGATCAGTGCGCAGTCATCCTTGGGCCAGGCGGCGAGGGCCGATATGCCGTTGTCTGCCGAAACGACGCGTAGCCCGAGCAGACGAATTTGTCGTGCAAGCAGGTCGCGATTGATCGGATGATCGTCGACCGCAAGTACCTGGGGGGCATTGTCGGTATTCTCGCGGAAGGGCGTCACCTTCCGCTGTTCGACCACGGGCAATAGGGCGGGGAGTCGATCTGCGGGCGCTGCGGAAACGGGCAGTGTCAGGATCAGACTGAAAGTCGCGCCCTCATTCGGCGCGCTGACGAGCTGGATCTGGCCGTCGAGAAGATCGGCCAGCCGACGGCAGATGGACAGACCGAGCCCCGTGCCGCCGTACAGGCGCGCCGTATCCGCACTGGCCTGGCGGTAGTGCTGGAACAGTTGGGCCTGGACCTCCTCGGCGATGCCGACGCCCGTATCGCGGACGGAGAATCGGATGCGTTCCCCACTTTCCTTCAATTCGAGCAACTCGGCGCTGACCACGATCTCGCCTTCTTCGGTGAACTTGATCGCATTGCTGACGAAATTGTTGAGAATTTGGGACAGGCGAAGCGGATCGACAATATGTGCCGCACTGAGCTTGGGGTCGATTTCATGCTTGAGTAGCAGATTCTTGGCGCTGGCCACGCGGGAATACGTGTTCACGACCTCCTGAATCAGCTGAGGAATCGAGGTCGCCTGGGGCGAGAGCACCAGCTTTCCTTCCTGGATCTTCGACCAGTCGAGAATGTCGTTGACGATGCGCAGCAGCCCCCGGGCGGATTCCCAGGCGGCTTGGAGCGTGGTGATCTGATCCGGCTCCAGATCGGTCATCGACAGGACTTCCAGCATGCCGAGAATCCCGGTGAGCGGGGTGCGGATTTCATGGCTCATGGTGGCGAGGAAGGAGTCCTTCAGATGGTTCGCCTTTTCCGCATCGTCCCGGGCGGCGATCAGTTGCTGTTCGTGCAGCTTGGTTTCGGTGATGTCGCGAATGACGCCCGTAAAGTGCACGGCATCGCTGAGTTGCAACGTATTTACGGCGAGATTGATCGGGAAGCGACTGCCGTTTTTCCGCTGGGCCTCCATCTCCCGACGCTGGCCGACCACACGGGCTTCCCCGGTCTCGAGATAGCGTGCGAGGTAATCGTCGTGCTGACTACGATGGGGTTCGGGCATCAGCATTTTCACGTTTTGCCCCATGACCTCCGCTTCGGTGTAACCGAACAACTGCTCGGCTGCGGGGTTGAAGCTTTCGATCGCCCCGTGCTGGTCGATGGTGACCACCCCATCGGCCACGGCATTGAGGATCTCCTGAATTCGTTTGCGGCTGTCGATCAGGGCACGCTTGGCGGCATATTCCTGCGTGACGTCGCGGAACACGAGAATGGCGCCGATAATCGCGCCCTGTCGGTCGCGGATCGGCGCGCAGCTGTCCGCGATCGGGCGCTCCGTGCCGTCGCGCGCGATGAGCACCGTGTCGTTGGCGAGGCCCTGAATGCTACCCATGTTCAGGGTGTTCCACACCGGCACCGGCGCAGGGGCGCGCGTCTGCTGGTTGATGATGTTGAACACCTCGCCGATCGGTCGTCCGTAGGCGTCGGCCTGGGACCAGCCCGTCAGTTTCTCGGCGACGGGATTCAGCCGATTCACGTTGCCCTCCTTGTCGGTGGACAGCACCGCGTCGCCGATGGCGTTCAGCGTCACCGAAAGGCGTTCCTCTCCGGCCGCGTGGGCAATCACGCGTTTTTCCAGTTCCTTGTTGAGCCGCCTGATGGATTGCCGGGCCAGTTGACGACTCAGGGTCACGCGGGCGATGTAGAGCGTGAGTAAGGCAAGCATGAGGAAGGTGAGTGCGAGGATCGCCCAACTGAAGGTATGGGTGTAGAACGCCGAGGCGTACAGGGCGGAATCGGGTATGAATGAGACGATTTTCCATTGGTAGGGTGGCGATGAGGCCTGACTGGCCGTGGCTCTGGCTTCCTCGATCGGGCCCAACGTACTGAGCGGTCGTACCGTGTCGTAAACGAATAGTCCCCGATCCGTTCGGAGAAAGCCCTGTTCCGAGGCACGGATGACCGGCCAGATGTCGGGATATTCATGGGCGAAAGTGCGCGACTTGTCGCCAAACATGAATCCCCATTCTTTCGTGGGGTTCGGGCCGCTCAACCAGTATCCCTCCTGGTTAAGCAGCATGCCCTCGTGCGGCAGGCCGCCCTGCATCGTTGTATGAAAGTTCTTCAGCAGCCGGTCACCGAAGTAGTTGAGGATGACCACGCCCTTCTTGTCGCCGTTTCGATCGTATACCGGCGTGCCGAATCGGATCATGGGTTTGTAGGGTGTTTCGATTCTCCGGTGTTCCATATTCAGGTCGAGCGGAGACACGAATATCTGGTTTCGGTTGAGCGCAAGGCTATCCTCGAAATAGTAGCGGCCGCGTTTGTTCTGCAATTTCGCTGCAGTCACCACTGCGGGCATACCGTCGTTGTCGTTGATCCGTATTCGTTCCTCGCCCGTGGCATCGAGGTAGCGAATCTGGTCATAACGTCGGGATTTTTTCGCCAGTAGCAGAAAGATTTTTTCGAGATCCGCACGCTGGGCCGGTTGACCATCGCTGAGATAGGACTGCAGGAGTGGCAAGTTGGACAATACCTGCAAATCGGTGATGACCGAGGCAAAATCCGACTGGATACTCTGTTTGGCCACCAGAATGCGACTGTGTTCGCGTACTTCGGCCCGCTGCAGGCGGATATGCTGGTCGAAACGAATGACCGAATACAGAATCCCGGACAGGATGAGCACGACGGGTACGAAGATCTGCGTAAAACGTACCAGTAATGCCTGGACTTCAATCCTCTCGTTCGGTTGCGACATTCTGGATACTGACTCCATGATATTCCGTGTCGTCCCTAATATTAGACCAACGAAATCCTGACCGTAACTATTTGCTATTAAATATAAAGAGCGAGTCCAGGTGACCGTTTATAGGCGCTAGGGTGCTCGTCCGGGAGGTGTCGATACACCATTGGCAGGTTTGTCATGATGCCCCCATGAACAAGGGTCATACTTTGAGTTTTTTCCAGAGTCGGGTTCCGATTCGGAAATCTGTGCGCTCAAACCAGCAGCGCCCATCGATCACTTAGGCTTTGCGCCTATTGCGCGTATCATGCGCGGATACCCCGGACGGAGGACAGATCCATGCTCCTGATGCACCCATCCAAACTGCTTGGCGCCCTGATCCTGACGGCAGTGCCCCTGGCCAGCCCCGCGGTCCATGCCGACATCATCAACTGGAATCTGCTCTACGGGGATGCGCCGGGCGTTGGGGGGAGCCTCGGCACCATCTTTGCGCCACCGCTCTATACCATCGTGCCGGCGCAGATCGATGGGGCGGATCATGTCGTCATCAGAAAGCGCCACCGTGTGTACCGTCACGAGGCCCATTGGCTGATCCACGAGTCTCATCCTCATCGCCACCCGCACGCGCAGAGCGACGACGTGCATCGTGAAATCTACCGGCAGCCACGCGAAGCGCACGAACGCGGCGAAGATTGACCGGCCCAGGTTACCTGCGACAACCCCACACGGCTGGTCCGGCACGCCATCCCCTACGTTGAGTCGGTCGGACCAGGCTCCCGATCCGTCAACCGGATTAACCAATCGTCATGAACTCGCCACTTATTGGCAATGCCCCACTGGTTATGGTGAGCCTGCATCAACGATCCCGTTGATCGTCATATGGCGCGTTGCGCCCCATTGGAGGATCTCATCATGAAATCACGTTATGTCCTTGCAGGTCTTGCCGGTATCGGCCTGAGTCTGACGGGTATCGTCGGCGCCCAGGCCTACGACGGCGAATCGCTTGCCACAGGGGCCAAGATCGGCATGCCGGAAGCGCGAACCCTGGCGCTCAAGGCCCGACCGGGCACCATCACCGACGAAGAACTGGAAAAGGAGGGCGGTGGTAGTGGTCTGCGCTATTCGTTCGACATCCAGGGGACCGATCAAGTGGCCTATGAAGTCGGTATCGATGCCCGGTCGGGTACCGTACTAGAAAACGATCGGGAAAGCGCCCGTCCCGACTGACTCGCAACAGCATAACTCGGCGGCGCGTCCGGAACGCGTTCGCCCTACGTCGAAAACCCGAGCCTCGTCATTTCCACGAGTCTCGGGTTTTTCGTTATCGGTTTTGGGTGTCGGATTCGGAGAGCGGATCGCTTTGGGTGGTCTGTCGACCATGACCAGCCCGGCGCGACCCTCTTGAGTGAACCTTGGCGATGAACCTTAGGCGCGGACTTCGACCGGCGTGCCCTTATAGGCCGGTGTGAGCGAGTTCTTCTCGTGATAGGACAAGGGTACGAGGGGATTGAGTTCCGGATAGTATCCGGCGACCGTCCCGTCCGGCAGGTCGTAGGGCGTCACTTTCAGGCCGCCGATCTGCCGTTCTATCCCATCGTCGATCTGACTGCGCAGCGTCACGGTCTGTCCTTCCGTCAGTCCCAGTCGATCCATCTCCTTGCGGTTCATCAACACGATTTCCCGGCTGCCTTCCAAGCCGCGCAGGCGGTCCGAAAACCCGTAGATCGTCGTGTTGAACTGATCGTTGGAGCGCAGGGTGATCAGGGTCATGGCGTTTTGTCCGCTGGGGGATTGTCCCAGGGCCGACAGGGTGGTCGGCGGGGTGAACTGGGCCTTTCCGCTTTCCGTCTTCCAGTTCCGGTCGCGGGCCGGATTCCCGCGATAGAAGCCGCCGGGTTGCATCATCCGCTTGTTGAAATCGCTGAAATCGTCGGGGAAGGTCTCGGCGATCAGGTCGCGGATCAGGTCGTAGTTGGCGACCCACTCGTCCCAGCGCAGGCGCGGGTTCGGCGGCAGCGTGGCCTTGGCGATGCCGGCGACGATTGCCGTTTCCGAGCGGACTTTGTCGCTGGGCGGTTCGGCCGTGCCGAGGGAGCCGTAGATATGGCTGAACGTATCCTCCATCGACACGGCCTGCGGGCCGCTTGCCTGACGGTCGATATCGGTGCGGCCGAGACAGGGCAGGATATAGCTCACCTTGCCCGGTGCCAGATGCGAGCGGTTCGGCTTGGTGGAAATGTGTACCGTTAGATCCAGGTTCGGCCAGGCCGCCTCCAGGCGCTCGCGGTCGGGCAGGGCACGCAGCAGATTGCCGCCCAGCGACAGCATCGCCTTGACGCTGCCGTCCAGCACGCCCTCACTGGCTTTCACGATATTGAGCCCTTCTTCGCTGGGCGCGTCGATACCGAACTGCGCCTTCAGCTTCTCGGCCGGCATGTGGGCGGATTTCTCGCCGATGCCGACCGTTCGCTGACCTTGCACGTTGGAGTGGCCGCGTACCGGCGACATGCCGGCGCCGAGGCGGCCGATGTTGCCGCGCATCAGCAGCAGATTGCAGTACATGCCGAGGTTGAGCCAGCCGTTCACATGTTGCGTCAGGCCCATGCCGTAGATGCCGATGACGTTCTTGGCCGCGATGTAGATGTCTGCCGCTTCCACGATCAGGGCGCGGCTCAACCCAGACTGCGCCTCGATTTCCGACCAATCGAACGCGCGGATCAGGGCGGCGGTCTCGGCAAAACCGGTCGTTTCCGACGCAATGAAGTCATGATCCAGAATGGTGCCCGGGGCAGCATCTTCACGGGCGAGCACATGCTTCATCATGCCGGCCAGCACGGCGATGTCGCCGCCCGGTTTCACCTGATAGTACTTGTTGGAGATCCGGGTGGGGTGATTCGTGATCATTTGCATGATGTTCTGCGGATCGACGAACTCCAGCAGCCCGCGTTCACGTACGGGATTGAAGGTTACGATCTTGCAGCCCCGTTCGACGGCCGCCTTCAACGTATGCAGGAAACGCGGCGAGTTGGTGCCGGTGTTCTGGCCGAAGAAGAAGATGGCGTCGCAGTGGTCGAAGTCCTCCAGCGTGCAGGTGCCCACCGGCGTGCCGATGAAGGTCTTGAGGTTCACGCTCGTCGTCTCGTGACACATGTTGGAGGACTGCGGCAGATTCTGATGGCCCATGGCACGGGCGAACAGGGCATACAGATACGACGCCTCCAGCCCCGCATGGCCGCTGGCGTAGAACACGGCCTCCTTCGGGGCGATGCGCTGGAGAATCTGGCCGATCTCCTGCAGGGCCGTATCCCAGCTGACCGGAACGTAGCGGTCGCGGGCGGCATCGTAGCGCAGCGGCTCGGACAGGCGCCCAGCCCGCTCCAGATCGTGGTCGTGCCAGGATTTCAGCTCGCTGACGCTGTGTTCCTCGAAGAAGGCGGCGTCGGCTCGTTTTTCATCCAGTTCCCAGAGGGTTGCCTTGGCGCCGTTTTCGCAGAATTCGAACTTGGCCGGTTTGGCCGGTTTGGCCCAGGCGCAGGAACTGCACATGACCCCGCCGGGTTTGTTGAGATTGGCGAGAATCTTTGCCGCAACGGTGGACCCGCCCACGTCGCCGAAAATCCGCGAGATGCCGCGCAATGAACCCCAGCCACCGGCCGGACCCCGGTCGTACGGGGTATTGGGGTCCTGTGCAATCGGGGAATGCGCGTTCTTGTTTTCCGAAGTCGTCATGATGTTCCTCCTCAGGATCTACAGAAACGGCGGCGTGCCAAAGGCCAGGTCGGCAGACACCCGTTGTCGCGATGAATCCCGATCGGTCCGGGGCGGGGTGGCAGGAAGCGGATCGCCAGTCCGGCAACCGCACCGCTACTCGATGAGGTCACCCCGATTCCGATCGGTCGGCAAATAATTCGTATAGAGTCGATTCATCGACGTACTCAACAAGGTTAGGCGATAAATCGGGTTTCATCCTGACGACACGGCATATTCCGGTCGAAGGTGCCGAACGCGATCGATGGCGATCCGGCCCGAGGCGATTGTTGAATCCGTGACGCATACCGCGTGCGAATGCCTTCCCGCGGCACATCCAGTCACGCCCGGTGCGCCGCGATAAACGTGAGGATCGCCTGCCGGGCTTCCGCCGCAGCCGTCGGCGAGTAGACCAGCCGAGCGGTCGGGTCCGTACCCGCTTCCGGGTTGTCGAACGCGTGGTGGGTCTGGCCATAGAGCGACAGACGGAAATCATTGCCGGCATCGTCCATTTCCTCGCTCAGGGCGAGTATCACGTTCATGGGCGACACCATGTCCTGGGTGCCTTGCAGCAGCAGAACCGGCGCCTTGATCCGCGTGGACATGTCCGGGGCGGCAGTCTTGATCAGGCCGGAACAGACGATGATGCCTGCCACGTCCGCCCCGGTCCGGCCGTAATCCAGGGCGATCATGCCACCCGCGCTGTAGCCCAGGCAGAAGATAGGTCGATCCGGGCCGAACTGGCGCCGGACGGCCTCCACGCAGGCGCGCAGCGCCGCTGCGCCCTCATGGCGGTGATCCAATAGCCGTTTGATCATCGGGCCAACCTGAGCCGGATCGCTTGGGCTGAACCCCTCGCCGTAGAGATCCGCGATCACCACCGCGCAGCCCTGTTCCAGCAACGGGGCCGCATGATCCCGCGCCAGGGTGCTCTGGCCCCGCCAATCCGGCAGCAGCACGACCAGTGCCGTCGGTGCCCGTGTCTCGTCCCGCATCAGCAGGCCAATGTATTGCGTTTCGCCATCCGTGTACGGCAGCGGCATTTCGGAAAACTGAGCCATCGGATTCCTCCCGTTGTTCAGGTGAAGTAGGTCGGGGCGTTTTGCCCGGTCAGGGAAAGTCCGTTGCGGCAGAGGTTACGATGCGTGACGCGGCCGGTATATCGCGGATCAGGTGCCCAACCGGTTGCGTGACACGGTACGGGTTGGCTGGATCGCTGCTCAGGGCCGGTCAGGCAATGGGCCGGTTTGAGGCGTCGTACCCTGTTTTCGCCGATGTTCGTTCAGGCTACGGATACAGTTTGAAACAATTGTGACAGGCAGACGGTACATCCCAATCTCGATGGACGGACATAGGCGGCGGTGCGTAGGGCGTTGGTGGTGTGCTCAAGTCGATCGCATCGCCGGCATGGCGTAGGTTGGGGTAAGCCCTGGCGCACCCCAACTGGGATGGTCCAATGATCCCCGGCTTTGTTTGGCTGCACGGCGTTTAACCCTAGCTACGGTGCTGGCTTGGGGTGATTTGGGCGATCACCGTTGGGCTGGGCGTTTCTTTGTCTCAACCTTCGCATCGAACTTTTGTCGGTTGATCACAAAGCGCTCGTGCCGGCCTGTTGAAATGCAATCGACGCCATCGTGTGCCATTACCGCGAACACCAACTTTCGCCCCACCACCTCGATCAATTCCACCGTAACGGTGACTTCCAGACCCGGCGGGGTCGCGGCCTCATGACTCACGTCGATATGGGTGCCGACCGTCTGTTCTTCCGGCCAGTCCAGGTGCGGGTTGATGGCCTTGATGCACGCCCACTCGAGCAGGCCTACCAGAAATCCAGTGGCGAACACTTCGGGCATGGCGGTGAATTCCGCCGATTCCGGATAGAGGGCGGGTACGGTTTTGCTGGTTGGCACCGTGAATCGGTGTTCGTAGGCGATGCCGGGTTTGAGGGTTTTTTTCATGGTTTTTTACTTCTCGTTATGCATGAGTTCGCCAATATAACCCGGTTGTCGCGCAGACTCCTGTTGAGAACTGCTGGCACGGATAGTGGTGAAATATCGGATCTGGCTTGGCATATCGATAAGCGGGTGGGAGAAGGGGAATCTTCGAGGAGTCGAGAATCATCGGCTCCGAGCCTTTTGTGCCGATGCGCTCAATCATCTTGATGTGCAGAAGCCGTGGTCTTTATCCCCCCCTGCGTGACGTAGGTTGGGGTAAGCCATGGCGCACCCCAACAGGGCGGGTGAAATGTTCCGCGGCTGTGTTGGGCTGCACTTGCGTTTAGCCCAACCTACGGGTGAGGGGGAGATTTAACGTTGACCCCGATTATTCAGGCCTCATCGCCCCGGAGTAGGTTGGGGTAAGCCCGTGGCGCACCCCAACAGGCGGTCGGTCAGGCGTAGGTTGGGGTAAGCCTGTGGCGCACCCCAACAGAGATGGTTGATTGCGCTGTCGCCGTGCTGGGCCGCACAGCGTGTGTTCATGCGTCCGTCCGGTTACGGAAACGCCTTGGCCTTGGTCGTGAGCTGTTCACGATACTCGGCCAGGGCCTTTTTCATCACGGCCACCCAGGCACCATCCGTTGCGGCCATATTGGCATCCTCGGCATGGATGCTGATGGTTTCCGGCTTGTCCTTGGTGGATACATCGATATCCGTGGCGATATTCGTGCTCAGGGTCACGGCCCAGAAGCCCGGCCGGAACCACGACCAGAATTTCTTGATGTGGATATCCAGCAGGATCGGAGCGGTGGTGGAGGAGGGAGCCGTCGCTTCCTTGACCTGGTAGCCGGCTGCTTCGAGCGCCTCGGTGGCGTTGAGGCGGACGACGCTTTCGACGGTCTGGCCCGGTTCCAGCAGAATATCCCCCATCGCCTTACCGAAGGAATTGCGCTTGCGGCCGATGGCCCGTGCCTTGATGGCGGCCGTGGCCTTGTCCGCCCCTTCGAATCCCAGGGACGGGGTGCTCGGTTCGCCGGGATCCTCCTCGAAATGCCGTTCGTCGGTGACCGAGCGGATCACCACCACCCGACCGTTCGACGGCGCGGCCGTGGCCGCCGATGCTGTCGCCATGCCGGCCGCCGACATACCGGGTTGATCGAGACTGATCTCGCTGCGGCTGGTCGCGCAACCGGCCAGAACCAGACAGGCGACCACGGCGGTCGCACCCGTACCAAACTTGGCAAATGCTTTTATGAACATCGCGTTATCCTTCCCTGGTTGTTATTGATCGATGGTTTTTCTGATTGTTGTGCCCTGGCACTATGCCACAGAAAAATTGGGGTTAGAAAGGGCGGATGCGTCGTTAGCGGGCAGGACCATGGCGGTGTGCTGGATCAGCCTTTCAGTGTTGGGCGGGATGTGAAAGCCAAGGCTCAGGCCTCAAAAGCCTGAAACTATTTGGTGTAAGCCAGCGGCGCACCCCAACAGGGAGGGTGAAATGTTCCGCAGCGATGTTGGGCTGCACTGCGTTTAGCCCAACCTACGGGAGGGGGAAATTTAACGCTGCCCCCGATTATTCAGGCCTCAACGCCCGGTGTAGGTTGGGGTAAGCCCGTGGCGCACCCCAACAGGGCGGGTTGAATGTTCCGCAGCTGTGTTGGGCTGCACTGCGTTTAGCCCAATCTACGGGAGAGGGGGAGATTTAATGCTGACCCCGATTATTCAGGTCTCAACGCCCCGGAGTAGGTTGGGGTAAGCCCGTGGCGCACCCCAACAGGCGGTCGCTCAGCAGAGGAAGTTGGCTGGGCAGGATACCTGGCCCGCTTCCGGTGTTCAGCCGCTTCAGCAGTTATAGCGACAGACGTTCATGCTCAAATAGAGCGCATACGCCTCGCCACTGCGCAACCAGTGCTGCACATGCGTTTCCAGCGCTTCCCCGGTCAACGGATCGTCCAGTTCGCAAAACGCTCCATACCGATGGCGCGGGCTGGATGCCGACTCGGCCACCACCGTGTCCTCTTCGACAAACAAGGTAAATGGCGGAACGCTGCCGTAGGGTGCAGCAAATGCGGCAATACCGTGCTGGGCAAACAACTGCTCAACCTGTTGATTAAACTCGGATTCGGATAAAGCTTGTGACATGGCAAAGCGTAAAATCGGTTATTCAGTGGGAGATGCGGGCAGGGATGATTTTACTCTGATCCTAATTATCATGTCCTCTATTGTCTAACCCACAGCCCCGTACTACCCACAAAGTATGTATGCCAGTCTTCGACCTCGATTTTGTATACCGTTGTCGTAAATACAACAGGTTCGCCCGTTTCCTCGTCGACCCAGTTTTCCATATCGAAAGCTACTTTATTGCTGATTAACTTTGGTGGAGACTCGTTGAAATCCCATGAGTGGCCACTTTCCAAGAATTCGTATGATTCTTCTGTATAAACCACTTGAGGTTGATCGGTGCGGAAGCAATCGCTGACACCAGTGATGTGGCATGCACTGCCGTCCGCCAGCCTGAGCAATGGCCGGTACCATTCTTCGGGGTGAAGCAAGTGGGGTCGGCGACGTCGGCCTGATGGCTCAAACAATCGCTCTGCGGCCATCCAACCATGCCCATCCACCCAGACAGGGTGATTGGGAGTTGCGAAGACCCAATCAAACATAGATGTTCGATCACCCTTCTTCTCGCCGGTCGAGTCATCCACCGGTCTCTGCACCCAACTAAGGCTCACCACCGGCTTGTTTTCAAAGCGGAAGGTGTTTGCCACGCGCTTGTACGCTGTCTCAGTCCCCATTTCCGGGTTCTCAGGCCGGGACAATACCCAATCCCCCACCTTGATTTCTTCGATGGGCTTCAGGCCATCTTTAGTATGGACCAGTGTTCCCGCGATAAAGCAGTCAACCAGGGGTTTGAGCATCTCAGTATGTAACTCTCTAGTTCTACGGCTTGTAAGAAGGTGAATCGCCGGACTTGCCAACTTTGGCCTTGGACTATTACCGTGAATTGTTTCACCGACCCCAATACGGATGGATAGATGATTCAGTTCTATGTTGGGCTGCACTGCGTTTAGCCCAACCTACAGGAGCGGGGTGAAACCGATACTGTCAGGCGGAATTACGCATCGAAACGACGGACATCAGGCGTTTGGGAATTCGGAATCCCCGTTCAAGGAAAAATTCTTCCGTATCCTGAAACGGCGTGGCATAGACCGGTACGCCTCGGCATTGATCCACCACATGGGCCAGCAAGGCCGAGCCGATGCCGCGTCGTTGGAAGTCCGGTCGCACAATCAGTTCGCCGATGAAGGTAGAGAATGCGCCATCCGTAAAGGCGCTGACGTAACCAATCAGCAGTCCGTCCGCATTCCGGCAATAGGCGATGATCGGGTATGCCGCCATCGATCGTTCAATGGTTGCTGCGTCGTAGTCCGATTCCTTGCCCCAGCCCACCGAAGCCAGCAGATTGGCGACCTCATCGGCTGCGATGTTCTTGTCGGTCTTGATGGTGATGTCAGTCATACAGTCTCCTCCGTTTCGTGCATTGCCTGTCAGAAAAAATGTCACTTGTCGTGACGCGGTGCATGGCCTCAAATGATTATTTGTGCCGTCGAATTTATGATTTAGCTCACCATTTATTAGAAGAACCGTGGTCTGCCCCTATTGTCCTAATTTGGTATAAGTACTGCTGGTGGAATTTTACTCTGACCCCAATTATCCCTGGCCCCAATTATCCCAAGTTATTATTTTTTGTTCCCGTTGTTTGATGGTGATGAGTTTTTGGCTCCAGAGCTCTGTTGCAATTTCGGAATGTTTGCGCTCTTAATTAATTGTTCTCCGCTAGGTCTGCGCTGCATGGTTGGGATGTTAGCGCTATCTTGGCAAATTCTGGTGCTGGAGTTTTTTTCTTCGCTCATCATTTTTCCCTATTTACGTGTTATAAATAATAAAATAAACAATGCTGATCATTCCTGTGATAAATATTAATCCGGTTGATATATTTAGAGCGTGGTTTATTTTGATGTAAACATTCGGTTTGTCGAAGTATTCCTCATCTCCGTCTAAATAATACTTCTCTGCGTAGCCAATCTGTTTGGAAATTCCTTTGTTGCTGATTAGGTAGGCGGCTAAGGAACTAATGGTGCTTGTAAGTAATAATGCCCACCCTAATTTCAATAGCCAAATTTCCCTTGATGTGTCTAATGGAATAATTGAATTTATAGATGCTATGGATACACCTAGCGCAGCTGAAGAAAGCGTTAGTATTGATTTGTCGTAGTTTTCGGTGTTTGATAGATCTCTCCTGAGAAGTTCGTTTCTAAGGTTTTCGTAAATCTCCTTATCTTTTGCCACTTCCTCTTTTGTTCTATCCATATTTTGTATCAACGAATGGTTTAAAAATCGAATATCCTGTTAGCTAAAAACCCGCCATTCGGCGGGTTTGTTGTTTCTCTTACCAGTTCAGCGCACCGCCGGTCTGGTAGTCGGTGACGCGGGTCTCGAAGAAGTTCTTTTCCTTCTTGAGGTCGACCACCTCGCTCATCCAGGGGAAGGGGTTGCCGGCCCCCGGGTACTGTTCCGGCAGGCCGATCTGGTTGCAGCGCCGGTTGGTGATGAAGTGCATGTACTCTTCGCACATTTCGGCGGAGAGGCCGAGCAGGCCGTGGGGCATGGTGTCGCGGGCGTAGGCGATTTCAAGTTCGCAGGCCTCGCGGACCATGGTGATGACTTCCTGCTTGAAGGCGTCGGTCCACAGGTGCGGGTTTTCGATCTTGATCTGGTTGATCACGTCGATGCCGAAGTTCAGGTGGATGGATTCGTCGCGCATGATGTACTGGTACTGCTCGGCGATGCCGGTCATCTTGTTGCGGCGTCCCAGGGACAGGATCTGCGCGAAGCCGGTGTAGAACCACATGCCTTCGAACACGACGTAGAAGGCGACGAGGTCACGCAGGAAGTCCTGCGCGCCTTCGGTGGTGCTGGTGTCGAACTCGCCGGTGGAGAGGTTCTTGGTGTACTTGAGTGCCCAGGCGTCCTTCGCGGTGATGGACGGGACTTCGCGATACATGTTGAACAGCTCGCCTTCGGAGAGACCGAGGGAATCGACGATGTACTGGAAGGTGTGGGTGTGGATCGCCTCTTCGAAGGCCTGGCGCAGCAGGTACTGGCGGCATTCGGGGTTGGTGATCTGGCGGTAGATGGCCAGCACGATGTTGTTGGCGACCAGGGATTCCGCGGTGGCGAAGAAGCCGAGGTTGCGCATGATCATGTGGCGCTCGTCGAGGGTGAGGCCGTCGCGGGCCTTCCAGATGGCGAGGTCGGCCTGCATGGAGACTTCGGTCGGCATCCAGTGGTTGTTGCAACCGGCGAGGTACTTTTCCCAGGCCCAGGTGTATTTCATGGGCAGGAGCTGGTTGACGTCGGCGGTGGCGTTGATGATGCGCTTGGCGGAGACGTCGACGCGGCCTGCACCCTGTTCGATGCCTTCCAGGCCGGTCTGGCTGTGGGCGTGCTCTTCGCCGGTGGCATGGGCGGTGGTCTGGCCTGCCGGTTGGCGGACTTCATGATAGGCCGGTTGGGCGTTCAGCTGTTCGGCGGCAACGGATTCGGCGGCCACAGCGTCGTTAGCTTGGTCAGCGGCCGGGTTGCGGCGGGGGGTGGGTTCCATGGTGTCCCAGTTCAGCATTGGTTTGTTCCTCTTCTTGTCGCTCATGGCCGTAGCGTCTCTATCGATGGGCGACTACGGCGGATTCAAGTTCTGATTCGTGTGCGGCTCGCCCGGTGATTCCCCGGTCGGTTCCCCGGATGGTTCCGGTGGGGTGGAGCCGTGGGGTCACCTGACGAGGTTGTCGGCTTATTGGCAGGCTTCGCATCCCGGATCGTCGATCAGGCAGGCCTTGGGCTCGGCGGAGGCAGGCATCACGTCGGCGGAGACACCGCGCAGCTTGCCGTCCAGCTTGGTCATGGTGGTCTTCTCGACGCGCGTCTTGGAGGCGGCGCGCAGGTAGTAGGTGGTCTTCAGACCGACCAGCCACGCGTTCTTGTACATCTGGTCCAGTTTCGGACCGGAGGGGTCGGCCAGGTACAGGTTGAGGGACTGGGCCTGGTCGAGCCACTTCTGGCGACGGGAAGCGGCTTCGATCAGCCAGCGCGGCTCCACTTCGAAGGCGGTGGCGTACAGGGCCTTGATGTCGGCCGGAATGCGGTCGATTTCCTGCACGCTGCCGTCGAAGTACTTGAGGTCGTTGACCATGACTTCGTCCCACAGGCCCTTGGCCTTGAGATCGCGCACCAGATACGGGTTGACCACGGTGAACTCGCCGGAGAGGTTGGACTTCACGAACAGGTTCTCGAAGGTCGGCTCGATGGACTGGGCCACGCCGCAGATGTTGGAGATGGTCGCGGTCGGGGCGATGGCCATGGTGTTGGAGTTGCGCATGCCCTGGGTGCGAACCTTCTCGCGCAGGCTATCCCAGTCGAGGCTGGTGTCGCGGTTCATCACGAGGTACTTGCCACGGGCCTGGGCCAACAGTTCGATGGAGTCGATCGGCAGGATGCCGCGGCTCCACAGGGAACCTTCGTAGCTGGCGTAGCGGCCGCGCTCGCGGGCCAGATCGCTGGAGGCGGAAATGGCGTGGTAGCTCACCGCTTCCATGGAGCGGTCGGCGAATTCGACGGCGGCATCGGAAGAGTAGGGGATCTTCTGGATGTGCAGAGCATCCTGGAAGCCCATGATGCCGAGGCCGACCGGGCGATGACGCAGGTTGGAATTGCGGGCCTGCGGCACGGAGTAGTAGTTGTACTCGATCACGTTGTCCAGCATGCGCATGGCGGTCTGGATGGTGCGCGCCAGCTTTTCCTGATCCAGGCCGTCGGCGGTGACGTGCTGGGCGAGGTTCACCGAACCCAGGTTGCACACGGCGATCTCGTTGTCGTTGGTGTGCAGGGTGATCTCGGTGCAGAGGTTGGAGCTGTGCACGACGCCCGCATGCTGGTTGGTGTAGCGGATGTTGCAGGGATCCTTGAAGGTGATCCACGGGTGGCCGGTTTCGAACAGCATGCCGAGCATCTTGCGCCACAGGGTGACGGCCTTGACGCGACGGAAGTGCTTGAGGTCGCCGCGGTCGGCCATTTCTTCGTAGCGGGTGTAGGCCTTGGTGAAGGCTTCGCCGGTGAGGTCGTGCAGGTCCGGCACGTCGGAGGGCGAGAACAGGGTCCAGTCACCTTCCTCGATGACGCGCTGCATGAACAGGTCGGGCACCCAGTTGGCGGTGTTCATGTCGTGGGTACGACGGCGGTCGTCCCCGGTGTTCTTGCGCAGGTCGAGGAATTCCTCGATGTCCATGTGCCAGGTTTCGAGGTAGGCACAGACGGCGCCCTTGCGCTTGCCGCCCTGGTTCACGGCCACGGCGGTGTCGTTGGCCACTTTCAGGAAGGGCACGACGCCCTGGGACTGGCCGTTGGTGCCCTTGATGTGGGCGCCGAGGGCGCGGACGCGGGTCCAGTCGTTGCCGAGGCCGCCGGCGAACTTGGAGAGCAGGGCGTTGTCCTTCACGGCAGCGAAGATGCCGTCGAGGTCGTCCGGCACGGTGGTGAGGTAGCAGGAGGACAGCTGCGGACGCAGGGTGCCGGCGTTGAACAGGGTCGGGGTACTGCTCATGAAGTCGAAGGAAGAGAGCAGGCGGTAGAACTCGATGGCGCGGGCTTCGCGGTCGATTTCGTTGATGGCCAGGCCCATGGCGACGCGCATGAAGAAGGCCTGCGGCAGCTCAAAGCGCACGCCGCGGCTGTGCAGGAAGTAGCGGTCGTACAGGGTCTGCAGGCCGAGGTAGGTGAACTGCAGGTCGCGGGTGGGCTCGAAGGCGGCTGCCAGTCGCTTGAGGTCGTACTGCTTCAGGGTCGGGTCGAGCAGTTCGTGCTCGATACCGGCGGAGATGTAGGCGGTGAAGTAGTCCGCGTACAGGTTGCCCATCTCGGCCTGGGTGCATTCGGTGACCGGCTGCTTGAGGAAGCGCAGGGCTTCGGTGCGCAGGCCGTCGAGCAGCAGGCGGGCCGCGACGTAGCTGTAGTTCGGGTCTTTCTCGATCAGGGTGCGCGCGCTCATCACGAGGGCGGTGTTCACTTCCTTCTCGGGGACGCCGTCGAACAGGTTGCGGAGGGTTTCGCGGGCGACGGCACCGGCGTCGACGTCGCTCAGGCCGGCGCAGGCTTCATCGACCAGGGCGCGCAGACGGGCCTGATCCAGCGGCACGAGAGTACCGTCGGCACGCTTCATGTGCAGTTGCGGGGCCGCTTCGGCTTCTTCCTTCACTTCGGCGGCGCGCTTCTGCGCCTGCTGTTCGCGATAGAGCACGTAGGCGCGGGCGACCTTGTGGTGACCTTCGCGCATCAGGGCCAGTTCGACCTGATCCTGGATGTCTTCGATATGCACCGTGCCGCCGCCCGGCATGCGACGCATCAGGGCCTGGGTGATGCCGTCGCCGAGGTTGGCGACGAGATCGTGCACGCGCATGGACACCGCGGCGCCACCCCCTTCGACTGCCAGGAAGGCCTTGGTCATGGCGACCCGGATCTTGCTGGCGTCGTAGGCCGTGACCTTGCCGTTACGTCGGATGACGCGCAGGGAACCGGGCGTGGTGGCGGCGGTTTCGACTTCGGCGTTCAGGGCGTTGGCGGCGGGGGAGACGGGGGTTTGGGTGGCGGTGGCAGCGGTGGTTTGGGGCATGGTTCTCTATCCTTGTTTGTTGGGCAGGGTTCGTTGTCTGGACAGGAGCAGCACGGTCGGCGGGCCATGCTGCGGCCGGGGGCGCGGGTCGGTGTGCGGTGGGTCGGGTTTTGCCGAAAACGACGTTTCCCCGGCCGGGCGCATCCGCCTGAACCGTTCAGCGATTCTTGGACAATGCTCCGGCCTTGTCAACCGGATAAAGCACAAAAAGATGTGGCATGAATTTTTACGAACCACTATATATGGGTGTTACTGTTTTCGCACAAGGGGGTGCTTCGGTGGAATTTCTGTGGACAACTGGTGGGGGAAACGGCGCGGAACAAGCAGTATCAGGCGTTTAGCGAGATGACATTCCCGTGACTGAATTGGCCGCGATGCCGTTGCTATCTTGTAGTGAAAAAAGGTTAGGATGCGACCGCTCAACGCAGTGCGTCGGGCGATTTGTCCGTACAATCGGACCGATGGCCGGTCAGGGTGATCCGACCGGGTGGCGAGGTGGATAAGGGAGTGGGTTATGCATGTTTTGGTGACGGGCGCGGCCGGGTTCATCGGTTCGTCCACGTCGATGCGTCTGCTGGCGCGCGGCGATACGGTGATCGGGATCGACAATCTCAACGACTACTACGACGTGGGCCTGAAGAAGGCCCGCCTGGCCCGTCTGCAGGATCACCCCAATTTCTCGTTCCGGACGCTCGATGTGGCGGATCGCGCGGGGGTCGCCGATCTGTTCGCCAACGCGCGTATCGACCGGGTGGTGCATCTGGCCGCGCAGGCGGGCGTGCGCTACTCCATCGAGAATCCCCATGCCTATGTCGACAGCAATCTCGTGGGGTTCGTGAACATTCTGGAGGGCTGCCGACACGCCGAGGTCGAGCACCTGGCCTATGCCTCGTCCAGCTCCGTGTACGGGGCGAACGAAACCTTGCCGTTCTCGGTGCACGACAATGTGGATCATCCGCTCTCGCTGTATGCGGCGACGAAGAAGGCCAACGAGCTGATGGCCCATACCTATTCGTCGCTCTACAACCTGCCGACCACCGGTCTGCGGTTCTTTACGGTGTATGGCCCCTGGGGCCGGCCGGACATGGCGCTGTTCAAGTTCACGAAGAACATTCTCGCGGGCGAGCCGATCGACGTATACAACTACGGCAAGCACCGACGGGATTTCACCTATATCGACGATATCGTCGAGGGCGTGATCCGGGTGCTCGACCGGCCGGCGAGCGCGAATCCCGACTGGAATGGCACCACGCCGGATTCGGGCAGTTCCCGCGCGCCCTGGCGGGTGTACAACATCGGCAACAGCGATCCCGTGGAGCTACTCACCTATATCGAATGCATCGAGCAGGCGCTGGGCATGAAGGCGCAGGTGAATCTGCTGCCCTTGCAGCCGGGAGATGTGCCCGATACCTATGCGGACGTCGCGGACCTCGTGCGTGACGTGGATTACCGGCCGGCGACGCCCGTTGCCGAGGGCGTTCGGCAGTTCATCGCGTGGTACCGGTCGTACTATTCCGTCTAGTGGGTGTCTTTCCCGTCCCGGGGCTCATCCTTCGGTGCGCGACGGGGCAGGAACAGCACGATGAGCACGCCGATGCCGGCCAGGGTATAGGCCAGTGCCGCGATGTAGACCGAGGCGACCGCGGCCTTGCCGCTGCCCGCGTGGTTCAGCCCGGATACGATGACCGTAAATACGAGAAAGATGCTGAATGCCCCCCAGGCAAGCAGTCCGCCGAAGAGTACCAGCGACTGTCGCAGCGCACCCTGCATCAGCCGGTTCAGGGATTTGACCAGCAACACCAGCCCGACGCCGAAGAAGACGATGAGTGCCCAGTTGGTAAGCAGGGAGAGAATCGTCTGGCTCATGATGAGGGATTCGAGTCGGTCGGGTCAGTCGGCGGGGTCGGGTAGGCGATGAGGAAACTGAAATCTGCCCGGGGACGGTTTCTGGGCATTGTAGTCATAGATGAAGGCACGCCCCCGGCCTTGTTCCTTGGCCTGATACATGGCCATGTCGGCCTCGTTGATGATGATGTCGGAAACGAGGTCGTGTTGCCCGAGCATTCGGATGCCGATACTGGCGCCAACGTGTAGTGCATGCTCCTGATGGAAGATGGGCGCACTGATTTCGGCAATGATCTTGTTGGCGATGATCAGGGCGCGCTCCCGGGCCAAGGGCAGTTCCGGGCCGAGTCGGTGCAGGAGCACCACGAACTCGTCTCCGCCCAGCCGCCCCACCGAATCTTCCGTCCGCGATAGTCGACGCAGTCGATCC
Source organism: Halothiobacillus diazotrophicus (assembly GCF_001663815.1). NCBI lineage: Bacteria > Pseudomonadati > Pseudomonadota > Gammaproteobacteria > Chromatiales > Halothiobacillaceae > Halothiobacillus > Halothiobacillus diazotrophicus. The sequence continues at coordinate 433,992 of NZ_CP016027.1, forward strand.
GCCACGACGATCAACACGGTGTCACCGGTTTCATGCCCATAGCTGTCGTTGACGGCTTTGAATCCGTCCAGGTCAAGCAGCAGGAAAGCGCCGTATTCCTTGTGCCGGGCGTTGCCGGCGATGGCTTTCGCCAGATCGCGCATGATGAGCCGACGGTTCGCCAGTTCCGTGAGCGGGTCCGTCAAGGCGAGATGGTTCAGACGCTTAAGTGCCGAGTCGCGAGCGGTCGCGAATGGGCGAATGACCCAGAAATAGATCAGTACGGCGGAAACGAGGCCCAGCAGTACGGCGTCTAGGATGGCCGCAAGGTAGGTGCCCTTCATGAACGGGGGGAGAGGTGCCATGCCGAACATCAGCATGATGCAGAACTCCGCGGTGGCAATGATGGCGACGATACGAAAGGTCACCTGCCAAGTGTTCAGGCTCCTCACGGCAGGTGCAGTACCTGGCGTCGGGAATCAATGGGCTGGGTCATGTTGGTTACTCGAGGGCAGTGTTCTCATTCGGTCCTCGTTGGTAAAACGATCGCCGTAGTTCAGTCTTGTCAGGCGACTGAAATAATGGGGTTTCTTTAATTTACAGTACACATCGGGTGAGAATTAGGCAAGTCTAATTGGCTGATTCGGATTATCCTCGATTGTGCGTTGACCGGCAATCGAGCCGTTGAGTTCCCGATTCGATTAATAACCCTTTTGATTATAGGTTATTGTCCCGGTAGCGGTAGCTAGAGGGGATCGGCGTGCACAGCGCAGGATCAGGAGTCGATACGGCAACAGGCCGCCGGCCGCTCCTATCCGGTAGACAATGGGAAGGATGGGCTGAGGCCAGTGAGTTTTCTTGCATCGTGCACTGCCAGTGGTCATTGTGTGAAGGGATATAATCGGATTCAGCTACGAAATCGATTTCGTTCGGGTATTAGGTTGTTAATTAATTAATAATAAATAATTAGCCGAGGTTCGTATGTAATCGACATAAAGATAATGGATTCTAATCCGGCACCATCACTTGGCGGACCGGATATGATCTCCGGATCGGTTTATGGACCGATTATCAGCGCCATGATCCGAGTTATATCATTCAGGTTCGCTTTGACGGCGGTTTGTCGAATGGGTCGGCAGGTTAGGAATCAAACCGCCTGGCCGGCCACCCAGCCCGAGGACCAGGCCCATTGGAAGTTGTAACCGCCGAGCCAGCCGGTGACATCCACGATTTCCCCCACGAAGTACAGACCGGACACGGCCTTGCTCTCCATGGTCTTGGAGGAAAGCGCGGCCGTATCGACCCCGCCCAGGGTCACTTCGGCCTTGGCATAGCCCAGTGTGCCCGCAGGCATCAGCGTCCACTCGGTGAGGGCCTGCTGCATGGCGGCAATGTCCTTGTTGCCGTGTTCGGCCAGCGGTTTGGTCCAGCCCCGCGCGGCAGTCCATTCCTGGGCAAAGCGTTTGGGCCAGTAGCTAGCGAGCAGTGTGGCCAGGGTCGCCTTGCCGTGGCGATGTTCCTGAAGCCACGCAGGGACGTCGAGGTCCGGGAGCAGATCGAGACGGATCGGCTGTTTGCGATGGCCCGGTCGTTCGCTCTCGTAGTTCTGATTCTGCCAGTAGCTCGAAATCTGCAGGATGGCCGGACCGGACAGACCGCGATGGGTGATGAGCAGGGATTCCCGGAAGCGGGCCTTTTGCCCGGGACACTGGCTGACGACGTCGATGGCCGTGCCGGCAAGTCCCTGAAGGGCGGTCAGCGTGTCGGGCGGCAAGGCAAGCGGCACCAGCGCCGGCTGAGGCGGGACGACGGGCAGGCCGAATTGCTCGGCGATGCGATAGCCGAACGGCGTAGCGCCCAGTTGCGGGATGGCCAGCCCGCCGGTGGCGATCACGAGGGATTGGCAGGTGAAGTGTCCCTGATCCGTGTGGACGGAAAAGCCGGATTCCGCCTGGTCTCGACCCTCAGCAATGCGCTGCACGGCGCGGGGCTGTGCCCAGCGTACCTGACCCAGATCGCACTCGGCCCGCAGCATGTCGATGATCTGTTTTGCTGAGTCGTCGCAGAACAGCTGACCGAGCGTCTTCTCGTGGTAGGCAATGCCGTAACGCGCCACGAGCTTGATGAAGTCGTGCTGGCTGAACCGGGCCAGGGCGGAGCGGACGAAGTGGGGATTGCGCGAGAGAAAGTTCTCGGGGCGGACGTCCCGATTGGTGAAGTTGCAACGACCGCCGCCGGAGATACGGATGCGCTCGCCGATCTTGGCGGCATGGTCGATCAGCAGGACGCGCCGACCGCGCTGACCGGCTTGGGCCGCACACATCATGCCGGCGGCACCGGCACCGATCACGATGACATCGAATTCGGCTTGAGCCATGGACATCGCTCAGCTTTTGCCGAGCATCGCCCGGATGCTTTCCAGGTGTGCCCGGCCCTGGGCCTGGGTGACCGCCTTGGGCTGCTCGATGCCGACCCCCTGCCAGTTCAGCAGGTCGGCGGGGATTTCGTCGAGGAAGCGGCTGGGCACGGTGTTCAGCCATTCGCCATACCGCCGGCGGCGCTGGGTGAGGGTGAAGGTGAGGCTGATCTGGGCCCGGGTGATGCCCACGAAGCAGAGCCGGCGCTCCTCATGAAGGCGGTCGTCGTCCACGCAGTCGCGATGCGGCAGGATTTCCTCCTCCATGCCGGCCATGAAGACGTGCTTGTATTCCAGCCCTTTCGCGGCGTGCAGGGTGAGCAGGGAGACGGCATTGCTGTCCTTCTCGCGGGTCTGCTGATCGAGGATGCCGAGCAGGGTCATGCGCTGGGCGAGGGCCGGCAGATCCATGACTTCGCCGTTCTCGGCGCTGTCGGTGGCGATGCGTGTCAGCCAGTCCAGCCACTCGCTGAGGTTCTGCCAGCGCCGTTCGGCCGCCTTGGCGCTGGTTTCCTGTTCGTGCAGATAACCGAGATAGTCGATGTCGGCGAAGAGTTGCTGCAGCACGTTGACCGCATCGGTGCCCGGCTGTTCGCGGGTGGCGTCGAGCCAACCGCAGAAGCGGTTGAGGCGGTGATAGGCCCGATCGTCCAACATCGTCTGCAGCCCGGCCGAACGCGCGGCCTGATAGAGGGAGCAACGGCGTTCGCGGGCATAGCGACCGAGCTTCTCCACCGTGGTCGGGCCGATTTCCCGCCGGGGCGTGTTGATGACGCGGAGCAGGGCGGCATCGTCGTCCGGATTCACCAGAAGCTTCAGGTAGGCCATGGCGTCCTTGATCTCTGCCCGCTCGAAGAACGACTGCCCGCCGGTGAGGTTGTAGGGAATGCTGAGTTTGCGCAGGGCCTGCTCGATGAGCCGGGCCTGATGGTTGCCGCGGAACAGCACGGCGAAATCGCGGTACTCGGTCTGGTTGCGGAAGTGCTGGTGCAGGATCTCGGTAGCGATGCGCTCGGCCTCGTCCTCGGCGGTGGCACAGACGATCACACGATGAGGTTCGCCGATGCCGATCTCGCTCCAGAGCCGTTTGGGCTGGGTGGTGGCGTCGTTGGCGATGAGGTGGTTCGCCGCCTTGAGGATGCTGTTGACCGAGCGGTAGTTCTGTTCGAGCTTGAGGGTGGTCAGGTTCGGGAAGTCGGTCGCCAGGCGGGTGAGGTTTTCCGGCCGCGCGCCGCGCCAGGCATAGATGGACTGGTGATCGTCGCCCACCGCCGTGAAGGCGCCGAGCGATCCCGTGAGCAGGCGGACCAGTTCGTACTGGGTGGTGTTGGTGTCCTGGTATTCGTCGACCAGCAGGTAGCGGACGCGCTGCTGCCAGCGGTCGCGGACCTCGGGGTTCTCGCGCAGCAATTCGACCGGGCGGCCGATCAGGTCGTCGAAATCAAGCGCATTGCAGGCCTGCAGCTGGTTCCGGTACTGATCGTAGAGCCGGGCCATGGCCTGCTGTTCCTCGTCGACGGCGCTGTTGAGCGCCGTACTCGGTGCCAACAGGTCGTTCTTCCACAAGGAGATCTGCCACTGGGCGGCCTTCGGATCGATGACGTCCTTGTACTCGCTGTGGTTGATGAGCGACTTGATGACGGCCAGGCTGTCCTCGGCATCGAGCACGGTGAAACCCGCCCGCAGCCCCATGGCCGCGAACTCGCGACGGATGAAGTTCAGGCCCAGGGTATGGAACGTGGAGATGTTCAGGCCGCGCCGCCGGTCAGCGGGCAGGAGCGCATCGGTGCGCTCGCGCATCTCCTTCGCTGCCTTGTTGGTGAAGGTGACGGCGAAGATGCCGCGCGCCGGGATACCCTGCCGTTCGATCAGGTAGACGATCTTCTCGGTGATGACGCGGGTTTTCCCCGAACCGGCGCCGGCAAGCACGAGCAGCGGACCGTCCAGATGGCGGACGGCGCGCGACTGTTCGGGATTCAGGCCATGAACACCGGTGAGTGCGCTCATGTCGCGGCCTGCGTGGTCCACATCGGCTGGCTCCGCGCTTCCAGCAGGGCAGCACTGAGAATCAGCAGACCGCCGATCCAGACATTCGCGGCGGGGTCCTCGTGGCCGATCAGGATGGCCGAACCGCTGGCCACCAGCAGTTCGAGGGTCATCAGGATGGCGGATCGCCCCGCCGGGAGACGCTGGACGGCGTATTGGGTGGCCAGCATCGCGCCGAGCAGCAGCGTGCCGCCATACAGCGCGCTCTGGACGATGCCGGCCAAGGAAACATGGGCACCGGGTTCGGGGAGGACGAGGAGGAAGATCGCGCCGAACACCACCCCGCCGATCTGCATGACCGAGAGCTTGACCAGCATGGGTTCGTTCTGCAGATAGCGGAACAGCACGTTGGAGCCCGCGAGGGCCAGACCGGCGATCAGGGCGGCCAGATCAGCGAACGAGAAGCCCCATTGGATGTCGGGACCCAGGATCATGGCCGCGCCGGCCAGGGCCAGGGCGACGGCGGCGATCCGGATGCCGGTCAACGCTTCACCCAGGAACCAGTGACCGAACAGGACGCCCCAGGCGGGAATCAGGAAGAACAGCAGCATGGAACGCACGACGTCGCCATAGACCATGGAAATCGCGAAGCCGATGCCGGCCACGCCGCTGAGAAAGGCCAGCGGGACCAGCCAGCGCCAGGACAGGGGATGCTTGTCGGGATTCGGTCGCCAGGTGTTGAGTAGCCAGTCCAGCACCCAGGGCAGCACCATCAGGAACTGGGTGCCGTAGGCGATCACGGACAGCAGAATCGGCCCCATGCCCAATTGGTCGATCGCCTTGAGCCAGATCCAGGTCAGGCCCCAGAGCGTCGACCCGGTCATCAGGACGAGCGTGGGCGGGACACGGCCGAGCAGGCCGGCCGAAGCAGGGGCCGTCATGGGCGATCAGCCGATCCAGCGGCGGGCATTGCGGAACAATCGCAGCCACGGACCCTCGGATGCTAGACGATCGCCGACCGCGTCGGACCAGGTTTCCGGTGCCCAGGAGAACTGACTGCGGCGCCAGACGCGTTCCGGGTGCGGCATCATGATGTTGAATCGGCCATCGGGCGTGGTGAAGCCGGTCTGACCCCAGAGGGAGCCATTCGGATTGTCCGGGTACTGCTCGGTGGCGATGCCATTGCCGTCGACGTAGCGCAGGGTCGCGAAGGCCTGTTCGGCATGAATCGGGTTGCGATAGTCCACCTTGCCCTCGCCGTGCGCCACGGTGATCGGGAGCAGGCTGCCTTCCATGCCCTGCAGGAAGATGGAGGGCGTGGGCAGGATCTCGACCAGCGACAGACGTGCCTCGAACTGCTCGGAGGTATTGCGGCCGAAGCGGGGCCAGAATTCCGCACCGGGAATCAGATCGTGCAATTGCGACAGCATCTGGCAGCCGTTGCAGACGCCGAGCGCGAAGGTGTCTTCGCGATGGAAGAAGGCGCTGAAGGCATCGAGGGTGCGCGGGTTGTAGCGGATCGCGTGGGCCCAGCCCGATCCGGCGCCCAGCACGTCGCCGTAGGAGAAACCGCCGCAGGCCGCCAGTCCCTGCATGGTCGACAGGTCGACCCGGCCGGCGAGCAGGTCGCTCATGTGGACGTCGACGGCCTGGAATCCCGCACGGTCGAAGGCGGCGGCCATCTCGACCTCACCGTTGACGCCCTGTTCGCGGAGGATGGCGATACGCGGTCGCTTGCCCGTGGCGATCATGGGGGCGGCCACGTCCGCGCGGACGTCGAAGGTGGCGCGCGCGGCGCTCAGGCCGCGGTTTTCGTCATCGGCCACGCGTTCGAAGGCGGACTGGGCGCAGTCGGGATTGTCGCGCAGGCTGGCCATGAGGTAGCTGGTTTTCGACCAGGTGGCGTGCAGGTCGCTGCGTCGGGCATTCAGTACCGACTTGCCCGCCCAGCGGATATCGACGGTATTGCCGGGCGTTGCCGTACCCAGGTCGTGGACGGCCTCGGCGAGTCCCGCCTGCGCGAACTGGTCGCGGACGAAGGCCAGATCTTCCTGTCGGACCTGAATGACGGCGCCCACTTCCTCGGCAAACAGGCTGCCGATGATGTCGCTGCCCAACGGATCGAGATGGATGTCCAGGCCGCAATGGCCGGCGAAGGCCATTTCGAGCAGCGTGGCGATCAGGCCGCCGTCGCTCCGGTCGTGGTAGGCCAGAATGTGTCCGAGGGCGCTCAGGGTCTGGATGGTGTCGAAGAATGCCTTCAGCGGCTGCGGGGCGATATCCGGTACCGTCTGGCCGATATGGCCGTACACCTGGGCGAGCGCGGAACCGCCGAGACGGTTCTTGCCGTGGCCGAGGTCGATCAGGAGGAGACGGGCATCCGGGGTCGGCTGCAGTTGCGGCGTCAGCACACGGTTGATGTCGGAGACCGGTGCGAAGCCCGTGACGACGAGAGAGACCGGCGACACTACTTCCTTGGCGGCGCCGTGCTCGCTCCAGCGGGTCTTCATCGACAGGGAGTCCTTGCCGACGGGAATCGCGATATCCAGTGCCGGGCAGAATTCCATCCCCACGGTGTGAACCGTGGCGTACAGTGCGGCATCCTCGCCGGGATGACCGCACGCCGCCATCCAGTTGGCCGACAGCTTGATGGCGGAAGTACCGTCGATCGGCGCGGCTGCGAGGTTGGTCAGCACCTCGGCGATGGCCATTCGGGCGGAGGCCGGGGCGTCCAGCACGGCGATGGGGGCACGTTCGCCCAGGGCCATGGCTTCGCCGGTGTCGTGGGTGAAATCCGTTGCGGTGACGGCACAGTCAGCAACCGGCACCTGCCAGGGACCGACCATCTGATCCCGCGCCACGAGACCGCCGACGCTTCGGTCGCCGATGGTGATCAGGAAGCTCTTGTCGGCCACGGTAGGCAGGCTGAGCACGCGGGCGACGGCGTCGGTCACGTCGAGTTGTTCCGTGAGGAAGGCTTCGTACTTCGGTGCCCGTGTGCGGGCATCGCGATGCATCTTCGGCGGATGTCCGAACAGCGTCGTCATCGGCAGATCGATGGGCCGATTGGTGAAATGCGGGTCGTCCACCACGAGCTGCTGCTTGCGCGTGGCCCGGCCCACCACGGAAAAGGGTGCGCGTTCGCGCTCGCAGAGGGCCGTGAATCGCGGCAGATCCTGCGGGCGGATCGCCAAGACATAGCGTTCCTGGGATTCGTTGCACCAGATGGCCAGGGGCGTCATGCCCGGCTCGTCGTTGGGGACGGCGCGCAAGTCGAATTCGCCGCCGAGTCCGGCATCGTTGATCAGCTCGGGGAACGCGTTGGACAGGCCGCCCGCACCCACGTCATGGATCGAGACGATCGGATTCTGATCGCCCAAGGCGATGCAGCGATCGATGACTTCCTGGGCACGCCGTTGCATTTCCGGGTTGGCGCGCTGGACCGAGGCGAAGTCCAGGGCTGCGGAACCGGTTCCGCTGGTCTGGGACGATGCCGCCCCGCCGCCTAGGCCAATCTGCATGGCGGGGCCGCCAAGGACGATCAGCAGGTCCCCGTCACTGATTGGGCGCTTTTCCACGAGATCAGGCCGAATCGCGCCCAGGCCGCCGGCGATCATGATCGGCTTGTGGTAGCCGTGGACTTGGCTCGGTTCGCCGTCGGTGCGGTTGGCGCCCAGCTCGAAGCTGCGGAAATAGCCCGCCAGTGCCGGCCGACCGAATTCGTTGTTGTAGGCCGCGGAGCCGATGGGACCGTCGAGCATGATGTCCAGTGCGGAGACGATCCGGTCGGGCTTGCCGATGTTCGACAGCTGTTCCCAGGGCTGCTCGTGGCCGGGAATACGCAGGTTCGAGACCGAGAAGCCGCACAGGCCGGCCTTGGGCTTGCCGCCCCGACCGGTCGCGCCCTCGTCACGGATTTCGCCGCCGGAGCCGGTGGCCGCGCCGGGATCGGGGGAAATGGCCGTGGGGTGGTTGTGGGTTTCGACCTTGATCAGGAAGTGGATGTCTTCGTCCTTGTGGGTGTAGGTACCCACGTCGGGGTCTGCGGAAAACCGGCGTCCTGGCCAGCCGGAGATGACAGCGGCATTGTCCTTGTAGGCGCTGAGCGTGCCCTTGGGATTGTGACGATGCGTGTTGCGGATCATTGCGAAGAGGCTGAGATCGTGGTCTTCGCCATCGATGGTCCAATCCGCATTGAAGATCTTGTGTCGGCAGTGCTCGGAATTTGCCTGCGCGAACATCATCAACTCGATGTCGTTCGGATTGCGACCCAGATCCCGATAGGCCTGAGCGAGGTAGGTGATTTCATCGGTGGAGAGCGCTAGTCCCAGTTCATGGTTGGCTTCATGAAGGGCAGTTTCACCCTGTTCCAGCAGGGGAACGGAGGCAAGTGGCGCCGGCGTGCTGTGTGCAAAGATGGCTTCGGCCTCGAGCCAGCTGGTGAATACCGCATCGGTCATCCGGTCATGCAGCAAAGCCGCCGTGGCTTCACGGGCTTCCGATTCCAGCAGGTGCAGGCCGGTGAGGGCATATTCGATACCCCGTTCGACGCGGACCACCTGTTCGATACCGCAGATACGGAGAATTTCGGTGGCCTTGCTCGACCACGGCGAACGGGTGCCCGGACGGGGCGTGACCAGCAGGCAGGCCGCCTCGTCGGGCCATTCCGCCAGGGGGCGGCCGTAGTTGAAGAGGTCGTGCAGCTGATGGGTCTCATGCTCGGTCAGCGTAGTGTCCGGCGCCAGATCGATGAAGTGGACGAATCGCGCCGATAGGGCAGTGATCTGCGGTGCAACCGCCTGAATGGCCTCAAGTTTTTTGGCCAGTCGGAATTCGGATAGGGCGGCGTTACCGAAAAAAATCTGCATGGTGAGATGACTCATTGTTCATGGGGATACGCGAAATCATGCCGTGACGGATCGCGCAGCGATCGTCGGGCGGCACATGTTGGGCCGTGATTGTACCACCGAGGCTGGAGACTGAGGGCTCTCGTCGCCACCCGGGCCGACTGTGCTGTCGGGAACGCAGTCGATCCGGATCGCCGGGGTGGCGCGCAGGGGGCGGGCCGCGGCGTTTGCGGTTACGGTCAGGCGGTTGTGTTCGTATACATGGGCCGATTTTCGGTCAGGCGGAGCCAGCCCTTCACGATGCGGTAGATGACCCAGATAGTGGTGGCGAGCAGGATGAAGTACCCCACGATAATCAGCAGAGTGAGTACACCGAGCACCGTCCAGAGCACACTGAACCAGAAGGTGCGGATCTGCCAGCGGAAGTGGGATTCGAGCCAGGTGCCCTGGACGTCCTCTTTCTTCACGTAATTGACGATGATCGCCACGAGATAGGTGATGCCGAACAGAAACGAGGCGGCCTGCAGGGCATAGACCGCCGTGGTGATCGTTCGTGCCGATTTGAGTTGGTCGTCTTCGGATTCGATGATGATTCGGGTCATGTCGGGCGCTTCCCTGTTTATTGGCTTTGTGTGTTGTATTGAGGATCGAGTCCATTCTATCCCGGACACGTCATTTGCGGATGAACAGGCAGATCGTGCGCGGTGTTCGGACACCAGCAAGATCGGCCAAATGGCGGGTTTTCAGGACGTTTTCGTGCAGGCGTTAAAAAGTGTTCTATAAGACATTCGATGGTTTAATCAAGACGCTTGGCGTCGCATGCGAGGAAAAAGGGAATGCTGGTTCGACTGTTGTATGTCTCAAAGGTCTCGGGTCACGTCGGCCATGATGACGTGCGGATGATTCTGGCCGCCTCCCAGCGGAACAATGGTGCGCGGGGGGTATCTGGCCTGCTGATGTTCAATTCGGGACATTTCCTGCAATGGCTGGAGGGCGAGCGCCGCGCCGTCAGCGAGCGGTTTGCACGGATTCTGCAGGATGAGCGTCATACGGATGTCGTGATTGTCGACTTTGCCGAAGTCGAAGCGCGGCAATTCACGGATTGGCAGATGGGCTATCTGGGGGAGGGGAGTCTGAATCGGGATCTGTTCTACCGATTCAGTGCGACCGAGGTCTTCAATCCCTATGCCCTGTCCGGGGCGTCGGCCGTCGCCTTGATGCTGGCGGCGCGGGAGCGCGCCCGACTACTGAAATCTGCCTGAGGCTCGGGACTGCCCGGGGTCAGGACAGGGTTGACGGATTCAGTGCCCCGATTCCGCGGCGATGCTGCGAATCTTCTGGATCATGCCGACCAGCCCCGTCGCCCGATTGGCCGATAGGTGCGCCTTCAAGCCCAGGGTATCGAGCAATTCGGGGTCGGTGGCGAGAATGTCCTCGGCGGTCTGGCCGTTGTAGACGCGGAACAGCAGGGCGATGAGGCCCTTGACGATGGTGGCGTCGCTGGTGCCCTGCAGCATCAATCGGTCGCCATCCCAGGCATAGTCGAACCAGACCTGGGACTGGCAGCCGTGGAACTTGTGGGCGTCGTCCTGCTTGTCTGCAGGAAATGCCGGCAACTGCTTGCCCATGTCGATGATGTACTGGTACCGGTCGGTCCAGTCGTCGAAGAAGGCGAACTCCTCGTTGAGTTCGGCGATGGCGGCTTTGGGATCAGACATGGGCGGGGCTCGTTTCCTTGACGGTGAAGCTCTCGCCACAGCCGCAGCTGTCGACGACGTTGGGGTTCTTGAATTGCAGCAGACGGGACAGGCCGTTGACGACATAGTCGAGGGTCGAACCCTTGAGCATCGGGAAGCTTTCCGCGTCGCAGATCAGGAACAGGCCATCGCAATCGAAGGCGTAATCGTCCTGCTCGATGTCCCTGGCGAAATCCATGACGTATCCGAATCCGGAGCAGCCGGATTTCTTGACACCGACACGTAGGCCCAGCGCAGAGGGTTCGTTCTTCATCAGGCCGCCGATGTGCGTGGCGGCGGCTTCCGTGAGGCTGAGCCGGTCGGCTTCGGGCAATGCCCGGGCGCGTTCGGCAGCTTGGTCGCGTGTTTCGTTACTCATCATCTCTATCCCCCTGTATAGACAGGAATGCTGATCAGGAATGTTGTTCGTCGCGCGGTTGGGCAGATACGTAGATCTGGTCGCCTTCGATGCGGATGTCGTGGCAGCCGATGGGCTCGTAGGCCGGTGCGGAAAGCGCCTCGCCCGTGCGCAGGCAGAACTCGGCGTTGTGCCAGGGACAGGCGATCACGTCACCATCCAGTCGCGCCTCGCTGAGCGGTAATGCCTGGTGGCTGCATTCGTTGGTGACGGCCAGAATCACCCCATCGGCATTGATCACGAGGATATCGCAATCGGGGCCGGATACGATGCGCCGTTCATCGGGGCCGAGTTCCCGTTGCGGGCATACCGGCAGCCAGTCGGTCGTGTTCAGTGTGTCTGTGTCAGTCATGTCGTTCTAATCAGGTCCAATTCGGTCGGTACGTGTGACGATGGGGTAGCGATGAGAGCATCCGGTCTCAGTACATCCCCGTGGCGAGTTTGGCTTCGTCGCTCATCATGTCCCGGTGCCAGGGCGGATCGAAGACGAGTTCGACGGCCGCTTCCTCGACGGTGGGAATCTGCATGATCTGCAGATGGGCATCCGATGCGATGACGCCACCCATGCCGCAACCAGGCGCCGTAAGGGTCATGTGCACCGTTACGCGCCGCCCCGAAACCGGTAGGTGTTCGACCTTGACGTCGTAGACGAGGCCCAGTTCGACAATGTTGATCGGGATTTCCGGATCGAACACGCCGCGCAGTTGCTCCCAGACCATCTTTTCGACATCGGCGTCCGAGGCGTCGGCCGGCAGCTCCGGTTTCGGCGGGGGCTCCTTGCCGAGGGCATCGGCATCCTTGCCTTCCACGCGCAGCAGATGGCCGCGCGCCTTGATGGTGAAGCTGCCCCCCAGGGCCTGCATGATTTCGACCGGCGTGTCCTTCGACGCCAGGACCTTCTGGCCGGAGGGCACCATCATGGCGACACAGTCGCGGGTGAGATGAACGCGTTCAAGCGGTTCCATGGGGGTTCCTTAAGTGAGCATGGTTTGGGCGCGACGAACGGCGCGGGCCAGGGCCTCGACCTCGTCGAACGTATTGTAGAAACTGAAAGAGGCGCGCACCGTACCCGTAGAAACACCCAGCTGCTTCAGGATCGGCATGGCGCAGTGATGACCCGTGCGGACGGCGATGCCCTGGGCATCGAGCAGGGTGCCGATGTCGTGGGGATGGACGCCATCCACCACGAAGGACACCACCGGAGCCTTGTCCCTGGCCTGACCGACAAAACGCAGGCCCGGGATCTCGCCCAACTGCTGCGTGGCCGCTGCCAACAGGGCCGACTCGTGCTCCGCCAGGGCCACATGATCGAGATCCGCCAGCCAGGAAAGTGCGGTGCCCAGAGCGATGGCGCCTTCGATATTGGGCGTGCCCGCTTCGAACTTGGCTGGCGGCGGTGCGAAAGTGACGGCATCGAAAGTGACGGTCTCGATCATGTCGCCGCCGCCATGGTAGGGCGGCAGTTCGTCCAGCCAGGGACGACGGGCGTAGAGCGCACCGACGCCGCTGGGACCGAAGGCCTTGTGGCCGGAGATCGCATAGAAGTCGCAGCCGATGGCCTGCACGTCCACCGGGCCGTGGGGCAGTCCCTGCGCACCGTCGATCAGCGTGGGGATACCGTGTTCCCGGGCAATCCGGCAGATCTTCTTGATCGGATTGATGGTGCCAAGGGCATTGGAGACGTGATTGACCGCAATCAGGCGCGTGCGTGCGGTGATCATCCGGGGCAGGACATCGAGATCGATTTCACCCGCCGGGGTGACCGGTATGACCTTGAGTACGGTACCGATGCGCGTACCGAGCAGGTGCCAGGGGACGATGTTGGCATGATGTTCCAGCGCGGAGATGAGGATCTCGTCGCCGGCAACCAGCCGCTGGCCGAAGCTCGATGCGATGAGGTTGATGGCCTCGGTCACGCCGCGCACGAATACGATTTCATCGGAATGCGCCGCATTCAGGCTGGATTGGATCTGGGCGCGTGACGCTTCGTACAGATCGGTTGCCCGACCGGAGAGCGTGTGCACGCCCCGATGGATATTGGCATTGTCGTGCCGGTAGAACCGGTTGACCGCCTCGATCACGATCTCGGGCTTCTGCGTGGTGGCCGCATTGTCGAGATAGACGAGCGGCTTGCCGTTGATCGTCTGGTGCAGCGCCGGAAACTGGGCGCGCAGGGCCGCAACATCGAAATCGTGTCGCGTGACGGGATCAGATGGCAGGGCGGTCGTGGACATCAGGCGTCTTCCTTACAGGTATCTTCTTTCAGGCTTGCTCTCAGGCGGGCAGCCGTTCGGTGCCGAGGCGACGGCTGACCTGTTCGGTCAGCCATTCCACCAGGGCTGGGACGGGGGCCGCGTCGATGAGTTCCTGGGCGAAACCGACGATCAGCAGGTTGCGGGCCTGAGCGAAGGGAATGCCGCGACTCTGCAGATAGTACAGGGCCTCGGAGTCCAGGCGACCGACGGTGGCGCCGTGGCTGCATTTCACGTCGTCCGCGTAGATTTCCAGCTCCGGCTTGGTGTCGATTTCGGCCTGATCGGAGAGCAGCAGGTTGCGGCTGTCCTGGAAGGCGGCGATTTGCTGGGCGTCCTGTGCGACCAGGATCCGGCCTTTGAAGATGCCGCGGCCGGATTCATCGGCGATGGTGCGGTAATGTTCGCTGCTGGTGGTCTGCGGTGCGCCGTGGACGATGCGGGTGTGCGTGTCGAGCACCTGCTTGCCGCGCGGCATCATCAGGCCCAGCAGTTCGCAGTGGGCGCCGGTGTCGGTGATATCCACGTCGATTTCCCGGCGAACCAGCTGTCCGGCGAGTTGCAGGCTGAGGGCGTGATAGCGGGCATCGCGGGCCAGACGGACGAAATCCCGCGTGGTCAGCAGATGATGGTCGCCGTCCAGACCGAGGTTCAGGTGATGCAGCTGGCTGTTGGCGGCCTGATCGATCACGGTGATGCCATTGCGCCAGCAGAGTTGCGCGTTGATGCCCGAGACGGATTCGATCACCGTGGCTTGGGCGCTCACACCCAGGCGGACGAACACGCGGGTCTGGCTGTAAGCTTCCGCCTGGGTGCCTTCCAGCCAGCGGATGACGACCGGTCGGTCGATCACCGCGTTGGCCGCGACGTCGATCACCACGCCCTGGGTGGCGCTGGCGGTGTTCAGGGCGAGCAGCGCATCGTTGGGGTTGCGGGCTTCGGGCGCGAAGGCGGCGGCACGCAGGGCTTCATCGCAGTTGGCCAGGGCGACCAGCTTGAGGCCGGCGGGCAGGTCGGTCGGCAAGCCCTGCAACTGGCCGTCGACGAAGGTGACGACGAGAGCATCAGGCAGGATGGCGGCCAGGGGATTATCCGGCAGTGTCGCCACGGCGACAGCCGGTGTCGAGAAAGCCTGGCGGCCGAGGCTGCGCAGGTTGGTCCAGCGCCATTCCTCGTCACGCAGGGTCGGCAGGCCCCATTGGACGACTTGCTGGCGCGCGGCGTCCTGGGTGACTCCGGGGGCGGCGGCGCTGTCCGGTAGGGTTTGCGCCAGCCACTCGGGCAGCGGGGTGCGTGCTTGAGGTTCCCGGTTCATGATGCAGCCTCGAGGAAATCCTGATATCCCTCGGCTTCCAGTTGCAGCGCGAGGCTCTTGTCGCCGGACTTGATGATCCGGCCCTTGTACAGGATGTGGACGAAATCGGGCTCCACGTAGCTGAGCAGACGCTGGTAGTGGGTGACGAGCACGATGCCGCGATCGGCGCCGCGCAGCAGGTTGATGCCTTCGGAAACGACCTTGAGCGCATCGATGTCGAGGCCCGAGTCGGTCTCGTCGAGCAGTGCCAGCTTGGGTTGCAGCAACAGCATCTGCAGAATTTCGTTGCGCTTCTTCTCGCCACCGGAAAAGCCGGCGTTCACGCCGCGATGCAGGAAGGCATCGTCCATGCCCATGGTCTTAACGAGTTCCTTGATACGCTTCATGAAGGCGAAGGTGTCCATCTCCTCCAGGCCCTGGGCGGCACGCTGGGCGTTGATGGCTTCCTTCAGCAGGTAGATATTCTTCACGCCAGGGATTTCGACGGGATGCTGGAAGCCGAGCAGCAGACCGGCGACGGCGCGCTCCTCGGTGGACAGTTCCAGCAGATCCTTGCCGTCGAATTCAACGGAGCCTTCGGTGATCTCGTAGCCTTCGCGGCCGCCGAGGACCTGGCAGAGCGTGCTCTTGCCCGAGCCGTTCGGCCCCATGATCGCGTGGACCTCGCCGGGGTTCACGGTGAAGTTGATGCCGCGCAGGATGGGCTTGTCGCCGATCTTGGCGTGCAGGTTGTTGATGTTGAGCAGTGTCATGAATTCAGCCTCCGATGAAAATCAGCCCACGGACCCTTCGAGCGAGACGGCAAGCAGGGCCTGCGCCTCGACGGCGAATTCCATCGGCAGTTCGTTGAATACGTCCTTGCAGAACCCGTTGACGATCATGTTGGTGGCGTTCTCCTCGGAGATGCCGCGGGACTGCAGGTAGAAAATCTGGTCGTCGCTGATCTTCGAGGTGGTGGCCTCGTGCTCGACCTGGGCGCTTGAGTTCTTCACCTCGATATAGGGGAAGGTGTGCGCCCCGTTGCGATCGCCGATCAGCAGGGCGTCGCACTGGGTGAAGTTGCGGGCATCATCGGCGGATTTGGCGATGTGCACGAGACCGCGGTAGGCGTTCTGAGAACGACCGGCGGAAATGCTCTTGGAAACGATGGTGCTGCGCGTCCGTTTGCCCAGATGGATCATCTTCGTGCCGGAGTCCACCTGCTGGAAGTTGTTGCTCACCGCGACCGAATAGAATTCGCCGACCGAATCGTCGCCGCGCAGGATGCAGCTGGGGTACTTCCAGGTGATCGCCGAGCCGGCCTCGACCTGTGTCCAGGTGATTTTGGAACGGGCACCGCGCGCGTCACCGCGCTTGGTCACGAAGTTGTAGATGCCCCCTTTGCCTTCCTCGTCGCCCGGGTACCAGTTCTGGACGGTGGAGTACTTGATGGTGGCATCGTCCAGCGCCACGAGTTCTACCACGGCGGCATGGAGTTGGTTTTCGTCGCGCTGGGGCGCGGTGCAGCCTTCCAGATAGCTGACGTGCGCGCCTTCCTCGGCGACGATCAGGGTGCGTTCGAACTGTCCGGTGTTCATCGCGTTGATGCGGAAGTAGGTGGAAAGCTCCATGGGGCAGCGCACGCCCTTGGGAATGAACACGAACGAACCGTCGGAGAAGACCGCGGAATTCAGGGCCGCATAGTAGTTGTCGCCCGGCGGCACGACCGACCCGAGGTATTTCTGGATCAGCTCGGGGTGCGTATGCACGGCTTCGGAGAAGGAGCAGAAGATCACGCCGACCTCGGCCAGCTTCTCGCGGAAGGTCGTGGTGACGGACACGCTGTCGAACACCGCATCGACGGCCACGCCGGCCAGCGCCGCGCGCTCGTGCAGGGGGATGCCGAGCTTCTCGTACATCTCCAGCAGTTTGGGGTCTACCTCGTCGAGGCTCTTCGGCCGGGCCGCGTCGATCTCTTCCTTGCTTTTGGGCGCGGCGTAGTAGGAGAGGGCCTGATAGTCGATGGGCGGGTAGTGGACATGCGCCCATTGCGGCTCGGCCATGGTCAGCCACTGCCGATAGGCCTTCAGGCGCCATTCCAGCAGGAACTCGGGTTCGTTCTTCTTGGCGGAAATCAGCCGGATGACGTCCTCGTTCAGACCGGGCGGGATGATCTCCTGCTCGATATCCGTCACGAAGCCGTATTTGTAGTCGCGCTGGACCAGTTGTTCGAGTTCTTGCTGTTCGCTCATGGTCGATTCACCTCGCGGGCGGCCGTGCCGCCAATGTCAATGCTGTAAGTGGTCCGTCAGGGCTTGCCCGAGGTTGTACGGGCGACGGGGGCCGATTTGGCGACGCCCGTCGAATCTCTCTTGAACCAGATCGGTACCTGATGAACCGGTTCGGACAGGGTGGCCAGCGTGGTGCCGGTCAGCAGTTCGCGCACGCCCCGGTTGATGGTGTTCCAGTGGGGGCGGACGCTGCAATTCGCCTCGCGCTCGCAATCATGATCGGCGGTATAGCACTCGGTCATGGCAATCGGGCCGTCGATGGCCTCGACGATGTCGGCAATACTGATTTCATCGGCGGCACGCGCCAGCCGATAGCCGCCGTGTCGCCCCTGTTGCGACGTCAACAGGCCGGACGCCGTCAGGGTCTTCAACAGCTTGCCGACCGTGGGCTGACTCAGGCCGGTCCGCTCGGCCAAGGCCCGCGCATTGCTCTGCGGGGTTTCTCCCCGGGCGAGTGTGGTCAGCAACACGATGGCGTAATCACTCATGCGACTAATCTTGAGCATAGTGTCCCCTGCTAATCATGTTTTAAATTGTACTAATCAAGTACGATATTGCAAGACAAAAAATCCCCGAGGTGACGTCGAGGATTTTTAGGGCCGAAGTGGCGAGGTAATCAGCTTTTCAGGTGAATCCGATGAGCGGCGAATTCGTTTCCCTTCATGGGTCAGCTGAAGAATTTGCCCAGTGTCACCGTGATGGATTGCGTTCCGTTGATCTGAATGGATGGATTCTGATTGCAGACATCGTCGTAAGGGAAGCCGTAGGCGAGTCCATTGGTGCTGTACGCATGGAACATCTGCGCCCAGGTATTCGAGACATCGCTTCCGGTCGCGGTCGGATAGTAGGTGCTGGGGGATGTGCAGACATTGTCATTGAGCAGATAACTCATCACGCCGCGGTTGAAGGCGGCAGCAATCATTTTCTGCACGTTCTTCTGAGCGGCGGTGCCGGTGGCCAGGGAGTTTGCGCACTGCCAGACATCGAGCGTGGGGATTTGCGGCGTGGTGCCGCTGCCCAATGTGAAATCGGGCGCTGTCGTCGGGAAATCGGCCAGTGTCGGGAAATTCCCTTGATAGAAGGCGAGCATGCCGGCGTAAGCGCCGGTGAGGGGGACATAGCCACTGTAATATCCTGTCGACGTGTCGTTGGTGACAAGCGGCGTGACTTCCCAGTTGCTGTACCACTTGTTCACGGCGCCATTGAAGTAGTTCTGGAGCGTCCCGGTGTAGCCGGTTTGCGCCGTCACCGTCTTGGGGGATACCGCGCGCAGATAGGTGATGCCGGCAGGGTAGGCTGCCGGTACGGACACTGGTTTGGCCAAGCCGGCAAAATTGCCGGTCAGACCATTGAACGTCGAGAGAATGTTCGCCCGAGACTGGTTCAGGGCGCCTTGTAATGTGCCGCCCGGTGTGCCATTGAGCGTCAGAGGGAAACCGAACTGGTCCACTTGCGTGGTGTTGCCATTGAAATTGCCCAGGCTATCGAAGGAAAACTCGATCCAGTCGAACACCGTCAACTGCCCGGGGTAGGCGTCCGGAACGGGGGCTGTGTATTTGGTGCTGTCGATGACCGTGAACGGCAGTTTCGGTATCCCGACAGAGATGTAAATACGCCCGCTGAATGCGGCCGTACCCGTGCCAAGTCCCGGTAGGTTGGTCGTGCTCAGGTTGGCCAGATCGATGACCGTCGGTGTCGTTCGGGAAAGCGGGATGCTGTAGTCCGCCCAGGCCAGAGGGTAATTCGCCGCTATGGCGGTGGCATCGGTGGTGGATAGCAGGTTGGAATCAGGGAATGTGCCAGCTGGCTGGGTATTATCCGCAGTTGTCATCAGATGCGGGACCCCTTGGGCATCCAGCCGGTACTGACTGCTGACCCCGCTCACTTTCACCTCGCCGACGATATAGGCATAGACCTGCGCGCCAGCGGGTAAGTCGGTCGTGGACGCATCGATCGTCAACGGGATTTTGGCGGTTGGGTTCGTGCCGCCACCGGTACTCCCGCCGCCAGTGCCCGCTCCACCACTACTGCTTCCGCCGGTACTACTGCCGCTACCACCACAGGCCGCAACCGCAACGGATGAGGCGACAACGGTTATGAATGCGCGGCGTTTCTTGTCGAGTTCGTCCATGCTGTCTCCTTGCTGCTTTGGTTGGTGTTGTTCTTATGTTCGTTTTGTGTGCTTGTCGTTGGACGCACTCGGACATCCTAATCGAATTCATATCGAATTAGCCCGTGTACAACCAAAATAAGTAGCGAGCAGAAATTCGTCCTTGTATGTCGTTTCCAGATGCGCGGTATGCGCTTTTCGAACGTATCGGATGTCCGTTGGGGAAGGCCATGAATTTTCGATGATTTGTATTGCTGGACATTGTCGTGCCAGCCTTTTGTCGATTTTTTTATTGACAGTCGCGCGGATGATCTATAAATTGCGCGCCTCATCGAATGGCTATATAGCTCAGTTGGTTAGAGCACAGCACTCATAATGCTGGGGTCGGTGGTTCGAGTCCACCTATAGCCACCACAAATTCCCTGAAACCCGTAACGCGTGTCGTTGCGGGTTTTTTCTTGCCGCAAAGGGTTGTCGTGATCTGTCCCTGAACCGGAGTTGATACCTTGCGTCGCGTGTTGATCAGTGCTTGGTCCGGGACTTGATGGCCAGGACTGCCTGATTCCGGAGCGTTCTCAGGCTGTTCACATTGCCGCCATGCAGCAGATTGTTCCTTCCTTCGAGATAGAAGAGACCGAATGGTGCCCGGTTGATGTAGAGCGGAAGGACCTGGGCCATATCGGCGCTTCCGCCGAATTGCCATTCCAGAATGTCATCCGTGGGCATGGCTGGCCGGGCGATGACACGATCTTCCGCGGCAAGAAATGCCTGGGCTACCCGGCTGTTCTCTTTTAGCGGAATGGTCATCCGCGCGCGTGCCCGGCCAAACCCCGGACCCTCGCCGATTTTCGGGGTGAGTTGCCAGTTATTGCGGTCAAGCATGTAGAGGGCGGCCATGTTGAGGTCCAGGCCGGTCGTCATTGACTTGAGGATGGTGGTGAAAATATCCCCCAATTCATAGTCACTCATCAGTTTGGCCGTGACTTCTTCGATACACAGCGTCAGAACTTCCGAGCGTTGATCGGCCGCATCATTCGTTCCCATCGTATCGATGGGTAACGGATCGTCCTTCTCCATGCTCATGCGTTGCAGAAAAGCCGGTTTACCTTGTGTCAGCGTAAGCATGGACTCGTATTCGAGAATATGGGCCCGGGCATCGTTGGCCGCCTCCTGATACATTTTCAGGTCGATGCTGGCAGCCTGCGCCAGTCGATCCGTTTCCTGCTGCATCTGGGTGAACGAGGTGGCATTGGCCATGATGGCCGCCGTCTCGTTGGCCAGCCGGCCGATGGCCTGGGCCTTGGCCGTGGGGTTGAGGTTGGTGAGTCGGCCTGACGTCGGGGTCGTCGAGAGAAAACGTCGAGCGGACTCGGGGAGCCCCCATTTCTGACAGACTTCCCGGGCCAGTGCTGCGGGTAGTATGCCGGTGACGGATTGTATGGCGGTAGATTCGTCCATCCCGTTCACGTTTCGCGCGTTCTCGATGTCGGGCAGAGCTTCCGGGGCATGGCGATAAATCAGCAGAACGCCAAAATCCTGAAAAAGTGCGCTTAGGAAAATCTCTTCGATGGAAAAACCGCCGAGGTGTCGCGCGAGGTTCTTGGCGAGAAATGCCTGATACAGGGCCTGAAGAAACCGGCTCTGAAGCAGTTTGCCATGTTGCTTGCATTCGATCTGTTCGAAGAGGGACATGGCGAGCGCGGCCATTCGCACCTCTTCGAAGCCCAGTAGTGATACGGCACGCGATACGGTCGTGACCTGGCCACCCAGATGGCGGTATTCGACGGCATTGGCCAGCCGCAGTATTCGATGAGTCAGTGCGGGATCCCGCAGGATGAGTTCGACCAGGTCGGCAGCCGATGCGAGATCGTTCTCGATGACCCGATAGGCCTCCTGAACGGTTTTAGCGAAGGCAGGGAAGTCGGGACTCGCGGCGATACGCTTGAGGATTGTCTGATGGAAGTCGTCTTTCAATGTTTTGCTAGCTGAAGTGATGTATCTGACGGCTAATCTAGCATGAATCCCATGGGCTGCTTCCTGTTCGCGGCGATACCGGCGTTATGGGGTGAGCGTGCCGAGACACAGACCGCCAGGGGCTTGTTGTTTATCGTCAAGGTCGAAGGGATCGTAGAAATACATTATATTTAGTATGGTATTTCCGTGTTCTCTTTCATCGGGGGATTTGAAAATGAGAAGTTGGATGATCGTCGCTGATGCTGCACGTGCGCGCATTTTTCGTATCGAGCGACAGCCGGAAATCGACCGATCGGTAGTTCAGAAACCCATGCATCCAGGGATGCGGGAAGTTCTGGTGGAACTCGAGGAGTTCTGGCATCCCGTCGCTCGTCAACATGCCAGCGAATTCGCGTCTGACGCACCGGGTTTTTCGAGCGTGGCCGGCATGCAGAGTAAATTTGGCATGGACGAAAAGACATCGCCAAAGGAGCAGGAAGAAATCCGCTTTGCGCATCAGTTGAATCAGGTGCTTCTGGCTCATGTTGGCAACTATGATGAACTGTATCTCGTCGCGCCACCGCATTTTCTGGGGCTGCTGCGTGATCAATTGGATGAACAGGTGCAGCAAAAGGTGACGCAGCAAATCGACAAGGATCTGTCCCGCCTCGATAAGGAAGAGATACAGGCCCATTTATTGAAATCGAATGAATAAATTGCCCTCGTATGGTGGGCTTAAGATCTTCCTTAATTAGAGTTTTCTTAATTTCCATCAAATTTGTTAGCACGCTAACTGCATGGTTTATAACTTTTATTTATCATCCGCTCTGATTCCGTATTTCCTTGACGAGCGTCTTAACTTTAAGTAACTCTATAGGCGTTCGTCTGTTTTAACTTGTGTTTCAATTAACGCTGAAACTCGGGGTGCTTACGAACCTGCCGCGTTTTTTGTCGGCTATATTCAGGTTTCTGTCCATTAGGTCGCTCATTTCGGCCGAAATCTCCACGAAGGGGATGACGAAATATGACAAAAGAAAGTAATTCCCCGACTAATCGTAAGCCATTGGCGATACCTCGGCGAACCGATATTCTCCTGCGCGCTACTATTATTATTCCTATTGTTTTGGGTGCTATGGGCATCGTTCTGGTCGGTAATGCCTCAGCCTTTTCACTGTCTGTCGCGGGGGTTGTTTCTTTAGTGGCGGGTGGTTTCGGTTATTTCTCCTATCGTCGGATCTTGGGCGACGGGTCTCGGGAGAGCGCCAAAGGGGCTGCTGCGGATGCAGACACGCTGCCGATGCCGTCGGCGGTGCCCCGAACGGATAACCTGAGTACGTTTTGTGTGGCGGTTCTCCCTGTTTGGTCCAGCCAGATCCTGATGGCGCGCGATCACACCGAGCACGCTATTACCGCTTTGACCAACCGTTTCTCGGATCTCTCCCGACGTATTGCCAACGCGACTTCCGATGATGCGTCCGGTGGGAAGAGCGACATGGTCTCCCTGCTCGTCAACAGCGAGGAGGAACTCAGCAGCACGATTGCTTCCATGCGTTCCGCGCTCAGTGAAAAGGCGCGCTTGCTCGATGAGATGAGTGCGCTGTCGAACGTCACCGAAGAGCTCAAGACCATGGCCGAAAACGTCGGAGGAATAGCCCGTCAGACCAACTTGCTGGCGTTGAACGCCGCAATTGAAGCCGCACGCGCCGGCGAACACGGTCGCGGTTTCGCCGTTGTGGCTATGGAGGTTCGAAAACTGTCCAGTCTCTCCGGTGAGACGGGGGAGCAGATCGCCGAGACGATTTCCTCGGTCAATGCCGCGATCGCCACCACGCTGGATGTTTCGAGCAAGCTCGCCGATCGGGATGCCCAGATGCTGCAGGAATTCGAGCAGCTGATTGGCAGCATCATGACGCGCTTGCACACGGCCTCCGAGGAGGTTTCGGCGTCCGCCGAAGCGATGCGTCACGAAAGCCAGATCGTCGGTGCCGAGATCGGTGATGTGTTGGTGGCGCTCCAGTTCCAGGACCGGGTAAGCCAGGTGATGAATCACGTCTGCAACGACATGAGTCGCCTGGTAGCGCGCCTGGAGGAGCGGATCGACATCATGAAAAGTGCTAACCAACGGCTCGAGCCGATCGATGTTTCCGTCTGGCTCGAGGAATTGGCTCAGACCTACACCATGCCCGAACAACATGCGATTCATGGCGATACGGATCCGAAGAAAACATCCGGAACCCCGTCCGGATCGGAAATCACCTTTTTCTAGAAACCGACAGCTAAGGAAATCTCATGGCAAAGACGATTTTGATTGTTGATGACTCAACTTCACTGCGCCAGGTGGTCAGCATCGCCCTCAAGGGGGCGGGATACGACACCATTGAAGCGTGTGACGGCAAGGACGCACTCGGCAAGCTCGATGGCCGGAAAATCCATCTCGTCATCAGCGATGTGAACATGCCCAACATGGATGGGATCACTTTCGTGAAGGAGATGAAGAATATCCCCAGTTACAAGTTTACTCCCGTGATCATGCTGACCACGGAAGCAGGGGCTGACAAGAAGGCTGAGGGACAGGCCGCCGGCGCCAAGGCTTGGGTTGTGAAGCCATTCCAGCCGGAACAGATGATCGCGGCGGTCTCCAAGCTCGTCCTGCCTTGAGGCGGAGACCTGGGCCATGAACATCCGGCATGACCAGCATGAGGACCTCGGCAATGTCTGGCTGGAGGGCGAGTTGACCATTTATCACGTCGACGTGGTCAAACAGTCCCTGCTTGATTTTCTCGATTCGAGCTCGACGTTGAACGTGTATTTGGATCAGGTCTCGGAAATCGATACGGCAGGCATGCAGGTGCTGATCGCGGTGAAACAGGAGGCGGCGCGGCTCGACAAGCGGTTGATTCTCATGGAACACAGTGCTTGCGTGCTTGAGATGATCGAATTATTTGGCCTGACAGGCTTTTTTGGCGATCCGGTTCTGCTTAAGTCGTAACAACACGGTCTGGGAACGCGCTATGAATCTGGATGACGCACTGAAGACCTTCATCATCGAGAGCTACGAACTACTCGACCAGATGGAAGAAACCTTGCTCGACATGGAGCAAAGCGGGGCCGACGTTGAATCGATCCATGCACTTTTTCGCGCGGCGCATACGATCAAGGGTTCTGCGGGACTATTCGGGCTGAATGACATCGTTCAATTCACTCATGTGGCGGAAAGCGTCCTTGATCGGGTGAGAAATGCCGAAATACCGCTGACCCCCGAGCTGGCGGCGCTCCTGCTTGAAGCAGGGGATCATATTCGTGCGATGGTGGACTTCACTGCCGAGGGTGAGGCTATTCCGGCGGCAACACTGAGCACCGGCCAAGCGATCGTCGTTCGGCTTAACGGTTACCTTCAGGCGCAAAGCAAGGATTTGTCCGTGTCCGAGCCACCGGTGCAGAAATCCGGCCATACGCTTCACAAGCTGAATGATGGGCCCAGACTGGACACGGAACACTGGCATATCTCGTTACGGTTCGGACCCGATGTCTATCGCAACGGCTTGGATCCCGCGGCATTCATCCGCTACCTCGGCACCCTGGGTACGGTGCAGGGTATTTTTCCCATTCTGGACAAGATTCCCGAGGCGTCGACAATGGACCCGGAGACCTGTTACCTCGGGTTTGAAATCGCTTATCGGAGCGAAGCCGACAAGGAAGCCATCGAGGGGGTTTTCGAGTTCGTTCGTGAAGACTGCGCGCTGCGCATCCTGCCGCCGCATAGCAAGATCGCCGAGTATCTGGCTCTGATCCATGATCTGCCGGAAGAAGATATGCGCTTGGGTGAAATCCTCATCGAATGCGGCACCCTGACGGCGAATGAGCTCGAACAGGTATTGACCCGTCAGGGTGAGATTGAAGCCGTTCCCAAAAAGCCGATTGGCGAGGTACTTGTCGAAGAGCAGATCGTACAGCCGGCCGTCGTTGATGCCGCCTTGGAAAAACAGCGACAGGTCAAGGACAGCAAGTCCGGCGATACCGGCATGGTTCGTGTGGATGCCGGCAAGCTCGATCAGCTGATCAATCTTGTCGGAGAACTGATCATTGCAGGGGCGGGGGCCAATCTCATTGCTCAGCGATCCGGCGTCGACACCCTGTACGAAGCAACCACCACCATGTCCCGACTGGTCGAGGAAATTCGCAATTCCGCACTGAATCTGCGCATGGTCCAGATCGGGGCGACATTCAGCCGTTTTCAGCGCGTTGTCCGCGACGTGTCGCACGAGCTGGGCAAGGACATCCGGCTCGATATCACCGGCGGTGAGACCGAACTGGACAAGACGGTGGTGGAGAAAATCGGTGATCCTCTGACCCATCTGGTCCGAAACTCGATGGATCACGGCATCGAGCCTGCCGAAATCCGCGTTGCGCGCGGTAAACCGGCCCACGGCACCTTGCGACTGAACGCCCATCATGACTCAGGGGGCATTGTCATCGAGGTTTCCGATGATGGCGGTGGCCTCAATCGCGACAAGATTCTGGCCAAGGCGATTGACCGGGGGCTCGTCAAGCCGGATAACAACCTGACCGACAAGGAAATATTCAACCTCATTTTCGAGCCTGGATTCTCGACGGCAGACAAGGTCAACAATCTTTCCGGTCGCGGGGTCGGCATGGACGTGGTACGGAAGAATATTACGGCTTTAAGAGGCACCATCGAGCTCGACAGTTCGCCCGGGCAGGGAATGATTGTCAGTATCCGATTACCGCTGACGCTCGCCATCATCGATGGGTTTTTGATCGAGGTCGGTGAATATTCCTACGTCATTCCCCTGGAGATGGTCGTCGAGTGCGTGGAATTGTCGGAGCGCGATCGAATGGCGCTTGACGAGCGTAGCTACCTCAATCTACGGGGTGAGGTATTGCCCCTCATCAACCTGCGCGAACATTTCTCGGTCCGGCATGCGATCAGTCGGCGTTCCAACATCGTGGTCGTGCAGCATGCGGACCATAAGGCCGGCTTGGTCGTGGACGCTTTGCTTGGCGAGTTCCAGACGGTCATCAAGCCGCTTGGCAAGATATTCAGCGGTTTCAGAGGCGTGAGTGGTTCGACGATCCTGGGATCGGGCGAAGTGGCGCTGATACTCGACGTGGCTGAGCTGATCCAGCGAGAAATCGGTAAGGAGCAGCGACGTCGATTGACGAGCGAAGTGCAGTGAACGGGTGGGTGAGGTTTGCGGCCAGTGGGACGCGTCCCGGTCGAAAGCCCCATTATGGTTGAGCGAAGCCAGTCTGGTTGGATAACGAAATTCAAGGAGTTATCGATGTTTAAGCATATGAAAATAGGCGTTCGCCTGGGACTGGGGTTTAGTCTGATGGTCATTTTGCTGCTGGCGATGATCGGTATCGGTCTCAACGGTATGAATACCGTCAAGCAGAATCAGGACGAAATCGTCAATGTGAACGATGCAAAACTGGTTGAGGCGGAGAAAATGACAGCCTCCGTACGCACCATTGCGACGGCGGTTCGCAATATCGTTCTGTTGACCAATCCGGCTGAGATGCAGGATGAGGTGCGGCGTATTCAGACCCAGCGTGCAGCGTACGATGAGGCGCTGGCCAAACTGACGGAAATGACCACGTCACATGCCGGCAAGGAGCGTCTGTCGAAGATCGTCGAGTACCGCGCGGCCACCACGCCGTGGGTCGACAAGGTGATCCAGTTCGGCTTGGTGAACAATATCGCCGATGCGACCAAAACCTTGATGGAGCAGGTGCGACCGGCACAGACCAAATGGTTGAACGCCCTGCATGAAACCATCGAAGAACAACAGCGACTCAATGATGCCGCGGTGGTCGCCTCGACGCATTCCTACGATCGCGCCCGTCTTCTGATGCTGATCGTGGGGGGGCTTGCCCTGCTGGTGGCATTCATCGTGGCGTTCTGGATTACGCTGAGCATCACCCGGCCGCTCCATGTTGCGGTTTCCGTTGCTAACGCCTTGGCCGAGGGCGATCTGACTGGACGGATCGACGTCGTGACGCATGACGAAACGGGTGCCTTGCTTCAGTCCATGCAAAACATGGTCGAGAAACTCTCCCGGATCATCAGCGAGGTACGTGGGGGCGCCAATGCCTTGTCTTCTGCCGCGGAGGAAGTGAGTGCCACGGCGCAGAGTCTTTCCCAGGCATCCAGCGAGCAGGCGGCTTCGGTTGAGCAAACCAGTGCCTCCATGGAGCAGATGTCCGCCAGTATCGACCAGAACACCGAGAATGCTCGGGTTACCGAGGGCATCGCTGCCAAGGCGGCCAGCGATGCCGTCGATGGTGGCAAGGCGGTTGGTGATACGGTGTCTGCCATGAAGACCATCGCCGAAAAGATCGGCATCATCGACGACATCGCTTATCAGACGAACATGCTCGCGCTGAACGCGGCGATCGAGGCGGCCCGTGCCGGCGAGCATGGCAAGGGATTCGCCGTGGTTGCAGCGGAAGTGCGCAAGTTGGCGGAACGCAGTCAGGTGGCTGCACAGGAGATCGGCGAGGTGGCCAAGGGCAGCGTCAGCGTGGCCGAACGGGCGGGGCGTCTGCTGGATGAAATGGTGCCGAACATCAACAAGACTTCCGATCTGGTTCAGGAAATCGCGGCGGCATCAGCCGAGCAGTCCAGTGCTGCAGGTCAGGTCAATACGGCCATGATCCAACTCAGCCAGACGACGCAGCAGAATGCGAGTGCCTCAGAGGAACTTGCCGCAACGGCTGAGGAGATGAGCGGTCAGGCGGAACAGTTGCAATCATTGGTTGCCTTTTTCTCCGTGAACGAAGCAGGTGGCTCCCCGCGTGCCAAGCCCGCCGCCTCGTCCGTCAGCAAGACGAAGCGAGAAACGCCGACAACTCAGTCGGGGGGCGGCGGCAGTCGGGCGCCACGTTCACAGGATTCTTCGGTCTCTAGAGAAGATTTCGTGAGTTTTTAGGGAGGCATGTCATGGGGGCGTTGACTACAACCGGCGCGGCATCGGCTAAGACGCTTGTCGTTTCCACGGGGGACAGGCCAGAAACCCAGCAGTACCTGACCTTCATGCTCTCTGGTGAGGTGTATGCCATAGGCATTCTGGCCGTGCGGGAAATCATCGAGTTCGGACAGTTGACCGAAGTGCCCAACATGCCGGACTTCATCCGGGGGGTAATCAACCTCCGGGGTGCCGTGGTACCCGTGGTCGACCTTTCCGTTCGTTTCGGCAAGGGGGAAACGGCCGTTTCCCGACGTACCTGCATCGTGATCAACGAGATCGAGAATGACGGTGAGACACAGACCATCGGCGTGATGGTCGATGCCGTCAATGAGGTGCTGGAAATTCCTGCCAGCGAGATCGAAATGCCGCCGACATTCGGTGCGAAGATTCGCTCTGATTTCATCGAGGGCATGGGGAAGGTCGAAGGCAAGTTCGTCATTCTACTGAATGTGGACCGGGTACTCTCCGTTGATGAAATGAGCGAACTCGTGGCGGCCAGGTCCCAACGATGAATGGATGGGCCGTCAAGACGACGCGCGGGGTTTTCATTGGTCTTCCGGATGATCTGCGCCGAAAGAATCCGCGGATTGAATTGGCTGGCGATGCAAAAAATGCGACAGGGCGCGACCGTGTCCCTCGTCGCAGGCTTTAGTGCGGCGGTAAGGGATCATGGACGGCAGAACGCCGGTGCTCTCGGACAAGGAGTTCCATCAGTTTCAGGCGCTGATTTACAGGATTGCCGGAATCACCCTGTCGGACGCGAAGAAGTCCCTGGTGAGCGGTCGGTTGATGAAACATGTGGTACATCGGGAGCTGGACAGCTTTGGCGCCTATTTTCAGCTGCTGATGCAGGACAAATCGGAATTGCAGGTTGCCGTCGACGCGCTGACCACCAATGAAACCTTCTTTTTCCGCGAACCGAAGCATCTGGAGTTTTTACGGGATAGCATTTTGCCCAATGTGGTCAGCACGCGACCCTTTCGGGTCTGGAGTGCTGCGAGCTCCTCGGGGGAGGAGGCCTTTTCGATCGCCATGATCCTTGCTGATGGTCTGGGCGATCGTCCCTGGGAGGTCATGGGTTCGGACATCAGTCAACGCATGCTGGAGAAGGCGCGTCAGGGGCATTATTCCTTTGAGCGGGTGGAGGGGATTCCAAAGACCTACCTGAAACGCTTCTGCCTGAAGGGTGTCCGGTCACAGGAGGGTACGTTCATGATGGGCGATACCTTGCGCTCACGTGTCAGCTTTCGATACATCAATCTGAAGGATACCTTGCCGCAAATTGGCATCTTCGACGTGATTTTCATTCGGAATGTCATGATCTATTTTGATCTTGAGGTCAAGAAGGCGGTCCTTCAGCGCCTGTTGCCGTTGCTCCGCCCCGGTGGCTATCTGTTTGTCAGTCATTCCGAAAGCCTGACCGGTTTTCATGGCCCGCTGAAAGCGGTTCGTCCTTCAATATACCGTTTACCCGATGACTGATTCACACGAGTACCTGGAGGTGTTTCTGAAGCCGGGCGACGTGTATTTCGCCACCCGCAAGACCCGGATCCGCACGGTTCTGGGTTCTTGCGTCTCCCTGACCGTCTGGCATCCCCTGCTGAAGATGGGCGGGATGTGCCACTTCATGCTTCCGGAGCGGATTCATGAAGAAACGTCGCCGCAGGCCGATGGTCGCTATGCAGGGGAGGCCATGGCGCTGTTGCTTGCGGACATGCGGCAACTCAAGCGAGATCCCGGAGAATTTCAGGTACGCTTGTTCGGTGGTGCCAATATGTTTCCGGCAATTTATTATGAGACGGAATTCGACACCATCGGTGCCCGAAACGTCCGTGCTGGACGCCTTTTGATCGCACAATACGGTATGAGCGCGGTTTCGGAAGACGTCGCGGGTACGGCGTATCGACATCTGGTGTTCGATGTGTGGAGTGGGGAGGTCTTGCTGTGTGCCAAGCCTCAAAAATGACGCCGGGCAATGCCTGCCTGTTCGTGCCGCGCAGTGCGATATCACGGCGTGCGTCCGACGGCCGAGCGGGTTGCGCCCACCGCCGGCATGTCTATCTCGACCATGGCCAGTGGTTCGTCGGCAGTAATCGTCAAGGAGTGTGTCTTGACCCGAATTAAGGTGTTGATCGTGGATGATTCCGCGGTTGTCCGGCAGGTGCTTTCGACGACCTTGGCGCAGGATGCGGCCATCGAGGTCATCGATGTTGCGGCCGATCCGCTCTTCGCCATGCAGAAGATGGCGAAGCAATGGCCCGATGTCATCGTGCTGGATATCGAGATGCCCCGTATGGACGGCATCACTTTCCTCAGAAAAATCATGACGGAAAGACCGACACCCGTCGTGATTTGCTCCACCTTGACGGAAAAGGGTGCCGAAACCACGATGCAGGCACTGTCCGCGGGCGCGGTCGGTATCGTCGCCAAACCCAAGGTCGGTCTTAAGCAATACCTTCAGGATGCTTCCGACGATCTTGCCAGTGCGGTGAAGGCGGCGGCGCGCGCCAATCCGAAACGATTGAAACCGGTGCATTCGCCCATCGTGTCGGCGCCAAAGCTCACGGCCGACGCTGTGTTGGCACCGGGACCGGCCATGATGCAAACCACCGATTTTGTGGTGGCGATCGGCACCTCGACAGGGGGAACTCAGGCATTGGAAGTTGTTCTGACGGCGTTGCCGCGCACCTGTCCCGGCATCGTCGTCGTTCAGCATATGCCCGAGAAATTCACCGAAGCGTTCGCAAAGCGACTGAATGGCTTGTGCCAAATGGACGTCGCCGAGGCGCGCCACGGCGATCGGGTTTTGCCGGGCCGCGTCCTGATCGCGCCGGGAGGGCGCCACATGCTGCTCAAGCGCAGTGGTGCGCAATATCATGTCGAAATCGTCGATGGTCCGCCGGTCAGTCGGCATCGACCCTCCGTGGATGTCCTCTTCCGTTCCGTCGCAAAATTCGCGGGCAAGAATGCGCTGGGTATCATCATGACGGGCATGGGCGATGACGGTGCGCGCGGTCTCAAGGAGATGCACGACGCCCAAGCGCGGACACTGGCGCAGGACGAAGACAGCTGCGTGGTTTATGGCATGCCCAAGGAGGCTGTGAAGCTGGGCGCTGTGGATCGGGTTCTTCCGTTGAACGACATTCCGGGGGCGATCATGACCAGTCGCTGATGGGGTTGATTCATTCCATGTGTCGCAAGCTCAGGCGTTGTCCGCGTATCGAGACGACCCGAATCCCAAGCCCGGAAGCACTTTTCTGTACGATGATTTTCGAATCGACGGGTTCTTGACCTGCCGATAAGGCGAAGCTAGAATGCGCACCTCGTTTAGTCGCGTAGCTCAGTGGTAGAGCATCACCTTGACATGGTGGTGGTCGGTGGTTCGATCCCACTCGCGACTACCAGAACAACATTTCATGGCTAACCCGCCCTGGATAAAACAGAAACCCCGCCGGTTGCGATGACACCTGCGGGGTTTTTGTTTTTTCGGCTCTATTTCTCGGGTTCGCCGCCCTTGGCGTTATTTCAATGACGCCACAGGGATGACGCCACAGGGATGACACCACAGGGATGACACCACAGGGCTACCCGGTAGTCTCCCCGACCGCGGTCAGTGGAATATTTCCTCGAAGGCGACCAGCGCGCCCGACTGGCTGCCATCGTAACCGGGGAGGGTGTTGACCGCGGTCCGGAACGCTTCCTCCTGCATGATTTCCCGGGCGAGCTTGATGATCGCGTGCGGCAGGTTCGACGTCTTGCAGGCGAAAAAATAATTTTCCTTCGCGAGAGGAATGAAATCGAGATCGAAACGCCGGGCTGCGGTTTCGACGCCGAAGCCGATGTCCGCCATCTTGCTGGCGACAAAGGCGGCTATGGCCGCATGCGTAAATTCTGCGTGGTCGTAATCGGGAATGTCCCGAGGATCGATGTTCGCCTTGGCGAGCAGTAACTCCAGCAGCATTTTCGTTCCCGACCCTTCTTGTCGATTGATGAAGCGCACGTCATTGCGGGTCAGGTCCGCAAGACCTTCGATCTGCTTCGGGTTGCCCTTCGCAATGAACAACCCCTGGGTTCGGTAGGCCAGGTGGATCAGGCTGTGCTCTTTCGGATCCAGCCATTTCAGACAGGATTTCGTGGCCATCTCGAATTCTCCCACCGGTACGTGAAATCCGGCGAGATCGCATTCCCCGCGTGCCAGGGCCGTCACCGCTTCAAGCCGGTTTCGGTAGTTGATCTCAACGGGCACGTCGTCCGTATTCAGTCGTTTGATCAACTGTTCCACAGCGAATCCGTGGGAAGCCGTGATGCGTAATGCAGCCGGGGCACTGCTCAGGATCGACTCCAGCTCGGATGCAAAACTTTCCAGAATCGGGGTGAGTCGCGCCGTGATGCGCTTATCCGCCCAGATCAGTTTTTCCGCGAGGGGTGTCAGTGTCGTGCCCTTGCCGCGCGATTTTTCGAGCAGGGGCGCGGAGAACACCTGTTCAAAGCTACGCAGCAGTCCCCAGGCATGCCGGTAGGACAGATTTGCCTGCGCTGCCGCGCTGCCGATATTGCCGAGATCACGGATGGACGAGAGCAGCTGCAGCAGAAGGGCCAGCGATACTTCCTCCCCATCTCGTCTTTTGAGACGCCATTGGGGCTGTATTTCAATGCTCATATATGCAAAAAGCAACCTATTGAGGGGGTGTAAACGCTGTGATAGTTTGCCACCGAACCTGTAATCAAGCAGTAATAAAACTGCATTGAGCCATGATAAAGCGAATGCATATGCAAAGAATTACATATTATGCGCTGATGCGGTCACGGGATCGGCAAGCGAGCGTTGGAGAGAAACATGAGTCCTGAAACCATCCATCGGCAGGTCGCCGACATCATCGATCAGCATCGCCAGAAGCCGGGTGCACTCTTGCCGATCCTTCATGCCATACAGGACACATTGGGTTTCGTACCTCCTGAGTCTGTCTTTCAGATTGCCCTTGCCCTGAATCGATCACGCGCCGAAGTCCATGGCGTGATCACCTTCTATCATCACTTCCGCACCACACCGCCTGCCGATCACGTCATCCAGGTCTGCCGAGCAGAAGCCTGCCAGAGCATGGGGAGCGATCAGCTTGTCGATCATGTGTCCCGCCGGGTTGCGACCTGTCGTGCCGGACAATTCGACGTGCATCCCGTTTATTGCCTTGGTCTATGTGCTTCGGCGCCTGCAATGATGATCGACGATACATTGCATGCTCGGGTCTCACCGCAAAAGTTCGATCAGTTGGTCGATCGACTGGAGGCACATTCATGAGTCGCCAGCCGAATTATCGGGTATTCGTGCCCAGGGATTCAGCCGCACTGGCGTTGGGCGCGGATGCCGTCGCCCAAGCGGTGCGCAGCGAAGCGCTGCAACGCGGTATCGACGTGACGCTGGTGCGCAATGGTTCACGCGGACTGTTCTGGCTGGAGCCCCTCGTCGAGGTGCAAACGCCCCAGGGGCGTATTGCCTATGGTCCCGTGGAGGCCAAGGATGTGCCGGGACTATTCGATGCCGGATTTCTGCAGGGTGGGATGCACCCCCGCTCCTTGGGGCTGACGGAAGAGATCGCGTATCTCAAACGACAGGAACGCCTGACCTTTGCCCGTGTCGGGATCATCGATCCGCTTTCTCTGAGTGATTATGTTGCCCACGAAGGTTACGAGGGTTTACGCCAGGCACTGACCCTGCCGGCTGACGAGATCGTGCATGCGGTCACCGAGTCGGGTCTTCGCGGTCGTGGCGGGGCGGCATTTCCGACCGGCATCAAGTGGAAGACAGTGCTCGATACCCCCGCTGCGCAGAAGTACATCGCCTGCAATGCAGACGAGGGAGATTCAGGCACGTTCGCTGACCGCATGATCATGGAAGGCGATCCCTTCGTCCTCATCGAGGGCATGACCATAGCCGGACTGGCCGTCGGCGCCACGCAGGGGTATATCTATGTGCGTTCGGAGTATCCGCTGGCGATTGAAATCCTGAATGCGGCCATCGATCGCGCCCGCGCTGCCGGGTATCTCGGTTCGGATATCCTGGGTTCCGGCAAGGTGTTCGAACTGGAAGTGCGTAAGGCGGCTGGGGCTTATGTGTGCGGTGAGGAAACCGCGATGCTGGAAAGTATCGAAGGCAAGCGGGGCATCGTACGTTCCAAGCCGCCTTTGCCGGCCATCACCGGCCTGTTCGGTAAGCCCACCGTCATCAACAACGTGATTTCCCTGGCGAGCGTGCCGATCATCCTGGCCAAGGGTTCTGGCTTCTACCGGGATTTCGGCATGGGACGTTCCCGCGGGACCCTGCCATTCCAGCTTGCCGGCAATATCCGCCGGGGCGGTCTGATCGAGAAGGCGTTCGGGGTCACCTTGCGCGAACTGATGTTCGATTTCGGCGGCGGTTCGATCACAGGCCGCCCGATCAAGGCAGCGCAAGTGGGCGGCCCCCTCGGCACATATCTTCCCGAATCCCAATGGGATACGCCGCTGGATTACGAGGCCTACTCGGCCATGGGGGCCGTGGTCGGTCACGGCGGCATCGTGGTGCACGACGACACGGCGGATCTGGCGAAATTGGCCCGTTACGCCATGCAGTTCTGCGCCATCGAATCCTGCGGCAAGTGTACGCCGTGCCGGATCGGCGCCACCCGGGGCGTCGAGGTGATGGACAAGATCATCGCCGATGAGGACCGACCCGCGCAGATCGCCCTGCTGCGCGATCTCTGCGACACCATGCTGCACGGCTCCATGTGCGCGATGGGCGGCATGACCCCGTTCCCTGTGCTCTCCGCACTGGATCATTTCCCCGAGGATTTTTCGCAGTCGCTCGCCGAAGAAACGGCTGCAGGAGTACATCATGTTTGACCAGTCCAGCGAATACCCCGTCATGGAAAGTGGCTTCACGGAGCGTGATTTCGGTACGCCCGCCCGCCAATCCGACCAGATGGTCACCCTGGAGATCGATGGCCGGGAAGTCACCGTTCCGGCGGGGACGTCCGTCATGCGCGCGGCGGCAGAAGGCGGGGTGAACGTGCCCAAGCTCTGCGCGACCGATAGCCTCGAACCCTTCGGTTCCTGTCGCTTGTGTCTCGTCGAGATCGAGGGGCGTCGCGGTTATCCCGCTTCCTGCACGACGCCCGTCGCGGCCGGCATGAAGGTCCGGACCCAGAGCCCCAAGCTGCAGGAACTGCGCAAGGGCGTGATGGAGCTGTATATCTCCGACCATCCCCTGGACTGCCTGACCTGCCCGGCCAATGGCGATTGCGAATTGCAGGACATGGCTGGCGTGACCGGTCTGCGCGTGGTTCGTTACGGCTATGACGGCCAGAACCATTTGAATAGCGCGAAGGACGAGTCCAATCCCTATTTCACCTACGACGCGAGCAAGTGCATCGTCTGCAACCGCTGCGTTCGCGCCTGCGAGGAAACCCAGGGGACGTTTGCGCTGACGATTTCCGGTCGGGGCTTCGATTCGCGGGTTTCTCCGGGGCAGGATGAACCCTTCATGGATTCCGAATGCGTTTCCTGCGGCGCCTGCGTTCAGGCCTGTCCGACGGCCACCTTACAGGAAAAGTCCGTAATCGAACTTGGCCAGCCGGAACACAGCGTCGTGACCACCTGCGCCTACTGCGGGGTGGGCTGCGCCTTCAAGGCGGAGATGAAGGGCAGCGAAGTGGTGCGCATGGTGCCTTACAAGAACGGGCAGGCCAACGAGGGCCATTCCTGCGTCAAGGGGCGCTTCGCCTGGGGCTATGCCACGCACAAGGATCGCATCCTGAAGCCCATGATCCGTAGCAAGATCACGGATCCCTGGAAAGAAGTAAGCTGGGACGAGGCGCTGGATTACGCCGCATCCGAGTTCAAGCGCATCCAGAAGAAATATGGCCGCGATTCCATCGGCGGGATCGTTTCCTCGCGGTGTACGAACGAGGAGGGCTATCTCGTGCAGAAACTCGTCCGCGCGGGCTTCGGCAACAACAATGTCGATACCTGCGCCCGGGTTTGTCATTCCCCGACGGGGTACGGGCTCAAGCAGACGCTGGGCGAGTCGGCCGGTACCCAGACCTTCAAATCCGTCGAGCAGAGCGACGTCATCCTGGTGATCGGTGCGAATCCGACGGATGCCCATCCCGTGTTTGCCTCGCGGATGAAAAAGCGGTTGCGTGCAGGCGCCCGGCTGATCGTGATCGATCCGCGGGTGACGGAGCTCGTCCGTTCACCGCATATCCAGGCCGATTATCACCTGCCGCTCAAGCCCGGTACCAACGTGGCGATGTTGTCCGCGCTGGCACACGTCATCGTGACCGAAGGGCTGTTGAACGAAGATTTCATCGCCGAGCGCTGCGAAGGCAAGGCCTTCGAGCAATGGCGCGATTTCGTGGCAAAGCCCGAGAATTCGCCGGAGGCCATGGCCGAGGTGACCGGCGTCGCACCCGAACTGGTGCGCGGCGCTGCCCGCCTGTATGCGACCGGCGGCAATGCGGCGATCTATTACGGGCTCGGTGTCACCGAGCACGCTCAGGGTTCGACGGCCGTCATGGCCATCGCCAACCTGGCCATGGCCACCGGCAACATCGGGCGGGAAGGCGTGGGTGTGAATCCCTTGCGCGGGCAGAACAACGTCCAGGGTTCCTGCGACATCGGTTCCTTCCCCCACGAGTTGCCGGGCTATCGCCATGTGTCCGACTCGACCACCCGACATCTGTTCGAATCCGCCTGGGGCGTATCGATCAATCCCGAGCCGGGCCTGCGCATTCCGAACATGTTCGATGCCGCCCTGGACGGCAGTTTCATGGGGCTGTACTGCCAGGGCGAGGATATCGTCCAGTCCGATCCGAATACGCAGCACGTCGCCGCGGCGCTGTCCGCGATGGAATGCATCGTGGTGCAGGATATTTTCATGAACGAAACGGCCATGTATGCGCACGTGCTGTTGCCGGGTTCCTCGTTCCTGGAAAAGGACGGCACCTTCACCAATGCCGAGCGGCGCATTTCCCGCGTGCGCAAGGTCATGGCTCCGCGCGCGGGTTATGCCGATTGGGAAGTCACGATCGAACTGGCCAAGCGTTTGGGCTACGAGATGAATTACAGCCATCCCTCAGAGATCATGGATGAGATCGCGCGCCTGACGCCGACCTTCCAGGGCGTGACCTATGCCAAGCTCGACAAGCTGGGCAGCATTCAATGGCCCTGCAACACGGAAGCCCCGGCCGGTACGCCGATCATGCATGTGGATGAATTCGTGCGTGGCAAGGGCAAATTCATCATCACGCAATACGTGGCCACCGACGAGAAGGTTACCCGCAAGTTCCCGCTGATCCTGACGACGGGGCGCATCCTGTCCCAGTACAACGTTGGCGCGCAGACCCGCCGCACCGAGAACGTGCACTGGCATGAGGCCGACGTGCTGGAAATCCATCCGCATGACGCGCAGGAGCGCGGCATCCGCGACGGCGGTTGGGTCAATATCCAGAGCCGTGCCGGCGACACGGTACTGCGCGCCCAGATTTCCGAGCGCATGCAGCCGGGTGTGGTGTACACCACCTTCCACTTCCCCGAATCCGGGGCGAACGTGATCACCACGGACAACTCCGACTGGGCAACCAACTGCCCGGAGTACAAGGTTACTGCCGTCCAGGTCATGCCGGTGAACGAACCCTCGGAATGGCAGAAGAACTACAGTCGATTTACCGAGCTGCAGCATGCCTTGCTGGCGCAGGCTGCCGATTCGCCGGCTCACGAAAACGTCCCACAAGCCACCAAGTCTCTTGCCTGAGGTACGGGACATGACCGAAATCCAAGCCAGCTGCACGCATACGGCGGCGATCGCGCGCTGGCGAGACGGTCACTGGGAACACGAAACGGATGAATTGGCTGTCGAGACGCCGGTCGCCCTGGTATTCAACGGGGTTTCCCATGCCGTCATGCTGGCGACACCCAATCACCTGATCGATTTCGCCCGGGGATTTGCCTTGAGCGAAGGCATTGTGCCCACGGCGGCCGAGTTTTATTCGGCCATGGTGGCGTCTTCGCCGCAGGGACATGCCGTACATTGCACGATCAGTGATTCCGCCTTCGCTCAGTTGGGCGATCGTCGGCGGAATATGGCGGGCCGGACAGGGTGTGGCCTGTGCGGGGTGGAAACCCTGGATCAGGTGCTGCGTCCCTTGTCGAATACGCTTCAGGCGGGGGCGGATACTCCCTGGTTGGCAGTTTCGGCAATCCGTTCAGCCTTGTCGCAGCTAGCGCATCATCAACCTCTGAACGGAATCACCGGCGGCATGCATGCCGCCGCGTGGTGTGATCCCCGAGGTGATCTGGCGCTGGTCTGTGAGGATGTGGGCAGACATAATGCGCTGGACAAATTGATTGGTCGTATGGCTGCGTGCCGCAATACCTTCGATGATGGCTTTCTGCTCATCTCCAGCCGCGCCAGTGTCGAGATGATCCAGAAGGCCGCTACCGTGGGGATCCGAAATCTCGTTGCCATTTCGGCGCCGACGGCACTGGCGGTTGCCACGGCTGAAAAGGCGGGCATGACCCTGATCGCGTTCGCGCGCGGCGATCGCTTCGTGGGGTATACGCATCTTGAACGCATATTGACTGACGACTGATTCAATCGGAGCAGACCTTCCAGCATGGACAAACACAATCTCGTTCACATGGCCAACAAGATCGGCATATTTTTTGAGGCCATGCCCGATCCCATGGAGGCTCAGCAGGGCATCGCCGATCACCTGCGAAAGTTCTGGGAACCGCGCATGCGTCGTGAACTTCTGGCTTATCTTGATACGCAGTCAGGCGGTGAGCTGCGCTGCATCGTGATTTCGGCCATCGAGGCCCACCGTAGCGAGCTTTTGCCCCGTCAATAATCGTAATTAAAGGTTTATGCCGATACAGGCGGGGTCTGATCGGCATGGCGACGCTGTATTAAAACAACCCCACCACCACCGAGAAATTAACAAGAGGAAGACGTATGGCTGGAGTGCTGGACAAAGAAAGAACGATCGCCGGCGAGGGATTCAATCGCTGGCTCGTACCACCCGCCGCATTGGCAATTCATCTCTGTATCGGGATGGCCTATGGCTTTTCCGTCTTCTGGTTGCCCATGACCAAACTCGTCGACGCCGCGTCGACGCAATGTACGGGCGGATCCTGGATGACCGCACTGTTCTCGACCCAATGCAATTGGACGGTTCCTCAGGTCAGCATGACTTTCACGCTGTTCATCTTCATGTTGGGCGTTGCGGCTGCGTTTTGGGGCGGTTGGCTCGAGCATGCGGGGCCCCGTAAATCCGGTTTCATCGCCGCTGCCTGCTGGGGCGGCGGGATGGCCCTCGGTGGTGTGGGCGTGATGACTCATCAACTCTGGCTGGTTTGGCTGGGTTGCGGGATCCTTGGGGGTATCGGTCAGGGGCTTGGTTATATCACGCCGGTTTCCACCCTCATCAAGTGGTTTCCGGACCGACGCGGCATGGCGACCGGATTCGCCATCATGGGGTATGGGGGTGGCGCCATGATCGGAGCGCCCATCGCCGTGGCTCTGATGAATCACTATGGGGCGGGCAATGCCAGTGCCGGTGTCGCGTACACCCTGATGACCATGGGTCTGATCTATTTCGTGGTGATGTCTGCGGGTGCCTTCGGCTTCCGTACGGCACCGGCCGGCTGGACGCCGACCGGTTGGTCCCCGAGCGAGAAGCAAAGCAAGGCCATGATCACGGATAATCACGTGCATCTCGACAAGGCCTGGCGGACTCCGCAGTTCTGGCTGATCTGGGGTGTATTGTGCTTGAACGTGAGCGCGGGTATCGGCGTAATCGGGATGGCCTCGCCGATGCTGCAGGACATTTTCGGACCGTTGCTGGTCGGTGCCACAAGCCATGAGACCGTGACTGCCGTCCAGAAGGCGGCCATCGTGGCAGCTGCTGCCGGTCTGGTGGGTCTGATCAGTCTCTTCAACAGCTTGGGCCGCCTGTTCTGGGCTTCCGTGTCCGACTGGATCGGACGCAAGAACACGTACTTCACGTTCTTCGTCCTCGGGATTGCCTTGTATTGCCTCATGCCGACGCTGGGCCACATGGGGGCCGCCGGTCTGTTCGTGATCGTGGTCTGCGTGATTCTCACCATGTATGGCGGTGGGTTTGCGACGGTGCCGGCCTATCTGGCGGATATCTTCGGTACGCAAATGGTCGGTGCCATCCACGGGCGCCTTCTGACCGCCTGGTCCGCAGCCGGCATCATCGGCCCCATGCTGATCGCCAACATCCGTCAGGCTCAGCTGGATGCGGGCGTGCCGAAGAATCTGGTGTACGACAACACCCTGTACATTCTGGCGGGCCTGCTGGTGCTGGGGTTCATCCTGAACCTGCTGATCAAGCCCGTGGATCCCAAGCATTTCATGACGCCCGATGAGTTGGCTGCCGAACAGGCCCTGACCGAGAAGGCAAGTCATAAGTCCGCGACGGCGGAAACTGCGGCGCGTGGGCCGTTTGGCATGACTGGCGTCCTTGCCTGGCTTGCCGTGGGTGTCCCATTCCTGATCGGTGTATGGTTTGCGCTGGTCAAGGCCAGCGTCCTCTTCTTCCATTGAGCCGATCCCGCCCGTTCGAGTGCTAACCAAGATGGCGTGAAGGCAACCTGGGTTGTCCGCCAATGAAAAAGCCCGCCGGATGGCGGGCTTTCTGCTTGTGTCAGGAAAATTCGCGGTTCAGGTTCAATGATGTCGGACTTCGGACCTGAACTTCCCGAAATTTAACGGATCATTGATGATCACCGCCCAGGGCCTTGGCGTGGTAGGCGAGGTGATCGCCGATAAAGCTGGCAATGAAGTGGTAGCTGTGATCGTAGCCGTCCTGCATACGCAGGGTCAGGTCGCCACCGCGTGCCGCGTAGGCGGCCTGCAGATCCTGCGGATAAAGTTGTTCTGCGAGGAACTCGTCATCCGTCCCCTGATCGATCAACAGGGGGATCAAGTCACAGCCGGCCTTGACCAGTTCGGTCGCATCGTAGGTGTGCCAGGCTTGTCGATCATCGCCAAGATAGGTGCCGAAGCAGCCTTCGCCCCAGGGCGAGATGCTGGGATGGCTAATCGGTGCAAACGCCGATGCCGAGCGATAGGCACCAGATTCCTTCAAGGCGCAGATCAGGGCGCCGTGTCCACCCATCGAGTGGCCGGTAATGGACTTGACGCCGGGCAATACCGGCAAGTTGGCCTCGATCAGGGCGGGCAATTCCGAAACCACGTAGTCGTACATGTGGTAGTGGGTCGACCAGGGGGCCTGGGTCGCGTTGACGTAGAAGCCTGCCCCCTTGCCCAGATCGTAGCGATCCGGTACGTCGGGTATGTCGTCCCCGCGGGGACTCGTGTCCGGCATGATCAGCGCCAGTCCCAGCTCGGCGGCATAACGTTGCGCACCGGCCTTGGTGCGCACGTTGTCGTCGGTACAGGTCAGGCCCGACAGCCAGTAGACGGCCGGCACCTTTTCCGTGGCGGCCTTCGGCGGCAGATAGACGGAAAAGGTCATGGTGCATTGGCAGGACGTTGACTCGTGCTGATACCGATTCAGCCAGCCGCCGAATTCCTTGATGCTTTCGATCTGTTTCATGGGGATACGCTCCTTAGAAAATGATGACGGAGCGGATGCTTTCGCCGCTGTGCATCAGATCGAAGGCGCGATTGATGTCTTCCAGACCCATGGTATGCGTGACCATTTTGTCGAGCTCGATTTCTCCGCTCATGTAGCGATCGACGTAACCGGGCAGTTCCGTACGACCCTTGACGCCGCCGAAGGCGCTGCCTTTCCAGGTTCGGCCCGTCACCAGCTGGAAGGGGCGGGTAGAGATTTCCTGGCCCGCGCCGGCCACGCCGATGACCGTGGAGACGCCCCAGCCCATGTGGGTGCATTCCAGGGCCTCGCGCATCACGTGTACGTTGCCGATGCACTCGAAGGAGTAATCGACGCCACCCTTGGTCATCTCGACAATGGCTTCGGTCACCGAGCCGGTCAGCTTCTTCGGATTGATGAAGTCCGTCGCGCCCAGGGCCTTGGCCATTTCCCATTTTGTGGGGTTGATATCCACGGCGATGATGCGGCCGGCCTTGGCCATGACCGCGCCCTGGATGCACGACAGCCCGATGCCGCCCAGGCCGAATACGGCAACCGTCGAGCCGGGCTCGACCTTGGCGGTGTTCATCACGGCACCGATGCCGGTGGTCACGCCGCAACCGAGCAGGCAGACCTTGTCCAGCGGCGCGGCCTTGTTGATTTTCGCCAGGGCGATTTCCGGCACTACAGTGTATTCGGAGAAAGTGGAGCAGCCCATGTAATGGTAGATGGGCTTTCCGTTCAGGGAAAAGCGCCGCGTCTTGTCCGGCATGAGTCCGGTCCAGACGGTGCCGGCGATGGACTGGCACAGGTTGGTCTTGGTGGAATGGCAGTATTCGCATTCACCGCATTCGGGAATATACAGCGGAATGACATGATCACCGGGCTTCAGATTCTTCACGCCGGGACCGCATTCGACGACCTCACAGCCACCCTCGTGCCCCAGCACCACCGGGAAAACGCCTTCGGGATCGTTGCCGGAAAGCGTGAAGGCGTCGGTGTGGCATACGCCGGAGGCAATGACCTTGAGCAGGACTTCCCCGTGTTTGGGGCCTTCGACATCAATGAGTTCGATGGACAGCGGCTTGTTGGCTTCCCACGCGACGGCGGCTTTGGATTTCATG
Organism: Halothiobacillus diazotrophicus; assembly: GCF_001663815.1. NCBI lineage: Bacteria > Pseudomonadati > Pseudomonadota > Gammaproteobacteria > Chromatiales > Halothiobacillaceae > Halothiobacillus > Halothiobacillus diazotrophicus. The sequence goes on from NZ_CP016027.1 coordinate 477,009, forward strand.
TTACGTAACCTGTATATGTCATGAGGTGATTTGATTTTCAGAAGCTATTTATTCGCATGCGAATAAATGCCTGTTGGAGCCTAGATGCTTAATCGGGATTATTCAATGCGGAAGATGCGGAACGAGAAATACAGCTGGGTGCGCATACTTAATCGATTCGTCTTCGTTCACCAAAGAGTGACAATTCGCTGACCCGGATTCGTAAGCGTTCCCGTATGCTATGTATGGAGGTGTTGTTGTGATCCAGCACAAACCCAAACGACACATTCCGATCTAATCGCACGAATTTGATTGTTTTCGACCATTGTCAGGTACTGCCCAATATGATGATTACCGACGGCATCCGTCCCGCTTCGCCGTCCAAGCGCCTGGTTTTTCTCGATGTGCTCCGGGGATTCATGCTTGTCGGAATCACGCTGGGGCATTTCGGTGATACGTTCGTCTGGCTCGTCTGGCAACCCCTGGGTTACTTCAGCAACGCCGAGGGTTTCATTTTGCTGTCCGGAACCGTGTTCGGGCTGGTGTACGCGCGGATCTACCACAGGTCGCCTCATGAGATGACCGAGAAGGCCGTAAGACGGGCCGGGCTCATCTACCTGAATCACCTCGGACTTCTGGTGTTCGTGGCTGCGTTCACCTGGCTGACCTACGGGTGGTCCACCCAGTGGCACAGTCATGCCCTCTATCTCGACCTAGCGCCCGTGAAGGGTTTTCTGCTGGGTATTTTGATGCTGTACCAGCCGCCACTACTCGATATTCTGCCCATGTATGCCCTGTTCGTACTGGTCGGTCCGCTTATCATCCGTCAGTTGATGGCCGGTCGATGGCGAGTGGTTCTGGCCGTCAGTTTTGTGGTCTGGGTTATTTTTGCCCACTTGCTCCTGGGGGGGACCTGGCGTGAAACCTTGGCACAGCGCGTTGGCCTGGGTTTTCCCTATCAAACGGGTGAGTTCGATCCGCTTGTCTGGCAATTGCTCTTCTTTTCGGGATTGATTCTCGGGCATCGGATGTTTGCCCACCCGGGTGCGTTGCGCCCCAAGCCCGTTTTGGTCGTGCTATCCCTGATGCTTGCGCTCTATTTCTTTGCCCTACGGCACGATTATCTGCCGTTTCCGGGGTTCTGGCATGCGTCCTGGGTGGATCGGCACGATCTTGGCTTGATCCGTATGCTCAATATTGCCGCCCTGGTATACCTCTTCTGGACCCTGGTGGTCGTCAGTCGGAATGTGGTTTGGTCCCGAGGCATGATCATGGTGCGGGACTTCTTCGCGGTGCTTGGTCGACACAGCCTGCCTGTATTCACGGCACACGTTGTATTGATCTACCTGACGATACCCGTGCAGCAGGCGGGATCCGACCCAATCCGCTATGCCGTGGGTATCAGTCTGATCGTCTTCCTGTACCTCATGGCCCGGGTTTTTGACGGGCGGGCGGCGCGGTTGCGCCGAGAGAAGGCAGGGCTGTCGCGCCCGCTGGGGCACTGATGCGTAGTTTCTACGGCGCGTCTGGATTACTGGGGTTGGAGTAGGGTGGACGGGATCAGCGTGACGACGCTTGTCCCATCCGAAATCGAGACGTCGCCATCCTGTATCGTGCAGCTGATCCGCATGGTGCGTTGTATCATGCCGGCAAGTGCGATTGTCGCATCCTCATCCACGGCCCGGATGGTCAGGTTGGACAGTCGACGGAGGTCGCGCATCGATTTTTCCCACCAGATGTCCATCGTTCGTCCGCCATAGGCATAGACCAGTACATGCCGGGCGCGGCCCAGCGCCTTGCGTAGTCGGCGTTCATCGGGCAGACCCAGTTCGACCCAGAGCTCAATCGCCCCCGTGAGGTCCTTTTTCCACAAGTCGGGTTCATCGTCCACGGAGAGGCCTCGGGTAAAACTCAGTTCGGGGTCCGCATTCAACGCGAAGGCGAGGATGCGGAGCATGAGGCGTTCATCCGTTTCGGACGGGTGACAGGCCAGCGTCAGGGCATGGCTGGCGTAGTAATGCCGATCCATGTCGGCGATGTCGATGTCTGCTTTGTAGATGGTGGCTTTCAATGCCATGGGTGGGTACTCAAACGCGGTTGCTGAACAAAGAATCGCGCGAGCGTATCAGTTATGAGCCTCGAAAGGGATGACCTATCGCGATCCGTGCGATCCGATGGCTGTCGGGTCGAATTCGGCAAGAAAGGCCGTGAAGTCGGACAGGTTCATGGGTTTTGCGATGAGGTAACCTTGGGCAATGTCGCAACCGACTCGCTTGAGCATGTCCCAGTCCTCTAAGGTTTCAACACCTTCCGCGACAATGGAGACACTCAACTTGTGGGCCATGTCGATGCAGGATTCGACCACGATCCGCGAAGATTCGTTTTCCGAAAGATCTTTGACAAAGGATTGATCGATCTTCAATTCGCTGAACGCCACGCGAGTCAATTGCTGCAGACTTGAGTACCCGGTCCCGTAATCGTCGATCGACAGGGCAAAGCCGTTCATGCAAAGGCGTGCCAGATTCTCCAACGCATGCAGCACGTCGGTGATGGCTGCCGACTCGGTGATTTCCAGAACGACGTGTTTGGGGTCAATCACTTGATCTCTGACGATCTGGGTAATCCGGTCGGCCAATTCAGGGGCGTCCAGCGAAACCAGAGACAAATTGACCGAGATCGTAAACTCATGGCCCTGTCGCTGGAGGGATCGCCACGCAATAGCTGATTTCCTGAGAATCTGAAAAGTCAGATCGTTGATCCCTCGATTGGCTTCAAGATGCGGTATGAATGCGTAGGGGGGGATGATGCCGTCCTGGGGGTGGTGCCACCGGGCGAGGACTGCGGCACCGACGATCTCACCGGAGGATAGTGACACTTTGGGCTGGAAATACGGCTCGAATTGATTCAGCGTTATTCCAGTCTGTATTTCGGCCAGACTGTATGATTTCGCATTCTGGGGGGGCAACCACTTCGTTTCCGTATGCTCATGTTTGGCGAGCAGCTCATGAAGTTTGCTGGGGAGAATGGGCTTTTCAATCGAGCCAAGCAACTTGATGCCATACATTTTGGTCATTCTGCCGACCGATGCGAGCAGTTTGCCATCCAGGGCACTGGTGATGATGATGGCGATATCGTGACTTTCGATACTGAGATGGCGCAGGAACTCCATGCCGTCCATTTCCGGCATGTTGAGATCGCACAGAGCGATATCGAAAGGGCGCGCCTCGCCGCAACGGATGATGTCCAGCGCCATCCGGCCATTGGCCGTCTCCGTGATGGATTCCACGCCCAGTCCACGCACCATGGTCATCACCATCTGTCGCTGAAAGTCGTCGTCTTCCACGATCAGCAGATTGAGATCATGGACATTCACTGCTGATACCCCGTGGTTCCGCGTTTTGCTGAAGATACGCATCGAACTGTTCGAGTGCCTGATGCAGGACCGGAATTTCCCTCCAGATAGCGCCCATGTTGGCGGATTTGGCCGTTGTTTCGATTGAGGCGCAGGCTGCGGCAAGCTCCGTGGCACCAACCATCCTGCTCGATCCTTTCATCCGATGGGCGATCTGGACGATTTCCCTCGAGTCTCCCAGTTCAGCGTAATCGAGTAAAGAACGCATATCCGCATGAATATGCAGATGAAAGTTATCTAGAACGGCGCGCTGATCGGCCGCCCCAGGCACAATCAGATTCAGAACGGCGTGGTCGATGGGCTCGGGTGTCTCCGTTTTATCTGGGATCATTAGATGGGGTGCCGCCGCCGCCCCCGTCGTGGGGACCTCGTCGATCAGCCATTTTTTCAGATGTTTCCGTAGTTGAGCGAGATCGACCGGTTTGACCAGCAAGTCATCCATGCCGGCGGCCTGGCAGCACTCAATTTCATCGCTCAGGGCATTGGCTGTCCAGGCCAGAACTGGTGTTCGCATCAATCCGCCTTTTTGCTCGAATTGGCGAAGGCGTCGGGTGAAGGCGTAGCCATCCATTTCTGGCATGTGACAATCAGTGATGATCAGGTTAAATCGGCCGGTCTGCCACATATCCAGCGCAGTTGCCCCATTTTCGGCCGTATCGACGTGCACGCCGAGAAGCTTGAGTTGACTCGCCAACAATTCACGATTGATCGGATGGTCGTCGACTGCGAGGATGCGCGGTGCGGCTATGCCATCCGTGTACAGCGGTTCGATGGCACTGCGCGCCACTTCCGGGTGCAGGGTTTCGAGCGTTGAAGGTGGCTCATTTGCGATGGGCAGCGTCAGGGTGACCCGGAAGGTGGATCCCTTACCCGGTTCACTGATCAGATCCACCGTCCCGCCCATCAGTTCAGCCAATCGGCGGCTGATCGACAATCCAAGACCGGTACCGCCGTACATGCGAGCAGTGTCGGCAGTAGCCTGACGATAACGCTGGAACAGGTGTGCCTGATTCTCCTTGCGGATACCGATACCCGTATCCTTCACGGAAAATCGGATGGTCTCCTGTTTATCCGCGTGTTCGATCCGTTCGGCAAACAGTTCGATTTCCCCATGCGGGGTGAACTTGATGGCGTTGCTGACAAAGTTGTTCAGCACCTGAGACAGTCGCAGGGGGTCCACGATATGTGCCGGCGCGATGTGTTCGTCCAGATGCTGCCACAGTATCAGGTTCTTCGTACTGGCCACTCGTGAGTATGTGTTGACGACGTCCAGCAACAGTTGGGCGAGAGATACCGGTTGCGGGACCAGTTGTAGTTTTCCTGCCTGAATTTTCGACCAGTCGAGGATGTCGCTGACGATGCGCAGCAGATTGCGACCGGATTCCCAGGCGATGTTGAGGGTGGATTTCTGTTGGTTGTCCAGCCTACTCAGCGACAGCAGCTCCAGCATGCCGAGCATCCCCGTAAGTGGTGTACGGATTTCGTGGCTCATGGTGGCCATAAATGAATCCTTTGCCTGGTTGGCCAGTTCCGCGCGCTCCTTGGCCTCGATCAGAACTTGCTCGGCACGCTTGCGCGTCGTGATGTCCTGAATAATGCCTGTAAAGTAGCGATCCGTGCCAATGACCATTTCGCTGATGGAAAACGTCATGGGAAATTCGGTCGAGTCCTTGCGTCGGCCTACGTATTCCTGCTCGTTGTTACCGATCCGCACATCGTCCGGGGTGATCAGGTCGTTGGGTTTCATGTCGGGGTTGTCACCAACACGTCGTGCAATGAATTGCGACAGATTCTGTCCGATCGCTTCCCGACTTGAATAGCCGAATATCCGTTCGGCTGCCGGATTGAAGGTTTCGATGATGCCTGCGCTATTCACCGTGATGATCCCATCGACAACCGTGTCCAGAATAGTGCTGATCCGAGTGGCGCTATGCTGGGCTTTCGTTTCCGCATTCGCGCGGGCAAGGATTTCACGGCGAATCCCCACGAACAAGAGTCCCAATATGAGTGTGGCTACGGCAAGTGTTGCCAGCAGTGCGATCAGCGTGATCTGGCGCTTCTGCGTCATGGCCGCCTCCCGTTCGGACAGGAGATTCAACTCAACCCGATCCATATGGTTGGTGAGCTGGCGAATCCGACGCATCGTTTCATTGCCATCTTCATCGGCAATCGCCTTAGAAGCCGTGGGTAGTCCCTCGGACTCGAAAATGGTCCGATGTCGTTCCAGAAGCCCGATCCTGTGATCGATCAGTGGCCAAAGTTCGGCAAGGTTGTGGGTTTGTTCTGAATGATCTGCAACCAGTTCTTCCAGTTTTTGCCGATCAACGTAGAGTTGGGTAATGTCAGACTGATACTGTGCCTTGTATTTCTGTTTGCCTGTCAGCAGATAGCTTCTTTGCCCCGATTCGATATCGGAAATGGCACCATATAGCTCGCCGAGTCTGGAACGGATGATTTGCGTGTAGCCGACCAGTTTGGCGGACTGTTCATAGGCGACGCCGGTGCGATACGTGAAGCCCCCCATCAGGACAAGCACAATGAAGGTGCCCAGAAAACTCGCGATAATCTTGAGCTCCATCGAGGTGCGCTGAATTCGATGACTGGTCCATCCGGCCCGGATTATCCCCAGTCCGATCAGGATGAATGCAATTGCGGTATTTACGGCGACAGGCGGCAATACCCGGTCGGTGACCAGTTCGCTGGCGTTCCACAGATATCCGAGGAAGGAAATCATGCCGATGGCGATGACGGTGACGGCCGTGGTCCACATCAGGGGGCGCTGCGATCGCACTGGGAGCGTCAGGAGCGCAATTCCGGTCAGTGTGAACACGACAGTGCTATAGGGCGACATCCGTCCCGGGATACGGTTGAAAGCACTAGCAGTATCGCGAAACAGCAGTTCGTCGATCCCGAGCTGCCAGCCGAACAGGTACTCTCCGAGGGTTGCGAGCCCCAGGATCGTGACGCAGAGGGCGAGCGTTTGGCCGAGTCGGATGTGTCTGCGTGAAGGGGAATCATTGAGTAACCAGAGAGCCAGGGCAGATAGGATCAGACCGATGGCGGTATTCGCCTTCATTTCCACGGCGCCGGGCAGCACGCTTTTGAGGAGCGGGATGTCGAATGCCCATCCGTATAGAACGATGATTCCCAGCACAAGGGTGGTCATCGCGGCATAATTTGGGAAATTTTTGGGGCCAGCCTCGGATTTCATTAGCGCCGGTACCATCGTGGGTGGGTTGACGTTTTCCACGGTGCTTCTTGTCTCTCCCTTGGCTGGTTTTTTGCCAATGTAATTCTTTTTATTTCAGCCGAGTGGGTGTAATTAGCAGTGAAATGGATAGCGTTGCTTTATTTGAGCGAGTTCAATCGGAATAACTTACGTCAGTTACTCAATTATCTTATTCTGGTTTCATGAAACAGATTAAGCAATGATATTCGTTGTGCTTATATAATAATATTCTTATGCTTGATCGCGGATTTCAGTGATTGACTCGGTCAGTCGTACGCTCAAAGTAGCGAGGAAATGAGGTCAGGTATTTACTGTAGATTATCTTAGACAACGGTAATACTGCCTTTGGTATATGCATGTACCATAGGCCGCAGCAGTCAAATGTCCTGTCTAAACCACAGGCAAGGTGACATTTTGCCAATTCATCCTAGCGGGATGTGTCATCATTCTGGGCTATGAACGTCTTGGCTTTTTTGCCAAGTGCAGGCATTCTTTCCGTACGTTCTCAAGTATGGATGTGAGATAGGGTTGCTCAAGATCATGCATCAAATGGACGATTTTCAATAAGATGCCAGGCCTTGCTGCTCGCGGGTTGCTCGTTCTGGCCGCGCTGGCGTTGCTCGCAGGTTCATCATACCTCGGCTACCGCTTTGTATCTGACGTTTCTCAGGATGAAATTCGTATCTCCTCGAATCCCTGGGTTGGATTCACACCGTTTATCTATGCCCAGGAGAAAGGCTGGCTGGACGACACACCGTTTCATTTCGTCTGGCAGGTGGATCTGACCGAGAACGTACGACTATTCGAACGGGGCTTTACTCAGGGGTTCACTGCCACGCAGTACGAGATGTTGCATGCCCAGGATCATGCCAAACTGAAGCCGGTATTTTTGATTGATCGTTCCGACGGTGCTGACGTCATCCTCTCGAACAGGACACTACCCGAGCTCAAGGTGATCAAACTGCCAATCACCGTGTATCTGGAGCGGGGGTCTCTGCAATCCGATATCTTTCACGCCTTCACCCGTGAAAACCATTTGGATGGCGTTGATTTCGAATTGTTGAATGCGGCTCAGAAGTCCATGACCGAAATCCAGCCGGGTGACGCCCCCCTCATCCTGATTTCTTATGCGCCTTATGCGTCTCAAATCATGGAAAATGGTTTCAAAATCATTGCTTCAACGCATACCCTGACGTCGTTCAATGTCATAGACGCACTTTTTGTCGACAAAGACATCATTTCGGCGGAACTGGACCAATTCCTGAAGCTGAAACAAATTTACATCCGTGCCGTGCATGCGTTGCAACAGGATCCCGAAGCATACTATGAAACGATTCATGGATACCTAGAGGGGCAAACCTATGCGCAATTCATGCAAAGTACGCGTGAGATCGAGTGGTTCGTTCAACCGCCCGGTAAGCTGATTTTGCAACAATTACGCGCCCAGGGGGTCGAGACGGATCAGTTATTGCCATGAAGGTCCATCGACTTGCGTTGTTTGGTATTGGTTTCATCGGGGTGGTCATTATCGCTCTGTCCATGGCCTTCTATTACATAGAACGTATGGTAACGCTTAACGCGGTTGCCGATGGATTGAACCAGAACCTGTATTACGTAGAAAACGATCTCAAACGTGTTCTGCAGACCAATCGGTTTTCGGATATCCAGGAAACGCTGGATCAGGCGGTTGGTGTAAACAAGTCACTCGCCGAGCTGTCTCTTTCCCTGGATGGACGCCATCTGACGTATTCCTCGTCCCGAGCCCGAATAGGTCAAGAGCTTCATGGTAATTACGTCTCTGTTGCACAGTTGTACAAGGGCATAGTCGAGTACAAGGATGCGTTGTTCAGGACATCATTGACCTATTACGATGGCGAGCACAAAAAGCAGGCTTGGCTGTTCGCCGGCATCGATAAGGATTACGTATTCGGTCGCATGAATCAGGTTGCCATCATGTATGGCATCGGTTTGTTCATCGCATTGGCATTGATGAGCGGTCTTGTTTTCGAGCTTGTCCGTCGAGCCATTGTGATTCCCCTGGAGCACATGGCACATAAGGTCCGATCCGCATCGGTGAAGACCAAAGATTTTTTTATTCAAGAGTTCGCCGATCTCGATAGAACGTTGAGCGAAACATTCCTATCCCTGCATCAGCAACACAGCGACTTGAAGACTGCCTACGAGAACGCGCGCTACCTTGATGGCATTTTGCGGACGATTGCGGACGTCAACCAGGTATTGATCACTGCCAAGACTGTGGATGAGTTGATGGTCAAGAGCACCGAGCGCTTGGCAAGCCACCCGGGTAATGCATTCTGCTGGATCGGACTTGCCCGACAAGGTGTCATTGAACTGAGTGCCTGTTCTAACGCAGATGCGACGATCGACCTCCAACCCCATCAGATTCTTGCCGTTCTTGATGCCGATGAGTCCCTTGATCCGGTGGTGAATGCGTTCCGTCTTGGTAAGGCAAAATTTGCCGAGCAACTTTCCGTTCCTGACGGGGAAGAAGAAATGCGGGCTATCTGGCGAACAATAGCCCAGCAAGCAGGCTACGGTGCGTTCGTCGCCTTGCCCCTTCGGCCCAGCGTGCATGAGGATCCGATCGGGGTCCTCGGACTGTATACGCATCGTGAGGCGGGTTTTGATCTCAAGGAAATCTCCATGCTGGAAGATCTTTCCGGCGATATCGCCTTCGCTATCCAGGCCTTTGAACGTCGGGTTCAGTTGGAACACCATCTGACGACGGACTCCAACACGGGTTTGCCCAATCGTGTTGCCTTGATCGAGTATCTGAACCGCTCCTCCAGCGGACTGCTGGCCATCATCAATATCGACCGTTTCAGTGACATCAATGCCGTGTACGGCATCACGATCGGTGACGCCTTGCTGGTTGCTTATGCCCAGTGGTTATTGCGGATGATTGCTCCGTTGAAAAACGTCACTCTGTACAAGTTGGGCGGAGACGAATTCGCACTCCTCCAGACCGATGCTCATCAGATCGAACCATTCCGAAAATTTCTGGATCACCTGGTCGTCGAAACGGCCCGGTCTTCGTTCACTCTCGCAGATATTGACGTCATCATGACGGTAAGTATCGGCATGGCGTATGTATCTGATCAGGGGTTGCCTCATGCGACCGCGGCATTGAAGCAGGCGAAAATGTCCCATCAGAGCGTTCGGATCTATGAAGGCGCATCATCGACTCAGGAGCAGGAGAACAACATTGCCTGGTACAAGCGCATCAAGCAGGCTATCGAGCAGTCGCGCATTGTTCCTTATTACCAGCCCATCGTTGATAACAAGACGCGCAGGATCGTCAAATATGAGGCCCTGATGAGGTTGATCGAGACAGACGGACAGATCGTCAGTCCGTACGTTTTCCTGGAAATTGCCAAGAAAACCAAGTTGTACACGCATCTGACCCGCATGATGATCGATCAGGTCTTTAATGAACTGCAACGCTGCGCCTTACCGATCAGCGTCAATCTGTCCGCCGAGGATTTGTCGGATGACAAATTGGCCGATTATCTGGAACATCAGATTTCTCTGCGACAAATCGGGAGTCGACTGATTTTCGAAATTCTGGAGAGCGAGGGGATTCACAACTATGAATCCGTGCGGGCGTTCATCCTGCGCTTCAAGTCCTTGGGCTGTCAGTTCGCCATCGACGATTTCGGGGCGGGATATTCCAACTTCGATCACCTGATCAAGTTGAATATGGACGTTTTGAAAATCGACGGCAGTCTCATACGCAATCTCCCGCATGATCGTAATACCCAGATTATCGTCAAGCATATCTGCGATTTCGCGCATGAAATGGGCGTGACCACCGTCGCTGAGTTCGTGACCAATGAGGCGATTTACAAGTGGGTCGTTCGTTTCGGTATCGATACCTCGCAGGGGTATTATTTCTATGAGCCGGCGGCTGACTTGCCTGTCCGCGATGAGATCGAGTCGTCGGCGCTTTAGGTCTTCTCGATCTTCCCGATCTTGCATCTGTGCGCCCGCCCTGCCGGCCCGTTCGAGGATGGCGCGCGTAGACAATCGATTGGTACCTGTATTGCGGACTCAGGAGTGGATTCCTGGTTGAGGCGCCTCCATTGGGATCAACGAGTTGCTCGGATTTCTCACGAAGATCAGCTATTGTCCGATATAGGCGCTATTCGCAGAAAAATCAGTTTTGCGAACGTTCAAGTGTATTTCTGACGATTGGTCAGCGTCTTGCCGCTGTTCGGTATCCGGCGGCAATCCGAATACGTTTTGAGCGATTGGACCAGGAGAGAGGGTGATGGACAATACTCGATCGCGATTTGGCAACATCGTTCTGCAATCGGTGCTGGATGCGAGCCTCGATGCTGCAGTGATTATTGCAGAGGACGGCCGCATCCTTGAAGCGAATCGGACGGCGATCGCGCGCTACGGATACTCGCGGGATGAACTGCTCGGCATGAATGTGTCTCAGTTGAGTGCCGACGATCATCGCGATTTCGTGCGTCCCAAATTGCGTGAGCTGATGGCGCGTGGCGAGATATTCGAGTGGCAGCATCGCACCAAGAATGGTATCGAGATACCTGTCGAGATTTACGCACAACCGCTCGACCTGGAAGGGGAGACGGTCATCTTCTCGAATGTTCGAGATATTCGTCGTCGCAAGAAAATTCAGAATGAGTTGGCCGAGCAGAAGCATTTTCTGGAGCGCATACTCGATACGGAGCCCGGTACCGTCTATATTTTCGACCTGGAACGACAGCAAAACGTTTATGTCAATCGCCACTGGTTCGCCTTGTTCGGCTACACGCCCGAGGAAACACAGGATCTTGGTTCCTGGTTTCTCGCTCTGTTTCACCCAGACGATTTACCGAGAATCCGGCAGCATCACGAGGCTTGGCCGTATGCGACTAGCGATGAGGTGCGTCGCATTGAGTTTCGAGTGCGCAACAAATCCGGCGAATGGCTCTGGTTAAACGCCCGCGAAACGCCGTTTACCCGGAATGAAGACGGAGTCGTGACGCAGATCCTGGGTATCGCCCATGACATCACACCCCGCATACTCCTCGAGAATGAGCGCGAACTGTTCGTATCCCTGGCGAATAACAGCCAGGAGTTCATCGGTATCGCAGATCTGGAACTTCGCCCGGTTTATGCCAATCCCGCCGGTTTGAGCCTGATCGGTTTACCCGATCTCGATGCGCTGAAAATGATTCGTATGCAGGACTTTTTCTTTACGGAAGATCAGCGATTCATTACCGAAGATTTTCTCCCTGCCGTGATCCGAGAAGGCGGGCGGGAGGTCGAGATCCGGATGCGGCATTTCCAGACCGGGGCAGCGATCTGGGTACTCTACAACGTCTTCATGATTTACGACATGCACGGTCAACCGGCGGGTCTTGCCATCCTGAGTCGCAATATCCACGAACGGAAACGCTGGGAGACGCTGCTTAAGGGGCAAACACAAATTTTGGAAATGATCGCGAGTGGATTACCGCTCGCGGAAACGCTCGATCGATTGGTTCGACTGATCGAATCCCAGTCGCCCGGCATGTTGGGATCGATCCTGTTGCTTGATCCGGATGGGATCCATGTGCGTCATGGTGCGGCGCCGAGTTTGCCTGCGGCATTCACCAACGCGGTGGATGGCCAGCCGATTGGACCGGAGGCGGGTTCTTGCGGTACTGCGGCTTATCGCAAGGTGGCTGTCTATGTCGAGGACATCGCCACGGATCCCCTATGGGCGCAATATCGGGATGCGGCATTGCCTCATGGTTTGCATGCCTGCTGGTCAACGCCGATCATCGACGGGCGCGATCGTGTACTCGGAACGTTCGCCATGTACTACCGGCAACCGGGTTTGCCGACGCCGGAGCATCTGGCCCTGATCGCCACCACGACGCACATTGCCCAGATCGCAATTAGCCGATACAACAGCGAATCCGAACTCCGATTGAATGAGGAGCGGCTCCGCTTGGCACTCACGGTCGCCAATCAGGCCTGGTTCGATATCAACGTGCAGACCGGCGCTGCGATCGTCAGCGAAGACTATGCCGGGATGATCGGGTTCAGCAATGAAGAATTCAAACCGTCTGTACCTGACTGGCTAGCCAATGTGCACCCTTCGGATCGGGCTCAGGTTGCCGAAGCTTTTCAACGTTGTATCGACACCGGCGGCCCCGTCTCCGTGGAGTATCGAAGACGTACCAAGATGGGCGATTGGCTTTGGATGCGGTCGATCGGAAAGATTGTGGCCCGAGATTCGTCAGGCAATGCCCTGAGAATGATTGGCATTTTCATGGATATTTCTCAGCAGAAACGTGCCGACGAAAAGATTCGACGGATGACGCAACTGTATGCAGCCTTGAGTCAATGCAATCAGGCCATTGTTCGATGTAACTCCGAAGAAGAGCTGTTCCCACAGATTTGTCGCGATGCGGTCGATTACGGTGGAATGACGTTGGCATGGATCGGGAAGCTCGATCCCATGGAGGCACGGGTGATTCCGGTGGCTGCTTACGGCAGTGGCCAGGCTTTTCTGCAAGGACTCGACGTGACAACCGATGGTCAGCTGGCGACGGGCAGAGGGCCGACCGGGATCGCGGTTCGGGAAAAGCGGCCTTACTGGTGTCAGGATTTTCGTAACGATCCCGCGCTGGCGCCCTGGCGGGATCGGGCGGCTGAATACGGGTGGCAATCCATGGCCTCCTTGCCGCTCTATCGGCGTGGGAATATCGTTGGCGCCTTGATCGTCTATTCCGATGCCTTGGCAACCTTCGACGAACCGGCCCAGCGTCTGCTTGAAGAAATGGCCATGGATATCAGCTTTGCCCTGGATCGATTCGTTGGCGAACAGGAGCGCCGCCTTGCCGAGGAGGCATTGCGCGTCAGTGAGCAGCATTTGCGAACGATTGTCGAAACCGAACCGGAATGCGTGAAGGTCGTTGGTCGGGATGGGGCGCTTATCGAGATGAACCAGGCCGGGCTCAGAATGCTGGAAGTCGATTCCATCGACGATGTCCGCGAACGCGGGCTGCTCGAATTCGTCGCGCCAGAGTATCGGGACGATTTCCTGGGATTGCATCAACGCGTGCTCGAGGGTGATTCCGGCACACTGGAGTTCGAAATCATCGGTGCCAAAGGGACGCGGCGCTGGTTGGGCACGCATGCCGCACCCATGCGCGATGCACAGGGTGGGGTGTCTGCGCTGCTGGGCATTACGCGAGACATCACCGAGCACAAGTCCGCCCGTGAGCAGATTCAGTATATGGCGAACTACGATGCGCTGACCGGCTTGCCAAATCGGGTCAAGCTCTCGGAGCAGCTATCGTTCCTGATTTCCCTGATGCGCCGATCCCAGAGCAGTCTCGCTGTGCTGTTTCTCGATATTGATCGGTTCAAGGATATCAACGACACCCTGGGTCACAGCATCGGCGATGCGCTTCTGCTCGAAATAGCCACGCGACTGAGAAAAGTGCTTCGCGATGAAGACACGCCGTCGCGCATGGGGGGCGACGAGTTCATCCTGGTGCTGCCCGATTGCGACGCAGCGTGCGCGGCACGCGTGGCTCAGAAGCTCTTGCAGGTGATTGCGGTGCCCTTTCAGATCGAGCCCTATGATCTCGTCGTTTCCGCTTCCATTGGGATCGCAATATATCCCGAAGACGGAGAGGATCTCGAATCGCTCTCCAAGAGCGCGGACACCGCGATGTATCGTGCCAAGCTCGAGGGGCGAAACTGTTACCGATTCTTCACCCCCGAATTGCAGTCTCAACTGTCCAGGAACATGCAACTGGCGACGGCGTTGCGTCACGCCGTGAACTATGGCGAGCTGTCCGTCTTCTATCAGCCTCAGATGTCCGTACAGACCAACTCGATCATCGGCATGGAGGCACTGTTGCGTTGGCAGCACCCTGAATTCGGTGCCGTTTCGCCGGGAGAGTTCATTCCGATTGCCGAAAGCAGCGGCCTGATCATCCCGATTGGGGAATGGGCATTGCGCACTGCGGCAAAACAGGCACGTGCATGGATGAACGCCGGTGTGTTCGATGGTGTGCTTGCGGTGAATCTATCCGCAGTCCAATTCCGCCATCCTGATCTACCGGATACGATTTCGCGAATTCTTCAGGAGTCAGGGTTGCCGCCGGATCGTCTGGAACTGGAACTGACCGAAGGGGCGACCTTGCAGGACCCGGTGGGTGCCATCACTGTCATGGACCGGTTGCATGCGCAAGGCGTACGCATGTCGATCGACGATTTCGGGACGGGATATTCGTCGCTCAGCTATTTAAAGAAATTCAAACTGCACAAGTTGAAGATTGATCAATCGTTTGTTCGCGATATCACGACGGATCCGGAAGACCGCGCCATCGTCACAGCGATTATCAATCTCGGTAAGAACCTGGGTCTGAAAATAATCGCAGAGGGCGTGGAAACGGAAGGGCAGCTCGGTTTCCTGCAGGGGCAGCATTGTGATGAAGTACAGGGGTATTATTTCAGTAAGCCCCTTTCCGCGGCGGATTTCGAGCGCTATTCAAAAGCGTGTCATCGTGAAGGTCGATAATATCCCTTCGTGGATTTCTATTTTCCTTCTTTCCCGTTTTATAGGTATTGCCGAGAGACAGATCACCGAAAAAAATACCCGTGCTATTAAATTTATGGTCTAGGCTTTTAAGCGTGGTTCATCAATTCTGCTCAGGGGGCATTTATGAAAAACAATGGTCCGGTAACGCAACGGAATGTGACCTTTTCCGACGATGTTTTTTTGGTGTCTACGACCGATCTAAAGGGTGTTATTACCTACGTCAATGATGACTTCATTGCCGTGAGCGGTTTTACCCGCGATGAGCTCGTTGGTAAAAGTCATAATGTCGTGCGTCATCCGGATATGCCTGCTGCGGCCTTTGCTGATCTATGGCAAACACTGAAGAAAGGCGAATCCTGGCGTAATCTCGTCAAGAATCGCTGCAAGAATGGTGATCATTATTGGGTCGACGCTTATGTCAGTCCCATATTCAAGGAACGGGAAATTATCGGCTACCAGTCGGTGAGAACGCGCCCGACGGATACGCAAATCCGCGATGCGGAGAAACTGTTCAAGCAGTTGAATGCCGACCCATCGGCGACCATGCCAAAAAAGCGCGGCTTCCATGATTACTCGGCTTTGCTGCTGATCAATTTCGGAATGCTCTTTCTCATGGCGTTCCAGACCTTCAATCTGTATCTATTGTTCACCAGTCAAAGTCCGCTCGATGCCGAGCATCTCATTATGGGCGTCCTGGGCCTGTTCTGGCCGATACCCATGTATCTGATCGTCCGATCCTTGTTCAGACCCATCAAACATACCGCCGCGGAATTGAAGCGCATTGCCGCTGGGTATCTTCGCGATCGCATTGACGTTAAGGGTCGGAACGAAGTCGGCAGTATTGCGGAATCCACCAAATCCTTGCAGGCGCGTTTGATTACGGTGATCGGCGAATTCACGGAGTCTTCAGTCACACTGTCCTCGGTGGCCGAGCAGCTGTCGAGCAGTAGCGAGCAGTCGGTCAGAGGGCTCGAACGCCAGACAAGCCAGACCGAGATGGTCGCCGCAGCCATGAATCAGATGACCGCCACTGTCCAGGATGTGGCGCGGAATGCATCGCAAACGGCCGAGGCGGTGCACCAGGCTCAGAAGCAGACAGCCGAGGGGCAGCAGGAATTGCAGCGCACGCATGCTGCGATCAACCAGCTGTCTGCGCGCCTGGATGGCACCGCCAAGGTGATCGACACCCTCCGAACCAAGGGCGATGCCATCGAGAACGTGGTGAAGCTGATCAGCGGCATTGCCGACCAGACCAATCTGCTGGCGTTGAACGCGGCGATCGAGGCGGCGCGTGCCGGCGAACATGGTCGCGGATTTGCCGTGGTAGCCGACGAGGTGCGCTCCCTGGCCGCCAAGACCCAATCCTCGACGATTGAAATCCGCGACATGATCGAACAGTTGCGCAGCGGGATCGTCGAGGCCGTGGACGTGGTCCAGCAGGGGCATAGCCAGATGGAGAACGTCAAGGAACGGGCGACGGCGACCGAGCAGGCGCTGGGGCAAATCAATACGGCGGTCCAGCATATCGGGGACATGAGCACGCAAATCGCCACAGCCACGGAAGAACAGAGCTTGGTGGCCGAGGAAATGAATCGCAACATCACCGAGATCAGTAACCAGACGGAGACGGCCACGCGCCTGAGTCGGGACAATGCGGCGCTGGGAG
This sequence comes from Halothiobacillus diazotrophicus, assembly GCF_001663815.1. Classification (NCBI taxonomy): domain Bacteria; kingdom Pseudomonadati; phylum Pseudomonadota; class Gammaproteobacteria; order Chromatiales; family Halothiobacillaceae; genus Halothiobacillus; species Halothiobacillus diazotrophicus. Next base: position 493,870 of record NZ_CP016027.1, read on the forward strand.
ATCAAATCGCCAAGCTATCCGAAGAGCTGCAATATATCGTTGCCGCGTACAACTTGGGCATTGACGGCTCCAAGATATCGTCTCGACAGAACGCTCGTGGTCGGGGCAGTAAGGCGAACAATTGAGCGTTTTGATAGAGGCAGGTCGGATGGGCACACGGTTGCCTAAATGCTTTTGTCCCTGATGCGCTCGATCAGGTAGCCGGTCAGCAAGGCGCTGGTTCCTGCATCCCCGGGGTTGTCGTGGATCAGCTTGTGCCACCGGGCTACCTCGCTATCCTGCAGGTCCTGATCGATCAGGAATTGGGTGAGTGGACATTCTGCCTCATCCACGGGATGAACGTGGTGCTCGTGGTGAATGAACCACCAGTGATAGGTCAGCGCACCCAGAAAGGTATCGATCTTCTCGGGACGGATCGGTAGCTCGAATCCGCGGTACCAGGGTTCCAGATGTTTCGCGGTCATCGGGCGGGCAAGTGCGTATCCCTGCCCCTGTTGTGCGCCGAGGATGGCGGCCATTTCGAGCATCCCTTTGTCTTCCAGTCCCTCCACGACGACCACAAAATTGAGATCGCGCCCCATCTGTACGATGGACGAGATCAGTCCGATCGTCTGGATCGGCTTGTCCCGAACCTGAATCAGCAGCCCCTGATCGATTTTGATTGTTTCGAAGGGAATGGACGACAACCGTTGCAGACTGCTGTATCCGGAGCCGAGATCGTCGATTGCCAGCTTGACACCTAAGTTCAGCAGTCGTTCGATGACCTCGTTTCTTTGCACGATATCCATGGACTGGGTTTCCAACAGCTCGAGTGTTAGCCGTTGCGGCGCGATTCCGTATTTTTCCAGTGCCGTTCGGACCCAGTCCGGACTCTGGTTGTCCAATAGCGCGCAGGGCGGCAGATTGATGGACACATCGACGCTCATCCCTTGCTCGTCCCAGGATACGAGATGTGCGAGTGATGCTTCCAGACCGATGCAAAATAGCCGGTTCAATTCGGCTTCGCTCAGCAATGCCAGGAAGAAACTGGGCGGTACCGTTTGCGCTTCCTTCAGATTGAGCCGGGCAAGAGCTTCGACCTTGATCATCTGGCCGGTCCGAAGATCCACGATCGGTTGAACCAACATTTGCAGGCCGTTGTTGAAGAGGCGTTGACGTATTTTTTTTGCTTCCGCCTCCGGCACGATGGGGGGCCTGGTGCCAGAGCGCGCCCAAATCTGCTCCCATCGCTGCTTCATCCCGAAGGCGAATTGCTGCATCACCTGCGATTCGAACTGACTGGGGTAGGCACCCATCATCACGATCACCGCTTCGCATTGTCCCTGTTCGTTGATGATGGGCACGCTGAGGGCTGAGCGTGCGCGCTCGATGAGCGGTGATTCCCGCCACACCTGATAATGCGGATCCTGCGACAGCGAGGGGATCGAGTAGATCTGTCTGCTTCGCCATGCCTGCGCGCAAATTGTCATGCCGCGTGGCGACGAGGGATCGACCACGGGCTCATGCCCCGGTCGGGCGTACAGTTCGGCAACGGTTGATGCCAGAGGGCCTGCATGGGTCACGATGGTGAATGTGCCATCTGGTGCGAGTTGAACGAGCAAAGCGGCCTGAATGCCGGCTAGTGCCCCGATCTGATTGATTTCCGCCGTGCTGCTTTCCTGCCACGATATCCCCTGGGGGGGCAGCGGGGCCGAGTTGAGACGAAAATAGGCGGTGAGAATCTGGTCCTCGATGGCCAGTTCGACATGCAGATCGTCCTGGATACGGGTTTCGGCGGTGATGAGTAGCCGGTACCGCTCGCGAGCGGGTAGTAAAGCATGACTCAGGTGCTCGTTGAGTAGTCGACGGTATAGACTGATACCCTGCGTTAATAAGATTGGCCTGACCCCAACCAGGACATGGACCGTGCCGACGTGCCGCGCGTGTTCGATGAGTCCCGCCTGGGACGTTTCGGGGTTCAGCAGGAATTGCAGATGATGGCGCTGACTCTGCATAAGTCCGGCCATTTCCTGATTGCTGAGTGTTTTGAGGATCGCATTGGCTTGAGGATCCCGGGCAAGTTCCGAGTAGAAGGAATTGACGAATTGGCCGAGTACGCGCTCCAGATACGGTCGCGTTTTATGGAGCAGGGCAACCGCTTCCTCGCTGTAGGCGTCAAACTGTTTCTCAGATTCCGGCGGACCGGCGCGGTCGACGCCATGGCGCCACCACTGCTGCCGATCGTGTTTGTGCTCCTTGGCCTGGTACATGGCTGCATCGGCATGCCGTATCAGGCTGTCGCCATCCTTTGCATCGAAGGGAAAGAGGGCCACGCCGAGCGTCATGCCGACTTCGGCACGGGTGGTCTCGGAAAGGACGAACGGGTATTCAACGGCTTGGTGCAAGCGGTCCAGCGCCGCCTGCAACTGAGCCATGGTATTGCCCGATTCGAGGTTTTCGAGCACAACAATGAATTCGTCCCCGCCCAGCCGGACAAGGAAGTCCGTTTCGCGAATCAGGGACTGCATCCTTGCGGCCAACTGATTCAGGAGCTTGTCACCTGCCTCGTGCCCCCAGTTGTCATTGATGGGCTTGAAATCGTCGAGATCCAGCATGCCGACCGCCAGGATGGTATTTTGGCGATCGGCCCGGGCAATGGCTTTTGGTAGATATTCATCCAATGCCCGACGGTTGGGGAGGCGGGTCAGTGCGTCGTGCAAAGACTCGAAGAGAATCTGATCCTGAGCCTGCTGCTGCAGGGTGACGTCGACGATACTCCAAAGTATCCCCGGGTCTCCACTTGCCAGGGAAACCGGTGAACCCAGGATCTGCACGATGATGATGGTGCCGTCTTTCCTGCGGATATTTGCCGTTTCATGAATCCATGGCTGACCATGAAGCAAAGCTGCGTGCTGTGTCGCAAAACGTTCAAAAGCGTCATGATCGACGTGAAGCAGTGCCGTGCTTTTTCCGACGAGTTCATCGATGGGATAGCCGGTAATTTCGCTCAGTGAGGCATTAGCATCTTGAATGATCCTGTGTTCGTCGACCAGAAACAGTCCCGCGGCATTTTTTTCGAATAGCGCGCGTTGATAGTTCTGGGACTGCAGTAGCCTCCGTTCGAGTTGTCGCTCCCGGTTACGGGCGTCAATCTGATCCAGACCGCGGGAAATGATGTGCGCCAATTCCCCGAGCAATTGTTGAACATCTTCGTCCCACACGTTTTCCTGTGCGTGATAGACACTGAATATCGCCCATATCTGTCCATTTCGGAAAATGGGGTGTGCCGCACAGGCGTGAAGACCGAAACGACAAGCACGTGCCTGCCAGGGTTTGGCGTAATTCGAGTCCTTGCAGGACTGGTAAAAGCGGGGTTTCTGATCGCGCCAGGCGAGTCCGACCGGATCTCCCTGCTGGTTGTGTTGCGGGTGGAGCGACACGGCGAGATCCTGGAGGTAGTCGACCGCGCCGAATGCAGCGATACATCGCAATAGTTCCCGTTTGTCCGGTGTGCCGACCCAGGCAAGTTTCAGGTGACCATATTGAATGGAAAGCCTGCATATCTCCTGGAGCAATACCCCGTCATCGTCTGTAGTGGCGATGATCTGGCTGACCTGCGCCGACATCGTGTTGAATTCGTTAAGTCGTTTGAGCCGCTGTGCGTCCCGTATGCGGTGCTGAAAAAGGACGACGATGCCTGCAGCGGCCAGGCCAAGCAGAAAAAGCGTGCCGATTTCCCAGGCCCAGCGGAGGGGCGCCTGAGCCATGTACAGCTCCATTGCTCTGTTTGCTGCCCAGTTGATTTGTATCTGTAGTGGGTAACCCGGTACATCGATCGGATCGGTCTGAACTTTTCCCGGGGTACCGTTGAACAACACGCGACCATCCTGCCACTCACCGAGGACGCTACGGTCCCGAAGGTCGATAACCGTGAATCGGAAGATCCGCGATAGTAATGGTTGTTCATCATGAAGCAGTCGATCCAGGTGATAGGGGGAACCGACAAAGAAGCGGGTCTTCCCATCCGAATCGGTCACCCTGAATCGCATGGGGAGTACATGCGCGTCCACTCTCTGGGCAAACGTGGCGCGCCCCAGTAGGAAATTCCTGTTTAGCCCGAGCGCCGTGAATTCGTCGCCGTTATTGATTGGTATGTGGGATTGGTTGGTGGTCGACCAGACAATGGTGTTGCCATCCGCCGATTGAATATTGAATGCGTAGATATTCGGGTGCAGCTCGATGAAATGACGCATGACCCGATCGGCTTCACGGGAAGGATGGAGCGGGTCTGTGCCTGTGCTGATGAGCGTCGATGCCAGGAAATCCAGGGTCGTGAATTGGACATTAAGTCGACTGGCAATTTGGCTGGCATAGGCGGCGGCCAGATGTTGCCCGTGATCTTTGGTTTCGTTTTCAGCCAGTCGGTATTGACTATGCTCGATCCAGAGACTGCCGGCAGCGACCGGCAGGAGTAATAATGCGAAGAAGGCAAAAAGCAGGGTCTGATGTCGTTTCCTGTTTCTGGTGCGAGGGGGCCTGCATGAACCGGTGGCCGCAGACGGGTTTTCCGCAGGCTGACTGTCCTGTTTCAGGTTGTCCCTTGCTTCTATGGTCATTGCGCTCCATTCCCCGGTGTCCGCCGGCCGGTGACGTGATCCTTGCCACTTTGATAATCAGATTATGGGGATTGTCTGAGTGTTTTCCTAGATTTCTTGCCTATCATTTTGTTTTGTATAGGCATGTTAAAATTGATGAATCAATGACACTCACTTTCCCTCATGCGTGGCCAGGGTTGGCCGGAACACCGGAAGGGAGTCGATTTACCAACAATCTCCCGAATGATGGGCTGAGGTGTACGCAGTGATTATTTATACCAATGAAGTGACGGGCAGCGTAATTTCGATGACCGATGAAGAACTCTTCGAACGGATCATCCAGAGGCACCCGGCCAAGAGAAGCATACGTCTGATTCAGCAACGACTGGATCAGCTTTATGCGGCGGAATCGCAATCGGCGCATGAAGACGATCCCTCAGACGAGAGCAGGGTGCTTCTGGCGGAGTCACTTGATCTGGATGAACAGTACTGGGCCTTCGTGAATGACCTGCGTTGCATTTTCTTTCCGTCGGAAACGGATCCGGTGGCCCCGATCTGGAAAGACGAAATCGATTAGAAACCTTGATCGACCTGTTGCCCGATCGTCGACATAGACATCGGTCGCCATGAAAAACCCCCCGATCCTTGCGGACGGGGGGGTTATCTTGTTTGGTGGAGGTGGGGGGAATTGAACCCCCGTCCGCAAACCCTACGCTTTCGGTACTACATGTTTTTCCTGTTAACTGTTTTAGACGCCAGCTACCCAACAGGCAGGGAAAACCGACGGCGAGCCCAGTGAGTTTTTAGTCAATCCACGCTGGGCGCGCTTCATGACGATCTTGTGAGAGTCGACGCCTGGAACCTGAACGCACAAGCACGGCTTCAGTCAGACGGCACCCTACTGGTTATTAAGCAGCGAGTGCGTAGTTGTCGTCGTTGGCAACTAAATTTTTTGCAGATTTTTACGAGGCTCTACCCCTCGACATGCACCTAGAGTTTCGTGACTCGCGTCGAAGCCATGTCACCCCCTGGTTCCGTATTCATGGGGGCGCGCCGTGGGTTTTCAAGATCCAGCAGTTCCGTATGGCACTGGTTGGGACTTTCCCGGGCGCGTTTCCCGTGAATACGGCGTCAATTCTACGCGCTTAACCCGGTGGGGGAAAGCGGACGCCAGCCCTGCCGGGTGATCCCGCGCTCGTAGCGGTAGTGTGTGATGAACGAGGATCAGCCCTGAAAGCAGGTTGCTTCCCGTTTAGGATCTGCGTTTCTGCTGCCTGGGACAGTGCCGTGACCCAGGGGGCCAACACATTGTTAGGAAGGGAAGATGTGTCCGTCTGGGGGGCATGGGGCGATTCGATTGCGACGATATGGACCGTGGGGCCTTTGATCCGAACGGACGGGTCATCGCCAATGACCGCATCCAGTAACTGGAGTGTGGCATGCAGGTCGATGCCGTGCGAGGAAGGCGAGGCGGTCCGATTCGGCAAATCCTTTGGCGTCATTACCCGTACCGAACCGGGTGCTCCCGTTCCCAGCATGATATCGAGGAAGATCAGGGTGTCGCTTGGGCTCAGGGGATGCATGAAGAGGCCGGTGGGTTGATTCAGTTGATCGACGACGATCGACGGGTCGTCGGCGAATCGGGCGCGCAGGCGATCCGCCGCCAGCCAGCCGATCTGATCCCAGCCAAGGGGGGATCCCAGACCGAAGACATATAGCCTGCTCATGATCGCTCCGCGCGAAAATCCAGAAAGTGCGTGGCGCAGGAGATGCAGGGGTCGTAATTCCGGACGACCATTTCGCCGTGGAGCCGCAGCGCGTCATCCGTCTGGTTCAGTCCGAAGCGCGTCAGGGTGGTCTTGAGGTCTTCCTCCATGCGCGCCTGATTCTGGCTGGTGGGCGGAACAATTCGTGCCGATTTGACCCACCCCTGTTCATCCAGTTCATAGCGGTGCCAGAGGATGCCCCTGGGCGCCTCCGTACAGCCGAATCCGATACCGGGCAGGGGTGATGGTTCGATGAAGGGCGTGCTACCGGCGTCGTAGTCTTCCGTGAGCCTCAAGGCTTCACTCAAGGCGTAATGGATCTCGATGGCGCGCGCCAGAATGCTGTGAAACATGTTCCGACTCGGAAATGCGATGCCCGTGGTCGCGATTATGGCGCGCAGATCGGCAGGCAGCTGATCAAGATTGTTGTTGATGCGCGCGAGCGGACCGACCAGATAGGGACGATCATCCAGCAGGGCATGCAATGCGGTGGAATGCGGCACCTGGAATTCCCGGAAGTGTCGTTCGTAGTCGTCGATGCCGATGTCCAGCCCCTGATCCGAGATGATACGGCCACGCTCGATGGCGTAGTCGTCATGATGACGTAGGCTGACACACACAAACTCCTGGTCGTCTACGGGTATCGGTAGTGTCGCCACCCACTCGATCAACCCCGATGCGGCCTGTAGTCCGTCCTGCAGCTTTTCGCGCAGCTCGCTGATCGCGGTGGCGGTGGGGGCACGGAAGAATCCCCCTGGCCGGACGCCCACCGGATGGACGGAGCGGCCACCAAAGGTGCGGATGATCTCGTTGCCGATGCCCTGAAGATGAAGCCCTCGACGCACTTCGGCCGGGAAGCGCTTTGCCATCTCGGGCGCGCTGTCGAAACCGAGAAAATCCGGTGCGGCCAGCAGATGGATGTGCAGGCTGTGGCTTTGAATCCATTCGCCGCAATACATGACGCGCCGCATCGCCTGAACCCAGGGACTGGGCGTCAATTGGAAAATGGACTCGATGGCGGCGACGGCGCTCATCTGGTAGGCCACGGGACAGATACCGCAGATCCGTGCCACGGTATCGATGACATCCTGAGCCGGGCGACCTTCGAGGAGCTTTTCGAACAGCCGCGGCGGTTCGAAGATCCGCAATTTCAGATCGTCGATCTGCCCGTTCCGAATCCGGATATCCAGGGCGCCTTCCCCCTCGACACGTGCCAGAACGGGCACATGAATGTCTCCGGTTCTCAAGTTATTCCCGGTTCTTGAATCGCTCATTGACCTGCTCCTGACACCGGTTGCGTTTCCGATGCCGCCGCGTCGAACCACGCTTTTCCCGCATCAGCGAATGGCGACGCCTGACTATTGATGAAGAGAAAACGCTGACCAATTTCCCGGGGTGTCATGCCGGTTGCCGCGAGATGCTGGCTGAAGGCGGAGACATTGGCTTGGGCAGCGGGGCCATAGCAGGCGTAGCAGTCCCGTTGCATGCTGGGGCAGAGTGCACCGCAGCCGGTTTGGGTGACAGGACCCATGCAGGGTTTGCCCTGAGTCACCATGACGCACACGAGATTCTGGCGTTTGCAGGACATGCAGACGGCACTGTGGTCGATTCGTGGCAAGTGGCCGGCCAGAAGCGACTTGGTGACGCCGAGCACCTGTGCGCCGTTGACGGGGCAGCCCCAGAGCTCCAGATCGACCTTGATTACGGCCGCGATGGGCTTCGATTCAGGCAGGAGATCGAGAAACTCGGGCTGGGCATAGATGCCAGCCATCCATTCGCCGGCATCGTGGAGATTGCGTAGTGCCTGAATGCCGCCTGCCGTCGCGCAGGCGCCGATGGTGACGACGTAACGGCTGTTTTCCCGAATCTTCGCCAGGCGCTCCGCATCCTTCGAGGTGGCGATGCTGCCCTCGACGAAGGCGATGTCCACGACGGCGTCCTCGTCGATAGGCCCTGCTTCGGCAAAATGCAGGATGTCCACGGTTTCCGCGAGGACCAGGAGGGGCTCGCCGAGATTCAGGAACGCCAGCTGGCAACCGTCACAGGAGCTGAACTTGTGTACGGCCACGCGGGGGCGGGATGATGCACCGTGCATATGGGGTCCTCCGAGTCAGGCGGTGTTGCCAGTGTGGATGAGGTTGTTCATACGCCTTTGTGACCCCAGTACGGCGCCAACTCCGCGAAGTTGAACACGGGTCCGTCGCGACAGACGAATTTTGCACCCAGTTGGCAGCGGCCGCAGGAGCCGATGGCACAGTGCATGTTCCGTTCCATGCTCAACCAGATCTGCGTGTCGGGGACGTTGCGCTGACGCATATCGCGAACGACGGCATTCATCATGCCCTCCGGCCCGCACATGATGACCGAGGTGCGTTGGGGGGCGATGCTCAGTTGATCGAAGAATTGCGTGACCGGGCCGACCTTGCCCGGCCACAGCGTATCGCCCGTATCCGCCGTCAACCAGACATCAACATCGGGATAGGTACGCCAGAGTTCGTAGCGTTCGCGCCAGATGAAATCGTGGGCGTGCTTGACGCCCTGGATGATATGAATATGGCCATACCGCGACTGACGTCGCAGGGCATATTCGATGAAGGAAACCGAGGGTGCACAGCCCAGGCCGCCGGTCACGACCACGAGATCGGTCCCTTCCGCCGCGTCGATCGGCCAGCCCCGTCCGTAAGGCCCGCGGAGTCCCAGCCGGTCACCCACCTGCAGCTTGCCCAGATTGTCGGTTACCGATCCGACCTTGCGGATGGTGTGATTGATGACGTGTCGATCTTCGGGATCGGACACGATGGAAATCGGCACCTCCCCCATGCCGGGCAGATAGAGCATGTTGAATTGACCCGGAACGAAACGGTATTGGGCCTGGCGTGTCGCGTCGGTGAGACGCAATTGAAGACTGAAGAGATCGGGCGTTTCGTCATGACGCTCGATGACTTCCGCCTCGAAGGGGGTTAGGGCGTAACTCATGACGGAGATCCTCCGGAGTCAGCGGTGAGGGTGGGCGGGGAACAGACGGCGGCCAGTTCCTCCGTGACATCGATGCCGACCGGGCACCAGGCGATGCAGCGGCCGCATCCCGTGCAACCGCCACGGCCGAATTGTTCTTCCCAGGTGCCGAACTTGTGGGTCAACCACTGTCGGTAGCGTTGCGGCCGTTCGGCTCGGATCACGATGCCATGGATGTAGCTGTGATCGGGGTTGAAGCAGCTCTCCCATTGTCGATCATGGCGGGTTTCCTGGCCGTTCAGGGAGATCTCCTCGACATGGCTCTGGCAGAAGCAGGTCGGACATACCGCTGTACAATTGCCGCAGGTCAGGCAGCGGTCATTGAGGGTTTGCCAGTGCGGATGGTCGACTGCTCCGACGAGTTTCTCCTGAAGCGGTCCCGCGGGGAGGCTTCGTCGTTGGTTGTCTGCCGCCTGCTTGATTCCGGTTTCGGCTCTGTCGAGCTGTTCATCATCGGCCGGTCCGATCGATAGCGACGCCAGGATCTCACGAGCCTGCCCGGTATGGGCTTCCAGGATAAATCCTTCATCCAGCTCCGAGAGCGAGAGGTCCTGTCCGGTATGCACTTTGGGGCCATCGCCGGTGGCCGCGCAGAAGCAGGTATCTGACGAACGCATGCAGTTCACGGCAACCAGAAACAGGCGTTCGCGACGCTGGACATAGTAGGGATCGCTCTGTGGACCATGCATGAAATGCCGGTCCTGGATGGCGAGTGCCGCGAGGTCACAGGCCCGAATGCCGATGACGGCGGTCTGTGGCATGTCGGCATGCTCCGCCGAGAATTCGAGCTGTCCGTCAGGCTGGCGGACGCTGCGCCAGAGGGTTTCCCGAGGGACGAAGGTCATGGGCTTGAGCGCCTGAGGGCCGGTGGTCCAATCGAAATAGCGATTCGTATCCGATGCATGCAGGCGGTAGCGTCCGGGCGATTGCTCGTCGACGATGCCGATCGGTAATTGCGCGGCGTGGTTCAACGCGTCGAAGACAATAGCCTGATCGTGGACCTGTGGCCCGACAATGGGATAACCCGCGGCACGGAGTGCCTCGATCAGGTCGTCGAAGCGTTCCCTGGGTAAAAACCTGCTTATATACATCGTGTTGCGACCTTTTCCTTTGTTTTGGGTTGTCAACAGATCCTGGGAAGGGGGTCGTTCTCAAGGGGTTGAAGCACGCGTTTACCACCCCAGGCGTTGCGGACGACGATCTGATCGTGATCCGGGACGACGACGCCGATACGGCTGGCTTCCTGCCCCTGAGGCAAGGCGCGCCAGCGGCGCAAGACGTCGTCCACGTCATGAATCGAAACCACCGCAACGACGCGCCCCTCGCAGGCCATGAACAGGGGGTCGTACCCCAGCATGTCACAGGCGCTGCGCACGGCGGGCCGGATCGGGATTTGCCCCTCGTCAAGCTGAATACCCTGTCCAGTCGCTTCGGCGATTTCATGAAGCACGGTGGCCAGGCCCCCGCGGGTGGGATCGCGCATCAGGCGCAAGCCGGGCAGGTCGAGTATGGATTGGGTCAGGGGCAGGACGCTGGCGCTGTCCGAGGCCAGCGAGCCACTCAGTCCGAAGGCCTCGCGGGCCAGTAGGACGGCGATGCCATGATCCCCAACCGGTCCACTGACCAGAATGGCGTCACCGGCATGAATCCGTTCCGCGCCCAAGAGGAGGCCCCGGGGTCGGACACCGATGCCGGATACGCCCAGATAGACGCCATCGCATAAGCCCTGGGGCAGCACCTTGGTGTCTCCGGCAACGATGTGCACGTTGTTTGCCCGCGCGGCTGTGGCCAGACTGCCTACAATGCGGTCCAGCTGCTCGATGGGTAGTCCTTCCTCGAGAAAGGCGTTGATGCTGAGATAGAGCGGGGTCGCGCCGGACACCGCAAGATCGTTGACCGTGCCATGTACGGCCAGGCTGCCGATATCGCCACCTGGGAAGAACAGAGGTTGTACGGTCACGCCATCACTGGCAAAGGCCAGGTCGTGATCCGGAGGGAGTCGATGAGGGAGAATGGCCGCATCGGTGAGTGGCGTGAGCCAGGGATTGCCCAGGTGACGCAGGAAGAGGGATTGGATCAGCTCGCGCATCCGACGGCCGCCGTTCCCATGCGCCATGGTGATCCGGGCGACTTCGCCATTTTTCTCGTTCGGATCGGTCATAGGATACGCCTGCCGGGATTCGTTTCAGGAACGAGTCCTTCGATGATCTGGCCGAAGCTGATGGCTGCATCGTTAGCGGGGAGTCGCTCGGGGAGCAGGACCTCGATACCGTCTGCCGCCAGGAGCGTGACTGCTGTTTCGGTGAGCAGACGATTCTGGAACACGCCGCCGCACAGCCCGACGGCCTCGATTGGGCGCGTTTGACGGAGCAGCCTGACTTGCTTGTGAATCAGATGGGCAAGTGCGTGGTGGAAATCGGCAGCCCGCTCGGCCACCGTTCGTGTTTCGTCCGTCATCATCCGGATCAGCGGGCGCCAATCGACCCGCAACAGGTCGTCCGAATCCTGTTCTATGGGCAGGTCCACCGGCAGCATCTCTCCGGCGTTGCGCGCCTCGCTACGGTACAACTTCGAGTCGGTCGTCGCTTCGGTGGCCACCGATTCCAGACGGCTGGGTGCCTGGCTTTCGTGGGTGCTGTTTTCGACCAGTCGCAACAGGGCAGCCGCTGCGTCGAAGAGCCGGCCTACTGACGAGGTCGGTGGCGAATTCAGCCCCCTTTCGAGCATGGTCTGCAGCAACTGGCGCTCCTCATTCGTCGCCGTTGTCGCACGCCAGGGCAGTCCGCATGCCCAGGCCAGCGACTGGGCCAGTCGCCAGGGGGACCGGATTGCCGCGTCGCCGCCCGGCATGAGGAACGGCGCAAACGAGGCAACGCGTCGCCAGGCGCCCGGTCGGCCATAAAACGTTTCGCCGCCCCAGAGCGTGTCATCGGAGCCCAGGCCCGTGCCATCCCAGGTAAATATCAGGGTATCGGTGTCCACCAGTCCCTTTTCGGCACATAGGGCCGAGGCATGGGCGTGGTGATGCGCGACCGCACGGCATTTGAGTCCAGAGGCCTTGGCCCAGCGGGTGCTGGCGTAGTCCGGATGACGATCGTGGCAGACCCGACGGGCAGAAATCGCGACCGACGCCGGTAATTCCGTCGTCTGCTGGATAAAGCGTTGTTGCGCGGCAAATCCGGAGAGATCGCCCAGCTGCGGCGAGAGAAGAAGTTGATCGCGCCAGGCTAGGCTTGTGGTGTTTCGCTGCTCCGCGCCGACAGCCAGCAGGGGTGTTTCAATAGTCTGAGGCAGGTCGAAGATGAGGGGCGTAGCACCCCGACCGAGGCGAATGGGGCGCATTCTCCCCGCAATCCGGCGGTAAATGCCGTCCTCGAGCGGATGCACGATCCGGCGATCATGGTGCAGAAAGCCATCCGCGATCTCGGCAAGTTGGGCTTCGGCGTCCTCGGGGTTGATGATGATCGGTTCGCCGCTGATGTTGCCGGAGGTCGCGATCAGGGGCCGATCGAGTGCCGACAGCATCAGATGATGGATCGGGGCATAGGGCAGGATCAGTCCGACTTCATGAAGTCCCGGTGCAATCTGCGCGCTAAGCCGATGGGATGCCTGTTGCTTCGCCTTGCTGCGTAGTAGCACGATGGGCCGCTCTGGCCGGCACAAGGCTTCTGCCTCGCATTCTGTGAGTTCGGCAAGCTCGTGGACGGCATCCAGTCCGTCCTTGCCATGCCAGGGGACCATGACTGCCAGGGGTTTGTCCGGACGGCGCTTGCGAGCCCGCAGTGTTGCCACGGCCTGATCCTGGGTGGCGTCGGCCATCAGGTGGTAGCCACCGACACCGCGTACCGCGACGATGCCGCCGTCCCGTAGGCAGTCGAGCGCCGCAATCAGAGCAGCCTGCGGATTGCGGATGGTGTCACCGGATGTGGAACGGTAATGGATTTGCGGTCCACAGCTTGGGCAGCCAATTCCCTGGGCATGAAATCGCCGATTGGCCGGATCGCCATATTCGGCGGCACATTCGGCACACATGGGAAAGGCCGCAAGGGTCGTACGTTCTCGATCGTAGGGCAGACCCGTCATGATGCTGTATCGCGGCCCGCACGCATTGCAGTGGGTGAAGGCGTACCCGTGACGCCGGTTTTCAGGATTGTTCATCTCGTTGAGACAGGCATCGCACATGGCCTGATCCAGAGGAAATCGGTGGGCTGCGCTTAAGCGTGCGTTCGTGGGACTGGGCTGGATCGTGAAGTTCGGGGCATGGGTTGGCGGAATTGCTTGGATGGCGGCAATGGTCGGTTGCGTCGGGGTCGGTGCTTCAGCGGTCAGTCGATGCGCGAATGCCTGCAGTGCGTCAATTGACCCCTCGACTTCGATGAAGACGCGTCCATCGGCATTCCAAACGTGGCCCCAGAGGTTGAGCGTGTTGGCCAAGCGGTACACGAAGGGGCGGAAACCGACGCCCTGGACCGGGCCATGAAGCTCATAACGTCGTGCCATCTTTCGGGCGGCTGGCGCTTCAGGGTGTTGCAGCGATTCGGTACAGATCGCCATGGTCAGACGGCCAATTTTTGTCGGTTCGTCGTCGGCGCACCGCTCTGCCACCAGATTCGGCAGGCGCCCTCATCGGATACCATGCAGGGGCCGACCGGATTGTCCGGGTGGCAGCCCGTGCCGAACAGACGACACGCTGACGGCGTGATGCGTCCAAGCACGACCGCTGCACAGTCGCATCCGGCGGGCATCCCCATTCGCAGGGTGGAATCATCCGAAAACGCTTCGGGAAACCGTTCGCGCGCGTCGTGTGCTGCCAGCGCGGGACGCAATGCATAGCCGGAGCTGGTGAAAGTGCCGATACCGCGCCAGGGAGCGTCGATCGTATCGAATACCCGATCCATCAGGTGTCGGGCGCGGGCGTTTCCCTCGTCCGTGACGCATTGGGGATAGGCGTTCACGAGTCGGGATTCCCGTGCGATGACTTGAGCCAGCGCCGCATGAATCGCCTGCAAGAGCAGCGCCGGCGTGAATCCGGCCACGACCGTGGGCAAGTCATAGTTCTCGGCGATGAAGGCCCATTGCCGTGCACCCATCACGGTGGCGACGTGACCGGGTGCGATCAGGGCGTCAAAGCCGGGATCCTCATCCTGAAGCAAATGGTCGATGGCTGGCCAGGTTTGACGTGCGCTGAGCAGGATCGTGAGATTGCCGGGAAGGTCGGCGCGGGTCAGGAGTGCGGCAAGCGGTGCTGCCGTGGTCTCGAACCCGGCCGCAAAGAAAACGATCTGCTTGTCCGGATATTGCCTGGCAAGTGCCAGGACATCGGCAGGAGCAGCGATGGGGGCGACATGACCGCCAACGACACGGGCATCCTGAAGCGAGCGGGGCTTGCCCTTCATGGCGTTGCCCGGAACCCGAACCATGTCGCCGAATGTGGCGAGGATCACGTCCGGTCTCAGGCTGAGCGCTACGGCGGCTTGAATGTCCGTTTCGGGACAGACGCAGACTGGACAACCGGGGCCGGGAATGAGTTGGAGATAATCCGGCAGTATCTGGCGCAATCCCGCATGGGTAATGGTGCGTTCGTGCCCGCCGCAGACATTCATGATGCGTAGGCGCGATGTTTTCGGATGAGGGAGTTCCGCGATGCGCGCCAGCCAATAGGCGGGATCGTGTGGATGATCGGGTTGGGGCATGTGCTGTGACATCGGCTCAGGTATGGCTCGCAGCGAGTGGGTTGGCCATGTTTTGGTGCGGCGCGAGTCGAGGTCGCGCACCATCCGCCATGGGCTTGAAACCCGGGGTGCGCTGTTTCTTATGTTGGGTATCCAGCCAGTCCAGCCAGGGGGCGATGTCGTTTCGTCGGCTGCTCAAGGTGAACACGGGTGCCGGATTTGCCAGTTGTCGAATGTGCTCGGATACTGCCGTGCAGCTGAAATCGTCCAGGACGGCGAGCAGATCGGTCTTGGTGACCAGGATGAGATCGCAGGCACGAAACATCACAGGGTACTTCAACGGTTTGTCGTCACCTTCCGGGGTCGACAGCAAGGCGATGTTCAGATGCTGACCGAGATCGAAACTCGCCGGGCACACGAGGTTGCCCACGTTTTCAATGAACAGGATGTCGATATCCGCCAGCGACAGTTCGTGAACGGCCCGGTGCACCATATCGGCATCGAGATGGCAGGCGCTGCCCGTACTGATCTGCACGGCAGGTACGCCCTTGGCTCGAATGCGCGCGGCATCGTTCTCCGTTTCCAGGTCGCCTTCGATCACGGCAATCCGGTAGTTGGACTTGAGCGCGTCGATGGTGGCCTCGAGCAGACTGGTCTTGCCCGCCCCTGGTGAGGACATCAGATTGATGACGAGAACGCCGGCCGTATCGAAATGATGGCGATTGTGGCTTGCCGCGCGATCATTGTGTGCCTTGAGTCCTTCCAGCACTTCCACAGTCTGCAGTTGCTGGGTATCTACCGCGTGGTGGAGGTGATCGGGAATGGCACAGCCGCAGGTTTCGCACATGGTGATTCTCCCAAGGATTTCCTTTACTTAATGGGGGGATGATGTCGGGCTTTGGGCGGCTTTATGGGCGGGTTTCGGGGCATCGAGATCGATACTGGCCAGCAGCAGTTCCTCGCCGCCACTGAGCAGGGTTTGCCAATGGCCGCAGTGAGGGCAGTTGAGTCGATTGGCTGCTACCTCCGAATCGCGATTGCATTGAGGGCAATAGACGCGAACGGGACAGAGGGTCATCTCCAGGTGCGCACCTTCAGCCGGCGTGCCGCGACTGGCGAAAGGAAAGGCATGCTGCATGAGGTCGGGTTCGACACCGGAGAGCTGGCCGATATGCACTGTGATGCGACGTATGTGTCGCGCACCGTGCTCGGTGGCCACGCGACTTGCCTGTCGGACGAGGGATTGGCAGAGACTCAGTTCATGCATGATCGTCACCGCCCTGCGTATCCACGCTGTCCAGCAGTTGCCATGTGGCCAGGGCCTCGTCGGTCGACAGGCGATGCAGCGCATAGCCGACATGAACGATCACGAAATCCCCGATCCCGATCTCCTGATCCTGCACCAGCATCAGATCGATATCGCGTTCGATGCCCTGGGCGGTCGCACGTGCAGTGCTGCCGTCGATGCGGGTGATCTGCATGGGCATGGCAAGACACATCGACAAGCTCCTCCCTGATGAGCGGCAACGCGCGGGTGATGCGGGTTGTTGTCGCGTTCGTTTCACGGCCCATGACCCTGTCTTGAGCGGTGGAATCGAACGTGCAGTGACCGGTCCAGAATTACACGATTGTCCCGGGATGACAAGGCACCGAAACTGTCTTAAATCCGATACGGTTCTGCCATCCGTCGTAACGAATTATTTGGGGAAGGGCATGATTCGACGATGATCGGGCCGTCACGCGCAGAACTACCCGACCGATAACCCCTGGCTGGCGTCCGTGGAATTTCGGTCCGGTGTGGTGCGTGGCGCAGCCTTCGTACGTGACATTCACAAAATACCCAGGGTGGCGCGATGGTTGCTGTGTCAACATGCTCTTTGTTCTTTTAACAACCTGCTGAAACATGTTGATTAAAAAACGGATTAATCTTTCGGAAATCTTGTGCGTTCGCCTAAGATGTTCATTACAGCCCCAGGGCGAAATGATATGATGACCCGCGGTGATTCGTTCGATTGCACCTTACCTACCGTGATGTCTATCCATGAAATTTCCGGTTTCCGCTCCGATTGTCTCCGCTGCATTATTGGCCTGTCTGCTGCCGATCCTGTCCGCGTGTTCCACGCCGTCGCGTCCGTTCTATGCCAAGGATAGTTTCGGTGGAAACAGTCCCTACCAGAAACGCGTGCCGGATGATCCGCAACTGGCCTGTGCGGCTGCCAAGCGGACGCTGCTGGGCGACGGGTATATCATCGAGGATCCCTCGGCGAAGACTTCCATCAAGGGGCGAAAGGCCTATCGGATCAATGGGGACCGCAGTACCTTTCTAGAAATGAGCGTGGTCTGTCTCTCGGACCCCGAGGGCAGTTCGATTTTCGCCAACGGACTGATTTCGACATATGACCTGAAAAAGGCCGCGAGCTCTGCCAGTATCGGGGTGGCGGTCCTGGGTTCGGTGTCGCTACCCATAGGACAAAGCGTCGATTCACGCGTGAAGGTAGCGGATGAGACGATAACCGACCCTGAATTCTATCGGCGATTTTTCGCTTCCGTGGAGCATCGTCTGGACTGGATGCGTTCGCCGAATCAGGTGGCGGTCCCTAAGCTGGAAATGGCTCCGCCGGCAACGACGGAATCGGTCGCGCATGCCCCGACGCTACTGAATGCGCCGGTTTCTGAGCCGGCGTCGCCCACGCCAGAACACGCCGCCCTCACGGGTAAGGATCTCACCGGCCAGAACGGAACCTATGGCGCTGAAAGTCAACGGCCAAGAGCCGAAGCCGATACGCCGTCTGTCCCGTCGAAGGCATCGGAGACGCAGCCGGCGACTACGGGAGTATCTTCATCCGAGACGACGACCTCGGGGCATCAGGCGGATGGCCCGGCACCGACCGTGTCTCCCTCCGACAATCCACCTGTCACACCAACCTCAACGAAGACGCCGTAATTTGTCTGATCACCGGGTGGAATCCAACGACAATCAACAAAACTTGTTCGTAACATCCTGTTATCGACGCTTGCGCGTCGTATTAGGCTGCTAATCGAAGCAGTTACACCCGCATCGAATGACGTTTTTCCCCGTCAGCCGAGATAAGTCATGATCAATTGAGTTATCTGAAACAAGTTCAGGCGCATGCCGGACATTTCTAATTTCCGGGAAACTGTCGATCTCTGAAGAGAAGGACAGGATCGCCCGTGTTGACAGGAATCTTGAGGATAGCGAGCAGCTGAATGCGCTCGTGATTTGGGCGCTGGGCGCCGTTTAGGGTTCTTGGCCTGAATTGAAGACCGAAAAAGGGTCATGACGCAACTCGAGTGCCTCAATAAGGTCGCTTTCTTCGCTGACCCGACGAGCTGGCACAGGATTGTCGGTATCGACAACGTGTTCGCGAAACCCGTTTGCATCCTGGAAAAATACTTTGAAATAGATTGTTTTGAGGATGCATGGCTTTGGGTTTGCGAATAACATCTCCATTAATGGGGTAATTGTCCGCCATATCCAGCTCCACGATCCCAACCCGCTGTGCATCCCATGCAGCCCATTCAGAGAGGAATCCGTCATGGAAAAGTACGCCAATCTTTCCGGCGAGTCCCACGTTGATGCCTATGAGATCGGAAGCGACCGGATCACGGTGCAGTTCAACGACGGAGACGCCTATCTCTATACCTACGAAAGCGCCGATGCGGCGAACGTCGAGCAGATGAAACGCCTGGCAACCGGCGGGCGGGGCTTGAATACGTTTATCAACGATCATGTTCGCAAGCGCTACGCCGGCAAGTTGCGCTAGTCACGATAGCGATTCCTACCGACCGTTGCCCGGCCGATCATCGCCCTCCGGGGATGTCGCATGATCCCGCCCGAAAAAAATGTCGCGCAGCGGTCCGGGAAAAACTGGTCCGGGAAAAACTGGTCCGGGAAAAACTGGTCCGGGAAAAACTGGTCCGGGAAAAACTGGTCCGGGAAAAACTGGTCCGGGCATGTGACCCGAACGAGTAATGCGCTTGATCTGGAGCCGGGCGTATTCACCTGGCAGGATCCGGTGCGGATTGCCGCTTCCCTGAAACGCTCGGCGGAGCGGAGCAAACGGCGAAAGGCGGACCCTTATCGATCCGCGATGTCCATGCTCTGTTTCTACATCAATCGTGCCGGCAGACAATTACCCACCGCACAGAAAGCACGTCTCGAGCGCGCCAAAATCGAACTGCGTCGGTTGTTCGATCGCCCCGCCGGGACAATGGATCGCCGATCGCCCGATCACATCAGGCAGTAATGCTCCGGCAATGGCGGGGCCGGGAGATTCCTTTCGCCCTGCGCGGTACGCAGGTTGTACTCGATCGTACGGCTCAGGGCATCGAGGGGCAGGTCGTTGTCCTTGAGGCCAAAGGGTTCCTCGATCTCGTCACCGAGCGCGTCCAGGCCGAAGAAGGTGTAGGCCACCACGGCCACGACGAACGGTGTCATGAATCCGATGCTGTCCACCAGTCCGAACGGCAGCAGGAAACAGTACAGATAGGCCGTGCGGTGCAGGAGCAGCGTGTAGGAAAACGGAATCGGCGTGTTCTTGATGCGCTCGCAACCTGCCGCCACGGAAACCATGCCTGACAGCGTGGTATCGATATTTGCCGCCAGACAGGGATCGATGCGTTTTTCTCGAATGCACTGGCCGAGATCGGCACCCAGCTCGTCGAGGAGGAATACCGTTGGTGTCGGGTGGTCGGCGAAACGGGTCCTTTCCGAAGCGCTGAGCAGGCCATCCAGATCCGTGTCCGCCTGCGTGCCCCGCAGCTGGTGTTTCAGCGCATGGGCAAAGGCAATCGTCTTCAGGATCATGCGTTTCGGGCGGTCGGTCGGGTCGTCGTTCGATCCCGAGGGTGTCGCTGGCGGATTCGGGGCCTGGATAAGATGCGCGCACTGACGCGCCATCGTCCGCGCATCGGCCAATAGCTGGCCCCACAGTTTTCGGGCCTCCCAGTAGCGGTCGTAGGCCGCGTTGTTACGGAACCCCAGAAAGATCGCCAGCGGCAATCCCAGCAGGGTGAAGGGGATTGCGGTGAGCGTGATCTTGATCGAGAACAGGTCCCCATGGAAGATCGTGACCAGGATCGCCAGGACGATATTCACCAGGAGAACGATCCAGATGCGCGAGAGTATCGACCCCTTGAGCACGAAAAAAAGGCGGAGACCGGAAGGGCGATCCCGGACGATCATGGGTGACCTCGAAAGAAAACGATTGGTGGGCGAGTATACAAATCGGGCGGCGGGGAGGGCGTCACCGCGTTCCCGTTCAATACTAGCATAACGATCGGTATGCTCCGGTCGCGCGGGGCGTTCCGGTGCGCGCGACTGAGCTATGATGGTCCGATTTCCAGTAAAGGGGCACATGCCATGACAACCGGCTTGACCTACGACCATGATGGCCTGCCACGGTGTGGGTGGTGTGCCGGTGTGGCCGCATATCCGGCTTACCACGATCAAGAATGGGGATTCCCGGTTGACGACGATACCCGTCTGTTCGAGAAGCTCTGTCTCGAAGGTTTCCAATCCGGATTGAGCTGGCGCACGATCCTGACCAAACGACCCGCCTTCCGCGCGGCTTTTGCCCATTTCGATATTGAACGCGTGGCCGCATTCACGGAATCGGATGTCCTTCGTTTGCTTGCTGATGCCGGTATCGTTCGTCACCGTGGCAAAATCGAGGCCGTCATCAACAATGCGCGGCGTGCTCTGGAGATGCGTGCCCGGCATGGATCGTTGGGGGCATTTTTTTGGCAGTACGAGCCGGATCCAGTCCATTCGCCACCGCCGCAAACCGTCTCGACCTGTGCGGAATCGGTCGCTCTGTCGAAGGCCCTCAAGAAGCTTGGCTGGAAATTCGTGGGGCCGACGACCGTCTACGCATTCATGCAGGCGATGGGGATGATCAACGATCATGTGCCGGGTTGTATCGCCAGGGAACCGGTTGACTCGGCGCGTGCGCAGTTTGTCCGGCCGCAGGGATCGGGTGCACATGATTGTTGAGTCCGATGATTGGCTTGCCGAAGCGTTCGATCGCGGGGAAGATTCGACTGCCAACGTGCGCAATTCGGCGCAGGCAATGTGCTTCGATACCGCACTTGGTCCCTGCGGGATTGCCTGGCGCTGCGTCAGTCTTGGGGGCGCCCCATTCGGAATCGAACGTCTGCAGTTACCCGAGGCCTCGGCGGATCTGACCAAACAGCGCCTGATATCGGGTTGGTCGGGGCGCTGGGTAGACTGTCCACCCCATGAAATCGCTTGTCTGATCCGACGAATCCAGCAGCATCTGCTCGGCGTGGTTCTGGATGACTTTCAGGATGTGGTCTTGTCGCTGCCTGGCGCCTCGATGTTTGCCCGCCAGGTGTACGCCGCAGCCCGCACGATTCCGCCAGGGGAATCGCTCAGTTATGGTTCCCTCGCCAGGCGCATTGCTCGACCCGGTGCGGCGCGTGCCGTCGGGCAGGTTCTTGGCAAAAACCCCGTTGGCCTGATCATTCCCTGTCATCGCGTGCTGGCGGCAGGGCAACGTATCGGTGGGTTTTCGGCGCATGGCGGCGTTGAGACGAAAATGCGTCTGCTGGCGATCGAAGGGGGTGGGTTCTCATCCGCGAGGCATTGCTGATGCGTCAAATGCCCGCTTTACCTCGCTTGGGGGCAGAAGCTGCGGTACAGTTGCGGGCCTTCCATTCATACCCCTTCATGTAGCACATCATGGCCGGTTCCCTATTCGATCAACTCAAGAACGTCGGACTGATCGACGAGCAGAAAGCCAGAAAGGCCAAGAAGGACAAGCATCAGCAGGCCAAGCAAAACAAGAGTCAGAAGGGCGGTAAGCATGCCGATCCCGCGCTGAGTGATACGGCGCGTCAGGCCGCTGAAGTAGCGCGTCAAAAAGCCGATCGGGATCGTCAGTTGAACCTCGAGCGCCAGCAGCAACAGGAAAAAAAGGCGGCCCAGGCAGAGATCCGGCAGATCATTGCCGCCAATAGGCTTCAAGATATTACGGGTAATCGCATCTTCTGGTTTGCGGATGGTCAGTGGCTGAAATCCCTGAGTGTCAGGCCGGAAATTCAGCAGCGCCTGGCAACAGGCAGTCTGCGCATTGCTTCGTTCGAACGGGGTTATGTCGTCATACCGCAAGTTGCGGCAGAAAAGATTCTGCAACGTGATCCGTCTGCCCTGATCCCGCCGGGTTGTGATGATGCGTCGAAGATCCCGGAAGGGGATCGAGATTATTATGCCGGGTTTCCCGTACCGGACGATCTTGGCTGGTAGTGCTGTCCTGCCGTTTTAGCGTGGGACCTCGGGACTGAGTGCCACAACCGGACGAGCGCCAAGCGATCGAAACAACCGGTGGTTTTCGACCGATTGCGCGTCTCGTTGTTTAGCGAAGTCGGATCTCCGTTTCTCCCGTGTGACGATCAATCAGCAGTTCGGTCTCGCAGTATTCCGGAAGAATGTTGAGCGGGGACGGATCATCCGTGCAACTGCAGCCGGTCACGATGCTGGTGTACTGGATGCCGAGCGTTACCTGGAGTTGCTCTTCCGATTCCGCCACAGTCAGTACCCGTACTAGCATATCGTCGTCGAGGGCGACATTGCCCTGACTCAAGCCTTTCTGCAGCGGCAGCCCACGTGCGCCCAGCTGTTTGACCGCGGCACAAAGGCGTGGCGCGAATTCATCTGAGGGCCACAAGTTCAGGATGATTGAGAAATTGGGCATGTCGGTGCTCCCGTGCGAATGGCTGACTTGATGAATACGACTTCATGCAGGAAACGGTTTCATGACTTCAGCCATCCTTGTCGCGCCGGGGTGCTCATCCTTTTCCCTTCAAGCTACCGCACCGTACACGAGGCCATGAAAAAAAGGCCGCGAGTGCTGCTCCGACGGCCTTTCAATCGTTTTTCTTGCCTTTGTCCACCAATGGCAATGTTGTGAGATGGTGCCGGCAAGAGGAGTCGAACCCCCGACCTTCGCATTACGAATGCGCTGCTCTACCAACTGAGCTATGCCGGCATCGAGCGGCGAATTTTCCTGATCTCGCGGCGAATGTCAACGGACGCGCCGCCTGCCATGCTTATGACGACATCAGTTGAACGTGTCCGACGTGTTGGAAATACGAATGGTGTAGTTCTGGTTGTTGCTGCCGTCCTGGATCAGATCTTTCTCGCAGGTGAAGGTTGAGGACATGTCGTCAAAGGGGTAGGTGTAACAGGTCGGGCAGGCCTGTTTGAGCCAGGTGATGGTCGGCAGGACATCTTTAACCCAAGCGGGGCCTTGGGTCGTGTAAGTCACGGCGGGGGTTGTGATGCCGGCCCAGTTCGTACCGCCGCAGGCCATGACGGCCGGCTGGCCCGTCGGGGCCGGATCGGTATAGGCACTGAAGCTGTTGTTGATGCAGAGCTGAAGATCGCTGACGGCAATACTGGATTGGCCGTTGAATGGCGGGCTGATGGCATTCTGTGTCGTGAAATCGAACGGCGCCTGATTCAGATATTGCGTGTTCTGATTGCCGTTCCAGCCCCAGATTTGATCTGCCGTGGCCCAGGAAACGAAGTTGCCACAGACACGTTCGGCAGCGGCAAAGGTGAATTGGCCGCTTAGGACCTTGCTCTTGTTCCAGCCACAGACCGGGCCACTGCTTCCCGTTGTGGACGTACAGATCGACTGCGTGGTGCAAGGGGTCGGTGTTGGCGCGGTGCCCGGGTCCACGATGGCGAAATAGGAGCTGGGGCTGTCTGACACCGCGGTTGTCTGGCCCGGTGGGAAACTGGCCGTGGTCGGTGCGAAGGCCCAACTGCTGTTCGGCAGCGTCGCCGAAACACCCATGGGTGGAACGCGTTCGCCCGGTGTACCGCAAGCATAGTTCTTGGCAGTCGAAACGGGATCCGTCGGACCGAACGCGAGGCCATAGTTCGCGCCATTGATGATCGAGACGTCGTAATAGTCGACGGTATTGTGCTGATAGGTCACTTCTGCCAACGAATTGGCCGCATAGGCCGGGCCGGTGCCGGGTGTCTCGATGCTAGCCGGGCAGTTGCCGCCGGGGCATTGCTGTACGTAGTAGTTGCCGGACCACTGGATCTGTTGCGGTCCCGTGGTGATTCCCGACCATTGCGGGATGAACAGGGTGGTCGATGCGCCGGGCTGACCGGCGGGCGGGAGGATGCCCGTGCCGTTGGCGAAGGCGGGTTTGTCCCAGAAGCACATATAGGGCGTCTTGCCTTTCGCGACGCCGGCACCGCCCTGTACGCAGGTCGAACCGATTGGGCAGGCGTTCTTGCCGTTCGAGGTCGGTCCGCAATACGACTGTGCGCCTGCCTTGGTTCGTGCCGGGTTGGTCGGGTCCACGCCCGGGGCCACGGCATTGGGGGCGGTATAGGCATTGGCGGAGCCTGCATTGACGCCAATGGCGACCGTATCCGTCGAATCGTTGGCGAATGTGATGGTTCTACCCGTGGTCAATGCACTGTTGTCCATCAACTTCAGGTTGACCGTCTTTGGAAAGTTGGGCATCGCCAGAAGCAGTCCCACCTGATTGTTGGATTGGGACGGAGGAACCAGGGTGACGGCCACGGAAAGCGAGGCATCCAGACCAGCCGCTGTGCCTTTAAGTGGCAGCAGACCATAGCCGCAGGATGTGACGGAACTTGCGTAGGAAGCGGGGCTGGTATTGTCCAGCGCCAAGGCACAGGTCACCGATGGCATTGTCTGCATGGATGACGGACTGTTTGAACCGTCGGGATAGGCGTAGAAGACCAGCGCGGATGGATCCTGACTGGTAACGGTCACCCAGTACGCGGATTGCGCCAGGGTGTCGTCTTTCAGGTACACGAACAGCGGGGCCTTCATGCCCAGATAGATCTGGCCGGAACCGTTTTGCGAGGCAACGTGGATCGTGCCGGGCGATTGGTCGGGATTGCCATTCCAGGTGATGGTGACGTTATCCTGCGGACCGAAGGGGGCGTTGACACCGGCGACCCAGCTGCCGGTTGGCTGGATGGTCGTGGTGAAGCTTTTCTTCGAGGTGACCAGCGTTGCATCAATGGTTCCGCTGAGCGTGCAGGTCGGTGCATCGGTGGTCAGGGCGCACTGCTGAACACCGCCGTTGGCGTAGGAGATGCCCGGGACCGGATTCATCAGAACGGTCAGCGGGTTGTCGTTGGGGATCTTCTTGCTGGTTGTACCGGTGGCCGGGGTCAGCTGGACCGTGATGGAGAAGGGATAGCCGATGCTGGCGCCGGAATAGAAGGACTGCGTTGCCGACGTGACGGAAATCGTGCCATAGGGGTTCGTGGGCGGGGTGACCGACGTGGCTACCTGACTGCGGGCATACCCGTCGGCCTCGGCCAGCAGCACGGTCGATCCGGCCTGTTTGCCGAAGACGGTCACCGTGCACGGGTCCGCGCCCGACGACAGCACGCAGCTGTTCGGGGCGACGTATGCGATCGTGGGATCCGCCACGCTCAGGGTGATTTTTCGATTGATCCCCCCATTGTTGCCGGACAGTGTGACCGGAACGGTTCGTGCTTCGCCGGCGCGTACTTCAACGCTATCTGAGCCGATCTGAATCGTACCCGTGGAATTCGACGTACCGCTACCCTGGCAGCCGGTGAGGAAGATTACTGCCGTCACCAGCAGTGCGCGCGTCATTGCTCCAGTCATGGCCTGTCCCTGTTTTTACGTTATGTGTGTGGGGTTATTTTGGCGGCTCGCTTCACTCATGCTAGCAGTGCCCTAATTGCCGGGCAATCAAGGGTTTTCATGGGCAGGCTATGCAATCGTGCGGGCTGCTACGGCCCGGGGCGGGTGGATGGGGGCCGGGTGTCAGGTCAGTCGTGCCAGGGTTTCCGCTTCCATCGCTTTCAGATCCGCCATTTCCTCGGGTGAAAAGCCGGCGGCCAGACGCCCCGGCTCGTCGTAGGGACCGCGAATGCGCCCCTGCATGTATTCGTTCAGAAGATCGCGGAACGTGGTACGCGGGTCCACGCCGCGGGCCTCGGCACAATGCCGGAACCATCGGGTACCGATTTCCACGTGTCCGATTTCATCGCGGTAAATGACGTCGAGGATGGCAACGAGCGCCGTGTCGCCGGCGGCTTGCAACTTTTCAGATATGGCCGGCGTGACGTCCAATCCTCGGGCCTCGAGGACACGCGGGACGAGGGCCATGCGCACCATGACGTCGTGATCCGTGGCACATACGGTCTCCCACAGGCTGTTGTGGGCGGGGAAATCGCCATAGGCGCAGCCGTGGACAGCGAGGTAGTCGGCCAGAAGCAGAAAGTGACGACCTTCCTCCGCAGCCACCTGCAGCCAGTCCCGGTAGTAGCCCGGTGGCATGTCGTCGAAGCGATAGACGGCATCCAGCGCAATATTGATCGCGTTGAACTCAATATGGGCAAAGGCATGCGCCATGGCATTTCGGCCAGCCTGGGTGTGCGTGATGCGTCGGGGGAGGTCTCGGGGCGGGACGAGTTCCGGGCGAGCCGGACGGCCGGGATCGGGAATGTGTTGCACCGGTTCGGTTCGAAGCGCGATTTGACCCTGGTGAAAGTCTGCCAATCCACATTCCCGATACAACAGCCCGGCTTCCGTCGCCTTGGCGAACGGATCGGTCATCATGAGCAGATCGCGGGCACGATCGCGAACATAACGAGGTATGGCGTCTTCCATCATCGGATGCGGTTTGTTCGTTTCAGAGAGTGATGGCCTGCGTGCGTTGCGCGACGAAAGCCTGCAGATCACGCTCGAAGGCGCGGTACTGTTCAATGGCGGCCCGGCCGGCTTCCGTCAGCGTGGCATGCCCGCCGCCAGCGCCGCCGACTTCCTTGGTGACATAGGGCAGGGGGCCGAGCTGATTCACTTCCTCAATGAGGGTCCAGGCACGCTTATAGGACATGTTCAGGGTTTTGGCCGCCTGGCTGATGGAGCCGAGTTCGTCGATCAATTCCATCAGGCGCACCTTGCCGATCCCGAGATAATTCTGCTGATCGTCGGCGATCAGCCAGAATCGGGCATGCACTTGGGGGCTGTAGGCGTCGCCCGGCAGGCGGTCTCGGCGGGATTTTTTCGGCATGGTGTGATCCTTGGACGCAGAGCGGCATCATAACCGACTCGAAGGCCTTCCATGAACCATGCCGGTCGTCGCGCTGGGCTGGTACACTGCGCCCTGATTTTCATTTCCAGCAACGGCGGGACAGGTCAAATGGCACAGATTCTGGGTAAATTTTCGCCGGAAGACTTCTTGCGACACTACTGGCAGAAGAAGCCGCTTCTGATCCGGCAGGCGATTCCGGATTTCGTCTCGCCGCTGAGCCCCGAGGAACTCGCGGGTTTGGCCTGCGAAGAGGACGTTCCGGCGCGCCTGATTCTCGAATCGGCCGGAGAGCGTCCCTGGATGCTGCGCCATGGTCCGTTCGTCGAATCCGATTTCACCAGCCTCCCGGAATCCGGATACTCCCTGCTGGTCACCGATTGTGAAAAACTGATTCCCGACCTGATGAACCTGGTCGAGCGATTCCGGTTCATTCCCGACTGGCGCATCGACGACCTGATGATTTCGTACGCACCGGCCGGCGGCTCGGTGGGCGCCCATATCGACGAATATGATGTGTTCCTGCTTCAGGCTCATGGTACACGCCGCTGGATGATCGAATATCCGCCCAGGAATACGGATTTCGTCCCCGATCTCGATATTCGTCTCCTTGAATGTTTCGAACCGACCGAGGAGTGGATCCTGGAGCCAGGAGACATGTTGTATCTGCCGCCAGGCGTGCCGCACCATGGTGTGGCTGTCGATGACTGCATGACGTTTTCCATCGGTTTCCGTGCGCCGCTGCTTCAGGAACTCGCCAGTGGCGTCACGGATCGGCTCATTACCCGTATGGATGCAACCGCCCGCTTTTCCGATCCCGACTTGAAGGTTGCCGCCAATCCCGGTGCGCTGGCCGCCCCGACACGGACGAAGCTGCGTGCATTGCTGCATGAGGTGCTCAACCAGGAGGATGCGGTGCTGGATCAACTGATTGCCGAAACCTTGAGCGAGCGGCCCATCGATCATGCGGGTTTCTATCCAGAAAATGAGGCTCTTACCGCATCCGAATTGCGGGCCATCCTCGAGGACGGTGAAGAAACGCTGATGCGTACGCCGGCCGCACGTATGATTCTTCTGGATGGTCCGGCCGGCGCCGGTGTGCTGGCCTATGATGGGCAGAGCCTGTCCCTGCACGCCGATGCATTGCCGTTGGCACAGATTCTGACGCGCAAGGTGTTTTATGATTCGGCAGAGATTCTTGCCGCGACAGAATCGGAATCCGCCGCGATCCTGCTTTCACGCCTGTTTGAGGCCGGTATCGTGCAATGGCATCCGCATCTGCTCGAAGACTGAACGTGTTGTGCCCGTATGCGCCATCACGTGATCTGGCACCGATTATTGACCTGATATCGAACTATTTCGGGAGGTAGCTTCGCCATGGAACAGCCATCTAGACTCAGCGCGCCTGTCGTGATCGTCGGCCTGGGAGAAATCGGTCTGGTGTTTGCGCAGGGATTGTTGAAAAACGGTCATCCGGTGCTGCCGGTCACCCGGGAGCAGTCCTTGCCGAAAATCCTGGCGAGTGTGCCCGATGCGCTGGCGCTGCTCGTATCGGTTGCGGAAAAGGATCTGGATGCGGTGCTCGCGCAGGTGCCGGCAGACTGGCACGAGCGGCTGATTCTCATTCAGAACGAGTTGTTGCCCAAGGATTGGAAGCGTTTCGGCATCGAGCATCCTACCGTGGCCTCCATCTGGTTCGAGAAGAAACCCGGGAAGCTCGTAAAGCAACTCATGCCCAGTCCGGTCTGGGGACCGAAGGCGGGACTCGTCGAGATGGCGTTGAGCGGGGTCGGTCTCGAGGCACGGATCGTCGATACCTCCGAAGAGATGCTGGAAGAGCTGGTGATCAAGAACGTGTACATACTCACCACCAATATCGCCGGACTTCAGGTTGGCGGCGATGTATCCGGCCTCTGGCAGGATCATGAAGATCTTGCCCGGGGCATTGCCGATGAAGTTATCGATATCCAGGAGCGACTGGTCGGAATGGCGCTCACGCCGGAACCGCTGATCGAGGGCATGTTGGCCGGTTTTGAGGGGGATCCCGAACACCCCTGCAAGGGACGCACGGCCGAAGCGCGTCTGCGTCGGGCCCTGGAACAGGCACGTTCGCTGAACGTACCCACGCCTCGGATGGATGCGATTGCCGCCTCCTGTCTGTCGGGATGAGTGCCTACCTCCTGGATTGCCGACACGGCGATTGTCTCCCCACGAAAGCGGGTTCAACCAGCGCCGAAACGGGTCTACTGGGTGTGATCCGTTTTTCGGATCGCCCTTCGGTAACCGATCCGGCGCACACGGCCACGGCGGGTAACCCCGGGACGGGGATCCCGGAAATGGTGGTTCCCATGCCGGTCATAGGCCTATCCCAAGCTCAGGAGCTCGCGATCGCGTCGTCGGAGGCAAGCTGTTGCGAGATATTACGTACCAATGGGGCGATCACCCACGGCCAGCTCGGCGCTATTCGGTATGCGCACACCCAGGACCTGTTGTTTGGCGTGGTCACCCTGACTGAACGGGAGGCGGCGGGATTACACGCCCTTCAGGCGGCTACCGACGCGGCCTATCGACAGATCTTCACGTTACAGCACCATTTGGGCTTTCCTCACGTCTGGCGATTCTGGAACTACATGGCAGCCATCAACGATGTCGTGGATGAGCTGGAACGCTATCGCCAATTCAATCTGGGCCGTCAGGCCGCTTTCGAATCCACGAATCGATACCGTGCCGAATTCGCCACGGCTGCCTGTGCCCTGGGTTTCGGCTCCGCAGCGCCATCTACCGGTTTGTGTATCGCCTTCATCGCCGGCAAGACAGCCCCGATCCCGATCGAGAACCCGAGACAGGTGCGCGCCATCGACTATCCCGAGAAATACGGTCCTCGGAGTCCGATCTTTTCCCGGGCGGCGCTGGCGCCACTGGGCGATCGGTTCGTGCTGTTCATTTCCGGTACGGCCAGCATCGTCGGGCACGAGACGCTTCATGCGGGTGACGTGCTGGCGCAGACCCGCGAGACATTGACGAATATCGAAACCATCGTTGGCGAGGCCAACCGCTATCTGCGTACGCGCGGTCGCTCTGTGGAATTTTCCTGTGCGGAACTGGCTTATCGGGTCTACCTCCGACATCCGGTGGACGCACCCCGGGTTCATGCTGAAATGGTGCGCTGGTTGGGACAGCCCATCGACGCCTTATTCCTGAAGGCGGATGTCTGCCGTCAGGATCTACTGGTCGAAATCGAGTCCTGTCCAATGATCCTCTGATCGCTCGATCCGGTGATCGGGTTCGCCCCTTTCCCGTTCAGGAAATTCGCTGTCATCGGCTGAAAATGACGTGGGCATATGCTAGACCTATTCACGGCATTGCGATGGCGGCAGTCATCGCGTTCCGCTTCCGCCCATCCACAGTCATTCTCCGGAGATCGCCCCATGACCGATTCACAGGCAACCATTCAGACTCGCACCATTCCGTACACCATCGATGGCGTCACCATGGAAGGGGTATTTGCGGCCGATACGGCACAAACCGGCAAACGTCCCGCCGTGCTCGTGGTGCACGAGTGGTGGGGACGTACGCCGTTTGTCATTGATCGTGCCCAGGCACTGGCGAAACTGGGCTATGCGGCATTCGCGCTGGATCTGTATGGCAATGCGAAACAGGTGGACAATCCTGCCGATGCGGGGGCCATGGCGCAGAGCGTGGGCGGCAATCTTCAACTGCTGACCCAGCGATTCGTCGCGGCACTTCATGCGCTCAAGGATCAACCCGAAGTCGATTCCGAAAAGATCGCCTTCATCGGCTATTGCTTCGGGGGAACGGTTGCGCTGAGCATGGTTCGGCAGGGCATCAATGCCTCGGCACTGGCGACTTTCCACGCGGGCGTTTCCGGTCTGGCACCTATCGGCCACGAGCCGATCACCACCCCCATCCACATGTTCACCGGCGGCGACGATCCGTTCGTGCCGACCGATGCCGTTCAGGCCGTCAAGGATGAAATGAAGCAGGCCGGTGCCGATATCGAGGTCACGATCTATCCGGCGGGCCGGCATGGATTCACCAACCCGGTAGCAACGGAGAACGGCAAGAAGTTCGATATCCCGCTGGCTTACGATGATGTGTTGGCCAAGGATTCCTGGAATCAGATGCACGAATTCTTTCGGGAGAAATTCGGCGTCTGATCGGGTGGTTTCGATGAGTTGAAATGAAACGAGGCGCAGAATCTGCGCCTCGTTTGTTTTTGGACGTCCACCTTGGGCCGTCTCATGCGGAAGGTGGGTACCCGGCCTCCGTGAGGATCGCGATCACGTCCGACAGCGACAGCGCCGTTTCGATGCGCACGATATGCTTCGGCAGATCGAAGGTCAGCCGGGCAGCGGGATCGGCCTGTTTCACTGCCTGTTCGACGCGCTTTTCGCAATGCCCGCAGGTCATGTCTTTCAATACCAGCTCAATCATTTTGTTGCTCCTGATGTCATGGCTTGCCGGCATCCATGCGTCACTTCCACGCCCAGGGATTCGATCAAACCGGGTTTCGGGTTCATGAGTCGGCTGACTGGTGAATCCGGTATTCGATGGCGATGATTTCGGCCTGAACGTGCCGCGTGCCGCCGTCTTCTGCGGGCAGGCGCAGCAGGATTTCGGCATCCAGCGGCTTGCCGAGCACGGCGCGGGCGAGCGGGGAATCGATGCTGATCAGTCCTTGTGCAGGTTCGATTTCGTCGGGACCGACGAGACAGACGGTCTGCTCGCGGTCATCCGTGTAGAGCAGGGTGACGTGCGCCCCGAAAAATACCCGGTTGGTATCGCTGGGCGGTTCACGAACCACCTTGAGATCTGGCAGACGCTTGGTGAGATAGCGAATTCGCCGATCGATCTCGCGCAGACGCTTCTTGCCATAAATGTATTCGGCATTTTCAGAACGATCGCCCAGTGCCGCGGCGTCGGCCACGGCCTGCACGACCGTTCGTCGCTCGACGCGCCACAGATGGTCGAGTTCGGCCTGAAGGCGTGCGTAACCGGCGGCGGTAATGACAGCGGTACTCATCGCTCGAATTCGACCCGTCCTACCATGGATTCGATTTTCACGAATGGGCGCCCCGGATCATTGCGGTGCCTGGTTTTTCTTCTTCTGCGCCCCGGCGCGCGGCGGCTGGATGGTGATCATGCTGCCGAGCTTGGCCGTGGCGACGGGCGGGGCCGGATTGATCGTCTGCTTGATGCAGCTCACGGCATGATCGAGGTCGCGCAACCGATTGTCCTTCAGTTCGCCGCCGGCGGCACCGGGATGTCCCCCGCCCCGGAAG
Organism: Halothiobacillus diazotrophicus; assembly: GCF_001663815.1. Lineage (NCBI taxonomy): Bacteria > Pseudomonadati > Pseudomonadota > Gammaproteobacteria > Chromatiales > Halothiobacillaceae > Halothiobacillus > Halothiobacillus diazotrophicus. Next base: position 526,311 of record NZ_CP016027.1, read on the forward strand.
TACTTGGCGGATATCGCGCCGACGTCCACACCGGGATTGGCGCGCAGCGACAGCTTGCCGTTGCCGCGCACGCTGATGGCAATGTCCATCTTCTGGCGGGTTTCCATCATGTCCATGATCACGCCGCGCCAGACATCGTGGGGCCAGTTGAAGAAGATGCCGGCACGGAAGCCGTCGATGTCCACCATCGGCACGGTGTCTTCATCTAGGACAGCGGCGGAAAGCAGATGAAACTTGTCGTTGAGGGGCAGCTCGGGATCGTTGAAGTCCTTCTTGTCGATCCTGCCGGCCAGGAATTGCTTGCGAAGGTCGTACAGTCCACGCTCGATGGTCTCCAGATTGTCGCCACGTTCGTGGGCGAGGAAGAACTGCTCGATGAGATGGAAACGGTAGGTCCGCTTGAGGTCGCGCAGGGGCGGGGCGAGGTGGTCGTCCTGCATCACGAGGCCAAGGAGATACAGGGCCTTGCGGAATTGCGGTTCGTCCTTGAGCCAGCGGTCGGCCCGGTCCACGAAATCGGCGCGTTCTGCATACAGGGCGCGTTGGTCGTCCGGCAGGAGATGGGCAACGGCCTCGAAGGCGAGCTTGGTCGCGCAACGCTCCGTATCCAGATGGTACCAGTCGAATTTCGCGGCGCAGTCGGCCCCGGTCGCATGGTGATCCAGCAGTTGAAGGGTGGTCGGCACCTTGAGCTTGCGCAGGCGCTTGTCGATCTGTTCCGCCTGATCCAGGGACAGATTGAGGTCGGTGATCAGCAGGGCGGCCGGTTCGCCTTTTTCGAGTATCTGTTCGACGATCTGGTCGACCGCCAGCGGGATGTCCCGATAGTCGGCATTGAAGAAAAACGCCTTCTGCCCGGATGCCTTGAGCATGAACTGGGCGCCATAGCCGTCCAGATCGGTGTGGGACAGATGGTAGATCCAGCCTTCGGGTTGGATGAGTTGCGGTGTCGTCATGGTGTGATGCCAGAAATAATGAAATCGGTGTATAGGTCAGGATATGGGATCGCGCGTGCCCAGGCCATGATTTGGGCCTCGTCGGCGCTAGCCGCGACGCCAGGTGGTGACGCCGGCACTGTCCTCGAGAATGACGCCAGCGGCCTGCAGTTCGTCGCGAATGCGGTCCGATGTTGCGAAATCCTTGTTCTTGCGGGCAGCCGTGCGCTCGGCGATCTTCTGTTCGATGGCCGCGTCGTCCAACCCATTCCCGGCAGCTGACTCCGGGGCCCAGCGCAGGAACGCTTCGGCATCCCCCTGACCGAGATTCAGGATCCGGCCCATGGCCTGCAGGGTCGCGGCATGATCGGCTGCGCGGGCGCGCTCGTCGGCCTGTTCACTCGTCTTGAGCCGGTTGAGCTCGGTGATCTGTTCGAACACCAGCGCCAAGGCTTCGGGCGTGTTGAAGTCGTCGCACATCACTTCATGGAAGTTCGACAGTACAGCTTCGATCGGCTGCCCCCCGACAGGCGCATCCTTGAGGGCCGTGTACCAGCGTGTCAGGCTCGTCCGTGCTGCGTCCAGGTTCTGTTCGGAATAGTTCAGCGGACTGCGGTAGTGACTGTTCAGAATGAAGAAGCGGATGACTTCGGGATGATAGCGGGCCATCACCTCGGCGACGGTGAAGAAGTTGCCCAGGGATTTGGACATCTTCTCCTCGTTGATGCGCACGAAACCGTTGTGCATCCAGTAATTCACGTAGTGGCATCCGGTCGCGCATTCGCTCTGGGCGATCTCGTTCTCGTGATGCGGGAATTGCAGATCCTGCCCGCCGCCGTGGATGTCGAAGTGATTGCCAAGGGCACGCGTCGACATGGCCGAGCACTCGATGTGCCAGCCCGGTCGGCCTGAACCGAATGGGGCGGGCCAACTCGGATCGCCGGGTTTGGCCGCTTTCCAGAGTACGAAATCCAGGGGGTCGCTCTTGGCTTCGTCCACTTCGACGCGCGCTCCGGCGCGCAGATCCTCGAGATGACGGCCGGACAGTTCACCGTACCGATCGAAGGTGGATACGTCGAAATACACGTCGCCGTTATCGGCGCGGTAGGCATGCCCGCGGTCGATGAGGGTCTGGATCATGGTCACCATGTCGTCCACCGATTCGGTGGCGCGTGGTTCGAGATCGGGTGGCTGGCAGCCCAGCGCCGCCGCATCGTCGTGCATGGCTGTGATGAAACGCTCGGTCAGCGCCTGGATGGATTCCTTGTTCTGGGCGGCTCGAGCGATGATCTTGTCGTCGATGTCGGTGATGTTGCGTACGTAGGTCACCTGATAACCCCGTTCGCGCAGATAGCGTGTCACCATGTCGAACACCACCATGACCCGGGCATGACCGATGTGACAGCGGTCGTAGACCGTCATGCCGCAGACGTACATGCGGACTTCGTTGGGGTTCAGCGGGACAAATTCACGCTTCTGGCGGGCGTGGGTGTCATAAATAACCAGCATAATGGTTCGATTCCGAGCGATAAGGCCGTTATGATTGCGGCTTTATGGCCGAATCTCAACCGGCGCGTCGTCGAAAATTTTCTGCCGGGTCAACCGACCCGCTGGCGGCATGATTCCGGTTGAGATCATTACCCGTTATAAACCATCGACTTGAAGAGTGTTTGCAATGACTGACAACAATCAGACGAATCCGCGTGTCGCCCTGACAACCCGTTTGGGTACCATCGAAATCGAACTGGATGCGGCTAAGGCTCCGGAAACCGTGGCGAACTTTCTAGCCTATGTGGATAACGGGCATTACGTGGGCACGCTCTTCCATCGCGTCATTCCAGGCTTCATGGCTCAGGGTGGCGGTCTGACCCCAGACATGGAGCCAAAGAAGACGATGCCGCCGATCCGCAATGAAGCGGACAACGGCTTGAAGAACGCGCGCGGAACCATCGCCATGGCGCGTACCGGCGATCCGCATTCCGCCACTAGCCAGTTCTTCATCAACTTCAAGGACAACAGCTTCCTGAATTTCACGGCGCCCAACCCGCAAGGTTACGGTTATGCCGTATTCGGCCATGTCGTGAAGGGCATGGACGTCGTCGATGCCATGGCGACGTTGCCCACCGGCCGCCGCAGCGGTCACAGTGACGTACCTGCCGAAGACATCGTCATCACCCAAGCTGCCCGTGTGACCGAATAAATCGTGATGCGCGAGTCTCTGATCATTGCGGACCTGCATCTGTCGCCAACCAATGTGGCCGCGCTAGGTCCGTTCAAGGCCTTCCTGGCACGTGCCGAACAGGCCGATGCGGTGTACATCCTGGGTGATTTGTTCGATTACTGGGTCGGTGACGACCAGCCGGTCGACCCGGGGACTTCGGCGGCGCTTGACGGTCTGGCGGCGTTGCCGTGCCGTAAGTATCTTCAGACCGGCAACCGGGATTTCCTGATCGGTCAGGCTTTGCTGGACCGCATCGGGGCCGAGCTGCTGCCTGAGGTGCAAGAGTTGGAAAGCGGTGGTCAGCGGATGGTGCTGTGCCATGGCGACAGCCTCTGTACCGATGACGTCGCCTATCAGGCGATGCGCCAGCAACTGCGCTCGACAGCATTTCAGTGCGATTTTCTGGCTCGCCCGCTGGAAGAGCGCATCGCGACGGCCCAGGCGCTGCGTGCACGGAGTCGCTCCGAATCCAGTTCGAAGCCGGAAGATATCATGGACGTCAATGCCGACGCCGTCGATGTGCTGATGGCCGAACACCTGGCCACCTTCCTCATCCACGGCCACACCCATCGTCCGGCGATCCACCGCTTGCCAAAGGGCCGCGGTCGTATCGTAACGGGCGACTGGGGCGCATACGGCTGGCTCGTCGCGATCGGATCGGAGTCCATCACCCTCGAGCGGTTCGACGAGTCCACTTGCGACATCGTCGACCGAGTGGCTCTGGATGCTTCGAGGGCCAAGGACATGCCGGCATGAATCTTCCGCTGTTCCTGACCTGGCTGCGGATTGCCGCCATCCCGTTGTTGGTCCTGGTGTTTCTCTTTGCGCCAGAAAGCGCCGCCCGGCCTTTGTCTGCCTGGATTTTCGGTCTGGCTGCCGCCACGGACTTCCTCGACGGGTATCTGGCCCGTCGCTGGAATCAGCAGAGTTCGTTCGGCGCCTTCCTCGATCCGGTAGCGGACAAGCTGATCGTGGCCGCCGCCCTGATCCTGCTCGTGTATGCGAATGGTGACATCTGGATCGTGCTTGCGGCGATCATCATCATCGGGCGGGAGATCCTGATCTCCGCCTTGCGCGAATGGATGGCAGAAACCGGTAATCGGGCGGCCGTCGCGGTTTCCCAGCTCGGCAAATGGAAAACCATCGCGCAGATGTTCGCCATCATGTTCATGCTGAACTGGTTCCCGCTGTGGGACGTGATTCCTGTCTACCAGATCGGCTACTGGCTGCTGATGGTGTCTGCCGTGCTGACGCTCGCCTCCGGCGCCTTGTATGGCATGGCTGCCTGGCGGGCCGTGCGTGCGCAACGCGCCGCCGGGGACTGATTGTTCATGTGGCGGGTTCCCGTACGTATCGTTCGTCTGGGTTATCACCTGCTGCGCGGCATCACGCTGAGTCACTTGCCGCACCCCCCCATGCAACGGCGGCGCATCGCCCAACAGTGGCTGGCCGATCTCAATCGCGTGCTGGCCGTGGATATCTCTATCCACGGTTCGCCGCCCGATCCCGACGCTGCGGCCCTGTGGTTGCCCAATCATGTCAGCTGGCTGGATATTCCGCTACTGGGCGGCATGCGTCCGGCGCCCGTATTTCTGTCCAAAAGCGAGGTAGGGGACTGGCCGGTCGTCGGCAGGCTGGCGCGTGCCGCGGGTACCCTGTTCATGAGACGGGGCAGTGGTGCGGATTCTGCCCGAGATGCGCTGGCCGAAGGGCTGACTTCCGGTCGACACGTCGTGATCTTTGCCGAGGGGACCACCAGCGATGGTGCGGATGTACGTCGGTTGCACCCCCGCCTGATCCAGCCCGCGATCGACGCTGACGTGCCAATCCAGCCGGTTGCCCTGCGTTTCACGACCGAGACGGGCGCACTGGATCGGCGGGCCGCCTTTATCGATGACGACCATTTGGTTGGGTCGCTCTGGCGGGTTCTGCGTGCCCGGCGGCTGCAGGTGGCGGTGCATTTTCTCGATCCGATTTTGCCCGGCGAAGCGGCCGTCACCCGCGACCAGATCGCGCGCCTCGCGGAACAGCGCATCCGCCATGTCCTGAAAAACGCGGCATCGGACACATCGTTCCCCGCAAATCCCGTTTCCTCGTCTATCCTACGTTCATAAAAATTTCCGGGATCCGTCCCGGGACCTGAAGAACAACCGGAGAGAGGGCGCCTTTTGAGCCAGTTCATGCCCATGCCCGCGCTGTCAGGGTCGGACCCTGAAGCCAAGCGGGCTGAGATACGCACTTACTATCACCAGACCTCGGACCTGTTCGAACGCCTGTTTGACCTGCTCGCCACGGACGAAGCCTTTTATCTCCGGCCTGAGTCCTTGCGCCATCCGCATATCTTCTACTTCGGTCATACGGCCGTGTTTTTCGTGAACAAGCTGGTGCTGGCCAAACTCCTGCCCGAGCGGATCGATTCCAAGCTGGAGTCGATATTCGCGGTGGGCGTGGATGAAATGAGCTGGGACGACCTGAACGATGCCCATTACGACTGGCCAACGGTCGAAGCCACGCGCGCCTATCGGCGGAAGGTTCGCGCGGCCGTCGATACGCTGATTCAGAGCCTGCCCCTGCAACTACCGATCACCTGGGAATCGCCATTCTGGCCCATCCTGATGGGGATCGAGCACGAGCGCATCCATCTGGAAACCTCTTCGGTGCTGATCCGTCAGACGCCGCTTCACTACCTGGACGCCGAACAGCGCCACCACTGGCCCATCTACCCCGAATCGGGTTCCGCGCCGATCAACGCGTTGCTGCCCGTCCCCGGCGGCCCGGTGAACCTGGGCAAGCGCGACGATTTCTACGGTTGGGACAACGAGTATGGTCGCCATGAGGTCATCATCCCCGATTTCACCGCCAGCCGGTATCTCGTGAGCAATGGCGAGTATCTTGCCTTCGTCGATGATCGCGGCTACGAAACCGACAGCTGGTGGGACGAGGAGGGGCTTGCCTGGCGGAACTATCGGCGCGCGATGCATCCCGTATTCTGGATCGCGGACAACAACCAGCCGCACGGATTCCGATATCGCGCGCTGGCCGAGGAAATTCCGTTGCCGCTGGATTGGCCGGTGGACGTGAATCAGTTGGAGGCGGCAGCTTTCTGTCGCTGGCTTTCCGCGAAGAGCGGGATGCCGGTGCGATTACCCTACGAGGACGAGTGGTATCGTCTGGCCGATGTCGCTGCCGTACCGGATCACGACCAATGGCCGCTTTCTGCGTCTGAGGGATTGCCCGGTGCCAATATTGCGCTGGCGCATTTTGCTTCGGCCTGTCCCGTCGATCGGTTCGCCCATGGCCCGTTCCATGACGTGGTCGGTAACGTCTGGCAATGGACCGGCACCCCGATCTATCCCTTCGACGGATTCAAGGTGCATCCCTTGTACGACGACTTCACCACGCCAACCTACGACGGTCGCCACAACCTGATCAAGGGCGGCTCGTTCATCAGCACGGGTGACGAAGCGCAGTTGTCTGCACGCTACGCATTCCGGCGGCATTTCTTCCAGCATGCCGGTTTCCGCTATGTGCAGAGCGATTACAGCGAGCATCTGCCCACGGGCGTGTACGAGACGGACAGTCTCGTCAGCCAGTATGCGGAATTCGGTTGGGGGGACCGGTATTTCGGCATCGAGAATTACCCGGCGGTTTGCGCGCGCAAATGCATTGAAGCCATGGGTGACCGACCCAGGGGGCGCGCGCTTGACGTGGGTTGCGCGACAGGGCGCAGTACCTTCGAGTTGGCGACGGCTTTCGAAACCGTCACCGGTCTGGACTTCTCCGCCCGATTCATCCGCGTGGCCGAGCAGATGCGTGGAGAAGGGCGAATTCGCTATGTCGTGCCGACCGAAGGGGCGCTTGTCGACTTCCGTGAGGTGCCCATCCCGGAAGCGCTGGCGGCTTATGCGGACAGGATCGGTTTCTGGCAGGCCGACGCCTGCAACCTCAAGCCGCAGTTCACGGGCTACGATCTGATCTTTGCGGGCAATCTGATCGACCGTCTGTACGATCCCGCCAAATTTCTTCGCGAAGCCGTGGCACGGCTCAACCCCGGCGGCTTGCTGGTGTTGAGTTCCCCCTATACCTGGCTGGAGGAACATACCCCGAAGGGGCAGTGGCTCGGCGGCTACAAGGAGGATGGCGAACCCGTCACCACGATGGCCGGCCTCACCGCGTGCCTAACGCCTACCCTGCGGCTCGTCTCGCGTGAGGACGTGCCGTTTGTCATCCGTGAAACGGCGCGCAAGTTCCAGCACAGCATCGCCGAACTCAGCATCTGGGAAAAGACGCCATGACAGGCCCCAGCGAATCGGGCAGCGCGCCAATCGATTTCGATCATCCGATCGATCGGGCGGGAAGCGACTGCGTCAAATTCGACGCGCGCGCCGCCGTGTTCGGCAAGTCGGACGTCCAGCCATTGTGGGTGGCGGACATGGATTTTCCGGCACCCGCCTGCGTTCAAGACGCGCTTCGGGCCCGCGCGGCCCATCCGATCTACGGCTACACGGTCTATCCCCCGGCCTTCTACGCCGCGATCGCCGGATGGTTGGCCCGTCGTCATGACTGGGTGGTTGATGTGGCATCGATCGTGGCGCTGCCCGGCGTCGTGCCGGCCATGAACCTGATCGTGGGGGCGTTGAGCGAGCCCGACGACGCCATCCTCGTCCAAACGCCCGTTTATCCACCGATTCATCAATTGGCCGGGAATCAGAACCGCCTTGCCCTGGAAAGCGCGCTGGTGTGGACCGATCAGGGCTACGAGATCGACTGGTCGGACTTAGAGACCAAGCTGGCGCAAGCACGGCTCTTCGTGCTGTGTGCGCCGCACAATCCGGTCGGCCGAGTCTGGCGACGGGACGAACTGGCACGCATGGCCGAATTGTGCGTCCGATATGACGTCTGGATTCTGGCCGACGAGATTCATGCGGACCTCGTGCATGCACCCCATCGTCATGTCCCCATTGCCAGTCTGTCGCCGGAGATCGCCGAACGGTGCATCACCTTGCATGCCCCGTCCAAGACCTTCAACGTGGCCGGCCTCAATACCTCGTTTGCCATCGTCGAGAACACCGATCTGCGTGCGCGTTTGACGTCGGCCCTGAATCGAAGCGGCCTCACCTCGGGCAATGTGTTCGGAATCACCGCGTTGATCGCCGCCTATTCGAACGGCGAACCGTGGCTTGAGCAATTGCTGAGGCAATTGCAGCGCAATATCGACTTCGTGGTCGACTTCATCGAACGGCACATCCCTGCCATTCGCGTCCAGCGCCCGGAGGCCACCTTTCTGCTCTGGTTGGATTGCCGCGAATTGTGCCGGACATTTCGACTGGACGATCGGGCCTTGAACCGATTCTTTATCGAGCAGGCGGGTTTGGGACTGAATGCGGGAATCAGTTTTGGCGCACCGGGCAGCGGGTTCATGCGGTTGAACATCGCTTGCCCGCAACCGCAACTGGCAACCGCCATGCGTGCCTTGCAGGCTGCCGTCGCCAACCTGTCCTTCCGATCGCATTCAACCTGCTGATATTTCAGAAACTATGGAGGATATCCGTGTCAGAGCGAATTTCCGAGATCACGGGATTCCTACTTCAACTGGATGCTTTGAAGTCGGTCAATCGACGCACCTACATCAACGGCGGTGAGCGGGTCGAGAATTCCGCGGAGCACTCCTGGCATCTGGCGATGGCCTGCTGGGCCTTCGCGGAACTGCTTCAGGAAGACTATGACGTCGCCAGGTTGATCAAACTCGCCTTGATCCACGATCTCGGGGAAATCGAAGCGGGGGATACGTTTTTGTACAGCGCGAATAGGCGCGATGCCCCTATCGAAGAACGCAAAGGCGTGGAAAAAATCGCTGCCCACCCCGGCAATCCCATCAAGAATATTCTTCCGCTATGGGACGAACAGGAACTGGGACAATCGCGGGAAGCGAATCTACTGAAGGTGATCGACCGACTGCTGCCGTTCCTGCACAACATCACCAGCGAAGGGCGTGCCTGGCGAGACAATGGCATCCGCAAGGAGCAGGTACTCAAGATGCATCAGTTCATAGAGACGGAAAATCCAGAAATTTATGAGTGGTTTCTGTCGAAGCTTGACGATGCCGTCGAGCAGGGTTGGTTGGCCGACACCTGACATCAGGTGTTACGGGAATTTGGTGGAATATTATTTATATTCAGTTGGATATTGCATGCACCCAAAGTGATTTCAGGTCTGTAATCCAGTCCTCAAAAAAGCCTTGAATTCCTTCATTATTGGCTTTGGAATGGATTTCTCAGCATGTACCCGCAACAGGTGGATGGAGTGGCACACTGTCGCATCCGGGCCTGTCCGTGCCGCTTCGATGATTCGGTGGACCGAGGCATCAAACAACTCCTCGGGCCGATGGCGCACCGCATCGTAGACTATCATCAGGGCTGCCTGCTCGCTGGCCGTCATCTTGCATTTCTGATCAAGGATTTTCAGGGCGACTGCTGTGGTGCAATCGACTTGTTGCGGGGTAAACGCCGCCGCTGTTGCCCAGCGAGCTGCAGGATGTATGGCGCTTTCGTCGATCTCGGTTGATGCTTCCATCGCGTTACCGTTCCGTTACCCAGCTTGCCAGCATGTTTCACCCAGAGCCATTCCGAAGGCGCATTCGTCGGGCGTATAGGCATTGATCGACAGGGTGCCGATACGGCCGGAGAAAAGGTCGCCGCTGAACATGGCCTTGATCGGTCGTTGCCGCTCCTGAGTCGATTTCCCCGCGAATCGCGCACTGACAACATGCATGTCGATAGCATTGCCCAGAGCCAGAATATTGATCTGGGCATCGGGCATCAGGATCTGCATTCGTTCTCGGATCTCGTTTTCGTTCATCTTGGCCGGGGAGTGAAATTGTTCTGGTGGCGTACCGGGTTCGTTTTCCCAAATGTCTGGTTTCAATCTTTCTGACGCCGGTGCGTGATTCTGTCCTCGGGTCGATGCAGGACCATTGCCATTGAAAAAGCAATCTTGATGCCAATGTCTATCCTTATGATTTTTCGTGCGGTTCTGTGATGCTGGCGTTTCATCAATGTCAGACTGGCGACATTTTGTTCGTTTTGAACAGGGCTTGTGCGCATTCGACAAAACGCAAGCGCACATAGAGATTCGCTTTTTGCTTCAAATGATCAGGATCAAGAACCCGGAATGATGGTCGTCGAAGCGGATAGGTCGCTCAATTCGTGAGGGGCGTGGCGGGTGCATCGCAGCGAATGGTGCGGCTGCCTTGTGTGTGATTGAAATATTTTGGTTCGGGTGTTTTGATCCGACAGACTGCCTGAGAAATTGGCCCTGTCGATCGAGGTGCTTCGTTGGAACCTGCTATGGCTTCCAGGTAATCGCCAGGCCGAACGATCAGATTTGGCGGGAGCCGAACCTTCCAATGCATCCAGGAATCCGTGCCGGGCGAGCATTCGCCGATGGCTATTCTGCCTTGGCGCAATTCGTTGTCGGTTATGAAGCTGTTGCGATTTTCCTCCGCCTTGGCTGCATCGTAATCCCAGGTGTGTAGCAGGGAAAAGGCTTCTACCCGCATATCACCGTTCGCGGTAATCGGCCCGCATCGGAAGAGATGTTTCCAGCTCCCGTGATCAAAGTATTCGTCTGCATTGCTAGGGCTGATACGACGTGCCAGTCCGAAAAATCGACGGTAGGACATAGATCCGCCCACTGCCTGCCTGGCATTAATCTCGAGCACTGTGTCCGGTTTTATGCGCATGCCGATGGGGAGGAGGATAAAACCGAACCGTCGGTCCGATAGGGGGTGGGGACCAGCCGAGTAACAATGGGCGAACCATACGCGTTCGTCCTCGACGGCCGTACGGGTTACCCCTTGCAGCAGTCCCAGTGAGAGACCTGGACGGTATTGCAGCTGGGTACGTTCCGTGGGAATTGATGTGACGTGCATCACGAAGCGTCCGCCGGTTGCCGGATAGGTTTCGCAGGCGGATAGAAGCGTTGAGAAACTGCTGATAATGAGCAGTTTCACAATATACGTGTTCAGATTTGTGGGGAGAGACAGAATACGCCCCATATTACTCGGTAGCGTTGTCTGTTTACTCATGCTCATTTGGGGTTTATTAGAATGCGCCGTAGCCAGCAGGTGGCTTCATCACAAAGGGTTGGGCACCGAAATTGACCTCCCATGAGGTATACGAAGGTGGTGCGCCTTTACGGGATGAGCCGCTGGCGAACACACAGGCCCTGTAAAGTTTGCCCGCGGCCAGAGGAATGCCGTTCCCGCTGTCTGGTTGGCCAGTCAGCCAAGCCCCATTGATATGTGCATACATCTGATGCTGGTCGAGGTCGGCAGCGATGCCGAAGACGTCTCCATCCTTGACCTGATAGGTTCGACCGTAACCCATGGCCAGCACCGCGCCTGGCAATCCTGCTGATTTCCCATCTCGAGACAGACACAGGCCGATGTTTGAGAAGGCATGCCGAGTCGCGGCGCCATGGATGTCGATGGTGCCTTCGAAATAGAGCTTGCCGGCGGTGTAGGCATGGTTTGACCAGCCGTCATTCATGGCGCCGTAGTTTTGACGGATCAATCGATTGCCGGCGTTGCCCCGGTTCAGACTCTGCAGGATGGCGAGGGGTGCATCGTTCGACGGTTTCTGTGGTCCGGGCGGAATGAACCGACTGGTTTGGTTGTCGATTCGGAACCCGGCCGAAGGCGCCTCGTATGATGTCTGGAAGCCGTCTGGTTTCGCCCCGGTCAACTTTTCGCTGAGCTGGGCGATGTCGATTCGGGCTTCCTCGGTAGGTTTTGTCGGCGTTTTCGGCACGGAGATCTTCCATTTCAGCGGCAGTTCGCTCGTGCGCGCGATGGTGGTCGGCACCTTTCTCGATCCGGAGAACGTGACGCGGGAATCGTAATACCCGAAGACCAGGACCTGCTTGGGTTGCGCATTGTTCGCGGCATGTATCTGCCAGTCCACAGGTTCATAGGAAAGCAGGATGAGGAGGGTGTTTGGCTTGCTGACAGTAATCCGCACCGGATACATCGCGTGCTGATTGGCGCGGTGGGTTGCGCCATAGGTTGCTCCCTGATAAACCGAGATTACATGGACTGCAGCTCCCTGGGCGGGAAAGGGTGGCTGATCGGGCGTAACGACTGTGACAACCTGATTGGAATTTCGCGGGAATCCGGCAATGGAAACCTGTGGGTCGAGGGTGACGACTTTGGGCGGAATCACTTTCGGTGTGCCGCTGATTGGGGCGCGAATGGCGGGATTTGGCGCGGCGGCCGTTGATTTGGGCAAGAACGGCCGTAGTTGGTCGGGAATGTCGCTATAGGCGATTTCTGGATAGAGCGGTGAAAATTGCACGACGCGCCAGGCTTTGTCGGCATCACTGCCGCGTTTCAGGTACATCATGCCGATATTTACCGGGACACCTTCTTCACGCAGCGCCTGCATGGCCGGAAGGTGCGTTGCAATCTGTTCCGTCCAGGGCGGTGCTTCCGACAAGGTGGCTTTTTCGTACACCATGACGCGGCCGGATTCCTGATCAACGCCCATGAACTGCAGTTTCATGCGACCGGCGGGGATACAACCGCCGCCATATTGCTGCAATTTGAGCATATCCATGAAAGCGGCCGGAATCCGATAGCGTATACCGGCCGGGTTCTGTGTGTTTTCAAGCGGTGAGGTGGGAATATCGACGGGCGTTGTGTCCGATGTGCTGACGGATTTTGGCTGTTCGGTGACCAGTATCTCCCTGCTTGCCAATCCCGCCTGTTCCAAGGCAAAGAGGATGTGGAGGTTTCTGGCCATTCGCGTGTATTCATAGCCTTTCCGCCCATCCCGATCCATGTAGGTAACGACAAACTCCTTCGTTGTCGTCGTGGCGCTTCCCGCCAGGGTACGGTCATCGCTTGACCGTTCCAGACGAAGGGGCAAGCAGGCAATCTGATCGTTTCGACGCACACGATTGTCGTTCATCCACGCCTCAAGCAACTGGTCTGTCTCCGCCCCGGTCGGGAGGGGGGGATTTTCCCGATCGGACGCCCCTGACGTCGATGACCGTGCTTTCATGGTGTTTGCGGCCGTTGCCAGTTCCTGTTGGAGTTCCCATGGGGCGCGCCATCCTTCCTGGGTGCGGAGCACCAGTACGGTATCCAGTTTGTCCTCGGTCAGTTCAGCCAATTTTGGGAAGAGTTGTTTCGCTTCGGCGGTAGCGGTCCAGGCGGGTCTGTCCAGCACACGATTGCGATAGGTGACAGCAAAAACTTCGTGGTCGAGCATGCGCTCTTCCCGTGGTTCAATCCGTTCGATGCCGGCATATTCCCGTTTGCCGGTGCTCAGGCAGAGTGAACTTGCATTTTTCTGCTGACTGGCCGCATAGCCTGCCCAGGTCATTCGATAGTTTCGGGCGGATCGTGGCCCTTCGTCGGTATCGATTGTGACATCAGATGCAGCAAGAAGCCCCTGTTTCGCAAGATAATTCAGCTGTGTGATCTGCTCGTCGCGTTGGGTCTGATATGGGTAATCAGTCTTGAGTAGCAGGGTAATATCAAAACTGTTCGGTGTGGTACGCAGCGCGATGCCCGGACGGCCATTGATTTCCGGTTTGGGCAGGCGGAGGTTGATGGGCAGACACTGTGTCCGGTTCAGACGATTTCGCGCCGTCCGTTTAGCCTGAATCAGGACGGCCGGCTCCATGGCCTCGGCAACGGGGGCGCGCGGATTATGGCCGACGAGGCCCTGATTCCATGCGTACCATAGTCCATAAGTGGCGATTGCCAGTAGGGTGACGGCCAAGAGAATGCCGGCGGATTTGGCATTGGACGTGTTCATGGAGCCTCCTGCAGTTACCGAATGCCGTGCCCTTTACTTTCCATCTAAGGGGTTCGCGCCTGTTGCGGGCTATCAACTCGGCGATGGCGCTGGCCGCATCAATGCGTTGAGATCGTTTACTTATCAGGCAGGTTAGCCGCTCATAGGCTTGTTGAACAAGTATTTGTGCTGTTTTCGACTTCAATTCACCTGTTCGTTGGATGACTCGTGGTCGACCTGGGCCAGGGCATCATGCATCGAGAGATAGAGGTTCTCGGCACCGATGACGGCAGTGATGCCATGGCGGTCCATGTCGCCGCGAAGCCCCGGTGTGACACGTGCAAACATCATCTGGACGCCGCCTTGTCGAAGTTCCGCGAAGAGCTCGAGCACGGAACGTGCTGCCGAGTAATCGATATCCGTGATGGCGCTTGCATCGAAGATGAGCCAACGGACGGGATGGGGCGCCTTATCAACCAGTTTTCGAACTTCGTCCGTGAAGTGGTAGTCGTTGGCATAGAACAGATCCGCTCCGAATCGGTATACCAGCAGCCCCGGTTGGGTTTCCGCCCCCGGCCTGGCGGGGATGGGCAGCCAGTGGCCAGCGGCATCGGGCAACAGGATGGCGGTATGCGGTCGGTAGCTGTGATAGACGTGACGGAGGAGGGAAAGCACGGCGGCGAGGAGGATGCCTTCCATGACGCCTGCCGCGACGACCGTCGTGGCCGTAACGAGTGCGAGCAGGAATTCCCCGGTACTTTCGTGGCGCATGCTCCGCAGACTAGGAATGTCGATCATGCTTACAGCCACCAGCAGGACAATGGCGCCGAGCACGGCATTGGGCAGGTAGGCGATCGGCGCGGTCAGGAACAGAAGAACGACGGCCACTACGGCCGCAAATACGAGTTGAGTCCATTGGCTGCGTCCGCCCAGGGCGTCTGCGAGGGCTGTTTGCGTGGGACTCCCATTGACGACGAAGGTCCCGCTCAACCCCGCGACGGCCTTGGCTGCGGACAGCCCCAGGATATCGGCATTTTCGTCGAGACGATCCTGGTGCTTTACCGCGAATCCCCGGGCCGAGGCGGCACTCTGGGCAATGATGATGACCACGCAGGACAGGGCGATCGGCAGGACTTCCATGAACTCATGAATCGAGACCTGCGGTAACCCCAACGTGGGCAACCCGCCGGGAATGGGCCCGACGGTCGCGATGCCATATTTCGTGAAGTTCAGAAAATAGCTTGCGCCGATACTGCCCAGCACGACGATGAGCGGCACGGGTAGCGCGGGAAGACGGGCTCGTCCCCAACCGATGCCGATGAGGACGAAAAGGGAGACGAGGACGGTGGGCAGATTGATCTGGCCCAGGTGATGGAAGACCTGGATGATTTGCTGAATGCTGTCCTGTGCCGTGACCTTGATGCCCAGAAGATCCCCAAGCATGGCGATGGCGACCTGAATGCCGACCCCGGCGAGAAAGCCGATCAGGACCGTACGGGACAGAAAATCCGCCAGAAAGCCCAGTTTGAAGAGACGGGCGAGCAGCAGGATTCCGGCAGAAAGCAAGGCGACCGTGCCGACGAGGGCCACGTATTTCGCGCTCTCCGGCGTGGCGAGGGGACTGATTCCGCTGGCGAGAATGGCGGCGGTGGCCGAGTCGGCCGCGACGACCAGCTGTCGGGACGAACCGAAGATGGCAAAGGCGAGGAGGGGCAGGAAGATCGTGTACAGGCCGGTCACGATGGGCATGGCGGCAATGTGGGTGTAACCCAGGACCTTGGGGATGTCCATCGCGGCCAGGGAGAGTCCGGCGGCCGTGTCCCGCCGGATGGATTGCCGAGACAGCGGCAGCAGGCCGGAAAAGAAGCGGATCGTCATCGTCCGCGCCCTTGATCCTCAATGCAGACAGGCATCCGCCTAATCTTTTTTGTTCTTCTTACCGTTGCCGTTTTTGCCACGTTTGCCGTCCTTTCCATTGTTTTCGCCGTTTCCGTTGAGTTCGTCGGCGGCCTTGACTGCGGCGTGATACCGAAGTCGGATGTCTTTGATGTCCACGCGCGTCGGCGGCAGATTGAGATTCATTTCATTCAGCGTGTTGGAGATGATCTGGGAAATGGCGAGATTCCGGAACCATTTCCGATTCGCCGGGATGACGTACCACGGCGCGTGGGATGTGCTGGTTCTGACGAGCGCCTCTTCGTAGGCCTGGGTATATTGAGGCCAGAACTCCCGCTCGCTGTAATCCGATTCGCTGATTTTCCAGTGTCGTGTGGGATCGTCCAGCCGATCCTTGAAGCGTTCCAGTTGTTCATCCGGGCTGATGTGCAGAAAGAATTTCAGGATCTTGGTGCCGTTCTGCGTCAGTAGGCGCTCGAACTCGTTGATCATGTCATAGCGCTCGGACCAGACCGATTCCGGAACAAGGTTGTGGACGCGAACGACCAGTACGTCCTCGTAATGGGAGCGATTGAAGATCACGACTTCGCCTTTTGCCGGTACATGCTGGTGCACCCGCCAGAGAAAGTCATGGGCAGCCTCCTGCGGTGTCGGCTGCTTGAAGCCATGAACCCGGGTTCCCTGGGGGTTCATAGCCTTGAAGACATGGCGAATCACGCCATCCTTGCCGGCTGCATCGAGTGCCTGCAACACGACCAGCAGGGATTGACGGCCATCGGCAAACAGGAGGAACTGCCGTTGTTCCATCTCGTTGCGGTAGGCTTCGGTTTCCGCTTCCGCCTTGTCCCGCTTGTCGTGATCACCCGTGCTGCCCGGGTCGATGTCCGCCAGAATCAGGGGTTTTTCGGGATCGACAAGGAATTGTTCGCGGTAATCCATCGGTGCGCTCCGGAAGGTGGGTACGAACCTTGAATATACGGTCTGGATGCACCGCTGTCGCGCCAAATTTCAGTTTGATGACAAACCCTGCACGTGGACATGCCTCTGAAACGGACCGTTCAGATCGGGATCGTGCGGGGCCTGAGGTGACGCATCAGTCGTTGCAGACCGACATAGCCGATATAGGTGGTACAAGCCACGGCGATGATGCTCGCCCCGGAACTGAGATCGAACAGGTAGGCGAAGATCAGCCCGCCGAGACAGAACAGAAAGCTCCACAACCCGGCGGCAAGCATCAGGCCGGCAAGCGTGCGCGTATGGCGTTCCGCCAGGGAGGGCGGCAGTGTCAGCAGGGCGATGACCAGGATGAGACCGACGACCTGGATCATCATGACCACGGCTTCCGCCACCATGATCAGCAGCAGGTAGTAGAGCCAGCGAACGGGAATCCCGCGGGACTGGGCGAAATCCGGGTCGAAGGAGAAGGACAGGATATCCCGGTAGTAGTACAGGACGAGGCCGAGGATCACGGCGTCCATGCCGAACATGATCCACAGATCGTAGACGGGCACGGTGAGAATACTGCCGAACAGGTAACTCATGAGGCCCACGTTGTAGCCGGGCGTCAGGTTGATCATGATGATCCCGAATGCCATGCCGGCGGCCCAGATCACGCCGATCAGGGTGTCGGTTCGTTCCCGACGCTTTTGCGTCAGCGCGCCCAGCAGGGTGGCGGCGCCTGCTGTGAACAGTCCCGCAGTCGGCAGAACCGGTGCACCGAGGAAAACGGCGAGACCGACCCCGCCGTAGGCCGTATGGGCAATGCCGCCAGCCATGAACGTCAGTCGATTCACCACGACGAGTGCACCGATGATGCCGCAGGCCAGGCTGACGAGCAGGGCGGCCAGCAGGGCATGTTGCATGAAGGTCTGCTGCAGGAGATCAGTGATGTGCATGCTGGCACGCCTGAGTGGTGTTTTGGGTGGTGTTCTGAGTGGCGGTCTGCGCTTCCATCAGTTGCTGGAGCTGGGAATGGACAGGACATCCGGCTTCGTGGACGCCGTACATCAATGCCAGCATGTCGGGTGTGAGTTGGGGGGAATCGCTGGCCAGCGCGTAACGGTTCACGGCAATGATGTCGGTGACCGCGTTGGCGGTGATGCCCAGATCGTGGCTCACCATCACCACGGTGGTGCCTGTGTCGAGACCTATCAGGGTTTCGAGGATGCATTGCCGTCCGTAGGGATCGATATTGGATAGTGGCTCATCGAGGATCAGCAGGTCCGGGGCCGTGATGAGGGCACGGGCGATGAGCGTTCGCTGGCGCTGGCCCCCGGATAGTTCGTTCATGCGTCGATGCGCGAGTGCATGCACCCCGGCGCGCTCCATGGCACGCGCTGCTCGTGCCCGTTCTTCGGCCGTGTAGCGGAAACCCCGTCGCTTGCCTTGGGCAAGCCCCATGAGCACGACCTGTTCGACCGTGGCGGGAAACCCCGAGGCAATGTTGGTATGTTGCGGCACGTAGCCGATCCGGTCCGGTTGTTGTCCCGGCAATTGGCCGAAAACGTGGATCGTTCCTTGCTGGGGTGACAGTAAACCCAGGATCAGGCGCATGAGCGTTGTCTTGCCGCCGCCGTTGGGACCGACCACCGCGACGAAATCGCCGGGTTGGACATCGAAATTGATCTCCGCGAGAACGGGTTCGTCGTCATAGCGGAATCCGAGATTCCGAACCTGGATGATGGGCGGGTTCCTGGTATTCGGGTTCTTGGCGTTCGGGCTTATGGGGTTCGGGTTCATGGGGTAGATGACCCGGGCGCACGTAGCACCTTGCCCAATGCCTGTGCAATGGCTTCCATGCCGCGCGGCCAATCGGCGTCCAGCGGGTCGATCGGGACAACCTGC
Organism: Halothiobacillus diazotrophicus; assembly: GCF_001663815.1. Lineage (NCBI taxonomy): Bacteria > Pseudomonadati > Pseudomonadota > Gammaproteobacteria > Chromatiales > Halothiobacillaceae > Halothiobacillus > Halothiobacillus diazotrophicus. The sequence goes on from NZ_CP016027.1 coordinate 545,009, forward strand.
CCGCCGATTTCCGTCGCAATGGTACGCGCCGCCTTCTGTGCGAATTGCGGTTCTACGAAGACGACCTTGATTCCATGGGTACGGGCGTAATTGATGACATCGTTCATCTGTCGGGGGCCTGCTTCCTTGCCTTCCGCCTCGATGGGAATCTGGGTCAGGCCGTAGGCGTCCGCGAAATAGCCGAAGGCCGGATGGAACACGATGAAAGCCGACTGGGCGAGATGTGCCCCTGTCAGTGCCTTGAGAATGTCGGTATCGACCTGATTGATCTTCAACGCCAGCCTTTCGTAGCCCTGACGGTAGTCCTGCGCATGAGCGGGGTCGATCCGTATGAGGGCATCCCGGATATTCATGGCCTGGATACGCACGAGGACCGGTGACAGCCAGATATGGGGATCCAGTCCGGTTTCGTGGGTGGGGGCGCCGACGTGGTCGGCCATGGGTACGCGTTGAATGCCGCGTGCCGTATCTACGATGGTCAGCCCGGGATTCACGCTGCGAAATCGTGAGATCCAGCTCTGCTCGATGGGAATGCCGAGGCCAAAGTAGAGAGATGCCTTGGCGAGGCCCATCAACTGACGGGGCGTCGGTTCGTAGGTTTCGGGTTCGGCCGTGGGCGGCACGAGCACGTCCACATGGACATGATCCCCTCCGATGGTGTCCACGAAGTATTTCTGGGGCGGAATGCTGACCGCGACGGTCAGCGGGGCACCGGCTTGACCAAGCAGCGGCAGGGTCAGACCACAGAACAGAATAAGCACGGTCAAAAAACGCATCGGGCGAACACCTCGTGGGCAGTTTAGATCGGAGCCGGATGAAATACGGAACGGTTGAACCGTTTGTCGGGCACGGTACATGGGATAAAACAGCCGGCATACGGCGTCGAAACGCAACTGTTACAGTATAACGTTTTGCGTGAAATCCGTACCAGTTTTGCGTGTGATGCACGGTTGCGATTGTGCCGAATGGTCCGTGGCTACCTAGGGATGCTCATCCGGGTTCGACGTGCCGGGCAAAGCCAACCAGGCGGTCACCCCACCATTGGCGCGTGGGGTTAGCCCGGCACGCCAACCCTGGGTATTGGCCAGATCGCGGACAATGGCCAACCCCAGACCGGCACCGGATTGATGCGGACTGCGGGCGGAATCTAGTCTGATGAAGGGATCGAAGGCCTGTTGACAGGCTTCTTCGGTCAAAATCGGTCCGCCGTTGTCGATCTCGATGCGCAGTTCGTTGTATCCCATCTTATTGGTCGAGCGTCGTTGTCGAACGGCAAAGGGTGGCGTGCCATGCTTGGTGGCGTTGTCCAGAAAGTTGGTCAGGATGCGGGTCAGAGCGAGTCGATTGAGGTGGAGTTCGGGGTCCGCCTGGATTTCCTGGGTGAGCGTTGCCGCCAGATTCGGCCTTTGCTGGATCAACGATTGCAGAATCTCTGCGGGATGACAGGGCTCGTTCCCCCCGCGCACGTTGATCTGGGCGTAGGAAATGAAGCTGTCGATCAGCTGCCGCATGTCCTCGAGATACCCCGACATCCGCTCGAAGCGAACCGTCTGAGGATTCTCCCGGGCCAATTCCAGTGCCAGCCCCATCCGCGTCAATGGGGTGCGTAGATCATGGGATACGCCGGCAAGGAGCAGACTGCGCTGTTCATGCAGGCGAAGGATCTGTTGCTGCATGGTATTCAGGGTTTCGGCCAGTTCGTCCAGCTCACGTACACCCGTATTCGTCGCCACGCGGGACTTGGGATCCCGACCGAGTTCGCTCGCGCCCCGTCGCAGGGTTTCGATGGGGCGGGCGAGTCGGCGCGCCAGGAGCAGTGCCCCCAGTGTCGCGAGAAATAGGGTGATGGCAGCCATCGCAGCGAGGGTCAGGACGGGTGCCGTTCCGATGCGTTCATGGCTGAAACCGAGGTGAATCGGTCCTGATTCCGTGTGCAGGGTGAAGGCATAACCCGCCACGGGTTGGTTGATGGCCGTGATGGCGGATGTCTGGGGAAAACGGTTATCCAGTGCGACCTGAAGGTAGAACAGATAGGGCAGAAAATTCATGTGACGCGGCGAATCGGGCAGGGTTTGCAGCACGTACAGTCCATGCTCGCTCGCCATCAGAGCCCGATAGGCGTCCCGATCCTCCGCGGGCAGTGATTGCAGATTCTCGACGTCGTCGTGGATCAGGGTGGCGAAATCGCTGGTTGCCGAATGAAGAATCGGGATCCAGACCAGCCAGGCACCCAAGATGAGGAGCGCCGGTACCAGCGCCAGGGTCATCCCCAGATGCGAGCGAAGCAGCCGGCTGCGCAGACTGCGTGCCGGTGTTCTGCTCATGGCGTTTCGCTGCCGCTGGGATCGAACAGGTACCCCTGACCGCGAACCGTGCGCACGAAGCGAGGCTCGGCAGGGTTTGATTCAATCTTGCGGCGTAGGCGCGCTATCCGCGCGTCGATGGAGCGATCGAACGGCAATGCCTCATCAAGATCCTGCGCGAGATCGAGCAGGCGATCACGACTCAGTACGCGGTAGGGATGACTCGCAAGGACGCGCAGCAGGGAGAACTCCGCGGCGGTCAGCGCGACGGGCCGACCGTCGTGAAACAGAACCCGGCGTTGGGGATCCAGGAGATAGGCGCCAAATCGGTAGTCGGAGAGTGAATCGGCGCCCGGTCTGCCTCTGCGCAGGACGACGCGAATTCGTGCGAGCAGTTCGCGCGGGTTGAAGGGCTTGACGACGAAATCCTCGGCGCCCAGTTCGAGACCGGCTATCCGATCGGCATCCTCGGCGCGGGCGGACATCATCACGATCGGGATCCGTGTGCCGAGGCGTCGTGCGATGGACAGGCCATCCTCGCCGGGCAGCATCATGTCCAGAAGAATCAGATCCGGTACTCGGGTTGTGAGCAGGCTATCCAACGCCTTCCCATGGCGCGCATGGATCACATCAAACCCATGATGGGCAAGGTATTCCGTGAGCATTTCCGCCTGCTCGGCATCGTCCTCAACCAGGCAGAGCAACGGGGATGTCATCGTGTCGGTCATCAATTGTCACACAAAGTCATCAGAGATCACGGTGCGGGCATCAGCGGCAAGCTGGGGACGACGAAGATGGCCTCGTCAGCCCGCGACGGCTGACGAACCGTCAACACCCAGAGGAGCGTGTCATGAAATCCAAATCCATCCATACCGTTGCTGCCGTCGTCCTGTCATCTGCCATGGCATTGCCTGTACTGGCTGCCGATTCGACGGAGACTACGCGGTCTTTCGAACAGGCGCAATCCAGGGCGAAGGCATTCAAGGCCATGACCCCTGAAGAACGGAAACTCAAGATGCAGGCTGCGCGCGAACGCATGAAGAAATTCCGCTCGGAACATCAAGCTGGCCAGATGAACGGTCAGATTATTGGCCAGATGCAGCGTCGGATGTCGGCTACGCAGGCTGATCAATAACCCATTTACCTGTCGTATAGGGAGGAAAGAATCATGGGAATTCTAAAATGGGTCATGCGTGCGGCTATCAATGCTTCTTCATCAAGTAGGACTGGACGATTGATAGGTCTCTCCGGCGTCGGTTTGTGCCTGCTCGCGCTGGCTGGCTGTGGGGGCGGTACCGCTGCGGCCGTTACACAAGCGGTCGTTCAGCCGATACGCGTCACTTCAACCCCCAATCCCTCGGTGCTGCCGTTGCTCCTGGCCATGGCCCAGGATCCGAGTCTCCCGGTAACCCTGTTGCCCGTGTCCAATGGTTCGGAAATCGACCAGGCATTCGCCAATCAGGATGCGGAAGCCTTGCTGGCGATGACCTGGGTTGAAGCGGGCAAGGTGCTGAGCGGTGCCGAACCGGATCTGAGATTGGTCTCCGTGAATTTCTGGCGCGGATTTTTCGAATTGGCGGCCCAAAGCCTGGGTGTAACGAATTTCACCGACCTGACCGGCCGCAACATTCTGCTGAGTGGTCCGGTCGGTGGCGGGCGCAATGGCGGTCCCGATACGCTATTCCAGGGGGCACTGAAACGCGCGGGATTCGATCCGACGACCTATGAGGAGAATACGGTCACCGTCGACGTGAATGGCACCCCCTTATCCGTGGTGAGACGTCATTACGATAGCGGCGATTTTCGGGTGTACTACCTGCCCGTCACGGCAGCGGTATCGGTACTGAACAGCGGGCAACTGCTGGATGACGGCGATGGCAATTCGCAGAACGATATGCCGGCGAGCGCCTCGTTCATGGTGGATCCGGCGGCTACCGGTATCGTGATGCAGGGGATGATGTCCAATATCACCTACGGCAAGGCGATCGATATCCAAACGCTCTTCACGGGATACCTGAGTTGGCCGCCCAGCGAGCTGCCCTTGGGTGGTTTGAGCATTCGTGCCAGCGTACTTGATGATCCGAGCCGTGCAGCCGCCGTCGCGCGTCTTCGTGCGGCCTATGAAAAGGCAGCCAACGATCTCATGGCCGCTCGGGGTTATCCCATGCAGATGCGCGATCTGACCACCCAGATTGCCGACCAGGTGAACCGATACTACGGCCAGTATGGACTCAGTCTGCCTGCACCAGTCATTGCTGCCGCCCTGACCAATGGCTCTCTGGTGTATCGCACCGACTTGAGCGTGAACGCTATTCTGCCGGACCTGGTTGCCTTCCATACGGAACTGCTGGGCAAGGCGCCACCCACTTCCTTCTACGGGCCCTGACGGTCCCGGCGGCGCTTCCGACTACGCGGATTCAACCGTATCCGGCCCAGGTGGCCGGATTTTTCAGTGTGAACGCCGTGAAGGGAAGCGGGTGGTATCAGCGCAGTCGGCCCGCGCCGAACCATCCCCGCAAGCGCCGAAGGAAATAGAGCAGGGTGAGTTGCCTTATGGCATGACGGGCGGTTACTTCGGCAAGTTTCTGACTGCGTTGACTGAAATTGGCGGAAAAGAGCCAGGCACTGAACAGCTTGTGCAGCTGGTCGATGAGGGCCGATTGCGATGGGAGGGCGCGACTGGCGCGTTGACAGTAGGTTTGAAGCGTTTCCTCGGGCGTGCGCGGGATGCCGAGCCGAGTCAGCGCGCGTTCCACAGGATACCAGGCCCGTTGGGCGGCTCCGAGATGGGCGAGGTTGGGGCGTGAAAGAAGTCGCCAGAACATCAGAACGATCAGCCATACGACGCCCGCGACAATGGCGGCGACGAGGAATCGACCACCCAGTCCCTGGGCAGCCAGTCCCAGTCTTGCCAGCAGATCGCTTTGCGTGTCACCACCATAGCCGAGCACATACTGATTCCAGCCGTTCTGCAGGCGGTCTCCGATGAGCGCGAACTGTCGGTCCAGCCCGGCTTCACGCCGCAGGGTAGCCGGGAGGGCGGCATCATCACGGGCCGCGTTGGCCACGCCCGAGGCGATTCGTTCGGGCGCGACGACCGCCGTCGGGTCAACGCGAACCCAACCGCGATTCTTGACCCAGATTTCACTCCAGGCATGGGCATCCGCCTGACGGACGAGGAGATAGTCGCCGACCACTTCGCCCCCCTGATACCCGGTGACAATCCGTGCGGGCACACCGGCTGCGCGCATCAGCAGGGTGAATGCGCTCGCATAGTGCTCGCAGTAACCCCGTTTCGTGGTGAACAGGAAGTCGTCCATGCGATTGTGCTCGGGCAATTTGCCCGGGGTCAGCGTGTACCGAAACCCCTGCGCACGGAAGTAATCCAGTGCCTTGTCTCGTGCGTCGAGTGGCGAGAGATGGCGCCAGGACCGACCCAGCGCCTTCAGGCGGGGATCATCCTGCGGGAGTTCGAGATCCCGGGCACGCGTGGCGGGGTCGAGGTGGTTCGGATCGAGTCGGTAGTCGATATTCGAGGTGACCGTATATCGGTAGCGATCGACCAGTGCATGCAAGGCGAACAGGGTGGCCGTGGGGCTGATGATGCTCCGGGATGGCCGTTCGATGGCCAGTGCCAGCGCGGGCAACCAGCGATGTTCGGCCGGTTCGAGGGTGATGGTGTAGGTGACCGCGCTTTGAGCCGTCCAATCCGCAGAGAGTTTGGCGGAGGTCGGACCGAAGCCTGGACCGTCCGCTTGCCAGATGCCGTCGTCCTCGCTGCTCATCACCAGAACCCGCCAATAACGCTCGGCCGGTGGAATCATCGGTCCGGCAAACGATACGCGAAAAGCGGGGGCGGGATCGCTCGCCAATTGCTCGAAGGATCCGGGGTTCAGCGTATCGGATAATCCTGTTCGTGCCTGCTGGATCGTCGGTTGCTGCGCGCCCCAGGGCGCGCCCGGGGGGCGGGGAAAGAGCACGAACAGGGCAAAGGTGACCGGCAGTCCGGCGATCATCAAAACCCCGGCCGGTTTGAGTCTGGGCTTGATGGCCGTCATGCCCGGGTTGCTGATGCCGATCCACGCAACGACAAGTCCCCAGAAAAGACTCAGCGCGATCAGTGCGAACAGGACACCCTGATCGTAAAGCAGAAGCGCCACGATCAGGAAAAATCCCAGCAGCAGCAGGACATACTGGTCTCGCTGCTGTCGACTTTCCAGCAGCTTGAGCATTGCAGCCAACGTCAGTAGCGTCACACCGGCATCGCGACCCCAAAGACTGTGATAGGTGAACAGGACCAGAAAACCGCTGATGAAGCCCAGAAGGATTACCAGCAGGGCCGGGGGTAAGGGCCATTTGCGCCACTCATGAAGCAGGCGCCAGCCGATACCGGCCGCGAGCAAGGGCCAGGCGAACAGGGGCAGGTGCGGCAGATGGCAGAGCAGGGCGATTAGGGTGACGGCGATGAGCGGTCGATCGAGCGTCACGACGACTGGCCCGGCGTGTGTGTCGGATCGGTTGGGCTGGGTCCGGGCGGCGCGGCTCATGATCCCTCACCCTGGGTATATGGGTGCTGCGCCAGCCGAAATCGGGTCAGTACCTCAAGGGTGCGCCGCTGATGTTCAGCCCCAAGTCCGGGGTGGTCCGGTTGCCCCGGCAATCGCAGGATATAGGGTGCCTGATGCACGCTTAGCTCTACGATCCAGGCGGCGAGCTGTTCCAGTCGTTGCTCCGTTTGACCGGGTATCTGATTGAAATCCAGCACATATTCCCGGCCGATGCCCGATTCGGCCGCATGCTGCCGGGTCACGAGGTTGCCTGTTTTGGCCCATTGCTTGAAGGCCACGTGGGCCAGGGGGTCTCCCGGTACATACGCTCTGAGATGATCGAACTCCGTCTGAGTGAGCGGCGCAGGGTTGGGGTGCTCGGGCGATTTGTTTTCTCCGGCAGTTCCCGGCAATGGCAGTGAGCCGTGTAGTCTCGGGTAGACCCACTGCATCACGCCGGATGGAGAGAAACGGCAACGTGCCGTCCACAGCCCGATCGGGTAGTTTGTGGCTATCTCGACATCCGGGGCGGAATGGTAGCCCCGTGAACGACTCGCCAGGGTCAATGAACAGGGACAGGGTACCCCGGCTTGGACATTCCGGATCAGCGTCGGTGCCGGCGTATCATCGAGCGGGCGAATCGTCAGCGCGGGATTCGTCATCGATGATTCGATTCTGATGGACCAGGAGCCACTGTCCCCGGCATGGCGCGGCGGGATATCACCGAGATGCAGGGTACATGCGCGAAGCTGGCGGCGAGTCTGCCAGGCACTGTTGCCCATAAGGGCGATCAGCAGGAAGCTGATGAAGAACACAAGATTATTGCCGTAATTGATGGCAGCCAGCAGCATCACGATGGCGAGCGCGATGAAGGCCAGGCCAATGCGATTGGGTTTCAGCGTACAGACACGCCCTGACGCTTGCATGCCTGCTTACGGCGCCTTGACGGCCTGCAACAGTCGTTGTGCGGTTGCCTGACCGGTGGCGGGTGAACCACCAGCGCCGCCAGACAGGCGATGCGCTACCACACCGGGCAGGACGGCCTGGACATCATCGGGCAAAACGTGACTGCGTTGATCGACATAGGCCCAGGCGCGCGCCAGACGCAACAGCAGCAAGCCGGCCCGGGGAGACAGGCCATCCCCGTAACTTGCCTCGTTGCGACTCGTTTGCAGCAGCTGTTGCACGTAATCAATCACTGCTTCACCGGCATGAATTCGGGTAACGGCCTGACGCATGGCGACGAGTTGTCGGGCATCGATGACGGGTTTCAGTTCGCCCAGATGCTGACGGCCGCCCACGCCCTGTAACATCGCCCGTTCGACTGCGGGGTCGGGATAGCCCATCCCGATCACGAGCGCAAATCGATCCAGTTGGGATTCGGGGAGCGGGTAGGTGCCCTGCTGATGGGTCGGATTCTGGGTGGCAATCACGAAAAACGCTTCCGGCAACGGATAGCGTTTGCCGTCGATGGTCACCTGCCGCTCCTCCATGGCTTCGAGCAAGGCGCTCTGTACCTTGGGTGGCGCACGGTTGATCTCGTCGGCAAGCAGCACTTCCGTAAAGATCGGGCCGGGATGAAAGCGGAATGCCTTCGAATTCGGCTCGAATACCGAAATGCCCAGGATATCGGACGGCAGCATGTCCGCCGTGAACTGCAATCGGCGAAAGCGCAGGCCAAGGCTAATCGCCAGCGCATGCGCGAGCGTGGTCTTGCCCAACCCGGGCAGATCTTCCAGCAGGAGATGTCCACCGGCCAGCACGCTGCAAAGTGCCTGACGGACCACGTCGGCTTTTCCGAGCACGATCCCGGACGTATTTTCTATGATTTCCAGTGATTTGAGTTGCAATCCTGTGACACTGTCGAGCACGGAATCCGGATTGGTGGCTAGAGATTCCGATAGTGGCTGCGGTGCGGTCATGGTGACAATCCATTCAGTGATGACACAGAAAAACCCGTCATTGACGTCATCACAGCGTAGCACGCGGTTCTCGCTTTTCGTCCTTAGGGATGCGAGAGGACGCTACACGTCGTCATCAGGGTGGGCGCCGAACATCGCATCGCACTGAAGAATGCGCAACCCGTGTTGGCATTGCGCTACAGGCGCATTCAATGTGGCCGAACGGGGTGGGGCGTCTGTTCTGGGTTCCCCTTGCCGGAGCCGGTAGCATGGCCATTGGGTTTCGGCCGGTTCATGTAGGCGGGCAGCACGGACAGCATGCGCAGCCCTTTTTGAACCTGCTTGTCGCGCAGCAGATGCATCAATCCGCCGATGCCGCCGAGATGCGCTTCGTCCTTTTCCGCATCCTGCATGGCTTCCTCGGCACTGTGCACGAGATGCATCATCTGATCGATTCGAGGATGCGATGACTGCTGAAGCAGACGTTCGGCAAATGAATCCAGTGTCATGCCTTCGTCGAGCCCGGCCAGATAGTCGGTCAGATCACCGACGCGGTCCAGGGTGCCGTTTCGGTGCAGTCTGCCCAGCAGTTCCAGCAAACCGATCAACGCCTTGTCGGTGTCATTCCGGGTGACGAATGCGCTGCCCTGTGCAACGCCGCTCGTCAACGTACCGGCCAGCTGGTGCTCGACGAAATCGCCAATCAATCGGAGTCGATGCAACGTCTTCAGCAGGCTTTCCGCATCGGCCCTCAGTTCATCGATCGGCATCTGCCGGAGCGTGACGATCCATTGTCCGAGGGTCGGACCGAGCGACTCGAGGGTCGTCACCGTCCACTCGGCATTTTCCGCCAAAAGTCGTAAGACGCCGGCGCGGTCCAGAACATGGAAGGTCCGCAGCAGATGACTCGCCAGCGCCGGCACATCGTATTCCGCCGTTGCGTTTCCCATCCGGTTGAGTGTATCCGTGACGACGCAAGCCATCGGGCCATCCAGGAACTGGGACAACTGATTGCCCAGGTCCCCGAGACGGGCCAGACCTTGCCACTGTTCAGCGGTTAGCGACATGGATTCGTTATCGGTTCGTGGATTCATGACGAACTCCTTTGAAACTTGCCATGGGGTGGCCGGGGCGCATTCCCCTTGAAGGAAATGCACCTCCGTCGTTCGACGGGTACTCTGCCCAGACGTGCGGCTTCAAGCCGAGAGCTTTTCCGCCATCAGCTTGGAGAAATCCAGCCCCCAATCCGGCACCTTCCCCTGCGTTCGGAAGAACAGGTTCTTGTATTGCATCTTCAGCAGGAACGGGATGTGCCCCATCTTGAGTACCTGCTCGGATCCGCCGTACCAGCTGTTGGAGCGGATATAGAAGGCCTGGTTATCCCCCATGTCCCCGATGCAGTTGACGACCGGCTGCAGGGGCGTGTTGGCCGCTTTCTCGCTCATGCGGCCGACGGCGAGCGCGATCTGGCGACCGACGATTTCGCATTCCTGATGCCCGATGGCGCCCAACTTGGGCACCGTGACCGCTGCGGCATCGCCCGCGGCGAAGATTTCCGGGTACTTGGGGTTCTTCATCAAGAGATCGGTCACGACGAAGCCCTCGCTATCCGTGATCGGCAGATCGCGCATGAAATCGTGCGCGACCCAATCCGGAAAGATGATCTTGAGTTCGGCCTCAATCGTCTGTCCATTCGCCAGTTCGACCCCTTCGGCCGTGATGCGGCGAATGTCCTCGGCATTATTGACGTAGTTGAATCCCATCCCGGAAGCGATGTCGAGCAACTGGCCCACGACCTGCTCGCCGGCATCCTCCGCAATCAGTTCACCAGGCGTGAACACGGTGATCTTTTCCGGACCGCCCTGACCGGTCTTCTTGAGATAGGTGGCGGCCGAGAGCATCACTTCCACCGGCGGTCCCTCGCAGGCGGCGACGGCATTGGGAATGCTGCCGCCCGGATAGGGTTCCAGGCCTTCGGCACCGTCCCCCTGGTGGAATCGGGCGGAGCCGATGGCGATGGGACCGCCCTGATAGCCGCCGTTCCAGAGTTTCTCGCGCAGACGGTTGCCAAGATAGAGATCGCTGACGCTGTCGCCGTACTCGGCAAACCCTTCGATTTTCTCGAAGGCCAGTCGATTGCCCAGGGCAATCACGAGATAATCGTAATCGAGCTTGCCCGGAGCGCCGCCGGGGCGCTCGCTGGGCGTGAAGTGTACGCTGCGGTTGTCGACGTCGATGCCGGTGACGTCACCTTGAACGAATTGAATATGATCCTTGGCCAGTACCGGAATCAGGTCCATTCGCTGGCTGGAGGCCGGGTCGCTGTTCTCGAAGACATCCGCGGGGATGTTCGGAATGAACAGCAGATAGTTTTTCCGGTCGACCACCGTGATATCGACGCTGTCGCCGGCGAACTGACGGATTTTCTGAGCAGTGCCCAGACCGGCAAAATTGCCGCCGAGCACGAGAACCTTGGGTTTGCTGGACATGATGCTGTCCTCCTCTGCGTTGCAACAGGGTTGTGATTGCCTTGACGACGCGAACGGTCGTCAGCATGACGATCGCGCGAATGCGGGTGTCAGTGCTTGAGGTGCTTGCGCCACACGCCTTGCTCCATCATCGGTGCAAAGATCATGTAGTACGGGCCCTTGTCGAGATGGGCGAGGACGCCGTTGTTGTGGATCTGGCGGAGCTCGTAGTCGACCATGGCGTGCCCCAGACCCATGTGCGCATGATCGGGGGATTCCCATTCGATGTGCACGAGATACTGCACGGGGGTCTGTCCGGGAATCGGCGGCTTGTCGTGGATTTCGTTGCCGTAGTTGGTGTTGTATTCGGGTGGGTTGGCGCCCAGGGTGGACACGGCCTTCATGGCGCCTTCCGGATCGAGCTGGAATGAGCCGATGGCGGATACGCCGAATTGCTTCATCACCATCCAGCCGATCATGCCGGGTACGTTTTCCTTCATCCATTGGAGGGTTTCCACGGCGCCCTTTTCAAAGTCCTCTTCATGGCCGTGCATCACCCAGTGATCGCCAATCACGACCGCCCGCTGACTCGCCAGCGCGACCTTGGGCACCTGCTTCTGTTGTGCGAACGAATCCCCGAGAACCTGGGGGACATCCGTGATGCTCATGATTTGCGGCAAATCGGATTGAATGACCTCGAAATAGGGCTCCCAGGGGCCTTCAATTACCATGTCGAGGCAACTACCGCACAATTCGAAAATTTCCTTGAAGTTGTCATGGTGCATTTCTTCGTGCGCACGCACATCCTTCCAGACCGTGTACTGGAACATGCCCATCGGATTCAGGGTTTCCCGCATGTCGATGGCACCGCCACCGTAGCGACCGGCCATGGGGTGGATACCCGTCTGAAGCATTTGCTCGAAACCGAGAAAACCGGGATGGGAGGCGGTGGTGATACAGACTTTCGGACCAACCTTCATCATGGTTTCGTAGCTGTCCGGCCGATTGGCAATTTTCGTCATGTTGATGGCGATAATGGGATTTTCATTTGACATGATCGCTTCTCCTGCAAGTGAATTGAGGTTGGCTGTCAATGTTTGATTTTTTTTATATCTCAAAGACTAGACGCCTTTTTTCCGACTTCAAATAGCCTTTGTTTATCGCAAGATAGCGATGATTGATTTAATTGGACTATTGAATTGGATTTTGTTCTCCTCGATGGCGGCCCGATAGGAATCAGAGCAATATGATGCGAAATGGGTGTATCGGGCTATTATTCTGTTTTATTAAATATTTTTATTGATTGATTTTGATAAATGACGATTTATTTATAATGAAGAATTTCGATCGCCGTAGCCGCTCACTGGTGTTCGACGCTTATTTGGGTGCGAATACCGCTATTTATTCCCCGCATGATTCCAGTCAGGCAAGCGGGGACGGAATGTACGGCTTTGGTCGATCAGGACTCGGATCGTGGATTCTTGGCGGCGAAGGCGCGTTCGTAGGCGGCGATGAGTGCCTGATGGCGCTGACTGTTCGAATAGTTCGTGCCCAGTGAGGGAATGTCGAGGAATCCGGCCTGTCCGGCCAGCAGGCGTTCGGCGCTGTTCAGTGTCTCCGCCGTGAACATCACGGTGAGCGTGGACTGCAGCGTTTGCCGTGTTCTTGCGATACCGAAGGCATCATGAAGCTGGTTGAGGGCAACCGCTGCCCGATAAACAGATTTTCGATCTTCCGGGAGGGGCGGAACGGTCGCCAGCCAATCAAGAATGGCTTCACGTTCGTCTTCATCCTTGCGTGCATCCGTCTGCATGAGCGTCAGCGCGCGCAGTTCGCCGAGCCGAAGGCTGGACCAGGCAGAACCGGGATCCGCCGCTAACCCGATCACGTCCGTGACCGGCATCAGCCAGTCGAGATCCAGGCCGTCGATTTCGTCCAGTAGTGCCGCGCAATCGGTTTCATCAAGCGCTCCAAGACGTTCAACGAAAGGAACCAGGGCCAGTCCGATATTGTTATTGCGGTCGTACAATTCGTCGACAGGGTAGATTTCCGACATGCCGGGCACGAGGATCCGGCAGGCATACAGGCCGATATGGGTGTAGTCGGCCACATAGACGTCATAACCTTCGTCCGTGACGATCGCACAGAGTCGGGCGAAGCACGCGTGATTGTCCTCGGCGGTAAAATCCCAGTCCACGAAGGGATAGTCCGGTGTATCGCGGAAGAAGCGCCAGTCGATCCATCCGGATGAATCGATGAAATGCAGTTCGAGGTTCTGCGGGTCGGACACCAGTTCGCGGTCGGTCGTCGGTGGGTGGAAGCCGTGCAGATCGTCCAGTGCTCGGCCCTGAAGCAGTTCGGTGACGGTGCGCTCGAAGGCGACTTCGAAATTCGGGTGCGCACCGAAGGACGCGAACACGCCGCCGGATTGCGGATCGATCAGGGTCACGCAGATCACGGGGTAGCGGCCGCCCAGAGAGGCATCCATGAGGCGAAGACCGAAACCATGTTCCCGCAGGGCATGCACGGCTGTGGCGATGGTCGGAAAGCGGTTGAGGACGGCATCGGGGATCTGAGGCAGGGCGATGCCTTCGGCGATGATACGGTTCTTCACATAACGCTCGAACACCTCGGACAGTCCCTGGGTTCGCGCCTCATACGGGGTGTTGCCGGCGGTCAGACCGTTGCTGACATAGAGGTTGCCGACGATGTTGGCGGGGAAATACACCGTCTCATCGTCGCTGATGCGGGTGTAGGGCAGGGCACAGACGGCATCCGATACGGCGCTGTTGAAATCGATCCAGTCCTCCGTCGTGACGCGCATTTCGTCGGCAAGATAATGCCGCCACAGGGCATCGTCGAGCAGCCCTTCGGGGCGAATACCCGGCTGCTCGATCGTGAACCAGCGTTCGCGCGGGTCATGGACACCGGCTTCCGTTCTTTCGCGGTGCCAGTGGAAGTCGCCGAAGAAATATTGCGAACCGAGTCGCTCCACGAACTCCCCCAGCGCAGAGGCCAGTGCCGCCTTGCGGCTGGCGCCCTTGCCGTTGGTGAACAGGATCGGGCAGTTGCGGTCCCGAATGTGTACCGACCAGCAGTTGGGCACCGGATTCAACCAGCGGGTTTCCTCGATATCGAATCCCAATTGCGCCAATTGCTTCTGCACCTGCGCGATGGTTTCTTCCAATGCGGCGTCCTTGCCGGTGATGTAGGTCTGTTCGGTCATGGGGAGATCCTGAAGATCGGATGGATAGGGGGTGTCAGTGCTGCGCCGGCAGGAAAACCAGCAGGGAAACACGGCGCAGTTCGCTGGCCAGTACGGTGAAGGTGCGGCAGGCCGCGCCGGTATCCATGAATTCCAGACCGATGCCTCGGCGCAGGATCTGTGCCTGGAATTCCGCGCTGCCGCGCAGTGTACGGGTGCCGGTACCAATGATCAGTACTTCCGGATCGTCGATACAGAGTTCATCCACATGATCGGGCGTAAGATCGCTGACCGAGGTCAGGGCGATGTCGCCCTGAATCTGCTCGGGTGTCATCAGAAAGCTCCGGGTGAGTTCCTCATTGTTGATTCGCACGAGGGTGTCGGTAAATCCGCGGATGACAAAGCGTTGTCCGGAATCATCGAGTGAAAGTCGCATCAGGGCTCCTGACTGTCTGGAATGGGGCGGTAGCTTCGAGAACGATGATGGAATCGAGGGGATCGAAACGATCGTCGTCGTCCGGCAACCGATTTTTTCGTTAAGTTTAGCGTGGAATCGGGGTGGTGGGGATCGACAGGCAGTTCAGCGCTGACCGCTTGCGAACTGTCCGACGGCCTTGCGGATCGGTGGGATATGCGCGACGGCGCTCAAGCCGAGATTGCGTAGATGGACAAGAATCGGGTTCTGCAGCCGGAAGCCGTAATGGAACACGTCCATGCCGCTCTGGGTGATCAGATTGTCGGCGCGGCGTAGACGCTCATACCGCTTCAAGGCACGCCGACTGCCCAGGTCGTCCGCATCTTTCAGACAGTCGAGCAGGGCCATGACATCGTAAAAGCCGAGGTTTACGCCCTGACCGGCCAAAGGATGGATGGTGTGCGCTGCATCGCCGACCAGGACGACGCGCTCGGCCTGATAGCGATCCGCGTGCATCCGGCGAATCGGAAAATGCCCGTGTCGTTCAATGGCAACGATGCGCCCCAGTTCGGCGGGGAATTCGGCATGGAGTCGGGCGAGCAACTGATCGTCCGTCCAACTCTGACGTGTCCTGACGGCATCCAGATCGTCGTACCAGACGAGCGAGCCGCGATTGCCGGCCAGGGGCAGAAAGGCCTGAGGGCCGTGGGCGGTGAATCGCTGCCAGGTGATGTCCTGCTGCGGGTATTCGGTGATGACTGAGAACACCTGTGCGCCGGTTCGATAATCGAGCAGCTGAATATCGATCGCTGCTGCCTGCCGCACCCAGGACTGAGCACCATCGGCCCCTATGACCAGATCGGCCGTCAGCGTCTCGCCCGAACTCAGGGCGAGACTGGCGCGATCCGTTGCCACGTTCATGGCGACGGGGCTTGTTTCGCGCAGACAGGTGATCGTGTCGACATCGGCGATTTTCCGCCAAAGCGCCGCCTGGATCAGACCGTTTTCGACAATATGTCCCAGGGCGGGTAGGCCGATATCCGCGCAATCGAAGGTCACGTCACCGGATCCGGCCTGATCCCAGACGCGCATGCGGCGGTAGGGGGCGGTTCGTTGATGCCGAATCAAGGGCCAGACGCCGAGGGCGTCCAGAAAGGCGATGCTCGTCGGTGACAGGGCCGAAACACGGAGATCGAAGGGGGTATCGGCACTTGGCATTTCCGGAACAGGTTTGTCCTCGATCAGTGCGACCTGCCAACCCGACTGCCCCAAAGCGAGCGCGACACTGGCGCCGACCATGCCGCCGCCAACCACGAGGACATCGAAAGTCGTCTGATTCATCAAATCTCCCTGTCGCAGGTCATTTGGTCCTGCTGATCAAGTTCGAGACCTGTAGCGGAAAGTCGCATCACAAGCCCCGCGTCAGTCGGACCAATCGATTCTTGGCCGGCACCAGTCCGTCGAAGGCGGACAGAATTGCACCACGCACCATGCCGAGGCCGGGTAGATCCAGGCTGAAGCCGCGCACCAGGCGATCGGTCAGGCCGATGGTCCGTCGGTAGTCGCTCCGTCGCTGTTCGGCATAGGCCGCCAGACGTGCCGGATCGCCCGGATCGACGAATTCGCCGCGATCCGCCCGCAAATGGACGGCGAGATCGCGCACGTCGCGCAAGCACAGGTTGAAGCCTTGTCCGGCAACCGGGTGCAATGCATGAGCGGCGTTGCCGAGAATGACCAGTCGATCCTCGATCAGATCCTGAGCCGTGACCAGATTCAAGGGATAGGCATGGCGCGGCGTCAATTGGGAGAAACCGCCGAGGCGATGTCGGAACAGATGATCCAGACGCCGGGCAAAATCCTCATCGCTCAAGTGTGTCAATTCGGAAACCTGTTCGTCGCGATTGACCCAGACCACGGACACTCGACCGTCCGGTGCCGGCAGGATCGCCAGTGGGCCACCCCGGGTAAAGCACTCGAAGGCAACCCCATGATGCGCCCGGGCGGGCAGGGCGGTGCAGACGATGGCCGTCTGGCCATAGGCCTGTGTTGCAACCGGTACTTCCGTGGCTGCTCGCACGGTTGATCCCGCGCCATCCGCGGCGATCAGCAGGCGTGCCGTCAAGGTATGACTTGAACCCTGATAGTCGATATCCACGCGGATACGCCCCGCCGTGCCGGTGCCTTCAAGCTGATGCCCGAGATACCCTGCGGGCTGGAGCATGTGGATGGCGCCCGACGTCCCGGATCGTTCACGCGCCCGTTCGATGGCTTCGCCCAGAGCGCGATTGCCCATGACCCGGCCTAAAGCCACGCCGCCATTGTTGGCTGTCGTGATTCGGGTCATGCCAAAGTGGCCATGATCCGTCACGCGCACCTCGCAGATGGGTTGGGCTCGGCGGTCTGCAGCGGAGTCGATGAGGCCGATATCGTCGAGATAGCGCCAGGAAGCATCGGAAAGGGCCGTGAGTCGATGGTCGAAGCTGGGCGAGTGTCCTTTGGTGGCGCGTTCCAGTACGGTCACCCGCCACCCATCCCGGCTGAGCGCGTGGGCCAGTACGCTGCCCACCATGCCGCCGCCGACGATGACGATGTCCTGTTCCATCGCGGCCAAGTCCAAGTCGCTCATTACAGATCCAAAGCCTTGCCGGCAGTGGAACGGTTCATGAAAGACTCGATGTCCGCGACGGTCTTGGGTACGCCATGGGTCAGGACTTCCGCACCAGTTTCGGTGACCAGCACGTCGTCCTCGATGCGGATGCCGATGCCGCGATAAGCCTCTGGTATGTCGACATCCTGGTCGATGTAGATGCCCGGTTCGACCGTCAGCACCATGCCGGGCGCCAGTTCGCGCCATTCGCCATCCACCTTGTAGCGGCCGACATCATGTACGTCGAGCCCCAGCCAGTGGCCGGTATTGTGCATGAAGAACCGCTTATAGGTGGCTGATTCAATGACAGATTCGATGCTTCCCTCAAGCAACCCCAAATCGAGCAGACCCTGCGCAATCACGCGTACCGCAGCCAGATGCGGTGCGTTGTACGGCACACCGGGTTGGATGGCGTCTATGGCGGCCAATTGTGCGTTCAGTACGATCTCGTAGACGGCGCGCTGGGCGGCGGTGAAGATGCCATCGACGGGCCATACGCGCGTGATGTCACCGGCGTAATGTTCGATTTCCGCACCGGCATCCACCAGGACCAGCTGCCCGGATTCCAGGCGTGCGGCATTGGCCCGGTAGTGCAGGATGCAGGCATTGGCGCCCGTGGCGACGATCGGCGCAAAGGAGGCTTCACCATGATGCTGGTAGAACACCCGTTGCAGGTGTGCGGCGACCTCGAATTCGTACATGTCTTCGGCAATGGCACTGGCTGCAAAACGGTGCGCCTCTGCGGAGATGGCGGCCGCCCGCCGCATGCGGGAGATTTCTATCGGTGACTTGATCAACCGGAGTTCGTGCAGCGGCTCGGCCAGATCCTTCAGGGTCTGGGGCGGCACGATTCCGGAGCGTCCACGCTGGCGAAGCACATCCAACCAACTCAGGGCGCGAAGCATCCATTCGTGGTTGGCGAAGGGGAGGGTCAGTCGCTCGTATCCGGCCAGCAGTTCCGGCAGGTGATCGTCGATTTCGTCGATGGGAAAGGCCTGATCCGCACCGTATACACGGCAGGCATCCTCAAGGCCGGTGAGGGGGCCGTCCCAACGAACCTTTTCGGGGGTGTTCGGCTGCACGAACAGTACAATTTCGCCTTCGGACCGCTTGGGGCAGAGCACCAGCAGTGCGTCCGGTTCGTTCAAACCAGTCAGATAATGGAAATCGCTGGACTGTCGAAACGGGTAATGATTGTCATTGTTGCGGATCAGCTCTTCGGCCGCGGGGACGACGACCGCGGAGCGTTTGCCGATGGCCTTCATTAATCGCTTGCGACGCCGTGCGTATTCGGCTTGATCCTGTTGGGTCAGGGATGACTCGCTCATGGGGACTCTTTGAAAGTTCAATGTTGGCGGAGCGTGGACTCGGTGGTCGGCACGGGCGGATGCATACCAATGTACATGACGATCAAAGCCGCACTGAGATAGTCGATGATCTCCTGCAGATTGATTTCGTCATCAGCCTCATCGTCGCCGCTTCCGTCGGCCTGATCATCCAGGCTGGCTATTGCCTGCAGATCGTCAAAAACCTCGCGAACGTCTTCGGCCAGATGTTGCGGTGCGGGTCCCTTGGCCACGGCGTAGCCGTACAGAACGCTTTGGGCGAATTCGATCAGGGCGGTCAAACGTGTCTGAAAGGGCGCGTCGTCATCCGGAAGCAACAAGTCGAGACCGAAACTGTCTGCGGTGGTCATCTGATTCACGAGAACGCTATAAAGCGCGCGCAAGCTGGCCGGGATTGCCAGGGAGGCAGGTTCGTCGACGAGTTCCTGCAGCCATTGCGACTCCGATGTCCGTCCGGCGCCCAGCCACATGCCGATCAGGACGCCCTGGGCTTCACTCGGCATGAGGGTGGAACCGAGTTCCTGTAGATCAGACATCGTGTTCTGGTATCGGTTATTCATACCTGCTCGCTTGTTTCCGGGGAATTCATCGTTGCCGTTGTTGGGGACAAGAGGCTCTTCATGAAAGCGACGGCGAGGCACTCAGTCTTGGATATGAGCGCGGTGCAGCCATCACTTTTTGGAACCTTCTATTCCGGGTGGGATATTGTCAATGCAACGGCCACAAAATGATAGACTGGTCCCTGCGATTCGTTACGCGAGCCGTCCGGGCTCCGAGCACGCCTCACAAACCCAGCATCAGGTAACCGTTCATGTCTGCCGCGCCAGCCGATCCCTCAGCTCCTTCGGTATTCGATTCCGTGAACCCGGCTCACCCCCATAACAACGATGCCGCGTTGAGTGGGGATCCAGCCGCAGGTCTCGAAATCAGGATCAATGCCCTGATCGAACTCTGTCGTGCATTGGATCGCAAGCAACGGGATCAGTCGGCCGTGGCAGAAAGACTTGCCGAGGATAACGCGAAATTGCGGCGGATATTGCAGCACACGCATCAGCAGATTCAGGAATTGACCGATCAGATTCGGATGATGGAGCAGTAATGTCATGAACAACACACTCAAACCCATCACCGTTCGTATTCTCGAAAAGGATTATAAGATCGTCTGCCCGCCGGAAGAGCAGGCGATCCTTTTTCGCACGGCGGATTACGTCAATCAGGCGATGATCCAGGTCAAGAAAAGCGGACAGATTCTCAGTACGGAACGTGTCGCCGTGCTGGCCGCGCTGAACATCGCGCGCGAACTGATCGAAAGCGGGAATGCTCCTGGGTGTGCGTCGGATCATACGCCCGAGCTGATTGAACTCATCGACAGCGTTTTGCGGGATATTCCGCATCCCTGACTCTCCGGAGAACACCACCATTAGAGAGACGCATCGCGTTTCAGCCAGTTATCCGCGGGACTGAAGGCTCTCGGCTGCACGGCGCAGGGCAGCGTCGTCCTCTGTTTAAAAAAACGCCCGCCGGCCGCTTGACACCAAAATTTAACACGGTAAGATGCGCCCCACCTGTGAACAACGGGGCTATAGCTCAGCTGGGAGAGCGCCTGCATGGCATGCAGGAGGTCTGCGGTTCGATCCCGCATAGCTCCACCAAATTACGCTGTCACTCGTCTTCAAATCGCGAATCTCAGCGTCAAGAAACCCGCAAGGATCTTCGAATCCTGCGGGTTTCTTGTTTTGTGCATTCGCGACGCCTCATCGGCATCAGACCAAATGGTCTCGCTGCATCATATACTCGGTGCTTGTACACAGTGCTTGAGTCATTACCCCGCCGCAGGAGCGTGCATCATGATTGAAATTCGCCGCAGCAATGAGCGTGGTCAGGCTAACCATGGCTGGTTGCAGAGCCGTCACACGTTCTCGTTCGCCAATTATTACGATCCCGAGCATATGGGCGTTTCCGCGCTCCGTGTGATCAATGATGACAAGGTGATCCCCGGTCGTGGTTTTGGCACGCACGGCCATCAGGATATGGAAATCATCAGTTACGTGAAGCGGGGTACCATTGCACACAAGGACAGCATGGGTCATGTCGAGCATTTGCCGGCGGGCGAATTCCAACTGATGACGGCGGGAACCGGTATCACCCATAGCGAATTCAACCCTTCAACCGAAGAGCCCTTGGAGTTCCTGCAAATTTGGATTTTGCCTGATCGACGGGGACTTGAACCCGGTTATCAGCAAAAGCGTTTCGATCCACGAAACGGGCTGCAGCTGATCGCTTCACCTGATGCGCGGGATGGATCGCTGCGGCTTCATCAGGATGCCTTGCTTCTTCAATTGCGACTGTCGGCCGGCGAGGAGGCCACCCATGTGATCTCCGCTGATCGCTGTGCCTACGTGCATGTGGTTTCCGGGGGTATTTCAGTCAACGGTACCGTCTTGTCCGCTGGCGATGGCGCTACGATCAGGGCGGACGATGTCCTCGAGTTCGTTGGCCTGGCGTCGGAAGATGTGATCAACGAAGCGCTGTTGTTCGATCTGCCCTAGATCCCCGATCATATCGCGCTCCTGCATGTCCCTGCGCAATCAGAAAGGCATATTCGTCTAGTCGAATTGTCTCGTCGTCATGGGGTGACCGGCTCCCCAGGCGTGTGCAACTCGGACAACCAAACAGATATCCCTACTACTATTTCGCCTGGCTTGGAATAAGTCCGGGGTGAATCTCGTCATGGTTCATGTACGCCATCTTCGTCTCGCCATCATGAGACTTGGCCCGAGATGGGTTCACGACGCGCCTCGGCTCATTCTTTGACCGGGAGTGCCCGCCAACCGTAACAAAACAGGATAGATTTCTGATGAAAAAGACACTGCTGCTCGCACTGGGTTGCCTGATAAGTTTTTCCGCACATGCGGCCACGACAACGGTTTACGAGAAATCGGCCAAAATGTCGCTCCCGGATGCGGTGGCCCATATGGAAAGTGCATTGAAATCGCACAAGTTCCATGTGGTAACCGAGATTCCGATCAGCAAGATGCTGGCCAAGCACAAGGCGGAAATGGGCGCGAAATACAATCTGAATCACCTTGATGGCATCACGGGTATCGTCTTCTGCAACGGT
Organism: Halothiobacillus diazotrophicus; assembly: GCF_001663815.1. NCBI lineage: Bacteria > Pseudomonadati > Pseudomonadota > Gammaproteobacteria > Chromatiales > Halothiobacillaceae > Halothiobacillus > Halothiobacillus diazotrophicus. The sequence continues at coordinate 566,962 of NZ_CP016027.1, forward strand.
GGTATTGCCAATGGCGTCAGCAACAAGGATCCGGAACTCCTGGCTGCGTGTCCGCTTCATCTGACGATTATTGAAAAGGATGGCATGGCCACGGCGCTGTTCGTCCGTCCGACTGTAACGGCTAAGGGCAGTGCGGCGGAACCGGTGCTGGCCAAGCTGGAACATATGGTGACAGCGGCGATTGACGCCGGCATGCACTGAGTTCTACGGGCGTTTGTACCGCCCCCTGTTGGGGCGGGATTGTTTCTTCTGTGCTTGGGCAGACGCGTCGTCTGCCTTTTTTCTTGTCTGGGCGCCGGTTTTCCACCTGACGCACAGGCGAGCGTCCCTTTGGGCTGCTACTATATACCAGCCTAACTATCGGTGATTTCGTTGACCTATTTCTGGAGGCCCGGGTGACCACGCAACACATGATGATTCAGAACCCCGATATTCATACGGTGGTGGATGAGACGCAGATTTATCGTGAATTGCTGCCCCTGGAGGGCGCTGACATCATCGAGCTGGGTTGCGGCGCCGCCAAGCATACGCGCACGATTGCCGAAACGGGGCATCCGGCCTCCATTCTGGCCTGCGAAGTCGATACCCGACAGCATGAGAAAAATCTGGCCATTACCGATCTTCCGACGGTCAAGTTTGTCCTGGCTGGGGCTCAGGCCATTCCTGCACCGGATGCCAGTGCCGATATCGTCATGATGTTCAAGTCCCTGCATCACGTACCGATGGATCTCATGGATACGGCATTCAGCGAAATTGCCCGTGTTCTGCGCCCCGGCGGATTGGCGTACATTTCCGAGCCGGTCTATGCCGGTGATTTCAACGAGGTGCTGAGATTATTCAATGACGAGGCCATCGTGCGCCAGGCCGCTTTCGATGCAGTGCGTAGAGCCGTGGACAGAGGCGTCATGGAGCTTGTCGAACAGCGTTTCTTCAATACACCAAACCGGTTTGAGAACTTTGCGGACTTCGAACAGCGCATCATGCAGGTGACCCATTCCGAATTTCGCATTTCACCGGAACTTCATGAGCAAATCCGTCAGCGTTTCGCGGATTTTGTGGGCGCGGACGGCGCCAATTTCGTGATGCCCATTCGCGTCGATCTATTGCGGCGTCCTGCCGTTTAGCGGGCGGGGATCCTGATAATGCGCGCCGATCGTGTGCGCTACCAGTGCGTCCTTTTATCAAGCCTGAAGCTGATGGCAAAGCGCCTCAAGTCCGCTTTCGAGCGCCAGCATCAATGAATCGCGTTCTCGTTGCCAGGCCTTGATGGTTTCCTGGTATCGATCGGATTGCCAGCGGATGACGTCAACGACTTCATCCCGCTGCCCGGCAAAAATGCGTTTGAGCTCCACCGAACAGCGGCCGGAGGTGGATGTCAGCGTCGATTCGAGCGCAGCTACCAGCGGTTCTGCCACGAATCCGGGAATGGACATGCGCAAAACCGCCAGGTCATGCAACGTGCCCAGTCTATTCTGCATCTGTTTCAGCAAGTTAATGAGTTCGGTGGTCCCCGTAAACTTGTTCAGTGGTTCGATCAGGTAACGCAGATGCTTGACATGAATGCGCGCCTGATGGAGTTCGGCATCACTTTGTTGACTCATGTAGCGGATCATCTGGTGCTGAGCTCCGATCTGCATACTGAGCCATACGCCGAAGGCAGGATGTTTTCCCTTACGTGACCGGGGCGCAAGGCCGGTCAACGTCAGGGATTCGGTCTTTGCCTCCATTTGATTGATGCGACGGAGCACCGGTTCGATCAACGGAGAAGGATGCTCAGGCCGTGGTTCACGGTCAGCATGCCAGGACTCCAGCAGGCCTAAAATCACTTCGAGATCACGTGATGGGTTGGTTCCTTGCGCAAAACATCGAAGGTCCATGCGCGCCTGTCTCCGGGTGCGCACCAGTGTCCGGGTCTGATGCACCCAGACGCGCAATCGCCGCAGTTCGACCCGAAAGTCGTGCAGTAAATCTTCTTGTTGGCAGTCATCGGGCGATTGTTCCAGCACATCGGGCTGTTGCCACAGTCGATATGCCTGACGCATGCTGGACTGGGCAAGTTTGAGAATCTGTTCAGCTACGACACCGGCCGGACGGATTACGTCGGCAGGTTCAATCAACGGCAGGCTCATGTTCTGTCCTCAGTTTTGCGCTCTGGTGACGGGGGTGATCACCGATATCGGCTTTCATCCTCCGCCTTCCCTGAACATCATCCGATTCGTGGTTCGTTATCCCTTGTGGCAGCAAGGATAATCCTGCCACAGAAATGTGCGCCATTTGTTAAGATTGCCGGACTTTGGTGGATTGCCGGCAGCAATTTCCCGAACCATGCCCCGTACTTGCTCTATCTCGCCACACTGGATGTTCAATGATCGAAGCCAAATTTCCGCTGCCACTGCTTCTGGCCGCAGAACGTATCGTCAATCAAGCGATCGGTGAGGATGTGTCGGCACGTGACCGAATGGCGACTCTGTCCGGTCTTGTATTCGAAATTCATCTTACGTCCCCGACGCTCAGGCTTTATCTCACACCGACGAGTCTGGGCACCATTCTGATTCGTCGCGATTTCGACGCCATGCCCGATGCACAGATCACCACAAGCGCCATTGGATTGGCACGGCTCGCGACTACCGGCAGCGAGGGGATGGACGCCCTGTTTTCCGGAGACATCCGGATCGATGGGAATCCGCGTGCGGCCGAATCATTTCTGCGCGTGTTGAATGAACTGGACATCGATTTTTTCGGGATCCTGGCTGAGCGTATTGGCGTAGGCCCGGCCGGGTTGCTCGAACGGCGCGCGATGCGCTTCCGAGAAAACTTTACGGATTGGCGTCGGACTCGGCAGATCGAACAGGCTGATTTTCTTGTCTACGAGCGGCAGTTGCTCGTGCCGGCCGACGCGGTGCAGTCCTGGATGGATGAGGTGGATGGCGCGCGGGATCATGTGGATCGCCTCGAGGCGCGGATTCGTTGTCTGACGCAACGCATGACGGAAAGCGCGGAGAATCGGACATGAAGCTTTCCATTCTCTGGCGACTGGTGGTCATTCAATACATTCTGTACCGGCATGGCCTGGACGAGATCGTACTCGGGTTGCCCATTCTGCGTTCCTTCCGGTTCATCAAGTACCTGTCGCCCTGGTACTGGTTATCCAATAATCGCCGACGTTCCCATGGAGAACGACTGGTCCATGCGCTCGAGGATCTGGGGCCCATATTCGTCAAGTTCGGCCAGATGTTGTCGACGCGTCGGGATTTGCTGTCACCGGAATACGCCAACGCCCTGTCTGCGCTTCAGGATCGGGTTCGCCCGTTTCCGGCGGACGAGGCGCGGGCCCGCATCGAACGAGCCCTGGGCATGTCGACGGATACGGCTTTTGCTGCGTTCACGGCCGAACCGTTGGCATCTGCGTCGATTGCTCAAGTCCATGCCGCTACGCTGAAGGACGGCACCGCCGTCATCGTAAAAATCGTACGTCCCGGCGTCGAGGCCAGAATCCGCCAGGATCTCGAAATTCTCTATGCGGTCGCTCGTCTGGCTGAACGCTACTGGGCCGAGGGTCCGCGGCTGCATCCTGTTGAGGTCGTTGGCGAGTTCGAAAAGACCCTGTACGACGAACTTGACCTTGTACGCGAGGCGGCCAATGCCGCCGAATTGAAACGGCACTTCAAGGGATCGCCGCTCCTCTACGTGCCCGAAGTCTATTGGGACCTCTGTCGTCGTGATGTCCTTGTCCAGGAGCGTGTTTTCGGAATACCGATCGCGCAGACAGATCAGCTGCGTGCTGCGCACGTCAACATGAAGGTGTTGGCCGAGCGCGGTGTCGAGGTCTTTTTCACGCAGGTCTTCGACAACAATTTCTTCCATGCGGATATGCATCCCGGGAACATTTTTGTCGATGCCAGTGATCCCGAGCAGCCAAGGTACATGGCCATCGACTTCGGCATCGTCGGTAGTCTGATGCCTGAAGATCAGCGATATCTCGCGGAAAATTTCCATGCGTTCTTCAACCGAGACTACCGTCGTGTTGCTGAATTACATGTCGAATCGGGCTGGGTACCACGCAGTACACGCGTTGAAGAGTTCGAGTCGGCGATCCGGACGGTCTGCGAACCGATTTTCCAGAAGCCGCTACGAGATATCTCGTTCGGGCATTTCCTCCTGCGGCTGTTTCAGGTTGCCCGCCGTTTCGACATGGAGGTTCAGCCCCAGCTTGTTCTCCTTCAGAAAACCCTACTGGCGATCGAGGGCCTGGGTCGTGAACTCTATCCGGACCTCGATCTGTGGGAAACCGCCAAGCCGTTCATCGAGCGTTGGATGCGCGAACGCATCGGCCCCAAAGCCTTTTTGAAGCGATTCAAAAACGAGTTGCCCTTTGCGGTCGAACATTTTGCCGAATTGCCTCGTCTAGCCATTACGGCGCTCAAGCACACCGAGCGACAAACCGAACAAATGGCTGCACAGCAACGCGAATTGCAGGCATTGCGTCTTGAAATGCGCGCACAATCCCGACGCAACCAATTCACCTGGTTGGGCAGCCTGCTGTTGTTGGCTTTCGTGATTTCCGAAGGGGCTGACTTGCTGCATTGGTCCGGCTGGCGTCAATTGTCCCTGCTCGGCTGGGCAACATTCATCAGCGGCCTGGTGTTTACCTATTTCGGCTTCCGGCGGCTTTGACCTTCACGAGTGCCGAATCATGAAACTGTCATCCTGACTCTCTAGGATGCGCCTCGATCTATCGTCAGGATGCGTCTTTCGTATAACCGTAGGGAATTCAGGTCGATCAAATTCATAATTCGACAGGTGAACCATCGTGTCTATACGAAACAAGGTATTGTTTCTTCTCGGAATATCGCTCGCTCTGGCACTGTTCATCAGTGTGCTCTCGCTGACCGGCTCCGATGAGGTGCTGGATCGGGCCATCAAGTTCAACCAATCCACGCAAATCGACATCGATCTCGCCCGTACGTTGGCCAAGGCCACGACAACGATCAAATCGGATCCGATCAATCCCGATACGGGTCCTTTGCTCAAGCAAGTCAATGAGGTCGTGCATGCGAATTTCAAGACAGCCCGCGAGGGACTCACCCCCGGCGAAGCGCCCAAGTTCGCCGCAGCGCTCGATGAAACCGAAAAGCGCTGGGATAGTTACTTCAAGAAAAGCATGAGCTTGTATGATATGGCCTCGACGGACCCGGCGTCGGCCATCGGCATGATCGAAAGTGTCTACGACGCCCAGTTCAAACCGTTTCAGAGCAGTTTCAAACAGACCCTCGATCTGGGGTTGAAGCATGCCGAATCCCTGCAGGCGGATATCAATAGCAGCATTCATCGCCAGCGTCTGATGATTCTATTGCCCCTGGTGATCGTCATGGCAGTACTAATGGTGTTGGCTCTGGCATTCATTCTCTCGCTTAATCGCGCAGTTCAAGGGTTTCAGCTGCACTCCGACCGGCTGAGTGACGGGGATCTCACCACACGGTTTCAGGATGCACGTCGGGATGAGGTCAGCCTGATCGGGCGGGCCGTCAACCGATTCCTCAATCTTTTTGTCGAAACGCTGAACGCTGTGCGTCATGCCGTGACCAAGAGTGATGGTGTTGTTGCGCAGCTACGTGAAATTGTCGACAAGACCGAGCGGAATATCGTCGTTCAAAATCAGGAGACGACGCAGATGGTCACGGCCGTGGAGCAATTGACGGCCAGCTTCCGGCGCGTTGCCGACATGTCGGGGCAAGCCAGTGAAACGGCAGCGCATGGAGAAGGAATCGTCCGGGAGGGCACTTGTAAGGGGCAGGAAACCATATCCGCGCTGCGCTCCATTGACGAAACCGTGGGGCAAACCGGCCAGCTGATGACGCAACTGGATGCCACGATCCACGAGGTCGCTCAGGTGACGCAAGCGATTCAGAGCATCTCCGAGCAGACGACGCTTCTGGCCCTGAATGCGGCCATTGAGGCAGCACGCGCTGGCGAGCAGGGGCGGGGTTTTGCCGTCGTAGCGAGTGAGGTCAAGCAGCTCTCGAATCGCACGAAATCACTCACGATCTCGATCACCGAGACCATAGGCTCTGTCCAGGTCAATACCCGCAATGTCCTCGAGACGCTGGAAACCGTTCGCCTTGCCGTTACCCGTGGTGTGGCGTCGGGGGAAGCGACCGGTGAGTTGCTAGCCGATATCGACCAGGCCATGCATTCCGTTGCCGGTATGCTGCGCGATATCGCGGTTTCCACGGACGAGCAGTCGGCCGTGACCTTGGACATGACCGATCGAATTGAGCGCGTATCGCGTGGTAGCGAGTTGATGCGCACGCAAATGAGTTCCGTTATGTCCGTCATGTCACAGTTGGAGGTTGCCAGTAGCACGCTCCATCAACATTTGGGCGCTTTCACACTCGGACATGAAGACAGGTCAACCGGCGATGGCGCTCACCGGTCCTCGTCGCGCGAATCGATGACCACAGGCTTCATCGCTTCAGGCCAGTGAGGCGATGGTCCGGCGGAATCGAAACAAAGCGAGGGCAAAGAAAATGACTGCAAGGACAGTCATTGTGAGCAACTGTGGCCAGACGGTCGTCAATCCCGCACCGCGATAGAGAACGGCCTGAGTAAACATCACGTAGTGGGTGTCCGGCGCTGCCAGCATGAGATATTGCACGAGTATCGGCATGTTCTCCCGAGGGGTCGATGCACCGGAAAGAACCTGCAGGGGCAACAGCACAAGCATCAGTAGCAGTCCGAACTGCGGCATGGATCGCGCGATGGTTGCCATGAAGATGCCCAAAGAGGCTGTTGCCAGCAACTGCAGGAACGTGCCGAACAGAAACAAAGCCACCGATCCCTCGACCGGTACGGCCAGGAGCCCCTGAATCACGAAGGTCATCGAGAAGGCCACGGCGACAAGAACGACCAACACCATTGACCAGATTTTGGCACTCATGATTTCGAAGGGAGTGACCGGCATCACGAGCAAATGCTCGATGGTGCCGTGCTCACGCTCGCGGATCAGGGCGGCACCGGTCAGCACGATGGCCAGCATCGTGATGTCGCCCACCATCTCCATCACGCCACCAAACAACGATTGGCTCAGCGTCGGATTGAATCGAGCACGAACCGCAAGATCGACGCTCGGAATGGCCGTCTTTCCGTGTCGCGCCATGAATGCGGTCACTTCTTCGTTAATGATGGCCTGTACGTAGCCGCTCCCGGTATACGCCTGATTCATGCGCGTGGCGTCAACGTTAAGCTGGATGCCGGGATTCTTTCCTGCCAGTACGTCTCGTTCGAAACCAGGGGGTATTGTGAGGGCGAAGGTGTATCGCCCCTCATCGAGTCCATGATCCATTTCTGTCGGCGTAGTCAGTACGGGCGGCATGAAATAGGGCGGATAGAGCGCGTCGACGAGCCGGTGGGACAATGGCGACCGATCCTCGTCGACGACGGCAATCGTCGCCCGGCTCAGGGTTTCCGGCATGGCGGTGCCGGCGGCATACACGGCAAGGGTCATCGTGTATACGATCAGGAACATCAGCATGGGGTCACGCCAAAGGCTGCGAAGCTCCTTGATGCCGAGGTTGTAGATGTGTGAGAAGCGCATCTCAACGGGCCTGTTTCTTCAAAAGAAGGACGCACCCCGCGAGCAGAATCGGCGTTGCCAGCATGAGGGGGACGAAGGAGGACCATAAATCACCGAAATCCAGCGCCTTCGAGAATGTGCCGCGCGCCACGATCAGAAAATGAGTCGTCGGATAGATCTCACCGATTATTCTCCCGATGCCCGCCAGGGACGATACCGGATCGATCATGCCCGAGAATTGTACGGCCGGCAGGATGGTCAGCAGGGCCGTCGCGAAAATTGCCGCAATTTGACTCCGCATGAAGGTTGAAAACAGCAATCCCATGCTAGTCGCCGACATCACATACCAGAATGCGCCGAAGCACAGGGCTGCAAAGCTGCCGGTGAAGGGAATACCGAAGAGGCTGATCGCCAGCCAGGTCAACAGCAGGAAATTCAACATGGCCAACACGACATAGGGCAATTGTTTACCTAACAGGAATTCGAGCCGTGTTGTCGGCGTGACATAGAAATTGATGATCGAACCCAATTCCTTTTCACGCACTACGCTCAAGGCGGTCAGCATGGACGGCACCAGCAGAAGTAGTAGGGGAATGACGGCAGGAACCATGGCGATCAAGCTGCGATTGTCGGGGTTGTAGCGAAAGCGTGTTTCGATGTGCATGAGCGGCGTCTCGCTGCCTGCCTGTTTGCTCTGCACGTAGGCGGACAGCCAACTTGCCTGCAAGGCCTGGAGATAGCCCACGACCGTCTCCGCCCTGGGCGGGATTGCCCCATCGACCCAAACGCCTATGGAAACCGGGGTCCCGCGCTTGATGTTCCGCGCAAAATTTGGCGGTATTTCGATGGCAAAACTGATTCTGCCGCTACGCATCCGACGATCGAGATCTTGATAGCTCGTGAGCGGTGGCCGTTCGATGAAGTAGCGGGAACCGGCCAGATTGTTGACGTAACTCTGACTGGTAGTTGTCTGATCGCGATCGAGGACGGCAAAGGTCAGATCACGGACGTCCATGCTGATCCCGTAGCCCATTACGAAAAGCAGGATGACGCTGCCCACCAGTGCCATGACCAGACGAATCGGATCGCGCTGCAATTCGAGCGATTCTCGGCGGGCGTAACTCAGCATACGTTGCCAGACGAACGTTTCTCTTTTTTGGGCGGATTCGGACGGTTCCGGCTGATTCATGAGGGGCGTGAGCATTTCGGCCGCCTCTGAAGTTTGTGATGATTGGGGGGCCAACTCGGATACTTCGGCCTGAAGATGGGCGATGAATGCCTCCTCGAGATTCGGCGCGCCACATGCGGCCACGAGCGCACCCGGCGTATCACTGATCAATACCTTCCCGTCGTGCATCAGCGATATGCGATCGCAGCGGGCCGCTTCGTTCATGAAGTGGGTTGATATAAATATTGTCACGTCATCCTTTCTGGACAGATCGATCATGATCCGCCAGAAGGCGTCACGGGCGAGTGGATCCACCCCGGATGTCGGTTCGTCGAGGATCAGGACATCGGGTTCGTGAATCATCGCGACAGCCAGTGACAGGCGCTGACGCTGGCCGAGTGGTAACGCGTCAGGCAGGCTGTTCACGACATCGTTGAGATCGAAACGGTCCAGCATTCGTTGAACGCGTGCGTCGATCTGCTCCGGGGGTATCTCGAAGAGGCGCGCATGCAAACTGAGATTCTGGCGAACACTCAATTCTGAGTACAAAGAAAATCCCTGAGACATGTATCCGACGCGGCGGCGTGTAGCGAGATCATGGGGATCAACGGGCTTGCCGAAAAGGGCTGCCGACCCGGATGTTGCGGGCAACAACCCCGTAAGCATTTTCATCGTGGTGGTCTTGCCACAACCATTCGATCCGATGAAGCCGAATATCTCGCCGCGTGCAATCCGAAAGCTCACATGATCGACCGCGATGAAATCACCGAAGCGCATAGTCAGATCCTCGGCTTCAATGACGATATCGCTTGCGCCATCGATGGGGCGGGGTGGAATCTCGATTGGACAGTATGCCGCGCCGCGTGCGGACGGTAGCAGCGCAATGAACGCCGCTTCAAGGCTATCCGTACCAGTTTGCTTCATCAGTTCAGCCGGTGAGTCCGCGGCCAGTACTCGGCCGGCATCCATTGCGACCAGCCGATCGAAGTGCGCCGCTTCGTCCATATATGCCGAGGAAACGAGGACGCTGAGGTTGGGGCGGGCAGTCCGGATGCGGGCGATCAGTGTCCAGAATTGCCGACGAGAGAGGGGATCGACTCCGGTGGTCGGTTCGTCGAGGATCAGGAGATCGGGGTCGTGAATCAAGGCACAGCACAGACCCAGTTTCTGCTTCATGCCACCGGATAGCTGTTCGACCGGGCGACGCACAAAGGGACTGAGCCCGGTCCATTGCAGGAGTTCGTCGATTCGGTGCAGACGCTCAACACGCTTCTGGCCGAACAGACGTGCGAAGAAGTCCAGGTTTTCGAATACGGAAAGGGTCGGGTAAAGGTTCTTGCCCAGACCCTGGGGCATATAGGCGATTCGCTGGCAAATCCGGTTGCGGTGGCCAGCGATGTTCATGTCGCCGCCCAATACGGTGACCGTCCCATGCTGGATTTCGCGAACACCGGCTATCAGGGCCATCAGGCTGGATTTGCCCACACCATCCGGTCCAATGAGCCCCACCAGCATTCCGGCAGGGATCTCGAGATCAACGTCGCGAAGCGCGGAAACATCCCCGTACTGAAGGCTGATGCCCTTGGCATCGACCACGATTGCGTGCTGTTCTGTCAGGGCAGTCTGATCGTCAACCATGTGGGCCAAACTGCCTTGGGATCGAGCTGTACATAAGCCATGCCCGGTAGACCGGTCTTGACGTTACGGATGTATTTCTTCAGAAGCGCCGGCGGGATCCGAGCCTTGATCCGAAACATGAGTTTGACGCGCTCTTCCGGGGTTTCTACCGTTTTGGGCGTGAACTGAGCCACGCTGGCGACATAGGAAATGGTCGCCGGAAACACATATTCCGGGGCGGCATCGAGCACGATTCGTGCGTTTGCGCCGATGGCGACGCGACCGGCCTCGGCAGTCGGGAGAAAAAAGGTCATGTAGACGTCGCCGAGATTAACCAGGTTCAGCACCCGACCACCGGCAGGCAGGACTTCACCCGGTTCCGCGACCCGGTACTGGATACGTCCGTCGCATGGCGCCTTGAGCTGACTATCGTCGATGGCAGCCTGTATCCGATCAATCGTCGCCTGTGCCGCTTCGCGCGAGGCCTGTACGCTGATGACCTGCGAGCGCGCGGTTGCGATGGCCGCATTTGCTGCCGCCACTTGGGCCTGTGCGGCAGCCAGAGCCGCTTGCGCCGCCTGATATTGGGCACGATCATCATCCAGGGTCTGTTGCGCGACCATATGTTTCTGCACGAGGGATTCGGTGCGTGCGAGTCGTTTCCGTGTCGCAACGACCGCTGCCGCCTGCTGGGCGACAACGGCGACGGCGGCACGCTGCTCACTTTCACGCTGCGACACCTGATGTTCGGCCGTTTCACGATCGGCCTGGATGCGCGCCAAAGCGGATTCCGCTTCGCGACGTTGCGCCAACAGGGCACGGGTATCCATCGTCGCGAGCAGTTCGCCCTGATGAACGAATTGACCTTCCTGGACGGCAATGCTGTCGATTCGCCCGCCTGCTGTGGTGGCCACGTCCACCTCAACAGCCTCTATCCGGCCATTGCCGCTGGCGAAGCCATGGGGCAGGGTTTCTACCGAGGTTTTTTGCCAGACCCACCACCCGACAATGAGCACCAGGGCGGCAACGACACCGCTACGAACCCACCAGATACTGCGCGATTTGCTATCCACACCACTTTCCTATGTTCCTATGGATCGAGCGCGAAGGCCCTTGAGATGCCCCACGGCATGAGAGCACAGACCGGGTACGGTGTAAATTCGGGCAACTACACAGTGAATGGCATTTAACAGGCAGATCAGGGTATGGCAGTGTCCGTCTGAGATGATCCCGTTTTTCTGGTCCTGTTCTGCTCAGGAACCGACAATGTGTCTTTAGCTGCGTGGAAAACATCGAGAGCGACTGATTATGGTGTACCCGACGCCATTCACGAGCGAACTGCCGCTGAAGTCTGATAAAATTGGAGTGCGTACAACGTCAAATAGGCGTTCTTCTATGGGCATCGTTAGATGCACTTCTGCTTCCTACCCCTGATGCTCAATTCACCCGATACATCCCCGTTGACGATCGCTTCATTCAGCCCCTGGCGGTTCTGCATAGCGCCGATGCTGGATTGGACGGATCGTCATTACCGGTACCTCGCGCGACTGATGACCCGTCATGCCCGCTTGTACACCGAAATGGTGACGACAGGGGCGCTACTGCATGGCGATGTCGAGCGACATCTGCGGTTTTCGGCCATCGAACATCCGGTTGCGCTTCAGTTGGGCGGGAGTGATCCCCGGGCATTGGCCGAAGCCGCACGGATGGGCGAGGAATACGGTTACGACGAAATCAATCTCAATGTGGGCTGCCCGAGCGACCGCGTGCAGAACGGTTCTTTTGGAGCCTGTCTGATGGCCACCCCGGAAGTCGTTGCCGAGGGCATCCTCGCCATGCGGGAAGCCGTGACAATCCCGGTGACCGTAAAGGCACGCATCGGTATCGACCGGAACGACAGCTATGAGGCCTTCCTGCGTTTCGTCGAAATCGTCGCCGAGCAGGGTGGGGCGGACGTCTTCATCATTCATGCGCGCAAGGCGTGGCTGGACGGGCTGTCGCCCAAGGAAAACCGGGAAATTCCGCCGTTGCGCCGGGATTTCGTTCACCGGATTCATCAGGAGCATCCCGAGTTGACCTTCATCGTCAACGGCAAGCTGGAAACCCTGCCCGAGATGCAGCGGGAGCTCGATACACTGCCCGGCGTGATGGTGGGGCGGGCGGCCTACCAGCATATCGACTGGTTGCGTTTCGTTGACCAGGTGTTGTTCGACGATCCCCATCCGATCGTTTCGCGACGTGAAGTCGTCACGTCCTATGCCGCGTATGTCGCGGAAGAAATCGAACGCGGTGTCCCTTTGCATCTCATGACACGGCCCTTGATGACGCTGTTCAACGGTCTGCCTGGCGCCCGACAATTCCGCCGCCATCTCTCCGAGCAGACGCCCCGGCGCCCCGGCGATCCGGCGCTGATCCGGGAAGCGCTGACCTTCCTGCCCGAAGAACCGGAGGGGGAAAGCGCCGAACTCGCCAGTCGCTTGCATGCCGATTCCCTGGACGTGCCTCTGGCTGCCACACAAACGGGTTCCCAGGCCAGAAAAGCAGCCAGATAGGATTCAGGCTTGAAATGCCTGAAAAGCCCCCCATTTTCTGGTATCTTTCACCCCATTTTCGAGGATTCCGGAGTGTTCAGTGGCTACTGATCCATACGACGTTTTGGCCGCTCAATCGTCTGAGCCGGCACCTGCAGCGCCCGTTGAAATCGTGGCACCTGCGGTGCTGCGTAAATTGCATATCAAGACCTGGGGTTGCCAGATGAACGAGTACGATTCGGCCAAGATGGCCGACGTGCTTGGCGCCAACTCGGGTTTCGTGGTGACGGAAGACCCGAGCGAGGCCGATGTTCTGCTGCTCAATACCTGTTCGATTCGGGAAAAGGCTCAGGAAAAAGTGTTTTCCCAACTGGGGTATTGGCGTCCGCTGAAGGAAAAGAACCCCAATCTCATCATCGGCGTCGGCGGCTGCGTGGCCAGTCAGGAAGGGGCGGCAATCCGCACCCGGGCACCGTTCGTCGACATCGTGTTCGGGCCTCAGACCCTGCACCGTCTCCCCGAGATGGTGGCCGAGGTCGAGGCGCAGCGCCAACCGGTCGTCGACATTTCCTTTCCGGAAATCGAGAAGTTCGACAATCTGCCGGCCCCGCGCGCCGAGGGCGTCACGGCGTTCGTCTCCATCATGGAAGGCTGCTCGAAATATTGCAGCTTCTGCGTGGTGCCCTATACACGCGGTGAGGAAATCTCCCGTCCCTTCGACGACGTCATTGCCGAAGTCGCCGAATTGGCGGAGCAGGGTGTGCGCGAGGTCAATCTGCTGGGCCAGAACGTGAATGCCTACCAGGGGTTGATGCACGACGGGCAAATCGCCGATCTGGCCTTGCTGATCGAATTCATCGCTCGGATCGACGGCATCGGGCGCATTCGCTTCACGACGTCGCACCCCGTTGAATTCACCGATCGTCTGATCGAGGCCTACCGCAACGAGCCGAAACTGGCCGCCTTCCTGCACCTGCCGGTACAGGCCGGATCAGACCGGATTCTCGCTCAGATGAAACGCGGTCATACCGCACTGGAATACAAGGCGAAGATGCGCAAGCTGATGGCGGCCCGGCCCGGTATTTCCCTTTCCTCGGACTTCATCGTCGGTTTTCCGGGCGAGACCGAGGCCGATTTCGAAGCCACCATGAAGCTCGTGACGGACATCGGCTTCGACCACTCCTTCAGCTTCATCTACAGCCCGCGCCCCGGCACGCCGGCAGCCAGCCTGCCCAACGATCAGCCTGAATCCGTCAAGAAGGCGCGGCTGCACCGCCTTCAGGCGCAGATTACCGAGCAGGAACAGGCGATCTCCCGCGCCATGGTGGGGACGATCCAGACCATTCTCGTGTCCGGCCCCTCCAAGAAGGATCCGAACGAGCTCGTGGGCAAGACCGAGAACAACCGCAGCGTGATCTTCAAGGCGCGTCCCGAAGTGGTCGGCCTGTTCGTCGACGTGCGTATCACCGAAGTGATGCCCAACTCGCTGCGTGCGGAATTCGTCGGGATCAATCCTCAGGATCTGGCTCGTGCGCAGGCACGGAACCTGGTGGCTGCCTGATGTCGGGAGATGCCACGCGCCTGTCCTTCGAAATGAGCCCGATCGACAACGAACGTCTCTCGAACCTGATCGGTTCTTTCGATGCGCACCTTCGCGTCATCGAGCGACGACTCGGTGTCGAAATCAATCATCGGGGCGGGCAGTTCACCCTCATCGGTTCCGAACTGGCGACCCGGCAGGCTCAAACCGTGCTGACGGACCTCTATCTGCTGAGCGAGAAGGAGTCCATCGACGCCGAGCGGGTCAACCTGTACCTTCAGGCGGCCGGTCTGGACCAGGATGCGCCGGCCGGCGGCGACGAAATCCATATCATCACCTTGCGGGGCGTCGTGCGCGGACGCGGTGCCCGACAGATTCGCTATCTTCAATCGATTGCCCGCCATGACCTCAATTTCGGCATCGGCCCGGCCGGAACCGGCAAGACCTATCTCGCCGTCGCCAGCGCCATCGATGCCCTGGAGCGCGGTGCGGTTCAAAGGATCGTATTGGTCCGCCCAGCCGTCGAGGCCGGGGAGAAACTCGGCTTCCTGCCCGGCGATCTCGCCCAGAAGATCGATCCCTACCTGCGCCCCATGTATGACGCGCTGTACGAGATGCTGGGCTTCGACAAGGTCACAAAGCTCATCGAACGGCAGGTGATCGAGGTAGCGCCGTTGGCATTCATGCGCGGTCGCACCCTGAACGAATCCTTCGTGATCCTCGATGAGGCGCAGAACACCACCATCGAACAGATGAAGATGTTCCTGACCCGCATCGGATTCGGCAGCAAGGCCGTCGTCACCGGCGACGTGACCCAGATCGATCTGCCGCGCGGCGTGACCTCCGGGCTGCGCGACGCCATCGACGTATTGAGCGAGATCGACAATATTGCCTTTACGTTCTTCCAGGCCCGCGACGTCGTTCGCCATCCCCTGGTCATGCGAATCGTCGATGCCTATGACCGTCGGACGACCGGTCAAAGCGAGTCGTCATCCCGATGAACGGAAATTTTCCGCTCGAGGTGCTGGTCGACCGCCAGAAGGCGACCGCATTGCGCTGTCCGTCCCGAGAACGCCTGACAACCTGGGTGGAATCGGCTCTGTTGGGGTTGCCCCTGAAAGGATGCGTCTCGTTGACCATCCGATTTGTCGATGCGGAAGAGGGGCAGGCACTCAACGCGCAGTACCGTCACAAAAACTATGCGACGAATGTGCTTTCATTTCCCTATGACTCCAGCGATCTACCCGAAGAGTTGCTGGCACAGGAACGCTATCTGGGCGATCTCGTCATCTGCGCGCCGGTACTGGTGCGGGAGGCCAAGGCGCAGAAAAAATCCTCGATGGAGCATGCCGCACATCTGGTCATTCATGGCGTCCTGCATCTGTTGGGGCACGATCACGAAACCGAATTGGAAGCCGAAGCGATGGAAGCCCTTGAAATCGTCGCGCTTCGTCGTTTGAATATACGAAATCCCTATGAACCCCCTGAGTGAATCCCTTAGCCAATGGAGATTAAACTGACCATGGACGATGATCCGAGTAGTCCGTCGCGCAGCACTGAACCCGGTTGGTTCAGCCGCCTGCGCAAACAATGGTGCATCAACCAAATACAGACCCGCGACGACATCCTGACCGTCGTCGACAGCGCCGCACGGAACAACGTGATTCCGCACTCCGCCTACGGTCTGATCGATTCCGTACTCCAGTTTCACGAATCGCGTGTGCGGGACATCATGATTCCCCGCGGCCAGATGGACGTGATCGACGCGACGGTCTCCCTGTCCGACATCCTGGCCAAAATCGCGGAAACCGGCCACTCCCGTTATCCCGTCATCCGCGAAAACCGCGATGAGATTGTCGGCGTGCTGCTCGTCAAGGAACTCCTGCACTTCTATTCGGAGCAGCCGGACAAGCCGGAACAGGCGGATTTCGATCTCAGCAAACACATTCGGGCGGCGATGTTCGTCCCGGAAAGCAAGCGCCTCGATGCGTTGCTCGCCGAATTCCGGCTCACGCGCACACACATGGCGATCGTGCTGGATGAGTTCGGTGGCGTAGCCGGTCTGGTGACCATCGAGGATGTGCTGGAGGAAATCGTCGGGGATATCGATGACGAATACGACACGGAGGAGCGGATCAATATCCGGGAACAGGCCTCCCATCGTTTCACCGTGCGCGCACTGACAACCATCGACGAGTTCAACGAACGCTTCAATACGGAATTCCCGGACGACGAGTACGACACGATCGGTGGACTGATTACCCATGAGCTGGGTCATTTGCCTCGTCGGGGCGAAGTCGTCCGTCTGGGCGGATTTGAATTCAAGATTCTCGGTGCGGACAAGCGGCGCCTGCATCTGTTGCTGGTTACCCCCCTGGCCCAATCGGCACCCAGTGGTATCGAAACACCGGAACACGCCGGATGAGGTTGGCGTCCGACGTCCCGAGTCTGCTTCGGTTCCGCTGGCGTCTTTTCTGGGCTTTTCTTGCCGGTGCCGTGCTGCCGGTGGGATTTGCGCCCTTGGATTTTTGGCCCGTCACCATCCTGAGCCCGGCCATTCTGCTGCTCCTGCTGATCGGACAAAGTGCCAAAAGGGGATTCTGGATCGGTTATGCCTTTGCGCTGGGCCAGTTTGGTATCGGTGTGAGTTGGGTCTATCTGAGTCTGACCTTGTTCGGGGGCGCCATTGCCCCGATCGCTGCCTTGATCACCCTGTTGTTCGTGGGCGCCCTTGCTTTGTACGGCGGCCTCACCACCTGGCTCGCTGTACGGGCGGGTGGTATTGATTCACACCAACCTGTCTCAGGACGCGCCTTCCTTTGGCTATCGATGGCTTTCATCGGTAGCTGGGCGTTTGTTGAATGGCTGCGTGGGTGGATACTGAGTGGCTTTCCGTGGCTCGATCTGGGCGTGGCACAGGTTGCCAGCCCGCTGGGTGGCTACTTGCCGCTGTTTGGGGAATACGGTGTCACGCTGATCGTGCTGTCCCTGTCCGTGCTGTTGGCCTGGATAGGGCTTGAACTGAGGCGACGTTCGGGGCTAGGTCCCCAGATCGGCGTCTGGGTTTCTGTGGCCGGGGTGGTCGCGATCCTGCTCGCGGGGATGGGGCTGGGACGAATTCAGTGGACGCAACCGGTTGGACAGCCGCTTCTCGTGGGCGTCGCCCAGGCCAATGTCCCTCAGATGCAGAAGTTCGATCCGGCCTTCCTCAACCAGACCTTGCATACGTATCTCGCACTGTCCGACGGAATTGGTGCGGCAGATCTCGTCATCTGGCCCGAAACGGCAATTCCCGACGTACTCTCGGATCTCGACTGGTTCCGTCAGATATTGGATCAGCGCGCCCGTGATACAGGGGTCGATTATCTGGTCGGAACCTTTACACAGGATCGTGACGGCCATTACTTCAACAGTCTGGTCGGCATTCCCGGGCGAATCGGCAGCCACAGCAAGGCACACCTCGTGCCGTTCAGCGAATACATGCCGCTGCGTCCCCTGATGGATTTGTTCTCGGGCCTGATCGACATACCGATGTCCGACCTCACACCCGGCGCTGTCGATCAGCCGCTCCCCGTGGTGAAGGGCGTTCGGATCGGCCCATCGATCTGCTACGAAGCCGACTTCGCCCGCGATATCCGCCATGATTTGCCCGATGCCGGCATTCTGGTGAATGTCTCCAACGATTCCTGGTTCGGCGACAGCCTGGCTCCGCATCAGAACCTGCAAATGGCCGCCGTACGTGCCCGCGAATTCGGCCGCCCTCTGGTTCGAGCGACCAACACCGGCATCTCCGCCTTTATCGATGCGCGTGGACGCCCCTACGAGACGCTGGGCGTCGATCGACAGGGGTTTCTCAAAGCCGATGTTCAGCCCTACCAGGGCACCACCCCCTTCTATCATCTACAGTCCTGGCCGATTATTCTGCTGTCAGTCCTTCTGTGGGGCGGTGCGGGGTTGCTGCGGCGACGCAACCCGTACCGGGATTGAACCTGGCGGCTGCCCGGGCCTCAAAGATGAGATTGTGTCGTCCCACTGAATTGAGTGAAAAGAACTAAGACTGAAACCATGCAATCCATCGACCCCAAAGACCATACACCTGGCATCGTGGCCCTGGCGAACCAGCCGAGGAAATTCAATCGAGCATTCTTTGCCACGGTTTGGGCCCTGGCCAAACCCTACTTTTCGGAATCCGATGAACGTTGGAAGGCCCGTGGTTTCCTCGCGGCCATCATCGTGCTTACCCTGATGCTCGTGTTCATCAATCTGCAGATCACGGATTGGTACAACCGCTTCTACAATGCGTTGCAGAACTACGATCAGGCGGGATTCTGGAAACTGCTGGGTGAGTTTGCAATTCTCGCGTTTTCAGCGATCGCCCTCAGCGTCTACCAGACTTATCTGACCCAATTGCTGGATCTCCGCTGGCGGCGCTGGTTGACGGGGGATTACCTCGATCGCTATCTGAGTGCCCAAACCTACTACCACATGGAGGTTTTCAAGCGCGGGCAGGATAACCCCGACCAGCGAATCGCCGACGATCTGAATCTGTTCTCCCAATACACCACGAGCCTGTTCACCGGGCTTCTCAGCGCCATTGCCAACCTGGTTGCGTTCGTTGGTTTGCTCTGGGTCCTGTCCGCCAAGGTCGTCATTCCCTGGGGGGGGGCGGAGCATCATATTCCCGGGTTCCTCGTGTGGGTCGCGCTCCTCTATGCGGTTGCCTGGACCTGGGTGGCCGCAAAGGTCGGCAACCCGCTGATCTGGCTGAATTTCAATCAACAGCGTCTTCAGGCGGATTTCCGCTTCAGTCTGGTGCGCCTACGGGAAAACAGCGAAGCGGTCGCTTTGTACGGTGGAGAACCTAAGGAAGAAGCTCAGTTCAAACACCGGTTCGACCGCGTATTCGACAACTACAAGCGGCTGATTCTTCGTCAGAAGCGTTTCAACTGGTTCAGCAGCTATTTCAGTCAGGTCGCCGTGATATTGCCCTTTCTGGCGGCGGCTTCCGCCTACTTTGCCAAGGCCGTCCCTCTGGGCTTCCTGATGCAGATCAGTTCGGCCTTCGGCAACGTACAAGGGGCATTTGCCTATATCGCACAGAGCTATGACAGTTTCGCTCAATGGCATGCGGTCACGGATCGACTTCAGGGATTCCGGGCGCTGGTCGAAGAGGTCAAAACCCTGAGGGAGGGTGCGCCGGAAATCAGCCAGACGAAACGCGAGATCGGCGCGACCGGTTTTGCCGTGCAGGGGCTTTCCGTGAATCTGCCGGATGGCCGCAGTCTGCTTCGCGATTTCGATCTGACGCTCGCTCCCGGTGATCGCGCCCTGATCATGGGCGCATCAGGGGCAGGGAAGAGTACTTTGCTTCGCGCGCTGGCCGGCATCTGGCCCTTCGGTCAGGGGCAGATCAATCTTCCCGAAGGGGATGCCAAACTGTTTCTGCCACAACGGCCCTATCTGCCGCTCGGCACGCTTCGCGATGCATTACTGTACCCGGCGATGGTTGCCAATACGCCGGATGATCGAATCGTGGCCGTTCTAAATGCAGTGGGACTCTCCGAACTTGCCCAGTACCTGAATGCCATGGAGCCCTGGTCTCAGATCCTGTCCCTCGGTGAACAGCAGCGCATCGCCATTGCCCGGATTCTGTTGCAGCAACCGGTCCTGATTTTCATGGATGAGGCCACCTCCGCACTGGATGAAACCAGTGAAACGACCCTTTATCAGTTAATATTCAGTGAGCTGCCGAACGCCGCCATCGTCAGCGTGGGGCATCGCACCTCACTGGTGCCGCTCCACAATCGACTCATGACCCTGTCGAACAGTAAACTTGTCGAAAGCCATTGATCGCGATTGCAGGCACGCCCATCTGGTCGGATGGCTTCGATACTGTTTCACCCAACGCATCTTGAGTAGGCATCCATGAGATTGTACGCACTGCTTGCACTGGCCGGAGCCCTCGGCGCCATGGCGCGATACGGCGTCACGGTGTTCATGGCCCACCATTTTGGCCGTCAATATCCCTGGGGCACCTTGACAGTCAACATCCTCGGTTCCGCGCTTATGGGCTTTCTCGGCATCTATCTGTTGACCAAGCTGCAGATGCCGACGGAGTACCGCGTGGCCATACTCACCGGTTTTCTCGGTGCCTTCACCACCATGTCGACCTTCTCGATCGATTCGCTGACCCTGTTCGAACGACATCAGTGGTGGGTTTCCGGTCTGTATATTACCGTGACCATCACGGCGTGCCTTGCTGCGGCGCGTGGCGGCATGCTCCTTGCGGAGCGCATTTGATCGAGGATCCGGTTGCCTTTAAGCGTCAGCTGCACGCCTGGGCGCTCGAACTGGGCTTTGACGATCTGCGTGTCTGCGACACCGATCTATCCCGCTACGAATCGGGCTATACGAACTGGATGGCGCAGGGTTACGCCGGTGACATGGCCTATCTGCAAGCACATGGTCTGAAGCGATTTCGTCCGCAGGAACTCCATCCAGGAACCCAACGGGTTCTGACCGTCCGCAAGAACTATTTCCCCCCCGATGTGGCTGGCCCAGAGCACGTCTTGGGCAATCCGCATCTGGGTTACGTTTCCCGGTATGCCCTGGGACGCGACTACCACAAGGTACTGCGCAATCAGCTGCAGAAACTTGCGGATCGCATACAGGCTGACATCGGTCCATTCGGCTACCGGGCATTCGTCGATTCCGCGCCGGTCTATGAAACCGGTCTTGCGGAAAAGTCGGGCATGGGCTGGAAAGGGAAGCATTCACTGATCCTGAATCGGGAAAGCGGCTCCTGGTTCTTTCTGGGTGAGTTGTTCATCGATTTCGAGCTGCCGGTCGATCCGCCAATGTCCGGCCATTGCGGTTCCTGCACGGCCTGCATCGACGTATGTCCTACCCGAGCGATCGTGGCCGATGGGGTCGTGGACGCCCGGCGGTGCATTTCCTATCTCACCATCGAATCGGATGCGGATATTCCCGTCGCTTATCGTGCGGCCATGGGTAACCGGATCTACGGCTGCGATGATTGTCAGCTGACTTGCCCGTGGAATCGGTTTTCGCGTGTGACCGTCGATTCGGATTTCCGTGCACGACATGGCTTGGATGCGCCGGATCTCTGTGCGCTGTTCGCCTGGGACGAGGCGACATTCCTGCAGCGCACCGAAGGCATGGCGATCCGCCGAATCGGATGGCAGCGCTGGTTGCGGAACATTGCCGTGGCACTGGGTAACCGATTGCGGTCGAATCCGGGTGAAGCGGCTCAAGTGACTGCAGTGCTTCTCACGCGGTTAGGACAGGTCAGCGCGCAGCTGGATCGGCATATCAACTGGGCACTCGATCAGGCTTCAGTAGGGCGGACCGTCCAGTCAACAGAAAAAATCCGCTGGCAGCGTCCCGGTGACGGTCGATCAGGCGGACCAGAACTGTAGAAAATGGTCGAAAACGGGGGCCATGTCGCGAACGCCCAGACCCGAATGCACATCGACGATCAGCAGGACGAACGGCTTGCCTTGCCAACTCAAGGTTTGCAGGTAGCAATCCGTTCCGATCAGTTGTTGACCCTGATCATCCACCAGACGGATGAGCTTAGATCGATTCTCCTCCTGGACGAGGATGGCCTTGTTTCCCGCGAACAGGCGTTGGAAAAGGGGATTGGTTCCCAAAGTCAGGTGTTGCGGCACCGGTTCTTCCGCTGGTCGCTTGTTGATGCTCAGCGAGAGCATCTGTCCGCCCCGGCCGACACCATAGACCACGACACTTCGGCAATGCAGTCCTTCGATCAGGCTGGCCAGCAATCCTTTGAGCATGAGCAGCGGATCATGGCGATGGCGCGTGACGCGCTCGGAAATGCCGAGCAGGGCGCGCTGCTGGTTGGTCGGGGGTATGCCATAGTCACTGGGCAATGGCCAGATCCCACGCTGAACGGGTGAGGCTTCGACCAGCATCTTCGCACTGCAGTAGAAACCCATCGGGTCGAACTCGTGCGCCGTCTGGATCGCCGTCTTGTGGATCAGCTGATCCGTCGAAGATTGATCGCGATTGAGCATCAGAGCCACTTGCTGCTTGATGCTCATGATCCCCTCGTGATACCAGCCTTCTTCACTGTAAAAGCACAAGCGTCGGGCCAAGAGGACGATCGTCTGATGCTGCCGCGCAAGCATCGGGGAGGCGGACTCATCGAGATACAGTTGCGTCGGCAGGTAGTAATACGCCCCCAGTTCCTGCTCCAGCTGGGACAGATCAACCCCGTGTTCCTTGAGAACGTGGAAGAGGGCTTGTCCAAACGTCTTGTCGAGGCCGTCCCGCACGCGGGCGAGAGATGCTTGTGCCAGCTCCGGGGCATCGCGCCATAACGCCAGTTCGATGAAATTGTGCAGCAGTGTCGCCAACACGACGATTTCGTAATTCGTGTCACGAAATTCGATCAACCAGCTCTCAGCATGCCGCGCAGCATGAAGACTGCGGCTCAGGGCCATGAAATAACCGCCCAGACGAAGCGCGTCGGTCAGGACGTCCTCCAGGACCGGCAACTTCGGAATTTCGCTTTTGGCCCAGGTGATGCCCAGTAGCGAGAGCGCGTGGTCAAGACTGTGCGGAGCGGTACGCTCCCTGGCTCGCTGCGCGCGCGCGGCCGTCCCCATGATGAAGGCGCACGCCCCAGGATCACGTCGCAACCAGCCAACCAGAACGCCCTGATCGACCTCATCGCTCCAGAGGGCGCGACAGACCTGCTGATGCACCTCGCGACGCACCGGCAGTGGCGTCTCCTTCAGGTATGCGATCCAGTCGTTCGGTAAGGGCATGACGGCACCACCTGGGATTTGGTTTTGGCTCTAGATCCTGTTGGCCATCTCGATCGCATTGCCGGTGTAGTCCGCCGGGGTCAGAGCCAGCAATTGCTGGCGGGCCTCCTCAGGCACTTCGCTCAACTGTTCGATGAACGCGCGCATGGTCGTGGCATCGACGGTTTGCCCGCGGGTCAGCGCTTTAAGCTGCTCATACGGGTTTTCGATTCCGTAGCGGCGCATGACCGTCTGAATTGCCTCACCCAGAATGACCCAATTCTGATCCAACTCCGCCCGCAAGCGCATTTCGTCGACTTCGAGCTTGCCGAGCCCCTTGAGTAACGAACGATAGGCGATCAGACCATGGGCAAGTCCGACGCCCAGTGTACGCAAGACAGTGGAATCCGTCAGGTCGCGTTGCCAACGACTGATCGGCAGTTTTTGCGCCAAATGCGTGAGCAGGGCATTGGCAACCCCCAGGTTTCCTTCCGCGTTTTCGAAGTCGATGGGATTGACCTTGTGCGGCATCGTCGATGAACCGATTTCCCCGGCGACGACGCGTTGCTTGAAATGGCCCAGGGCAATGGAGCCCCAGATATCGCGCGCAAAATCGATCAGGATGGTATTGAAACGGACGAAGGCATCGAACAGTTCCGCGATGTAATCGTGCGGTTCGATTTGAATCGTGTACGGGTTATACGTCAAGCCCAGGCCCTGAACGAATGTCTCGGAAAACGCCGGCCAATCGAGTTCCGGATACGCTGCCAGGTGAGCATTGAAATTGCCGACAGCGCCGTTGATCTTGCCGAGGATGGCCGTGTTTTCGATGGCAGTCCGTTGACGCAGCAGGCGCGCGACCACGTTGGCCATTTCCTTTCCGATGGTACTGGGCGAGGCGGGTTGACCATGCGTGCGCGACAGCAAGGGAACGGCAGCCCACTGATGCGCCTTGGTGCGCAGGTCGGCGATGATTTCATCCAGTACCGGGAGGAGTACTGCATCGCGCGCGCCTTTCAGCATCAGTCCGTACGCCAGGTTGTTGATGTCTTCCGAGGTACAGGCGAAATGGAAGAATTCGCTCAGATCGTTCAGTTCCGCGAAATCCGCTACAGATTCCTTCAGGAAATACTCCACGGCCTTGACATCATGGTTGGTGGTACGTTCGATTTCCTTGACCCGTTGGGCTTGGGGGACATCGAAATTTTCCACGATTTCGTCAAGGAAGAGCTTGGCGGCATGGGACAGGGTAGGGACTTCGCCAATACCGGGATGCGCGCTCAGGGCCTTCAGCCATTCAATCTCAACCAGAACGCGATACTTGATCAGCGCAAATTCACTGAAATAGGGTTGGAGAGAGGTGGTATGGCGGGTGTAGCGACCATCGACGGGGCTGATGGCGGTCAGGGAAAAATCAATATCTGTCTGCATCTGATGGGTACCTGGGTATTTTGGTCAAGCTGGACCGATGCGCGCGGTTAGCGGGCCGGGTTCTCAGCGGTTTGCAGCACGTGCTGCAGATCATTGATCAAGCGACGGAAGGCTTCAACCATGAGGCGTTGATCCGCATCCAACTGCTGGTCGGCGTCATCGATGGACTCGTTGGGATCGGTTTCGAGCAAGTCCGTAGGTTTGATTCGAGTGAGTCCGCCATCCGCGCGCAGGGTAAAACGAATCTGTTCACGCCAGATCAGTTCGAGTTGGTCGACCTTCATGCCTTCGTGAAGATGCGCGATGACGTGCGGATCGGGCAGGGCAAGCTTCGAAACCGTCACTGTGCCGCCTTCGCGCAAATCGACGAGCTTGGCCGCTTCGCCGATTTCAAATCCTTCGGGGGGGGTGCCGAGCAGCCAGGCGGAAAGATGGGCCGATATGTCCTGACCGGCGAGCAGGGGCACCATCCGCCATTGGCCCAGCGACTCCCGAAGCTGGTTGCTCAGCCGCTCGATCTTGTTGGCCGTGACCGTATCAAACCAGACCTGCTCGTGCTTCCGGTCAATGATGGCCTGAGTCACGGCCTGACGGGGAAAGGCTTGCGGCAACAGTTCCAGGAATACGGCATCGCGCATGGCAACCCGTTCTGCACGCGTGGGTTCACCACTGTCCCCATTGCGGGCGCGCAGACGATTTTCCGCTTCATCGCGAACCACGCCGGCAGGCACGGATCGTTCTTCGCGACGCAGGGCGATGCGCGCGGCTTCGTCCGTATCGTGCACGAAATTCTCGCCAATTGCGGTCTCCCAGCCGACGGACTCGACCTGTTGGGCCCGGGTCGGCATGAAGGGTTTTTCACTCAGCTTCTCGGCGAGTGCGTCGAAATCGGAGACGGCCGTTTCCAGCCGATACACCGACAATTGGCGAAAAAACATGAATACCTCCTTCTGAATTCCCGCCATTATGCCGCATCAGACGACGGCCTGCCTACGCACGCGGCGGGCACCGCCCCAATGAATGTGCTGAAGGGTATACTCTTGGGCGAATACCGTCGCACGACCCCATACGAGTTTGAGTCTATGTCAACCAACGAACGTACTTCGGCCCGCGAAATCCGCCTCGCGGATTACCAGGCACCGGATTACCTGATCGATACGATCGATTTGACCTTCAATTTGGATCCGATCGCCACACGGGTGAGCGCGACCATGCATGTACGCCGAAATGGCAGTCATTCCCGTCCGCTGATCCTAAACGGCGAGTCACTCAAACTGATCTCCATCGATTACGACGGCGAGAAGTTGTCCGAGCACAAGTTCGCGCTGACGGATCGGCTTTTGACCTTGCCTGATGTTCGTGAAGACTTCGTGCTGACCATCGTCACCGAAATCAACCCGGCGGCCAATACGGCTCTAGAGGGCCTGTATCAATCAGCGGGCAATTTCTGCACGCAATGCGAACCGGAAGGTTTCCGTCGGATCACGTACTTCGTGGATCGTCCGGATATCCTCGCGCGCTATTCCGTTGCCATCATCGCCGACGAACTGGACTATCCCGTGTTGCTGGCCAATGGCAATCCGGTGAGTCTTGAGTCGGCCGGGGAGGGTCGGCAAATCGCACGCTGGGTGGATCCGCATCCGAAGCCGTCCTATCTGTTTGCCCTGGTCGCCGGAAAGCTGACGGCGCTTAAGGACACTTTCATCACGCAATCCGGCAGAAAGATCGACCTGGCCATCTATGTCGAACCGCATAATGCCGATCGCTGTGCACATGCAATGGATTCGCTGAAGAAGTCGATGCGCTGGGACGAGGAGACCTACGGCCGCGAATACGATCTCGATGTATTCAATATCGTGGCCGTGGACGATTTCAATATGGGGGCCATGGAGAACAAGGGGCTGAACATCTTCAACTCCCGATACATTCTCGCCAAGCCCGATACGGCGACGGATGCCGATTACGCCGGCATCGAGTCCGTGGTCGCCCATGAATACTTTCATAACTGGTCCGGAAATCGCGTCACCTGTCGTGACTGGTTCCAGTTGTCGCTGAAAGAAGGGTTTACCGTCTTCAGGGATCAGGAATTTTCAGCGGATATGGGATCCCGGGCTGTCAATCGGATCCAGGACGTCAACATGCTGCGCCAGATTCAGTTCGCCGAAGACGCCGGACCTCAGGCACACCCCGTACAACCGAAGTCCTATCGGGAAATCAATAATTTCTATACATCCACGGTCTACAACAAGGGCGCCGAAGTCGTTCGAATGCAGCGCAATCTCCTTGGTTGGGAGACCTTCCGACGCGGTACCGATCTGTACTTCGATCGATTCGATGGTCAGGCAGTGACGATCGAGGATTTTCTCCAGTGCATGAGTGAGGCATCCGGCAAGGATCTGTCCCAATTCCGGCGCTGGTATGACGTTGCCGGAACGCCCAAGCTCCGGGTCTCCGACGCCCGATTGCCGGGTCAGTACATTCTCAAGATTCAACAGGAAATTTCAGGCAGCGAACCCTACATGATGCCGCTGGACGTGGCACTGTTTACCGCTGAAGGAGATCCGATCGCTCTGGACGGCACGGGTGTCCTGGTACAGACGCTGACCGTGTGTGAAATGCATCAGTCCTGGAGTTTTTCGGTAGACGTTCCGCCGAACATCCGCATTATTCCCTCGCTGAATCGCGGATTCACCGCGCCGGTGGAAATCCATTATCCCTATGATCAGGAAGCACTTGCCATCCTCAGTCATGCGGATTCGGATCCTTTCAACCGATGGGATGCCATGCAGAAACTCTGGCTGCTCACGCTTCTTGAGCGGATCAAATCCGGGCAGAACGGGCCATCGGAGTCGGAACCACCGCTGCCAGAGGGGCTTTCACACGCATTCGGTCAAATTCTGCTCGAGTCAGACCAGGACCCCATGTTCGTCGCCGAATGCATCAGCCTTCCCAGCGAGAAATACCTCGCCGACCAGTTCGACGAAAACATTCCATTCGAAGCGATCCATCGTGAGAGAAACCTGCTGCGACGACAGTTGGCCGAGGTTTGGGAATCTACATTATTGCTTGTGTACGAAAAGAATCAGCCCGCTGATCATTATCGATATGAACCGCGTGCCGTCGGTCAAAGGCAGGTACGGCGACTGGTCCTTTCCTATCTCACGACCCTTGATCGGCCTGCCTGGCTACAGTTGGCAGTCACCCAATTCGATCGAGCGGACAACATGACCGAGTCCTTCAATGCCCTGTTTGCTTTGAGCGTGCGTCCGACGGACGTCTTCGAGCGCCTCATGGCGCGTTTTGAGGAACGCTGGCGTCATGACCCACTGATCATGGACAAATGGTTTGCGTTGCAGGCCCAGCGAACGGATGGGGATGCCTTGGAACGCGTGCGTCAACTGATGGGGCATCCCGCATTTTCCCTGAAGAACCCCAACCGCGTGCATGCCCTGATCGGCAGTTACGCCCGTGGAAATCTTATGGATTTTCATGCCCCTGATGGCCATGGGTACCAATGGCTTGCCGACCGGATCATCGAAATCGACGGATTCAATCCGCAACTGGCCGCGCGGCTTGCAACGGCGTTCAACATATGGAAAAGGCTAGATCCAGCCCGGGCAATTCTCATGAAGGAAGCTCTGGTGCGCATGAACGAAAGACCGGCCTGTTCCCCGGATCTGTCGGAGATTACGGGAAAATCTTTGGGCTACTGATTCCCGCCTCCACAGCTTTGGTATAAGGTTAAAGAAAACGTGAAATGTGACGATCTATCGTTAGGGATCGGATGACCGGGTAACCGCTTCCCGACAGGCGATTACCTGTTCATCGACACCTGAGAACTACGGAAGAAATATGACCCTCATTATCGGTTGGATATTATTGTTTGCATCGGTCATCGGTGGTTTCATACTTGCTGGTGGCCACTTGATCATTTTATTCCAACCCATTGAATATCTAATGATTCTAGGGGCCGGGATTGCGGCCTTTGTCGGAGGCAACTCGGGCAAGACGATGAAAGCCACCCTTGGCGGCTTTGGGACCGCCATCAAGGGATCGAAGTACAAAAAAACCCTCTACATGGAAACCCTGGCGCTGCTATTCAATATCTTTACTCGGGCGCGCAAGGAGGGCCTGATGGCCATCGAGGAAGATATCGAAGATCCGCACAACAGTGCGCTATTCCAGCAGGCGCCCACCGTCTTGGCCGATCATCATGCGGTAGATTTTATTACTGATTATCTGCGTTTGATGGTATCGAGCACGTTGGATGTCCATCAGATCGATAATCTCATGGATATCGATATTGAAACCCACCATCAGGAAGCCTCATTGCCCGGTACAGGGATTGCGAAGATGGCAGATGGGTTGCCAGCATTTGGTATTGTCGCGGCAGTACTCGGTGTGATCCACACCATGGAGTCAGTAGATCAGCCCCCGTCCGTGCTCGGCGGTTTGATCGCTGCCGCGCTTGTTGGGACTTTTCTGGGTATTCTGATTTCTTACGGTGTCGTCGCGCCTGTCGCAACCAACCTAGAGCACAAGGTCAACGATTCGACCAAGTACTATCAAAGCATCAAGGCGGCCATGATTGCATTCATGAATGGCTATCCGCCGCAGGTTTCCGCGGAATTTGGCCGCAAGGTCCTCTTCTCGTCCGATCGTCCCGGGTTCCAGGAACTCGAGGAATATCTCAAAGAGAAGAAATAATGCGCGCCGCCGCGGCGTCAGCGCGCGAAAGAGAGTAGAGCGATGGCCGAACAGCCGGATCAAGCCAAACCGATCATCATCAAGAAGGTCAACAAGGGGCACCATGGTCACCATGGCGGCGCCTGGAAAATTGCCTACGCCGACTTCGTGACGGCCATGATGGCGTTTTTCCTGCTCATGTGGCTGCTTGGCTCCGTAGGGGAGGTAAAGCTCAAGGGTATCGCTGATTATTTCACCAACCCCCTCAAAGTGACCCTGGAAGGCGGGCCCAGTGCCGGTGCATCGGTTAGCCTCATCAATGCCGGGGGTGAAGATCTGACCCGGCAGCAGGGGCAGGTGCACAATGGAACGAATCCCACCCCAAAACCGAATCTCGACGAGCATAAACTGACGGAGGAAGAAGCCCGCAAGAAAATCGAGGAAGCCGACAAGAAGCGCATCGAAGACCTCAAGAAGGAGCTTGAGTCGCTGATCAACATCGATCCGGCACTGAAGAACTACAAGGACCAGATTCGCCTGGACATGACGCGCGATGGTCTCAGAATCCAGATTCTCGATCAGGCCAAACGACCGATGTTCAAGGTCGGATCAACGCACCTCGAGCCCTATGCGGCCGAAATCCTCAACAAGCTTGCCCCGGTGATCAACAAGCTACCCAATCGGCTCAGTATCATTGGTCATACCGATGCGTTGCCCTATAACGGTATCGATCGGAGCAACTGGGAACTTTCAGCTGATCGGGCCAATGCGGCACGTCGGGAATTGGTCAAGGATGGGTACGACGAGAAAAAACTGCTTCGTGTCATTGGCATGGCAGATGCCTTGCCATTCATCCCGGAGGATCCTGCGGATCCGAGAAACCGGCGCATTTCCATCATCGTCATGAACGACACGGCGACGGAACGCGTGCTCAATCCGACGGACTTCAAAGCCGTCGGCGGATCGTCCGATACCAACGGACAAATTCAGTTGATCACACCCAATCTGGGTATCGATACGCAATTGACCCCACCCATGAATGCACCGACGGCACCTGTCGGCGCGACGGGCAGTAACGCTGCGCCAACGGGTCATGATGGCAGCGCAACTCACTAAGCGCGCGACGATGAACCCCCGATTTGTGCGTGCACAGCCAGAGATCAACCGTGCCGGCATACTGGCCAAGTCCGAATCATGAGACGTTCGTTCACTTTCGCCATCGCGCTCGTTGCGCTTTCTGCCGGCATAGTGATGACAACCGCGTTGCTTTATCTCGGTAATCAGCAACATCTGCCGCACGTCTCTCTCCCTGTTGCGGCGGCCATCACCGGCTTCTTTGCCATGCTTATCGGATGGAGACTGTTGCCCGCATGGTGGCGTCCCGTCCTCCTGATCGCTCCCCTGGCGACGGTATTGTCATTCACCATCAATCCCTGGTGGTTCTTTGGACTATCCGTGGTGTTGATTGCCTTGCAATGGAACGCAATCTTCACGCGGATTCCTCTGTACCGATCGGACAGGATCGTCGGCGAGTCTTTGTCCCGCTACATGACCCTTCATCAATACCAAAGCCTGCTGGATATCGGATGTGGCGACGGACGGCTGGTGATGCACCTTGCCAAATTGCATCCTGAGCGACAATTTGTGGGTATCGAGAGTGCCCCGGTACTCTATCTGCTTGCCCGATGGCGATGTCGAAACCTATCCAATTGTGAAATCCGCTTCGGGGACTTCTGGAAGATTTCATGGACACCGTTCGATGTGGTATTTGCGTTTCTCTCTCCAGAACCCATGTTGTGGGTGTGGCGAAAGGCCGAACGGGATATGCGTCGGGAATCTGCGCTGCTGAGCCTGGCTTTCAGCGTGCCCGGTATCGAGGAAGATGAGATTCTTCCCGCCCATCAGTTTGACTTGTTTGTCTATGCACATCGTACGCATCGAAGTGCCGAGGCCGAAAATGCAAAGCAGGACGCAAAAGTATCTGCGTTAAGCAGTATTTGAATCCCCAAAAAAGCTCGGCCACCAAAAAGGTGGCCGGTGGTCAGCTAAAAAGCGAACGCTTTATTAGCGACGTGCGCGGAACTCACCGCGGTCACCGCCACGGTCGTTGCTGCGCTCGCGGGGACGAGCTTCGTTGACGCGGATATTGCGTCCGTTCAGATCGGTGTTGTCCAGCTGCTCGATGGCGTTCATGCCTGCAGCTTTGTCGGTCATTTCAACAAAGGCGAAACCCTTGGAGCGACCTGTGGCCATGTCTTGAATCACTTTGGCGGATTTGACTTCACCAAATACTTCGAATGCAGCGCGAACGTCCGCATCGTCAGACTGATAGGACAGGTTGCCAACATAGATATTAATCATCGGGAAAAATACTCTCGTACACGTGCTAACGTTTCAACCGTGTGGAGCGCCTAGCACTGAAAACCCTGCACACAGGTATTTACTGTTCGGCAGCGACCGCCCCCGCAATAAATACCCTGCCGACAATAAACCAAAAGGGATGAAATACAAGTAGTTTCGCCCTGAGGCTATCAAAAGCGTCAACAACTGTTGTGTAAATACAAATCACGCGCGGACATATTTTTGTCACTTTATTCGCAAGCGGGTTAACTGCATAAGCAATTCAAGTTGAAACAAGCTAGCATCAACATAAAATAGGCCGCTCAACTTCTTTATTTTATTGGGTAAAACAAAAATCGCCCCGCATTTTTCGGTGGGAGATTGTCCCATTTTAAGTCGATCCAATTCGATTGGAGGCTCATTAATTACCACCTACACATTCAGGCTCTGCCAATACTGAACGAACTGCATGGCAACCCGCCCGCTGCGCGAACCGCGAAGGCGGGCAAACCGTAACGCCTCTTCATGCCAGTTCGTGTCGGATGCACTGCTCCCGGCCTGAGCTAAATGAGCCGAGACGATATCGAGATACTGTTCCTGCGTGAACGGGTGAAACGCCAGCCAAAGACCGAATCGCTCGGATAAGGATATCTTCTCGTCAATGGCATCGCCTTCATGCAGCTCACCGTCAACAATTCGGCCGTTCAGATTGTCCGCCATGGACTCCGGCAACAGATGGCGACGGTTGGATGTGGCATACACCACGACGTTATGCGTCGAGCTAAGAAGCGAACCATCCAACAGCGCTTTCAGTCCCTTATACCGGGCATCATGGGCATCAAACGACAAATCATCGATGAACAGCATGTAGCGTCGATCGACACGGGAAAGAATCTGCATGAGGTCGGCAAGTTCACTCAGACTCGAATGCGCTATTTCGATCATGCCAAGATCCGGACCGCCATAGCGTTTGAGCATGGCACGGACCATCGCGCTCTTTCCCGTTCCCCGCGCGCCCCAAAGCAGCGCATGATTGGCAGGCTTCCCATCGCGGAATAACCGGGTATTTCGATCGATTAAATCCAGCTGTCGGTTGCGATGCAGGAGATCCTCAGGCTCAGACAGTGCAGGATTCGGGATCAGGACAAATCCCCGCTCAGGAATCCAACGCTGAGCAAGGGCCCGAGAGTGCGGCGTCGCTCGAACGGAGTCGTCCCGAATAAAATCCGGCCAGCGGGTCGGACGCCCCTGTTTCAGTTTGCGTGCATTGAGTTTGGAACGAAATGGAACTGGCATACTATTGGACTCGATGAAGTGCTGCTGGAAAGGATCTTTCTCCAAACGTAGCATGGCGCAATTGA